>JAIETR010000010.1 GCA_019745075.1 Qipengyuania sp.
GCGGGCGGCCCCGCCACCGGCGCGACCACGACCACCAGGCCCTGAGTTGCCGCGGCGGCGCGGGCGCGCGCCCGCGCCGCCCGCGCCAGCTGAGCGCCGCTCGAATGTCATACGGATAGGATAACCAATGGCGATATCCACGGGCGCAAGTCCCGAAACGCCCATGTCGGACATCAACACCACGCCGCTCGTGGACGTGATGCTGGTGCTGCTGATCATCTTCCTGATCGCGGTCCCCGTCGCCCTGCAGACCATCGAGAAGCTGCGCATCCCGGTGTTCGAATCGACCGAATCGAAGGACAAGGTCGAGAACCTGCTGCTGACGGTCAGCACCACCGACGAGGGCGGCCGCAGCGCCGGGCAGCCGGGGTTCACCGGCGCCTCGCGCAATGGCGAGTGCCGGGTCTATTTCAACAACACCACTCCGGTGACCTCGGAAGAGCTCTACGACCAGGCCTTCGCGCGGCTCGACAGCATCGTGCAGCGCGCCGGCGGGGCGGAGGCGATCATGCAGGATCCCGAACAGATCCCGCAGGTCCACATCCGCGGCGACGTGAATGCGCCGTGGCAGTGCATCGCCGGGGCGATCTACAACATCCAGGCGGCGGGCTATCCGACCGTGGGCTTCATTTCGAACAAGGTCGATCCGAACGCCTGACGGGGTTCGGTTCGGCCGCGGTTCGCACAGAATTCAGGAGTAGCTTCTCATGGCAATGTCAGGCGGCAAGGACGATGGCGCGCCGATGATGGAAATGAACATGACGCCGTTGATCGACGTCCTGCTCGTGCTCCTCATCATGTTCATCATCACCATCCCGGTCGCGACCCATTCGGTCGACATCGATCTTCCGACTCCGACTCCGCCGACCGACATCATCGTCGAACCGGTGAAGAACAAGCTCGTGTTGACCGTGAGCAACCAGATCCTCTGGAACGGCCAGGCGATCAACGAGGGCAATCTGGTTTCGCTGCTTCAGGAATCGAGGAACATGCAGCCAGAGCCCGAGCTGCAGTTCGAGCCGGAGGCGCGCGCCAGCTACGATCTGTCGGCCAAGGTGCTCAACATCATCAAGGCGAGCGGCGTGACCAAGTTCGGCTTCGTCGGCAACGAACAGTACCGGGTGTTCGGCAAGGCCGGCTGACCGACCTATTTCCAGGCATCGAAAGGGGCGGAGCGATCCGCCCCTTTTTCGTGGGGGTGCCCGGCGGCTAGATCTGGCTCTAATCCGCCTCTGCCCGCACATCCTCCACCCGCATCGCCGCCGCCGCCAGGCTTTCGGCCTCGAGCAGCAGTTCGTCGTCGGCGCTGCCCTGCGGAGTCGCCTCGCGGCCGATCATCACCATCACCGGGACCGCCAGCGGCGTCACGCGGTCGAGTTCGACGTGGACGAGGTCGCGGGCGGAGCGGTCGAGCAGATGTCCCAGCCGGCCGACGTCGGTCATCCGAGTCCGGGCGTCGGCCCAGGCGGCCTCGAGCAGCACGTGGTCGGGCTCGTATTTGCGTAGCACGTCATAGATCAGGTCGGTCGAGAAGGTGACCTGCTTGCCGGTCTTGCGCTTGCCGGGATGCTGGCGTTCGACCAGCCCGCCGATCACCGCGACCTCGCGGAAGGCGCGCCGCAGCAGATAGCTGCCCTGCACCCAGTCGATGAACTCGTCGGTCAGGATGTCGGGGGAGAGCAGCGCGGCGGGGTCGGCGACCGGCCGCAGTCCCCAGACCGCCAGGCTATAGTCGTTGGCGACGAAGCCGCCGGGCATCAGGCCGCGGTCCTCCATCCGCTTGGTGATCAGCATCCCCAGGCTCTGGTTCGCGTTCCAGCCGATGAAGGTGTAATAGACCGTGTAGTGCCGCCTGGCGTGCGGGAAGCTTTCGACCAGCAGGCTGTCCGGGCCAGGCATCCGCGAGCGCCAGTCCTGCACCTCCAGCCACTCGCGCACGTCGTCGGGGAAGCGCGCCCAGCCGGCGCGATCGACCAGCATGGCGCGCACGCGGTCGGCGAGATGGGTGGTGAGCGGGAGGCGCGCGCCCATGTAGCTGGGAATCGTCGCCGAGGACCTGGCGGCCCGAACGATCAGTTCGAGGTCGCGCAGCGCCTCGACCTCGAGGTCCATGCCGGCGAAGCGGAAGGTGTCGCCGTTGCGGAGCGACGCGGCGAACTGCTCCTCCACCTTGCCCAGCGAGCGGCCGTTTCGGAAGCGGATCTCGATCATCTCGGCATCGACGATGATGCCCGCGTTCATGCGGTGCCGCGCGGCCTGGTCGGGATGGGTCAGCCGCCACACGCCGTCGGCGTCGCGGGTGATGCGCTTGAACCTGTCGTAGGCCTTGAGCGCATAGCCGCCGTTCTCGACGAAGGCGAGCACCCGCGCGAATACCGCTTCGTCGACCCAGGCGTAGGCGAGGCTCGAGCGGATCTCGGCGAGCAGGGCGTCCTCGTGAAAGGGCGCGGCGCAGGCGCAGGCCGTGACGTGCTGCGCCAGCACGTCGAGCCCGCCCGGTCGGAAATCCTCGCCGTCGCGCTGGCCCTCGTCGACCGCCTCCTTGGCCGCTGTCGCCTCGAGGAATTCGAAACGGTTGCCTGGGACCAGCAACGCACGGCTCGGACAATCGAGCCGGTGATTCGCGCGCCCGATCCGTTGGAGCAATCGGCTCGAACCCTTGGGCGCGCCCATCTGCACCACCAGGTCGATGTCGCCCCAGTCGACGCCGAGGTCGAGGCTGGCGGTGGCGACCAGCGCGCGCAGCTCGCCGCGCGCCATCGCCCCTTCGACCTTGCGCCGCGCCTCCTTGCCGAGCGAGCCGTGGTGGATGCCGATCGGCAGCGTGTCCTCGTTCGCGTCCCACAGGGTCTGGAAGATGTATTCGGCCAGGAAACGCGTATTGGTGAAGATCAGTGTGGTGCGGTTGCGTTTGATCTCCTCGTAGAGCTGGGGGATGGCCCAGGTCGCGGCGTGGCCGCCCCAGGGCACGCGCTCCTCGAAGGGCAGCAGGATTTCGACCTGGGCGGGCGCCCCGGGCTCGCCCTCGACCAGCTCGACGTCGTCCAGGTCGCCCCAGGGCGCGAGCCACTTACGAAACCCTTCGGGGTTGGCGAGCGTGGCGGAGAGCGCGGCGCGCCGCATTCCCGGCGCGATGGCCTGCAGGCGGCTCAGCGCCAGCGCCAGCAGATCGCCGCGCTTGCCGGTGGCGAAAGCATGAACCTCGTCGATCACGATCCGCCTGAGCCCCTTGAACAGCTCCAGGCTGTCGGGAAAGCTGAGCAGCAGCGACAGGCTTTCGGGCGTGGTCAGCAGGACATGCGGCGGCCGGCTGCGCTGGCGCTTCTTGCGATCCGCCGGGGTGTCGCCGCTGCGCGTCTCGACCCGGATCGGCAGCCCCATCTCCTCGATGGGCGCGACGAGATTGCGCTGGACGTCGTGCGCCAGCGCCTTGAGCGGGGAGACATAGAGCGTGTGCAGGCCCTCGGCTCTCTCGGCGGGCGGGTCGGCCCCGGCAAGCCGCGAGGACGTAAAGTCGGCCAGCGTCGGCAGAAACCCGGCCAGCGTCTTGCCCGCGCCGGTATCGGCCACGAGCAACGCGTGGCGCCCCGCGTCGCTCGCCGCCAGCATCGCGCTCTGGTGGCCGCGCACGCGCCAACCGCGCCCGGCGAACCAGGCGTCGATTTCCGGAGGCACCGCGGATGGCATTGCCCGCGACTGTGGGACGGCCGGGCACCCCGGTCAATCGCCGCCCCGGTGGCCCTCTTCGTCAAGCGACGGACCCGTGCGATGAAGCGCACCGGACCCGCGTCGAGCCTGCAACCGATCCGGTCCTCATGCGTAGGAATGGGATGGCGGCTCACGACGGGCCGTTTTCCCAAGACCTCCCGCCGCTCGTCGCCCGGCGGGCCGACGGCACACTGCGGCGACGAAGGAGACGTCTCATGGACAATCGCTATCGCAGTTCGGGGGGACAGCAGGATTACCGCGATCGCTTCGGCTCGCGGAGCCGTCAGTCGGAGCAGTTCAGCGGAGATTCCGACTGGCAGCAGGGCGACGACAGCTGGCGCAGCCAGGAAAGCAACCGGCGCTGGCAGTCGGACACAGGATCGACCGGTGGCTACGGCCCGAACGAGAACTTTCGGCGCGACGATCTGGGCCGCCCGGGCGGGGGCTATAGCGGCGACAGCAGCTCGCTCGACGATTACGACCGGGCGGGAACGACCCGCTACGGACAGGGCGAAACGACGCACAGCTATTTCCGCGGTGACGACTATGGCGGACAGGATTACACCCGCGGCCGCTATGGCCAATCGCGCAATCTGCGCGGCTATGGCTCCGGGATTTACGGCGCGGGCAGCTACGGACCCAACATGTATGAACCCAACCGGGGCTCGATTCCCCCGCGCCGCTACGACCGCGACGAGCGCGGCTTCTTCGACCGGGCCAGCGACGAGGTGATGAGCTGGTTCGGAGACGACGACGCCGCCCGCCGGCGGGAAATGGACCAGCGCGTGGACCATCGCGGCAAGGGCCCCGCGGGCTACACGCGGTCGAAGGAACGGATCCTCGAGGATGCCAACGAACGGCTGATGCGCGATTCCTCGCTCGACGCAAGCAAGATCACCGTAAGCTGCAAGGACAACGAGATCACGCTCGACGGCACGGTCGACAGCCGCTCGGCCAAGCGCCGCGCCGAAGACATCGTCGAAGACGTCTCGGGCGTGAAGCACGTGCAGAACAACCTGCGCGTGGAAGCCCGCGAAAGCTACTACAGCGAGACGAGCACGCTCAGCGACAGCTGAGCGCTGGCTTCCGAACGCTGTAACGAAGGGCCCGGAGCGATCCGGGCCCTTTTGCGTCAGGCCCTAAAAACAGTCTTTCCCTCGGCGATATTGATCAGCGCGGGGAAAGCATAAGTGGCGGGGGTCCTTCCCGAACCGGCGCGTATCCGTCTGATTACCCCGTGGATGTCAAGTTGGCGGAGCATGTTATTCGCGGTGACGCGATTGGCAAAACCGCCAGACTGGCCAAATCGCACACTCGAGATGACCGGTTGCGCGAACAGGGCATCAACCGCCCCGATCGCAAACTGCGAGTGGGTGATGTCTACCACCGTTTTCTTTGTCTCTTCATAGAGATCGCGAATCCTCCGAACTTTGTCGGTATTGGCTATCGCCTGAACGATCATTGCCTCTAAAAAGAAACTGATCCAACCCTGCCAGTCTCCCCTAGAGGTGATTGCTAGCAACCGATCATAGTATTCTTCGCGGTGTTCCTCGAGGTATTCCGACATATAGAACATCGGGCGGAATAGTGTTTTTCGCTTGTAGAGGATCAGCGGAATCAGCATTCGTCCAATTCTGCCATTGCCATCTCGGAACGGGTGAATGATCTCAAACTGGGCATGAGCTATGGCGGTTTGCAGAATGGGATCTTCGGTCTGCAATTCGATGTAGCTGGCCCAATCATCGAGCGCAGCCTGCATGATCATTGGATTGGGCGGCACAAACCGGGCTTTCTCGATCGGATCTCCACGACGACCGATCCAGTTTTGATCGTCCCTGAACTTGCCCGGGGTTTTGTCCCTTCCTCGCACTCCTTGAAGAAGACGCTGATGTGCCGCTTTGATCAACGATAGGGTTATCCCGCGATGACCGAGGTCGTGCTCCGCTTGATAGACAGCCGCGCGATAGTTGTTGATCTCGTCGATGTCATCGCGCCTTGCCTCTGCCGGGATTAGTCCCGCTTCGGCTTCAAGAACTTCGTCCAGTGTTGCCTGCGTGCCTTCAATCTTCGAAGACAGGACGGCTTCCTGCGTGGTTATAGGAGAAAGCAAGACCGCCGCGTTGGGCAAGGTTTGGACCATGCCGTCGTACCGGGCCAAGCAGGCATTGGCGTGCCCAACCAGCGGCAGGAGCGTTCTCCACTCGAGCTGTTGCAAAGGCAATGGATCGGGTACGCATGGCTTCGGCATTCCGCTCGTGTCTAGCGTAAGCTCCTCATGCCGTCTACCTTTCGATAGCTGGGTAGCGAAAAGTGGACTTTGCAAAAGCTTTCTTGTGAGTGGTGCGAATCGCAGCCGCTTTGCAAAACCAAAATACCGAAACGCCCGCTTTCCACAAAGTGCGTCGCGTAAGTTACAACCTCACAAGCCTTACGATTATCGCGTTTAGTGCCCCACGCTCTCCCCGCGCGCGATGCCGCTGGCGGCGAGCTGTTCGTCGATCTGCGCGACCAGGCGGTCGAGGCCCTCCTGCGTTTCGCTCTCGGCGCGCGCGACCAGCACGTCCTGCGTGTTCGAGGCGCGCAGCAGCCACCAGCCGTCGGGGGTGGTGACGCGCACGCCATCGGTTGAATTGACCGAGAGATCGGATTCTGCCAACCGCTGCTCGATCTCCGCGATGGCGGCGAACTTGCGGCTCTCGTCGATCTGGAAGCGCAGCTCGGGGGTGTTGACCATCGCGGGCATTTCGCTGCGCAGCCGGGTCACCGGCTTACCAAGCCGGGCGCTGGCCGCGATCAGGCGGATGCCCGCGTAAAGCGCATCGTCATAGCCGTAGTAGCCGTCGGCGAAGAAGATGTGGCCGCTCATCTCGCCGGCGAGCGGGCTCCCGGTTTCCTTCATCTTGGCCTTCACGAGCGAATGGCCGGTCTTCCACATCAGCGGCTTGCCGCCAAGCTCGGCCACACGGTCGAACAGCGCGCGGCTGGCCTTGACGTCGGCGATCACGGTCGCGCCGGGATGCCGGGCAAGGACATCTTCGGCGAAAATGGACAGAAGCTGATCGCCCCAGATCACGCGGCCTTCGCCGTCGATCGCGCCGATGCGGTCGCCGTCACCGTCGAATGCCACTCCGAAATCGAGGTTCTTCGCGGCGACCAGCGCCTTGAGGTCGGCCAGATTCGCCTCGACCGTCGGATCGGGATGATGATTGGGGAAATTGCCGTCGACCTCGGTGTAGAGCAGGTGGTGTTCGCCAGGCAGCCGCGCGGCGAGCTTCTCGAGCGCGGGGCCGGCGGCGCCGTTGCCGGCGTCCCAGCCGATGCGGAGCCTGGCGAGCGCCGCCGGGTCGATCCCGTCGAGGCCCTGCAGCAACCGCTCGATATAGGCGTCCTCGACCTCCCGCGTCTCGACCGTGCCCGCGCCATCCAGCCAGTCGCCCGCCGCGGCGAGCCGCCCGATGGTCTGGATGTCCGCGCCGAAGAACGGGCGTCCCTGAAAGACCATCTTGAAGCCGTTGTAATTGGCGGGATTGTGGCTGCCGGTTATCTGGATGCCGCCGTCCACGTCCTGCTGTGAGGCCTCGGCGTAATAGAGCATCGGGGTCGCCCCCATGCCGATCCGGACCACGTCGCAGCCGCTGGCGGTCAGTCCCTCGATCAGCGCGTGCTCGAGCATCGGCGAGCTGACCCGCCCGTCGTAACCCACCGCGACCTTGCCGCCGCCCGCCTCGCGCAGCAGGCTGGCGAAGCCGCGCCCGATCGCGCGCGCGTCGTCTGGCCCCAGCGTCTCGCCGATGATGCCCCGGATGTCGTATTCGCGCAGCACGGTGGGATCGAAACGGTGGCTCATCGGCGGTTCTCCGGAAGCTGGGCGAGCAGCAGGTCGCGCGCCTCGGTAAGCGCGGCGAGGCGCGCGTCGCTGCCGCCGCGGTCGGGGTGCATCTCGGCGGCGAGGCGGCGGTAGGCGGCGCGGATGTCGTCGGGTGTGGCGGCGGGCGAAACCCGGAGCAGACGGCGCGCCTTGGCGAGCTCGCGGGTCGGACTCGGCCCGGTCGAGAGCCACTGCCACGGCCAGGCGCCGGTCGCCCAGCGCACCGCGATGCAGACCAGCGCGGCGATGACCAGCAGCCGGATCATGCGGCCACTTCCCGGGCTTCTTCCTCGGCGCTCATCACGCCGGGCAGGCGCAGACCGGCGACGAGCCCGCGCAGTTCCTGCCGCGCCACCAGATGGCTGGTCCCGAGATCGCCGAGCTGCCCCTTGTCGAGCAGCGTCAGCCCGCTCGGGAACAGCTCGCGGTAGATCACGCGCTCGGACAACCCCTTGGCGATGCGGAAGCCGACGCGCTTGCTCATTTCGGTCAACGCCTTCTCGATCCGCGCCATGTTGCGCGCTTCGGTATAGCCGGTGCGGTTCCTCACCACGACCCAATCCATCTGGCGGCGCTGCTGTTCCAGCGTCGCCTTGCTGCGCTTCAGCCGCGCTTCCCAGATCAGCTCGGCGTAGAACGACAGCTTCCTGACCTTGAAGCTCTCGCCCTCGACCTGGCCGATGAGGTCGAAATCGACGAAGCTGTCGTTCATCGGGGTGACCAGCGTGTCGCTCTCGGCGGCGGCGTGGCGGGCCAGCGGATCGTCGCGGCCGGGCGTGTCGACGACGATGAAATCCGCCCCCGCCGCCTCGCGCGCGGCCAGCGCCTCGAATTCCTCGGGCGAAAGCCCCTCGACGACATGGCAGGCGGCGGTGGGCAGATCCACCCCGCGCTTCGCCGCGGTGGCGGCGCGGTTCTCGAAATAGCGGTCCATGGTGCGCTGGCGCGGATCGACGTCGAAGGCGACCACGCGCTTGCCCGAATAGGCCAGCGCCACCGCCACATGCACCGCCGTCGTCGACTTGCCCGTGCCGCCCTTCTCGTTGGCGAAAGTGATGCGGTGCGGGCGGGCGGTGGTCACAGACACGCTTTCGATGGACGGTTTGCGCCGCTAGGGGCGAGCCGTCCCCTATCGGAGGTGTCAAACCCGTGCAAACCGTCGCGACATTGGGCGTGTTGAGAAAATCGATCGACGATCTGCGCGCCGGCGGACGCACCGTGGCGCTGGTGCCGACCATGGGCGCGCTGCACGAGGGGCATTTGACGCTGGTGCGCGCGGCGAAGGCCAAGGCCGACCATGTGATCGCCTCGATCTTCGTGAACCCGCGCCAGTTCGGGCCCAGGGAGGATTTCGGCGCCTATCCGCGCCAGTTCGCCCGCGATTTCGAGCTGCTCGAAGCGGAAGGAGTGGCGCTGCTGTGGGCGCCCGAGCGGGCCGAGGTCTATCCCGAAGGCTATGCAACCAATGTCGGCGTGGCGGGGGTGAGCGAGGGCCTGTGCGGGGCCGACCGGCCCGGGCACTTCGACGGCGTGGCGACGGTGGTGCTCAAGCTGTTCAACCAGGTGCGCCCCGACATGGCGTTTTTCGGCGAGAAGGACTGGCAGCAGCTCGCGGTGATCCGCCGCATGGCGCGCGATCTCGACCTGACGCAACCGCATGTGGACGCCATCCACGCCGTTCCCATCGTGCGCGAGGCGGACGGGCTCGCGATGTCGAGCCGCAACGCCTATCTCTCGCCCGAGCAGCGCGCCGCCGCGGCCGCGCTGCCGGCCGCGATGCGCGACGCCATCGCCGCGATTTCGGCCGGTGCGCCTCTGTCGCAGGCGCTTGGAAACCTCCACGATAGCCTCCTGGCCGCTGGCTTCGAGAGCGTGGACTATGCAGAACTGCGCGATGGCGGCAGCCTCGCCCCGCTCGACCAGCCCAGCGCCAACGCCCGCCTCTTCGTCGCCGCCCGCATCGGCGGGACGCGGCTCATCGACAACATGGCGTTAAAAGTCTGATTTGCGCAGAGAGGGCAGAGCACGCAGAGTTTTTTCGCTCGCAAAGGCGCAAAGGCGCGAAGATTTATTGGAGCCTGTGGCGCGGCCGCCATCCAATTCGCAATCCTTCCGAGTAACCCACTACTTCCATTGCGCCTTCGCGCCTTTGCGAGCGCATCTTCGTCACTGCGCTCTCTGCGTCTCTGCGCGAACCAAACGCTTGCCAAGCTGAGCGTTCGCGCGCCATTCAGTTGCCAAGGGAGACTGGAATGACCGAAAATTCGCGCGGGCCGCTGACCGGGCTCAGGGTGGTCGAATTCGCGGGGATCGGGCCGGGGCCGCATGTCGCGATGCTGCTGGCCGACATGGGCGCCGAGGTGGTGCGGATCGAGCGGGAGGGCTCGCAGCCGACCAATGTGGTGGTCGAGCGCGCGCGGCACCGCGCGCAGGTGGACGTCAAGAGCGAGCAAGGACGCGCCTTCTGCCTCGAAGCGTGCCGCCGCGCCGATGTGCTGGTGGAGGGCTTCCGGCCCGGGGTCATGGAGCGGCTGGGGCTGGGGCCCGAGGTGCTGCTCGCGGCCA
This sequence comes from Qipengyuania sp., assembly GCA_019745075.1. Lineage (GTDB taxonomy): Bacteria > Pseudomonadota > Alphaproteobacteria > Sphingomonadales > Sphingomonadaceae > Qipengyuania. The sequence continues at coordinate 10,142 of JAIETR010000010.1, forward strand.
ATCCGCGGCTGGTCTATGCGCGCATGACCGGCTGGGGCCAGGACGGGCCGCTGGCGCAATCGGCCGGCCACGATCTCAACTACATCGCGGTGACCGGCGCACTCGACGCGATCGGCAGGGCGGGCGAACTGCCGGTGCCGCCGCAGAACCTGGTCGGCGATTTCGGCGGCGGCTCGCTCTATTGCGCGCTCGGCATTCTCGCGGCGCTGTGGGAGCGCGAGCGCAGCGGCAAGGGGCAGGTGATCGACGCCGCCATCGTCGACGGCGTCACCAGCCTGATGAGCTTCTTCTTCGGCCTGCCGCCGAGCGCGGTGCGCACCACCGAGCGCGGCAAGGGCCTGCTCGGCGGGGCGGCGCATTTCTACCGCTGTTACCGCTGCAAGGACGGCAAGGAGATCAGCGTCGGCGCGATCGAGCCGCTGTTCTACGCCGAGCTGTGCGAGCGCGCGGGCGCGCCGGCCGAGCTGCGCGAAGGGCAGATGAACCCGGCCAACTGGGACGGGCACGCCGAAGGGATGGCGGCGCTGTTCGCCACCCGGACCCAGGCCGAGTGGTGCGATCTGCTCGAAGGCACCGACGCCTGCTTCGCGCCGGTGATCCCGCTCGACGAAGCGCGCGAACATCCGCACATGAAGGCGCGCGGTCTTTTCGTCGAGCAGGGCGGGCGTTGGCACACCGCCCCCGCGCCGCGCTTTGGCCGCACCCCCGGCCTGATCCGCGACAGCGCTCTCGACGGCAATGCGGTGGTGGCGAAATGGGCCGAAGGCGCCTAGATCGCGCGCCGAGGAGAAAACCATGTACGAGTACACGCAGTTCTACATCGACGGCCAATGGGTCGATCCGGTCGCGCCCAACACCGTGCCGGTCGAGAACCCGGCCACCGAACAGACCATCGGCCACATCTCGCTCGGCAGCGCCGCCGATGTCGACAAGGCGGTGGCCGCGGCGCGGCGCGCCTTCGAGGGCTGGCAGTTCTCGACCCGCGAGGAACGCCTCGACCTGCTCAAGGCAATAGCCGCGGGGATCGAGAAGCGGCGCGAGGACCTCGCGCGCGCCGTCAGCGACGAGATGGGCGCGCCGATGTCGCTCGCCAGCGGTCCGCATGTCGGCCTGCTTGCCGGCCACCTCCAGACCGCCATCGGCATCCTCGAAAACTTCCCCTTCGAGCGGCAGGACGGCGACACTCTCCATTCGTGGGAGCCGATCGGCGTGGTCGGCATGATTACCCCGTGGAACTGGCCCTTGAACCAGATCGCCTGCAAGGTCTTCCCCGCGCTCGCGACCGGCAATAGCATGATCCTCAAGCCGAGCGAGATCGCGCCGATCAACGCCATGATCTTTGCCGAGATCATGCACGAGGCGGGCGTGCCCAAGGGCGTGTTCAACCTCATCAACGGCGACGGGCCGGGGGTCGGCACCGCGATCAGCGGCCATCCCGATATCGACATGGTCAGCGTCACCGGCTCGACCCGCGCGGGCATCGCCATCGCCGCCAACGCCGCGCCCACGGTCAAGCGCGTGGCGCAGGAGCTGGGCGGCAAGAGCCCCAATATCGTGCTCGACGACGGCGCCTTCGCCAGATCGGTGGCGCGCGGGACCGCGGGGATGATGAGCAATTCGGGCCAGACCTGCACCGCGCCGAGCCGGATGTTCGTGCCCGCGGCGCGGATGGAGGAGGCCAAGGCGGCGGCGAAGGAGGCCGCGGAGGCGGTCATCCCCGGCGACCCCAAGGGCAACGCCACCATCGGTCCGGTGGTCTCCAAGGCGCAGTGGGACAAGATCCAGGCCCTGATCGAGACCGGCATCGCCGAGGGCGCGACGCTGGTCGCCGGCGGGCCCGGCAAGCCCGCGGGGCTCGAGACCGGCCATTACGTCAAGCCGACCGTCTTCGCCGATGTCACCAACGACATGGCCATCGCGCGAGAGGAAATCTTCGGTCCGGTGCTGTGCATCCTCGGCTACGGCGATCTCGACGAGGCGGTGGCGATCGCCAACGACACCGAGTATGGGCTCGCCTCGGCCATCACCGGCGAGGATCTCGAAACCGCGAAAAAACTCGCCCGGCGGATCCGCGCGGGGCGCGTGGCGATCAACGGGGGCTACGACATGAACGCGGCCTTCGGCGGCTACAAGAAATCGGGCAATGGCCGCGAATGGGGCCAGTTCGGCTTCCACGAATTCCTCGAGGTGAAGGCGGTCATGGGAGCGGGCCCCGGCAAGGTTCCGGCCTGATGGCGGGCCGCTTCTTCGATGAATGGAAAGTCGGCGACCGCATCGAGCACGAAATCCGCCGCACGGTGACCGAAACCGACAATCTCCTGTTCTCGACCATGACGCACAACCCGCAGCCCCTCCACATCGACGCCGAGGCGGCGGCGCGGAGCGAGTTCGGGCAAATCCTCGTCAACGGCACCTTCACCTTCGCGCTGATGGTGGGGCTGTCGGTGGGCGACACCACGCTGGGAACGCTGATCGCCAACCTCGGCTACGACAAGCTGGTGATGCCGGGACCGGTTTTCCTCGGCGATACGCTGCGCGCCACCAGCGAGGTCGTCGCGCTCAAATCCAGCAAGTCGCGGCCCGGGGCGGGGATCGTCACCTTCCTCCACGAATGCCTGAACCAGCGCGACGAGGTCGTTTGCCGCTGCGAGCGCGCGGCGCTGCTCAAGGGCCCGCAGCCCGGCTGAGCCGGTTACACTCCGCGACACGGTGCCCTCTCGCGGGGCGCGGGGAAACTTGTCATTCACCTGCTTGCGCCTACATTGGACAGGCGAAAGGACCGGGCAAACTCATGAGCGATCAGAACCAGGGCGGCGATCCCGAAAACGGGGGCATGAGCCCCTGGGTCAGGAGCCTGATGATCTGGGGCGGGATATTCCTCGCCCTGCTCGTGGTCGTCTCGGTCTTCGGCAGCGGCGCCAAGGCACCGGGCGAGGCCATCCGCTACTCGGAATTCCGCCAGAAGGTCGCCGACGGCGCGGTGCGCGACGTGCAGATTTCGCCCGAGCGCATCACCGGCACGCTGACCGACGGCAAGCAGTTCTCGACCGTCCCCGTCGACGGAGACACTTCGCTGACCCCGCTGCTCGACAAGGGCGGCGTTTCCTATTCGGGCGCGGCCAAGGAGGAGATGAGCGTCTTCACCTATGTTCTCATCCAGTCCCTGCCCTTCATCCTCATCCTCGGCATCGCCTTCTTCGCGCTGCGCCAGGTCCAGAAGGGCGGCGGAGCCGGAGGCGCGATGGGCTTCGGCAAGTCCAAGGCCAAGCTGCTGACCGAAAAGCAGGGCAAGGTGACCTTCGCCGATGTCGCCGGTATCGACGAGGCGCGCGAGGAGCTCGAGGAGATCGTCGAGTTCCTGAAGGATCCGCAGCGCTTCGCCAAGCTCGGCGGCCAAATTCCCAAGGGCGCGCTGCTGGTCGGCAGCCCCGGCACCGGCAAGACGCTGCTTGCGCGCGCCATCGCGGGCGAGGCGGGCGTGCCCTTCTTCACCATCTCCGGCTCGGACTTCGTCGAGATGTTCGTCGGCGTCGGCGCCAGCCGCGTGCGCGACATGTTCGAGCAGGCCAAGAAGAACGCCCCCTGCATCGTCTTCATCGACGAGATCGACGCGGTGGGCCGCCATCGTGGACATGGCCTCGGCAATTCCAACGACGAGCGCGAGCAGACGCTCAACCAGCTCCTCGTCGAGATGGACGGTTTCGAGGCCAACGAGGGCATCATCATCATCGCCGCCACCAACCGGCCCGACGTGCTCGACCCGGCGCTGCTGCGCCCGGGCCGCTTCGACCGCCAGGTCGTGGTGCCCGTTCCCGACATCGACGGGCGCGAGAAGATTCTCGCGGTGCACATGAGGAAGCTGCCGCTGGCGCCCGACGTCAACCCGCGCACCATCGCGCGCGGCACGCCTGGTTTCTCGGGCGCCGATCTGGCTAATCTTTGCAACGAAGCCGCCTTGCTGGCCGCGCGCCGCAACAAGCGCCTCGTCGCCATGCGCGAGTTCGAGGACGCCAAGGACAAGGTCATGATGGGCGCCGAGCGGCGCTCCATGGTGATGACCGACGACGAGAAGAAGATGACCGCCTATCACGAGGCCGGTCACGCGCTCGTCAGCCTCAACGAGCCCGCCTCGGACCCGATCCACAAGGCGACGATCATCCCGCGCGGCATGGCGCTGGGCATGGTGATGCGCCTGCCCGAGCGGGACAACTACTCCTACCACCGCGACAAGATGCACGCGAACCTCGCGGTGGCGATGGGCGGGCGCGTGGCGGAGGAGATCATCTTCGGCCACTCCAAGGTCTCGAGCGGGGCCAGCGGCGACATCCAGTACGCCACCGACCTGGCGCGCAACATGGTCACCAAATGGGGCATGTCCGACAAGCTGGGTCCGCTTCAGTACGAGGCGAGCCAGGAAGGCTATCTCGGCATGGGCCAGACCGCGCGCACGATGGGCGGCGCCGACACCAACAAGCTGATCGACGCCGAGATCAAGGGCCTGGTCGAAGGCGGTCTTGCCCGCGCGCGCCAGGTGCTTGGTGAACAGGAGGACAAGCTGCACCTGCTGGCGCAGGCGCTGCTCGAATACGAGACGCTGACCGGCGACGAAATCCAGGCGCTGATGAAGGACGGCAAGATCGACCGCGACGCCGACAAGGGCGCCACCACCGTGGTCCAGCCCGTCCGTGGCTCGGCGATTCCCAAGGCCGGCAAACGCTTCGGCGGGGAAGGCGCGGCGCAGGGGGCCTGAATTCTCTCAGCCGGAGTTCCGTCAACCGCCGTTCATGTCGGACCGCGCAGACACTCCTAACCTAGGGGGAGTGTCCGAGTGAGCACCAAACTTTTGGCCGCGCCGGCGTTACTTTGGACGGCGGCAGCATTCGCAGCGCCGGCGGACGTCAACGCGCAGGCTTTTTATGTCGACGCAAGGGCGCTCGAGGCCAGGGGCCTGGGCGCGATTTTCGACAAGCGGCTCAAGCCGATGATCGCGCAGATGAAAGATGCGAGCACGCGCACGCGGTCGGCCAATCTCGCGGCGAAGGCTGCCGGCGAGCCGCTCTATTGCCCGCCCGAGAGCACCAAGCGCGGTATGGGCTCGCGGCAGGTGATCGCCATACTGGGCCGTTTGCCCGAGAGCGAACGGCGCTCGCTGACCCTGGTCGAGGCTTGGCGCCGCGCGATGGCGAAAGAATATCCCTGCGGCTGAGCGCGCGCGGCAGGCCCCGTAGGGGGTTGGCGTTTCTCCAGAGCCCTGGGGCGGCTAAGCTGGAGCGGAAATATTGCCGGGCTCAGCCGTCGTAATCGCCGCCGACCGAGGTCGAGCGGGCGGGCGCCGCGGCGGTAATGCGCAGCGCTTCGGCCGACTGGCTGAGCGAGCCCATCTCGTCGGTCTCGTCCTCGTCGTCGGGCAGGATCTTCTGGAGGTTGACCACCGCCGATTCGCGCAGCTCGGTCGGGCGCACGGTCTCGTCGGCGATCTCGCGGAGCGCGACGACCGGGTTCTTGTCGCGGTCGCGATCGATGGTCAGCTCGGCACCGCCCGAAATCTCGCGCGCGCGCTGGGCGGCGAGCAGCACCAGATCGAAACGGTTGGGGACCTTATCGACGCAATCTTCGACGGTGACGCGCGCCATTGTTCACTCCGCAGATGGACTTGCTTGTGGGGAAGCGGGCGCAGATAGGCGAGAGGGGCGGCGAAGTCAAGATTTGCGCGCGGCGATCCCTGCCGTAAGGTCGCGGCGTGAAAGCGGTCGATCGAGGAGCCGGGGCGGGGAGCGGCGGGCGCGCAGCGGACAAGTTCCGCGAGCCCGATCCGTTCTCGATCGAAGCGGCGGGTCAGACGCTGTCATTCTACCCCGCCGGCGCGGACCGGCGCGAGGCGATGATGGCGCTGCTGCGCAAGGCGCGGGTCTCGCTCAAGCTCGCCTTCTACATATTCGCCGAGGACGCCATCGGCCGAGAGGTGCGCGACGAGCTGGCCGCCGCGGCGCGACGCGGGGTCGCGGTAACCTTGATCATCGACCGTTTCGGCTCGGACGCGAGTGACGCCTTCCTCGCCCCGATCCGCTCGGCCGGCGGGACGTTTCACTGCTTCAGCGCGCGCTGGACCCAGCGCTATCTGGTGCGCAACCACCAGAAGATGATCGTCGCCGACGATCGCACCGCGATGTTCGGAGGTTTCAATATCGCGGACGACTACTTCGCCCCGCCGGAAGCGAATGGCTGGGCCGATCTCGCCATCGGGGTCGAGGGACCGGCCGTGGCGGGGCTGGTGCAATGGTTCGAGAAGCTGCGGCATTGGACGCGCGACGATGGCTCGCCCCGGTTTCGCGCGATCACCCGCGCGGTCGCCAGCTGGGACTGGTCGGTCGAGGAGTACGGGGGCCGCGCGCGCTGGCTGGTGGGCGGGCCGACGCGGGGGCTGTCGACCTGGGCGCGCTGCGTCACCCTGGACATGGCCCGGGGGCACAAGCTCGACATGCTGATGGCCTATTTCTCGCCGCCGAGCCATCTCCTGCGCCGGATGGGCAGGATCGCCGCCAAGGGGCAGACGCGGCTGGTGATGGCGGCCAAGAGCGACAACACCGCCACGCTCGGCGCCAGCCGCTCGCTCTACCGCTATCTCCTCCGCCACCGCGCGAAAATCTGGGAATTCACCCCCTGCAAGCTCCACTCCAAGCTGATCGTTCTCGACGATGTGGTCTATCTCGGCAGCGCCAACTTCGACATGCGCAGCCTCTATCTCAATCTCGAGCTGATGCTCGAGGTCAAGGACGCCGCGCTGGCCGAGCGGATGCGCGAATTCGTTTCGGAGCACATCGCGGCCTCGGAGGAAATCACCCCGGCGCTGCACAAGGCGCGGGCGACGCCGTGGAACCGCTTCCGCTGGTGGCTGGGCTGGGTGCTGGTCTCGGCGATCGACTATACGGTCAGCCGCCGGCTCAACCTGGGGCTGTAGCTACTCGTAGCCCCAGTCGCTGTAGTCCCGTGTGGCGGGGCTGGAGAATTTGGTGATCTCCGCCTGGAACAGCAATGGCACAGGACCGGTCGAGCCGTGGCGCTGCTTGGCCACAAGCAAGGTCGCCTTATTGACCAGTGTCTCGTGCTTTTCTTCCCAAGTTCGATACTTGCTTTTGTCCTCTTCAGAACTCTTCTCGTCCGGAATCGGCGGCTTACTCCCTTGGTGATAGTACTCTTCGCGAAAGATGAACCACACCATGTCTGCGTCCTGCTCGATTGAGCCCGATTCGCGTAGGTCGGAGAGCTGCGGGCGTTTGTCCTCGCGTTGCTCGACCGCGCGGCTGAGCTGCGAGAGCGCGATGACCGGCACCTCGAGCTCCTTGGCGAGGGTCTTGAGGCCGCGACTGATCTCGGAGATCTCGTTGACGCGGTTGTCGTTGGCGCGGCCCGAGCCCTGGAGCAGCTGGAGGTAATCGACCACCACCAGGCCGATCCCGTGCCGCCGCTTAAGCCGCCGCGCTCGGCTGCGCAGCGCGGCGATTGTGAGCGCCGGGGTGTCGTCGATATAGAGAGGAAGTTCCATAAGCGTTTGACTTGCGTATGAAAGCTGCTGAAACTCATCGCGCTTTAGTTTGCCAGAGCGCAATTTCTCCGAAGATATCTTGGCTTGCTCTCCAAGTATTCGTGTCGCCAGCTGGTCGGCGCTCATTTCCAGACTGAAGAACGCCACCGGTCCACCATAATTGAACGGGCCACCGTCACGTTGGTGCTCAAGATGTGCCATCGCACAATTGAACGCAATGTTGGTGGCGAGTGAGGTCTTACCCATTCCTGGACGCCCCGCTACGATTACAAGATCCGAATTGTGTAAACCTGCGGTCTTTTCATCGATACTTGCAAGACCGGTGGTCTTGCCCGAGATACCCCCGCCCGAGTTCATGGCTGCTTCAGCCATTTTAAGCGCAGTAAGCGCGGCACTGCGGAAATCGGTCGCCTGCGAGCCGCCCGCTTCCCCCTCGGCCACCTTGTAGAGCGCGGCCTCGGCCTCGGCGATCTTCTCGAGCGGGGCGACGTCGGTGGCGGTGTCGAAGGCGGTCTCGACCAGCTCGCGCCCCACCCCCACCAGCTGACGCAGCAGCGCGAGGTCGAAGATCTGCTGCGCCAGCTCGCGCGTCGCGAGTAGCCCCTGCCCATCGGCGGTCAGCTGCGCCAGATAGGTGGTGCCGCCGAGCTCCTTCAGCCCTTCGTCGCCGTCGAAATAGGGCTTCAATGTCACCGGCGTCGCGACCGCGTTGCGATCGGCGAGCGTCAGGATGCGGGCGTAGATGCGGCTGTGGACGGGTTCGAAGAAATGCTCGGGCGAGAGCGGAAAAGGCAATTCTTCGAGCACCTTGTTGTCGATCAGCACCGCGCCGAGAAACGCCGCCTCGGCCTCCGGATTGGCCGGCAGCGCGCGCGATGTCGTGGTCGCATCGGGGGTTTTGGCGATACGGTCGAGCAGATCGGTGGCGGGCATCCAGCCTCCATGCGGGAGCCGCGGTTTTGCCGCAAGCAGCCTTGCGCCAAGCCGAACCCGCGGCGCTTGTGGATAGCGGGGACTCTTTTTGGTTTCGCGCAGAGGTCGCGGAGAAGCGCGGAGGGCGCGGAGCGGTTTCGCCGCGCCGCGGGCCCTTTGGGCCAAACCGATCGAATTCCCGAGGCGGCTTCGCCGCGACCGCGACATCCCCGCGTCTCTGCGATCCTCCGCGGTCTCCGCGCGAAACCGATGGGCACCCCCTTGCCGCCACCGTGCCGCATCTGCGAAGGCTCGCGCCCCGATGAGCGAATCCGCGCAATCCTCCGGCGATCACCGCATCGCGCATGTCGCGCTCGACGAGGCGACCATCCTGTGGCGCAGCGCCGATGTCGAGCAGGAGCGGCGCATCGCGATCTACGATCTGATCGAGGAGAACAGCTTCAAGCCGCTGCGCGCGGCCGAGCGCGGGGCGAGTGGGCCCTATCGGCTCAAGCTGGCGGTGGCCGACGGGCGGCTGGCGCTGGCGATCGCCGATGGCGAAGACCGTCTGCTCGAGGAGCTGATCCTCGGGCTCGCCCGCTTCCGGCGCGCGATCAAGGACTATTTCGCGATCTGCGACAGCTATTATCAGGCGATCCGCAAGGCCACCCCGGCGGAGATCGAGACCATCGACATGGCGCGCCGCGCGATCCACAACCGTGCCGCCGAGCTGCTCATGGAGCGTCTGGAAGGCAAGGTCGAAACCGATTTCGCCACCGCGCGCCGCCTGTTCACGCTGATCTGCGTACTGCACATCAAGGGCTGAATCGATGGCTAGGAAGCGAAGAAGCGGGCGCGGGAAGCGCCGGAGATGGCGGACGCCGCTGCTCGTTATCGTGCTGCTCGCGGCGGTGCTGGCGGCGGGCTGGTGGCACTGGCGCGGCCGGCACTGGCGCCCCTCGGAAGCGCGCTATCCCGAACAGGGCGTGCTGGTGGGCGAGAGCGACGGCGCGGTTCGCTTCGCCATCGTCAAGGGCCTCGGCGCCAGCTTCGCCTATCTCGAGGCCAGCCGCGGGGCGAACAGCCGGGACCGCGGTTTCATCGCCAATCTCGCCGCGGCGCGCGAGCACGGGCTGGCGGCGGGCGCGGTGCATGTCTTCGATCCCTGCACCCCCGCCGATGCCCAATCGGCCAATTTCGTCATCGCCGTCCCGCGCGACGCCCGGCTGCTGCCGCCCGCGATCCTGCTCGACGGCGACGCCGCGTTCTGCCCGCGGCCGGTGAGCGAGGCGGCGATCCAGAGCGAGCTGATGACGCTGGTCAACCAGATCGAGGCGCACGCCGGCAAGCCGGTGATTCTGGCGCCCAGCGCCGCGTTCGAGCGCCGCTACCGCGTCGGCGGCCGGATCGAACGCAATCTGTGGCTTACGCGCGGCCTGGCCGAGCCTGGCTACGCCGGCAGACCCTGGACGCTGTGGACCGCCAACGAGACGCTCCAGACCGAAGCCGCCGAAAACCCGCTTCGCTGGGTCGTGGCGCGGCCTTGATGCAGGGAAACGGCCCATCCGTTGCAACAAACGATTTGGCGGCCATTCAATTCTAGTTCAGGCCATTGCTTTACAAAGGAACACAATCGCCAGCGGTGAGTCCGAAAGATGAAGGGTTCGCGGTGCGAGGCGTGGATTAAGAAAGGACATGACATGTCGATCCGTGCATCGCATTGGGGGCGCCGTCTGAAGCAGGCCTCCATCCCGCTCCTTCTCGCCGGCCTCGCCGCCTGCGCGACGCCGTTCAACGCCGATGTCACGCGCTATCAGGCGCAGCTGCCCGCCCCGCAGGGGCAGAGCTTCGCCGTGGTCGCGGAGGATCCCGCGCTGGCCGGCGGGCTCGAGTTCAGCCAATACGCCAGCCTTGTCGCGGCGCAGATGCAGCGGCTGGGATATATCCAGGCGTCTTCGCCCCAAAACGCCACCCTGCTGGTGCGCTTCGACTACGGCGTCGACCGCGGCCGCGAGCGAATTCGCCGGACCGGCTTCTCCGATCCCTTCTACGGCCCGTGGTATGGCTATTCGCCCTTCGGCTATGGCGCTGGCTGGGGGCATGGCCCGATCGGTTACGGCCGATACCCCGGCTTCTACAGGGGCGGGCCGTGGGCGTTCGGAATGTATGATCCGTTCTTCGGTGGCGGTTTGGACAGCTACACCGTGTATACCAGCGGGATCGACCTCAAGATCGACCGCGCGTCGGACAAGGCGCGGCTGTTCGAAGGCAAGGCGCAGGCGCTCTCGACCTCGAACCGGCTGCAGTATCTGGTGCCCAATCTGGTCGACGCGATGTTCACCGACTTCCCGGGCGAATCGGGCCGCACGGTGCGCATTTCGGTGGCGCCGGAGAAAACCGCTTCGCGCTGAGATTTCAAAGTGTTACGCATGGAGGGCGGGCCGCGAGGTCCGCCCTTCCCGGTTTCAGGCGGAGACCCGGAGACGCGGAGATCTTTCGCGCTCGCGGCGGCGCATAACCTCCGCGCCTCTGCGCGCTTGCGAGCGACAGACCTCCCCATTCGGCGCGCTACCGTGCCAATTGGACTAGGGCCCTAATTAGGGACTGTCCCTAATTAGGGCGGCCCCGGCCGGGGGTGCCGGCAAGCGGCGATTTGTCTTGACTGACATAACCAGATAGGTTAGGCGGCGAATCGATCCTGCTTTCGGGCTGGATCGACAAGGACCGGAGGCGGGCGAGACCGGCTCATCCTCCTCCTTGCCCTCGCGTCTGAACCAGGCGCGCGGGGCAGCGCGGCAGGCGCGGGTGCACGTGGGGCGCAGCGGTACGGTCAACCGTCGCGCGCGACGCCTAACCTAACGCCAGCTCCCGTGGGAATGGATGGCGGACCCACCGCCGGTAAGGTTGGACCAATGGTCTGGCTCGATCCGGGGGAACCAAGAGCTCCGCCTGTGAATCGCATGGCCGCGCGGCCGCTGACCGGTGAGCTTCGGCTGGGCCGGCACGGACCACAAGGCATGCGTGCGGCCAGGGATGGGACGCGAGCCCCCCGCCCTGGATCAGCCATTCCGCCGGCGAACCAAACCAGGGCCGAGCCGGACACGCCGCAGCGGGCGGACCCCGGCCATTCGCCTACAATCCCGCTGCCCGCTCGTCCCGTAACAAGGCACGTCGACTGACGCCGTGCCTGCCGCGCGGTTCCTTGCTGGAGTGTCGATTTGGCGGACGCGACACGCGTCCCAGGTCCGGGGTAGCGCCCGGATGTTTTTGGGTCCCGATTCCGCTGGCCTTAGCGTCCGGCGGCAGTTGCTCACACAAAGACACAAAGACACGAAGACACGAAGAGCGCAGCCCGCGCCGCAGGGCTTCCGCCTCGATGGCTGAGTTCGCGTCAGCAGAGCGGCTTCGCCGCCGGCGCTTCCATCTTCGTGTCTTTGTGTGAACCAAAACCCGTGCCGCCGCAGCAGAAAAACGCTGCCTGTCCTGTCGTCATCGCCTTTGGCGTCAGAGCTTCGCGTGCCCTCCGGTCGAGCCGAAGCCGCCGCTCCCGCGCGCGGTCTCGTCGAGGCCCGCGACCTCTTCCCACTCCGCCTGCACCACCGGCGCGAGCACCAGTTGCGCCACGCGATCGCCGCGGTGGATGGCGAAGGGCTCCGCGCCGTGGTTGATCAGGATGACCTTGAGCTCGCCGCGATAATCGCAATCGATCGTGCCGGGGGTGTTAGGGACCGAAATGCCGTGCTTCAGCGCGAGGCCCGAGCGCGGGCGGACCTGGATTTCGTAGCCGGGCGGGATCGCCAGCGCGAGCCCGGTGGCGACGGCATGCCGCGCGCCGGGGGCCAGCGTCACCTCCTCGGCGGCGAGCACGTCCATGCCCGCGGCGCCCTCGGTGGCGTAGGCGGGCAGGGCGAGGCCTTCGCCATGCGGCAGGCGACGGACTTTGACCGCCACCGGCTCTGCGTGGACCGGCCCGATCACCCTTCGGCCGCGGCCGGCTGCTCGGCGAGCGCCTCGGCGGCGCGGCGCACCAGTTCGCGCGCGACCTCGTTCTTGCCCATCTCGGGAAGCTCCTCGACCCCCTGCGACGTCACGATGTGGACATGGTTCGAATCCCCGCCCATCACGCCCGTCCCGTCGCCATCGTGGCTGACATCGTTGGCGACGATCCAGTCGGCCCCCTTGCGCTTGCGCTTCGACTTGGCGTTGTCGATCACGTTCTCGGTTTCGGCGGCGAATCCGATCAGCAGCTTGGGCCGCTTGCGCGCGGCGGCGAGGGTGGCGAGGATGTCGGGGTTTTCGGTGAGGATCAGCGCCGGCGGGGCGCTGCCGCGCTTCTTCATCTTCTCCGAGGCGACATGGCGGCTCTTCCAGTCGGCGACCGCGGCGACCATGAAGGCGGCATCGGCGGGCAGCGCGCGGCGCACCGCCTCGGCCATTTCGTCGGCGCTTTCGACATCGACGCGCTCGACCCCGAGCGGTGTCGGCAGGCTGACCGGGCCGGAAATCAGCGTGACCCGCGCGCCGGCGGCCGCGGCCATCGCGGCGATCGCATAGCCCTGCTTCCCGCTCGAGCGGTTGGCGATGTAGCGGACCGGGTCGATGGGCTCCCAGGTCGGGCCGGCGGTGACGACGACATGCTTGCCGTGGAGCGGGCGATGCTCGGGATCGGCGTCGAATTCGACCTGGCCGGCGAGCGGATCCGCCAGGAACTCGGCGGCCTGCGTCGCGATCGGCTGCCGGTCGCCGGGAATCGGCTGCGGGCGCGCGCTCCGGTCCTGCCGCGCGACCTCGTGGTTGATCGCTTCGCGGTCGGTCGGCGGGGCCGCGCTCGCCTTGCCTTTCCTGGCCAGCAGGGGGCCGCCTGGCAGCGGAGCGAATTCCGGAGCCTCTTCGATCGGAGTGCCGTGCAGAAGCCCTTCGGCATCGAAGGGGTCGAGCTCGGGCAGCGCGTCCAGTTCGGCGTCGATGTCCTCGTGGCTGCGCTTGGCGGTCGAGCGCGGGATGATCGCCGAGAACAGGCTGGAAAGCCGCCCCGCGGTGGCGCTCTCCTCTTCATCGGCGTCTTCGGGCTCGAGCGCTTCGACCGCGGCCTCCTGAACCGCCGCCTTGGCCGCGGTCCTGGGAGCTGCGAGCGCCGGCGCCGGCGCGGGCCGAGCATCGGGCAGCGCGATGTCGAGCGACAGCTCGCGCGCGATTTCGGAGAGGATCGCGACCGGCTCGGGCAGGCGGCCCGGCCCCCACTCGCCGCAGGCCATCTCGCCCTCGTCGGGCTCCATCACCGTCACGCCCGCCTGGCGCAGCCATTCGGCGTTGCGGCGGGTGGTGCCGTGCTCCCACATCCGCACGTTCATCGCGGGCACGGTGAGCACCGGCTTGTCGGTGGCGAGGATCAGCGTGGTGGCGAGGTCGTCGGCGATGCCGGCCGCCATCTTGGCGAGCAGGTCCGCGGTCGCCGGGCAGACCACGACCAGGTCCGCCTCGCGCGAGAGCTGGATGTGCCCCATCTCGACCTCGTCCTTGAGGTCGAACAGGCTGGTATAGACCTTGTTGCCGGAGAGCGCGGCGAGCGCCATCGGGGTGACGAACTGCTGGCCGCCCTCGGTCAGCACGCAGGTCACCTCGCCGCCCGATTTGCGGATCAGGCGCACCAGCTCGCAGGACTTGTAGGCGGCGATGCCCCCGCCGACGATCAGCAGGATGCGCGGCCCGGCGCTCATCGGGCCGGCGCTCTTTCGGTGGTGGCCCGATTCCGATGCGGCGCGGATCGGTGCGTGCTGTCCCATCGGCTCATTCCCGCGCTGCTAGCGCCCCCTCATGCACTTGGCCAGCACCCGCGGATCGGAGGGATGCGGGCCAGCGCGTAGCAAATCCTTGGCCCGGCCTTAACCGCGCCGCGTTAGGATTTGGTTTCCTTGATGAACGTCGCCGGGAGGAAAGCAGCAGCCGCTACGTTGGCGTCGTGGGATAGGGCCGTGCTTTTTGTCTCACACAAAGACACGAAGAGGTCAGCACTCGCGGTGACGCCGTTCCGCTATTGCGAACCTTGCGGGTCAGGAAAATTGCCTGCGGCGCGCGATGCCCTCTTCGTGTCTTTGTGTGAAAATCCTTATTCCGCCCCGGCGGCAGGCGCCTGATTAGAGGTAGCCGAGCGTCGCGCTCAGCCAGACCAGCGCGGCGCCGGCCGCCGTCGCAAGGACATAACCGATCATCGGCCCGCGTTCGCGGCTGCGCCGTTCCCACACGAGCTCGACGTCCGGAAGCGGCGGCGGATCGGGCGCGCCGCCGCGGGGCGGGAATTGCTCCTCGAGCCTGCGAATCAGCGCCGGTACGCGCAACAGCGTCTCGGTATCGGTGCGGATGCGTTCGGCCAGCGCCGCCTCGGGACCCAGCTCGTCGCGGATCCACTCGCGCACGAAGGGGGCCGAGACGTCCCACATGTTGATCGCGGGGTCGAGGCTGGTGGCGATCCCCTCGACCATCACCATCGTCTTCTGCAGCAGCAGCAGGTGGGGCTGGGTCTGCATGTCGAAATCGCGGGTGATCGCGAACAGTCCGTCGAGCATCTGGCCTACCGAAAGCTCGCTGACGGGTTTGCCGCGCATGGGCTCGCCCACGGCGCGCAGCGCGGTGGCGAACTCGTCCACCGAATGGTGGCTGGGCACATATTGCGCCTCGAAATGGATTTCCGCCACGCGCCGGTAGTTGCCGGTGATGAGGCCGTAGAGGATTTCCGCCAGCCACTGCCGCGCGCGCCGGTCGATCCGCCCCATGATCCCGAAATCGATCGCCACGATGGTGCCGTCGGCCTGCACGAACAGGTTCCCCTGGTGCATGTCGGCATGGAAGAAGCCCGAGGAAATCGCCTGCTTCAGGAAGGCGAGCACCAGGCGGCGCGCGAGCGCGGGCAGATCGTGCCCGGCGGCGCGCAGCGCGTCGATATCGGCGATCTTGACCCCGTCGACCCATTCGAGCGTCAGCACGCGGCCGTTGGTGCGGTCCCAGTCGATTGCCGGGATGCGGTAGCCCTGGGCGCCGACCATCGCTTCGGCGAGCTCCGAAGCGCTCGCGGCCTCGCGCCTGAGGTCGAGTTCGCGCGCGGTCCAGCGCTTGAAGTTGGCGATCGTCAACCGCGGGCGCAGCCGCGCCGCCTCGCCGCCCAGCGCCTCGAGATGCGCGGCCGCCCATTCATAGGTGTCGATGTCGCGCGCGAACTTCTCGCGGATGCCGGCGCGCAGCACCTTGACCGCGACGTCGCGCCCTTGCGCGGTGGTCGCGCGGTGGACCTGCGCGATCGAGGCCGCGCCCACCGGCACCGGATCGAACTCGGCGTAGAGCGCGGACAGCGGCTGGCCGAAGCCGGTCTCGATGGTGGCGCGAATCTGCTCGAAGGGCTCGGGCGGCAGGCTGTCCTGGAGCGTGAGCAGGTTGCGCGCCGCTTCCTCGCCCACGATGTCGGGCCGGGTCGCGAGCGTCTGGCCCAGCTTGATCGCCGCCGGCCCGATGGCGCGGAAGGCACCGGCGTAATCGGGCACGCGGCGTTTCACCGTGCCGATCGAGAACAGCCGGATCAGCCGCTTGACCGGAACCGGCGCGTTCGGGTCGTGCCGGATACCGCGCAGCGCGCCGTGGCGCGCGGCGACGCGCGCCCATTTCCCGAGCCGCCAGATATGCGTCGCGGGGCGGGCCACTACTAAAGCCCCTCCCCTTCAGGGGGGGGGGTGGGGTGGGGCTTGTCGGAAATGTCGGCACATCCCCCACCCCAAACCCCTCCCCTGAAGGGGAGGGGCTTCAAGCGCGGGGCCACCCTCACACCTTCCACCCCGAATGGATCGCGACGAGGCCGCCGAGGATCGGCTCGACCTTCGTCTGCGAGAAGCCCGCGGCGCCGATCATCGCCTCGAACCGCGGCATCGGCGGGAAGCGGCGGATCGATTCGACCAAGTAGCGGTAGCTTTCCGCATCGCCCGCGATCGCCTGCCCCATGCGCGGCACCAGATGCTCGGAATAAAGGTCGTAGGCCTTGTCGAACCCGGGCCATTCGACGGTCGAGAACTCGAGGCAGAAGAACCGTCCGCCGAATTTGAGCACCCGGTGCGCCTCGGCCAGCGCGCGGTCGATATGCGTCACGTTGCGGATGCCGAAGGCGATGGTGTAGGCGTCGAACTGGCGGCTCGGGTAGCTGAGCTGTTCCGCGTTCTGGCACGACCAGGCGAGGCCGGTGAGCCCGCGCTCGAGCGCCCGCTCGATGCCCACGTCGAGCATGTCCTGGTTGATGTCGGCCACCGTCACCTCGGCGCCCCGCTCGGCCATCCGGAAGGCGATGTCGCCGGTGCCGCCGGCCATGTCGAGGATCGCCTCCCCGGCGCGGGGTTTCACGCGGCGCACGAATGTGTCCTTCCACAGCCGGTGCAGCCCGAGCGACATGGCGTCGTTCATGACGTCGTATTTGCCCGCCACGCTCGAGAAGACCGCGCCGACGCGGCGGGTCTTTTCCTCGGGGGCGACCTCCTCGTAGCCGAAGGAAACGGTTTCGCTCATGGCGGTGCGCCTTAGGGAGAATTGCAGGGGCCGCAAAGGGTGTTAGGGGCTGGCGGCATGCCCGAGCTGCCCGAAGTCGAAACCACCGTTCGCGGGCTGGCGCGCGTCCTCGACGGGCAGCGGATCGAGCGGGTCGAGCTCCGGCGCGCGGACCTGCGCCGGGCCTTCCCGCCCGATCTCGTCCAGGCGCTCACCGGCGCGCGGGTGACCGGGCTCGGCCGGCGCGCCAAATACGGCCTGATCCACACCGATCGCGGGCGCACGCTGGTGTTCCACCTCGGGATGAGCGGGCGGTGGCGGATCGATCCCGGGGCGCTCGACAAGCACGACCATTTGGTCCTCGAAACCGCGGCCCACCGGCTGGCCCTCAACGACGCCCGCCGCTTCGGCTCGGTCGATCTGGTCGACGAGGCCGAGCTGGCGCGCTGGCCGGCCTTCGCCGCGCTCGGGCCGGAGCCGCTGGGGGACGATCTGACCCCCGCGCTGCTGCGCGCCGCCACCAGGGGGCGCAAGCCCGCGATCAAGCCGCTGCTGCTCGACCAGCGGTTGGTCGCGGGCCTCGGCAACATCTATGTTTGCGAGGCACTGTGGCGCGCAGGCATCGACCCGCGCAAGCCCGGCGGCAAGGTGACCCGGGCCCAGTTCGCGCGGCTGGTGCCGGCGATCCGCGCGGTGCTCGAACGCTCGATCGCCGAAGGAGGTTCGACGTTGCGGGACTTCGCTCAGCCCGATGGCGAGTTGGGGCACTACGCCAGTCGCTTCGACGTCTATGGCCGCGAAGGCGCCGACTGCCGGCACGATGACGGCGGGACCATCCGCCGCCTGGTCCAGGGCGGCCGCGGCACCTGGTACTGCCCAAAGTGCCAGCGCTGAGCGCCGGTCTTCACTGGTTCACACAAAGACACAAAGAGGTCAGCGCGCGCCGCAGGCATTGGAAAAAGTCGGGCACCTGGTTGGACAGAGCGGCTTCGCCGCGGGTTACGACAGCTTTGTGTCTTTGTGTGATTCAAGTCTCGCCGGGCGGCCAGTTGGGCGAGCGCCAGAAGAATCTTGACGATTCGCCCTTGCGCCCATATGTGCGCGCCCTTCCGGTGCTCCGTAGCGCCGCTTTTCGCACGAATTCAGAGCATCGCGCGGGCCCCGGCCCGGCCCAAGAGAACGAGATCGAAAGACCGACATGGCCAACACGCCGCAAGCCAAGAAGCGCATCCGCCGCAATCAAAGCCGGGCCGAGATCAACGGCGCGCGCATGAGCCGCATCCGCACCTTCCTCAAGAAGGTCGAAAGCGCGATCGAGAGCGGCGACAAGGATGCGGCCAGGTCGGCGCTGTCGGGCGCGCAGCCCGAGCTGGCGCGCGGCGTCGCGCGCGGGGTGATTCACAAGAACACCGCCGGCCGCAAAATGAGCCGACTCACCAAGCGGGTCGCCGCGCTCTAGCACAGCCTTGGAGCAGCTATGAGGTTCGGCCTGCCGCCCTCGCGCGGCGGGCCGAATTCTTTTGAGTCTTTGAGATGAAACCCAATTGTCATGCTGCGCTGCTTCGAAGCGCGGATTTCCCGCGATTCGCGACATCTGACCTGTGTTAATTATCCCAAAACAGGCACTTAGACGCAGCGCTGCGGGGTTGGGACGAGTCAACCTGTTTATTTAAGTTTTTTTGCAGTCTTGCCCCTTGCGACTCATTCGAAGCGGGCCTTAGGAAGACTCAAGTCAGGGACGGGACAGCCCGGCTTTCACAATCTGGTTCGAACGGACAGGAGCCGGGAAGGCGATTCCCGGTGCGGGCCGCGCTTTGCCGAGAGGATCTCGCGGGGTGGAGCAAGCCGGTCGGCAGGCCTTCTGTCGGCCCGCGGGGGGATGAGGGGACGACGATGGCCAAGGCTTACGACTCAGGCACGGGGCGCAGGATGCGAGACGAGACGATGGACGATTCCGAGGCGGTGAATCTGGCCGCGGATTGGGCGGACATCAGCCAGGGGCTACGCAAGGACTTGGGGCATCAGCTCCACAGTCAATGGATCAAGCCTATCCAGCTCGGCCAGCTATGCGCGGAAACCGGCACGCTGGATCTCTTCCTGCCCACCGAGTTCAGCGCCAATTGGGTGCGCGACCGTTTCGCCGACCGGCTCGCGCTCGCCTGGAAGATCGCGAGCAGCGACGTGCGGCAGGTCAAGATCGAAGTCCTGCCCGGCCGCCGCCAGGTCGCCGAGCTGCGTCTTCACACCGATGGCCGCCGCCCCGCCAACGACGGCGCCGATCCCTCGATGCTGGCGGTCGCCGCCGACACCATCGGCGATAGCGGCTTCACTTCCAGCGTCGGGCTCGACCCCATGCTGACCTTCGCCGCCTTCGTCACCGGAGAGGCCAATGTGCTCGCGGCCAACGCCGCCCAGCGCATGGCCGCGACCGAGAAGCCGCAGTTCGCGCCGCTCTATCTCAAGGCCGCGACCGGGCAGGGCAAGACGCATCTGCTCCACGCGATCGGCCATTCCTTCCTGCAAGCGCACCCGCGCGCGCGCATCTTCTACTGCAGCGCCGAGCGCTTCATGGTCGAGTTCGTCCAGGCGTTGAAGACCAGGCAGACGCTCGAGTTCAAGGCGCGCCTGAGGAGCTTCGACCTGTTGCTGGTGGACGACATCCAGTTCATCATCGGCAAGGAAAGCGCGCAGGAGGAACTGCTCTACACGATCGATGCGCTACTGGCCGAGGGCAAGCGGCTGGTCTTCGCCGCCGACCGCGCGCCGCAGGCCCTCGACGGGGTCGAGCCGCGACTGCTCAGCCGCCTCAGCATGGGGCTGGTGGCCGATATCGCCGCCGCCGACATGGAGCTGCGCCGCAAGATCCTCGACGCCAAACTGACCCGCTTCGCGCCCCTGGACGTGCCCGGCGATGTGATCGATTTCCTCGCCCGCACCGTGACGCGCAACATTCGCGAGCTGGTGGGCGGGCTCAACAAGCTCATCGCCTATGCCCAGCTGACCGGGCAGGAGGTCTGCCTCCAGCTCGCCGAGGAGCAACTCACCGACATCCTCTCGGCCAACCGCCGCCGCATCACCATCGACGAGATCCAGCGCACCGTGTGCCACTTCTACCGCATCGACCGGGCCGAGATGTCGAGCAAGCGCCGCGCCCGCGCGGTCGTCCGTCCGCGCCAGGTGGCGATGTATCTCGCCAAGGTGCTGACCCCGCGCAGCTATCCCGAAATCGGACGCAAATTCGGCGGGCGCGACCATTCGACCGTGATCCACGCGGTGCGGCTGATCGAGGACCTGCGCACCCGCGACGCCGACATGGACGGCGACGTGCGCAGCCTGCTGAGGCAGCTCGAGAGCTGATTGGAAAGCCCAATTCCCACCACCGTCGCCTCGAGCGAAGTCGAGATGCGGTGCCCAGGTGTCTCGATTTCGGCCGATCGGCCGAAGTTTATCCTGAGCGGCTGCTGCAAGCAGCCAGCCGAAGGGCTCGACACGAAGGGGTTAGGTTAGACTGAGAATAAGCCCGTTCTCCCCCTGTTCAAATCTTGTGGACGGGGGCAGGACAAGCGCATGATTGCACGGCTGCGCGGCATTCTCGACGACACCGGCGCCGACTGGGCGGTGATCGACGTCGCGGGTGTGGGCTATCTCGTCCACTGCTCGGCGAAGACGCTGGCGGCGCTGGGCGCGGCGGGCGAGGCCTGCACGGTGTTCACCGACCTCCAGGTATCCGAGAACGACATGCGCCTGCTGGGCTTCGCCGACGCCGCGGAGCGCGACTGGTTCCGGTTGCTGACCCAGGTCCAGGGGGTGGGGAGCAAGGTTGCGCTGGCGATCCTCTCCGTGCTCACCCCGCACGATCTCGCCACCGCCTGCGCGCAGGGCGACGCCGCGATGCTGGCGCGCGCCAACGGCGTCGGCCCCAAGCTCGCGAGCCGCATCGTCAACGAGCTGAAGGACAAGGCCGGCGCAATCCCCGGCGGCGTTGCCGGCGTGGTTTCGACTCCGCGAGGCGGCGCCAGCGCCGACGCCGTCAGCGCGCTCGAAAACCTCGGCTTCAAACCCGCCACCGCCAGCCGCGCGGTGGCCGAAGCACTGGGCGAACTTGGCGAGGGGGCAGGCGAGGGGGAACTGATCCGGGTGGCGCTGAAGAGGGCGGCGGGGTGAGCTGCATGTCGTCTCGGCGATGGGCGGGGGGGCTCTATGTGATCGGCGTTCTCGTCATGAGCCTGCGGGCGGGGGAGCCTGAGAAGCTGTGGTGGTGGTTGGGGGCGCTGATCTTCGTTGTCTGGATATCGTCGCCGGTGCTCGGCGGGCTGTGGCTCTGGCGCCTGCTATCCAGACAGGGGGCGAAGGTGCTCTATCTCCTACTGTTGGCGATAATCGCCATCGCTGGATTCGCCCTCCAGTGGCACACAATGTTTATCGGACCGTCCGACGCGCAAAATGCGCTCATCCTGGTGTTCGTCCCCCTTTATCAGTGGGTCGCGGTAGGGTTGTCCTTTGGTCTCTCCAAGCTGCTAGCATGGGTGAGTGCTCGCGAATGAATTGGAAGCTCGAACCCCTAACTCGCTTCTCAGACAGGATCATCCTCGCCCTCGGGCGGCGACCGGCTCGTTCTTAGTCCACGAAACCTCGGACAATGTTGACGAGCGCCGCGCGGATGCGCGAGTTTGCGGGCCTTCTCGACCAGTTCGCCTTTCCGTTGCCGCATCTTATGGCACCGCTCTCCGTCGCGGTGCAGTTCGGCTGCGGGGGCGATGCTGATCCTCGGACTGCTCACCCGTTGCGCCGGGCTGCTGGTCACAGCCAACTTCGCGGTCGCGGCGGTGATGGTGCACTGAAACGAGCCCTTTCGTGGCTGGTGGCCTGCATTTCGCGGCAGCTGGCTCGGGCCGGTTTGGGATCGATAGCGCGTTCGGGAGTCGGCGGTGACGCGCTTGGCTTGGAACCTGTCGGCAACCGGTCTATAGCCCGCCCATGGGCGAAATGAGCTTCACCTTTCCTCCCGATCTCGAAAGCTGGATCGAGGCGCGCGTGGCCGAGGGCCGCTATGCAGACGCGGCGGATTATATGCGCGACCTCGTGCGGCGCGACCAGGAAGGGCTCTTGCCGGAAGGCGGAAACGAGGCTCAGGAGACACCCGAATTTATTGCCTGGGTGCGCGAAAAGGTCGCGGAGGGTCTCGCCTCTGGCGTGATCGACCGTGACCCGCGCGATGTCCTGGATGAAATCGTTGCGAGGCGCAAAGCCCGGCGTGCCTAAGCTGCAGCTGACTGCCGCTGCCATTGCCGACCTCGATGACATCGACGCCTATGGCGCGGCTCATTTCGGGGAGGACGCCGCTGATTCCTATGCAGCGGCGCTGCGCCATGCGCTCGATTTGCTGGAAGGCTTTCCGCGCTCCGCCCCTTCGCGTGACGATTTCGGTCCTGGTATTCGCTGTCGGAGTTTTCGATCGCACCTGATCCTGCACGTGGTCGAAAATGAAACGGTCCTGGTAGTGCGCATTCTGCACCATACTCAGGACGTCAAGCGCGCGCTCAAGCCATGACCGACCCCGTCCCCCTCCACGCCCCGTCCCGCCAGCCCGAGGATCCCGACGCGGCGCTGCGGCCGAAATGGCTCGCCGAGTTCGTCGGGCAGGCGGCGGCGCGCGAGAATTTGCGCGTGTTCATCGCGGCGGCGAAAGCGCGCGGCGAGGCGATGGACCATGTGCTGTTCTTCGGCCCGCCGGGGCTCGGCAAGACCACGCTGGCGCAGATCGTGGCGCGTGAGCTCGGCGTCGGCTTTCGCGCCACCAGCGGGCCGGTGATCGCCAGGGCTGGCGATCTCGCGGCGCTGCTCACCAATCTCGAGCCGCACGATGTGCTCTTCATCGACGAGATCCACCGCCTCAATCCGGTGGTCGAGGAAATCCTCTATCCGGCGATGGAGGACCGCGCCCTCGATCTCTTCATCGGCGAGGGGCCCTCCGCCCGCTCGGTGCGGATCGACCTGCCGCCCTTCACGCTGATCGGCGCGACCACGCGGCAAGGCTTGTTGACCACCCCGTTGCGCGACCGCTTCGGCATTCCGGTGCGGCTCAGTTTTTACAGCGAGGACGAACTGCTCCAGGTCGTCACCCGCGGCGCCGGGCTGCTCGGCATGGGCGTGGACGAGGGCGGCGCGCGCGAGATCGCACGGCGCAGCCGCGGCACGCCGCGCGTCGCCGGGCGGCTGCTGCGGCGGGTGCGCGATTTCGCCCATGTCGCGGGCGCGGACACCATCACGCGCAAAGTGGCCGACGAGGCGCTGACGCGGCTCGAGGTCGATGGGCGCGGCCTCGACGCGATGGACCGCCGCTACCTCGCGATGATCGCCACCACCTACAAGGGCGGTCCGGTTGGGGTGGAGACGCTCGCCGCGGGCCTCTCGGAGCCGCGCGACACCGTCGAGGAGGTGATCGAGCCCTTCCTCATCCAGCTCGGCCTGATCGCCCGCACCGCGCGCGGACGCTGCCTCAACGATGGCGGCTGGAGCCACCTCGGGCTGGCGTCGCCCCAGCCACCGCAGGGCGGGCTGTTCGACGAAGCCTGAGCCGCATACGAAAAGGGCGACCGTTGCCGGCCGCCCCTTCCTTGTCGATCGCGCCGCGGCTCAGAACGCGTAGCGCGCCTGGACCTTGATCTTGCGGCGCATCGCGGCGCCGGCGACACCGAAGCCGAGGATCAGCAGCGCCCAGGTCGATGGCTCGGGCACATTGGCGATGAAGCCGGTGTGGAGGAAGATCGGCACGAACCCATTCAGCTCGCCAAAGCTCGATTGCAGGCCGGACTTCGAATCGCCGAAGCTGGTCCCGAAGCTCAGTCCGTAGCTGTTCACCGAGGCCAGCTGGCCGTTGATGAAGCCCGGGCCGCCCGAATCGCCGCCCGCGATGCTGACTTCGAGCGGGCCGACCGCCTGTGTGCAGAATTGCAAGCCGGCGGCTCCGGCCACGGCCTGCGCCACGAAGCACGCCTGGTTGTTCGCTCCCGAGCCGAGGCGGTCGAAGTCCGAGATGAAGGAGAATTCGACCTCGGCGGTGCCGAAGAAATTCTCACCGCTCGCGTCGCGATCGGTGAAGAACCCGCCGAATGCGGCATTGCCCCAGCTGTAATCGTAGATGTTGTCGCCCTGGCGGCGACGGCCCACGCCCGCGCCCGCGCCGGGGCCGGTGGTTCCATCGACGCCGCCGGTGAGCGAGCGCGTGCCAAGGCCGGCCACGTTGAAGGTCGAGCCGGTGAGGTCACCGCCGCCGTAGAGGGCGTAGGCCTGCGCATAGTCCGGTGCCGCGCTGGCGAGCGTCAGAACCGCGATGTCGTTCTGGTCGATCACTTCGCCGGTGTATCCGGTGTTCACATTGTACCCCGCGATGTCGATCGCGGTTACGCCGGGGGGCGAGTTGTAGAAATAGGGATCGTCGCCCGACGACACACCATCGTAGAAGAAGGCTTGCGTGCGGACCAGGTCGGCCGCCTTGCCGCCCGGACCGTTCTGATAGCCATTGCTGACGCAGTGCGCGGCGGTGACGATGCGGTTGCCGGCGGTGAGCGCCCCCGAGCAGACGAACTGACTCCCGTCGCTGTAGGTCATCAGCAGGCCGACGACGCCGCTGTAGCCCCGCGCGTTGGTGGCGAGATAGGCGGGGTTTCCACCCGCGGCGACAGTCGCCGTCGAATTCTGACCGACGATCCGCGACGTTGCCGTCCAGCTAAGGCCGTTCGACCCGGTCCCGCTTTGCGTTCCGCTGCCAGCCACGGCGACGGCAGGCGCGAGCGCGGCGACCGCGACGGTCGCGTAAAGACTCCTAAACATAAACCCCTTCCCTCCATAGACCCCTTGGGCACGAAGCCCGAGCCTTCTGTTAGCTTTCTATGTGCGAATTCGCAATCGGTTCCTCGGCCAAATCTGGCTCGATTTGGGACTGCGAGCACACCCATGTGCCAATTCGGGACGAGCACCAGGCGGCGCGCACATGAGTGGTGTTCAGCGGACCGGGGAGGCCCACGTCTCGAGCCGATACCATTGCGTGAGGACGTATTTCTCGCCCTCCGCGACCGGCGTTCCCGCGTGGAGCATCGCCCGGTTGGGGCGTCCGGATCGATCCATGTTGTTCCACGCCACCAGGAGTCCGGGTTCGGGCTGGATGGCGAGGCCGAGCCGAGGAAAATCGGTCGCGCCGCCGCGCTCGACCGCATTCAAATAGACCATCGCGGTCCATGTCCGTTGTCCTCCGCGCAGCCGTTCGCGCCGCCAGTGGTCGCGCTCGGGGTGGAAGTGGTCCGAATGGTGGCGATATTGCTCGCCCGCGCGGTAGCGCTGACCCTGCATCGGCTCGGCGTGGGCGCGATCGAGACCGAGCAGCGCGTCGATCCTCTCGCCCAGCTTATGCGCCGGGACGTTGTCACCAAAGTAGTGTGTCGAACTGGTTCGCAGGTCCGGCGCGCCTCTTTTCCCGCCGCCGTCGTGGAACAGCGTCGAGGGGCAAATCTCGCTGTCGATGGCGGCGATCAGCCCGCGGCATTCCCGCGGGGTCAGGAAGCCCGGAAGGGTGAAGAGGTCCGCCTTGTAACCGCCGCGCGGCTCGGCGCGCGGGTCCGCCAGCAATCGCGCGCGGACCGCCGCGCCGACCGCCGCGAGCCGGGTCGGATCGGCCTTCTCGTCCGCCGCCTTGCGTAAGCGCCCGGCCCGCAGAAGGCGCTCCAGCAGGCTCAGGCGGCGAGCTTCCTCAACACATACTGCAGGATGCCGCCGTGGCGGTAATACTCCATCTCGTTCGCGGTATCGATCCGGCACAGCGCGGTGAAGCTGTCGCGACGGCCGTCGGAGCGGGTTACCTCCACAACGACCTCCTGCCCCGGTTCGAGCCCGTCAAGGCCACGGATGGTGAAGGCGTCGTCACCACCGAGACCAAGCGAAGCGCGCGACTGGCCCTCGCGGAACTGCAGCGGAAGCACGCCCATGCCGACGAGGTTGGAGCGATGGATGCGCTCGAAGCTCTCGACGATCACCGCGCGCACGCCGAGCAGCATAGTGCCCTTGGCGGCCCAGTCGCGGCTCGATCCGGTGCCGTATTCCTTGCCCGCGATCACCACCAGCGGGGTGCCGTCGGCCTTGTGCTTCATCGCCGCGTCATAGACCGGCATGGCCTCCCCGTCGTAGCGGCTCATCCCGCCTTCCACGCCGGGCACCATCTCGTTGCGGATGCGGATATTGGCGAAGGTGCCGCGCACCATCACCTCGTGATGACCGCGGCGGCTGCCGTAGGAATTGAAGTCCGCCGGGGCGACCTGACGCTCCTGCAGCCAGTGGCCCGCCGGGCTCTCGGCCTTGATCGATCCGGCGGGGCTGATGTGGTCGGTGGTGACGCTGTCGCCCAGGATCAGCAGCGGCTTGGCGCCGAGGATGTCGGTGACCGGCGCCGGCTCCATTTCCAGCCCCTCGAAATAGGGCGGATTGGCGACATAGGTCGAGTTGGGCCGCCAGCTGTAGGTGTCCGAGCCGGCGACGTCGATCGCCTGCCAATGCGCGTCGCCCTTGTAGACGTCGGCATAGCGGGTTTCGAACATCTGCCGGTCGATCGCACCCGCGCGAACATCGGCGATCTCGGCGTTGGAGGGCCAGATGTCCTTGAGATAGACATCGACGCCCGCCCGGTCCTGGCCGATCGGGGTCGAGACCATGTCCTCGGTCACCGTGCCCTTGAGGGCGTAGGCGACCACCAGCGGCGGCGAGGCGAGGAAGTTGGCGCGCACGTCGGGACTGACGCGGCCTTCGAAGTTGCGGTTGCCCGAAAGCACGCTGGCGGCGACGATGTCGTTGCCGTTGATCGCCGCGCTGATCGGCGGGGCGAGCGGACCCGAATTGCCGATGCAGGTGGTGCAGCCGTAGCCCACGAGGTCGAAGCCGAGCGCGTCGAGATGGTCCTGGAGGCCCGCCTTCTCGAGATAATCGGTCACCACCTGCGATCCGGGGGCGAGGCTGGTCTTGACCCAGGGCTTGGGCTTCAGCCCCTTCTCGTTGGCCTTCTTGGCGACCAGGCCCGCGGCGATCAGCACGTCGGGGTTGGAGGTGTTGGTGCAGCTGGTGATCGCGGCGATCACCACGTCGCCGTCGCCAACATCGTGCTCGGCACCCTCGACCGCGCAGCGCTTGGGCGCGGACTTTTTGTAGAGGTCGCGGAGCTGGTCGTTGAACAGATCGTCCACCGCCGGCAGCGCCACTTTGTCCTGCGGCCGCTTGGGCCCGGCGAGGCTCGGGACCACCGAGCCCATGTCGAGGTGGAGCGTGCGGGTGAACACCGGCTCGTTCTCGGGCGTGAACCACAGGCCCTGCGTCTTGGAATAGGCCTCGACCAGCGCGATCTCGGCCTCGGACCTGCCGGTGAGACGCAGATAGTCGATGGTCTTCTCGTCGATGCCGAAGAAGCCGCAGGTGGCGCCGTATTCGGGCGCCATATTGGCGATGGTGGCGCGGTCGGCGAGGGTGAGCGCCGAGACGCCGGGGCCGTAGAATTCGACGAAGCGCCCGACCACGCCCGCCTCGCGCAGCATTTGCGTGCAGGTCAGAACCAGATCGGTGGCGGTGATGCCTTCGCCCATCGCCCCGGTCAGCTTGAAGCCGACCACCTCCGGGATCAGCATGCTGACCGGCTGGCCCAGCATCGCCGCCTCGGCCTCGATCCCGCCCACGCCCCAGCCGAGCACGCCCAGGCCGTTGATCATGGTGGTGTGGCTGTCGGTGCCCACGCAGGTGTCGGGGTAGGCGACGAGCCTGCCGTCCCGGTCCTCGCTCGACCACACGCCGCGGGCGATGTGTTCGAGGTTGACCTGGTGGCAGATGCCGGTGCCCGGCGGCACCGCGGAGAAATTGCGGAAGCTCTTCGAGCCCCATTTGAGGAAGTCGTAACGCTCGGCATTGCGCTGGTATTCGAGCTCGACGTTTTTCTGGAACGCCTTGGGATGCCCGAACTCGTCGACCATCACCGAATGGTCGATCACCAGGTTGACCGGGACCTGCGGGTTGATCCTGGCGGTGTCGCCGCCGAGCCTGGCGATGCCGTCGCGCATCGCGGCCAGATCGACCACGCAGGGCACGCCGGTGAAGTCCTGCAGCAGCACGCGCGCCGGGCGGTACTGGATCTCGCGCCCGGTCACGGGATTGTGCTGCCAGGCGGCGATCGCGCGGATGTGCTCCTCACCCACGGTGAAGCCGCCGTCCTCGAAGCGGAGCATGTTCTCGAGCAGCACCTTCAGGCTGAACGGCAGCTTCGAGACATCGCCGACTTTTTCGGCCGCCTTGGCGAAGGAGTAATAGGCATAATCCTTGCCGTTCACCGTCAGGGTGGAACGGGTTTCGAGCGTGTCCTTGCCGACCTCGGTCATGCGCTGGGTCAATCCTTTTATCTGCTGCCGGGTGCACGCGGTTGAGCGCGGCGGATCGGCCATCGCCCTGCGCGCAAGCGGGCGGAAAATCAAGCTGGCGCGCCTACACCACCATCTGCTCGGGCTCCTTGCGGCGCGCCGCGAGCCAGCAGCCGAGCACGATCAGCGCGGTGCCGAGCACGGTCGTCACCGTCACCGCCTCGGCGAAGAACAGCCAGCCGAACAGGCTCGCCCACAGAAAGCCCGAATATTCCATCGGCACCAGCATCTGCGCCTCGGCGCGGGCATAGGCCCAGGCGAAGGCGACCATGCCGGTGACCGTCAGCAGTCCGGAGCCCAGGATCAGCAGCGCGGCCTCCCGATCAGGGATTCGCAGCAGCCACGGTGCCGCCAGCCCCAGCACCAGCGCGGCGACCCCGCTGTGAAACGCCGAAATTTCGAGCGGCTGGGCAAGCTGCGCCTGGTGCCGCGAAATGACGAGGTTGCCGGCGTAGAGCAGCGCCGAGAACAGGACCGCGGCGAGGCCCAGCAGGGCATCTTCGCCCATCGGCTCGCGGCCGACCTTGCCGCCAACGATCGCGAGCGTCCCGGCCAGGCCCAGCACCGCCGCGACGATCGCCTCGCGCCGAATGGTTTCGCCGAGGAAGATCGCCGCGAGATAGAGCGCCACCAGCGGGGCGATGAAGCTGATCGCGATGGTTTCGGCCAGCGGCAGCTTGGTCAGCGCGTAGAAGAAAGTCAGCGCCATGAAGCTGCCGCAGACGCCGCGCAGGACGTGGACCTTGAGCACCGCGCGCGAGGGCCAGCGCCCGCCCCGCGCGAGCCACAGGGGCGCGACCAGCGCGAGGCCGCACAGCGAGCGCAGGAAAGCGGCGCTGTAGGCGCCGACCGCCAGCGAGGCGCCCTTCATCAGCGCGTCCATCAGCGACAGCAGCGCCACGGCGCAAAGCGCCGAGAGGATCGGCAGAGGCAAGGCAGGGCGGCTCATGCGCCGGCGCTAGAGTTCGGGCGACCGGGCGGCAACGAACAATTCACCGCTGCTTCAGGCGCGAAGGTGGAAATGAGGGCGCGAGAAGCATAGACACAGGCCCGGAGCTTCCGGGCAGGGGCAACTGGTGGATTCGATGGTTTTCAGGACGTTTCTTCTCGGCGCCGCGGCGGGCGTCATGCTTGTCGGCGGCACGGCGATGGCCCAGCAGGCCCCGCAGGACCTGTTGCCCCCGGCCGCTTCGGGACCGCGGAGCACGCCCGCCCCGCAGCCGTCCCAGACCGTCGATCAGGCGTTTGGCGACATCAAGGCCCAGCCCGGCGAGGTGGTCCAGGCGCTGCCGCCCCCGCCCAAGCCGATCCTCGCCCGCTGGAAACCCGCGCAGGCGCGCGAGCTGGTGAGCTTTGCCGAGGGCATCGCTGCGGAAGGGCTCGATCCGAAGGATTACAAGCTTGCCGAGCTCAGGGCCGCGATGGCGGCGGGCGAAGGCGAGGCGCTCGACACGGCCGCCAGCCTCACTTTCCAGTATCTCGTCGAGGATTTGCGCGACGGGCGCACCCCGATGGACGACCGCCGCCAATGGTTCGTGGTCGATCCCGACCCCGACCGCATGCCGACGCAGGTTTTGCTCGACCGCGCGGTTGGCGGCGAGGGCGCGGCCAAGGTGCTGGCGTCGCTCAACCCCGTCAATCCCGATTACGCCAGGCTCAAGGCCGAGCTCGCCGCCGCGACCGACCCCGCGCGGCGCAAGCTGGTCCGCGCCAACATGGACCGCTGGCGCTGGCTGCCGCAGGCGCTCGGGCGTCACTACCTCGTGACGAACATCCCCGAGCAGAAGCTGCGGCTGACGGTGAACAATCGCATCATCAAGAGCTACCGCACCATCGTCGGCAAGCCCGGCCGCACCGCCACCCCGCAGCTCGCCGAGATGGTCGAGGCGGTGATCTACAACCCAACCTGGACGGTGCCGCAGTCGATCGTGAAGGGCGAGGGGCTGGGCGCCAAGGTGCTCGGCAACCCCGGCTGGGCGCGCGCCGCCGGATATAAGGGGACCAAGGGCGCGAACGGGGCGATCTACGTGGTCCAGCAGCCGGGACCCGGCAATTCGCTCGGGCTGATGAAGCTCGACATGCCCAACGAGCACGCGATCTTCCTCCACGACACGCCGGCGCGCGGGTTGTTCGCGCAGGACAACCGCGCGCTCAGCCACGGCTGCATTCGGGTCGAGAACGCGCGCGAACTGGCGATGACGATGTCGATGCTCGGCAACATGAAGACCAAGGAGGACATCCCCGCCATCCAGGCCGAGGTCTCGGAAATCACCGCGAGCGGCGAATACACCCGCTACGCGCTGACGAACCAGTGGCCGGTCTACCTCACCTATTTCACCATGGCCTCCGACGTCGATGGCCAGATGCGCAGCTTCGCCGACATCTACGGCCGCGACGCGCCGGTGCTGGCGAGCTTCGACCAGCCCCGCCAGGCCAACCGCGCCCGCAAGACCGACGAAGCGGTGGTCGAGATCGTGGACGATCTAAAAACGACTTGAGGCACAGGCCCTGGCTTCCCATTGGGCCGTTCGTCCCGAGCGAAGTCGAGGGACCCGTTCGAGCGGGTCCCTCGACAAGCTCGGGACGAACGGGGCTGCGGGATCGGGTCTAATACACCCCCGGATTGGTCCGGTCGAAGGTGTTCTGGGGATAGGGCCGGACCAGCAATTCGGTCTGCGCCACCGGCGGCATCACGCGGCTGCCGTCCTCGGCGAGGCCGAGGCTGGCGGCGTAGAGCATCCGCCCGCCGGCGAGCTCGATCAGCGCGCGGTCGAACTGCTCGGGACCCATCGCGAAGCAGCCGTTCGACCGGCCGAGCTTGCCGTAGGTGGCGATGTGCTCGGGCCGGGCGTAGTCCGCCTGGTGCATCACGATCGCGCGCGGGAGGGCGTTGGAATTGCTGGGGTCCAGCCCCTCGAGCCGGATCGAGGTGCCGAATTTCCCGACATACCAGCTGCGCGTCATATAGGCGCCCTTGCTGGTGCAATGCGATCCCTCGAGGTTCGAATACCACTTGAGCCAGCCGTCGTGATCGGGATCCGAGCCGTCGCCGTGCGAAACGTGGAAGCTCTCGACGCGGTTGTTCACGAGATCGACGAAATGGAAGCGGGGTCTGGCGCTGTGAAGGCCGAAATCGGCGATCGCCACCTTGTCGCGGTGCCACAGCTTCGCGCCCGCGCGCGCCACCTGTTCGCGCGCGATCGCCAGCAGCGCGGCGTCACGCGAGGCGGTGGGATTGACCTGCGCGAAGGCGCGCGCCGGCAGCGCCAGCGTTGCGGCGGCGGCAGCGCCATTGCGGAGGAGCTGGCGGCGGTTCATCGCGGTTATCCTATCAGCGACGGGCTTGTCGCGCCATGAACGCACACATCGCCTAGTCGCTCCCGAGCACCATCCGGTCCTTCTCGATCCGGACCGGCTCGACATCCTTGAGGAAGGACTGACCGAGCAGCGAGATCGGCAGGCCCTGCGGAATGACCACCGCGGCGACCCCGCGCGCCTCATGGCCGCCGAGCCGCACACGCTCGAGCGTGACCGCGACACCGCGCACCGGCCCGCTCGCGCCCTGCGCAACCACCGTCAGCTGGCCGGGGTTCCACATCACCCCCGCTGCTCGCGCATCCTCGCCGGTAAGCGCGACCACGCTGGCGCCGGTATCGACAAGCATGGTGACCGGCCGCGTGCCGACCGTGACCGGCGCATAGAAGTGCCCGTCGCCGGCGCGGTGGAGCTCGGTCGGGCCCGCGGCTGGTGCAGGCGACGCACCGGGAGTGGGCGCGCGCTTCGATTCGACCGTTGCCCGGCTGGCCGCCGCCGCAACCACCGTCTCGGCCTCGCTCGCGGGGAACAGCGCGGCAACCGCGCCGATGGTGAGGGCGGCAAGGATCAGGGCGTCGCGCATCGCCCGTGGTTTAGCCGAGGCTTGCTTAAATCGGCGTAAAGCCGGCTATTGGGCCTCCACCGGCCGGGGTTGGCCACGATCCCCTCCGAGCGAGGCATAGCCGTGGTGGATCGCGGTACCGGCCATCGTCGCCAGCAGCCCTACCACCAGCGAATCGAAAGCCATCAGCAGCCAAACGAGCGGATCGGCCGCGCCCATCGCCCAGCGGTGGTTCATCCAGTGGAGCCAGGCGAGCGGGGCCCAGGTCAGGGCGATGAACAGCACGATGCGCAGCGCCGGCAACCAGCCCCGAGTGAAAGCCACCCCAAGCGTGAGTGCTCCGTCGCCCGCCAGACCAGCTGCGATCAGCACGAAGATGGGAAGCGTTGCTAGTCACCTGAATCTAAAGTTCGCCACATAAGGTCAGGTCAGCCTTTTGACAGAAGCGTTTGACGGCGGCGAGGAT
>JAIETR010000054.1 GCA_019745075.1 Qipengyuania sp.
TCGTTCCAGAAGGAAATCCGCGGGACCGGCTTCCAGGAAAGGCTGTCCGGGTTCGTCCACGGCTCGCGCCCGCTGTCGTTGGCGCGCCACCAGTCGTACCACTGCGGCGCGAAGGCCTGCGCGGCGGCCATCGGATCGCGCTCGTAGAGCTTGAGCTGGTCGAGCGCTGCCTGGCCGTGGAGCGCCTTGACGCTCGCCGGATCGAGCCAGGCGCGCGCCGCGCTGCCGCCCCAGTTCGAATGGATCAGGCCCAGCGGCACGTCCTTGCGGTCGGCGCGCAGCTGCTTGGCCATGAAGTAGCACGCGGCGGAGAACGGCTCGACGGTCGCGGGCGCCGCCGCCGCCCAGGTCAGCGGCCTGGCGAAGGCCTCCCGCGGCACCGGCGCGGTCGCCGTCCGGACCATCGCCAGGCGGATGCCGTCGTCGGTCGACATGCGCAGCTCGTTCCAGGTGTTGAGCGCGCGCCCGACCGAAAGCTCCATGTTCGACTGGCCCGAGCACAGCCAGACATCGCCAATCAGGATGTCCTGCCAGCTCGCCGAGCCGGTGGCGTCGGTCAGCGTCAGCGTCTCGCCCGTCTCGCTCGCGGGGCGGGCCGGGAAGGTGAGCGTGAAGCGTCCCTCGACGTCGGCGGTTGCGCTGGCGCTGGCGCCGCCGAGCCTGCCGGTGACGCGGGCCCGGGGCGCGGCTTCGCCGGCGATAGGGATGGGCTGGCCGCGCTGGAGCACCATGTGCTCGCCGTAGCCCGCGGCGAGTTGAGGGGCGGCGGCGGCGGGGGCCGCGACCATTAGCGCCGCGAGCGCCGCCGGCGCTCTCACGACAGCCTCGCCCGTGCCTGAGCGAACCCTTTGACGGGAGCGTCGAAAGCGAACAGGCCGCCGGCCTGCGGGAACTTCGCCATGTCGGCCGGCTCCATGTTCTTGGTCGCGGTGGTGACAAAAGCGGTGGCCAGGTCGGGCCCGCCGAAGCCCATCTTGGTCACGTCGCGCGCCGGGATGTCGATCTTGGCGACTAGCTTGCCCTCGGGCGAGAACCGCGCCACGCAGCCGCCGAAATAGAACGCGCTCCAGACATGCCCCTCGGCATCGACCACCGGCCCGTCGGGGTAGGCCTGGGGGAAATGCTCGGCGGTATCGACGTACAGCCGCGCCTCGCCCACGCCGTCGCGGGTGAGTTCGGCGACATGAATCTTCTGGCCGCCGGTGTCGGTGAAGTAGACGCGCGTCCCCGCGGCATCGACCGCGGGCCCGTTGGTGATGCCGATGCCGGCGGGCCCGGCGGGGCGGATCGTCCCGCGATCGAAGACATGGAACCGTCCGGTCGCGCCTTGCTCGCTGTCGTCCATCGATCCGAACCACACCCGGCCCCAGGGATCGGTGCAGGCGTCGTTGAGGCGGTTGCCCGCCGGCTCGCCCGGCACCGCCATCAGTCTGGTGAAAGCGCCCGCCTCCGGATCGAAGGTGTGGAGCCCGTCCTTGAGCCCGCACAGGAGCAGGCCGCCCTCGGCCGGGATGGCCCAGCCGATCTGCCCGGGCGCTTCGGCGAAGCTGTTGCTGCCGGTGGCGGGGTCGAGATGCCACAAGCGGTGGCGCTTGATGTCGACGAACCACACGACCTTGCGCTCGGCGTCCCACAGCACGCCTTCGCCGAGCTTGGCCTCGGCCGCGAGTACCTGCTTCACCGCCATCCCGCGTCCACCCAATAGTTGTGCGCCGTGCAGTAGCGCGCGTCGTCGCTGGCCAGGAACAGCGCCATCGCGGCGATGTCGGCGGGCTGGATGCGCCCGCCGAGGCATTGCGCGGCGACGATCTCGGCCTCGCCCTCGGGCGTGTACCACTGCTGTTGGCGCGGCGTCTGGACATTGCCGGGAATGATCGCGTTGACGCGGATGTTGTCGCGCCCCAGTTCGCGCGCCAGGCTGCGGGTCAGTCCCTCGATCGCCGCCTTGGCGGTCTGGTAGATCGTCAGATCGGCGAGCCCGAGATGCCAGCTGATCGAGCCCAGATTGACGATGCTGCCGCCGCCCGCCGCCTGCATCGCCGGGATCACCGCCTTGGCGGCGAAGAACTGGTGCTTGAGATTGACCGCCATGCGCTCGTCCCAATAGGCGGGGGTGACGTCCGCGATCTTGTGGCGATCGTCGTTGGCGGCATTGTTGATCAGCACGTCGCAGCCGCCCAGCCGGCCGATGATCTTCTCGATCTTGGCGCCGTAATCGACCGCATCGGTGATGTCGCAATGGATGAACAGCGGCGCGATCTCGGCATGCGACAGCCGTTCGACCAGCGCCTCGCTCTGGCCCGAAGCCACATCGACGAAGGCCACTGCGGCGCCCTGGGCGGCGAAGCCCGCGACGATCCCTTCGCCGATGCCCGATCCACCGCCACTGACGATGACCCGCTTGCCCGCCAGGCTCGGATAGATCGCCGTTTGCGTGTCCAAGCTCGAAATCCCCTCCGCCACCTGGCCTAATCTCCCGTGTAAACCGTCTTGATCTGGGTGTAGAATTCGACCGCCGCGAAGCCCTGCTCGCGCGGGCCATAGCTCGAGGAGCGCGTGCCGCCGAAAGGCACGTGGTAATCGACCCCGGCGGTGGGCAGATTGACCATCGCCATGCCGGCGCGGATGCGCTTCCGGAAATCGCGGATCCTGGCGGCATCGTTCGA
Organism: Qipengyuania sp.; assembly: GCA_019745075.1. Lineage (GTDB taxonomy): Bacteria > Pseudomonadota > Alphaproteobacteria > Sphingomonadales > Sphingomonadaceae > Qipengyuania. The sequence continues at coordinate 2,667 of JAIETR010000054.1, forward strand.
GACGAGGCCGGCGGAGAGGCCAAAATCGCCGCGGTTGGCGATGGCGAGCGCTTCCTCGTAATCCTTCGCGCGCACGGTCGAGACGACGGGGCCGAAGACCTCCTCGTTGTTGATCCGCATCCCGGGCGCGGTGTCGGCGACGATCGCGGGGCTCATGTAGAAGCCTGGGGTGTCGAGGTTGAGCCGGTCGCCGCCCGCCGCCAGCCGCCCGCCTTCGCCCGTGGCGATGCCGATGTATTCGAGGTTCTGCTCGAACTGGCTTTCGCTCGAGGCGGGGCCGATCTGCGTGCCCTCGGCCAGCGCGCCGCCCACCTTGAGGGCTTTCGCGCGCTCGGTCAGCCTGGCGACGAATTCGTCGTGAACCGCGTCCTCGACGATCACCCGGCTGGAGGCGGTGCAACGCTGGCCGGTCTGGAAGAAGCCGCCGTCGGCCGCGATCGCCGCCGCCTTGTCGAGATCGGCGTCCCTCAGCACCACCAGCGGGTTCTTGCCGCCCATCTCCATCTGGACGCGCTTGCCGCTCTTCATCGCCGCCGCGCCGACCTGGAAACCGACCGTCTGCGAGCCGGTGAAGCTGATCGCGTGGACATCGGGATGATCGACCAGCGCGCGGCCCACGCCGCCGCGGCCCAGCACCAGGTTGAACACCCCCGCGGGGAAGCCGGCCTCGTCGACGATCTCCGCCAGGGCATGCGCCATCGCCGGGGTGATGTTGGCGGGCTTGAGGACGACGGTGTTGCCGAAGGCCAGCGCCGGCGCGGCCTTCCAGGCGGGAATCGCGATCGGGAAATTCCACGGCGTGATCAGCCCGACCACCCCGAGCGGCTCGCGATAGGTCGCGACATCGAGGCCTGGCCGCGTCGATTCGAGCGTGTAGCCGTGCCGCCGCAGCGCCTCGGCCCCGAAATAGCGGAAGATGCGCGCCGCGCGCAGCGTCTCGCCCACGCCCTCGGCGCGGGTCTTGCCTTCCTCGCGCGCGAGCAGCTCGCCGATTTCGGCCGAGCGCGCGAACAGCGCGACTGCGACCTTCTCGAGCAAATCGGCGCGAACTTCGGGCGAGGCGGCGGCCCAGGGACCTTGCGCCTCGCTGGCGGCGGCGACCGCGGAGCCGACTTCCGCTTCGCCGCCGTCGGGAAAGCGGGCGACCACGTCATTGGTATCGGAGGGGTTGGTGCTTTCGAGCGCGTCCGAGGCGCCGGTGAACCGGCCGCCGATATAGTGAGCGAGTGTGCGGGTGGTCATGGGAACTCCTAGATGCGGTCGATGAGGCCGCGCTGGGCCAGATTGCGGACGAAGTCGCCGATCCCCATGGACCAGGCCGGCGCATCGCGCGAGGTGGTGACGGTGTTGGTGAGCGTGCCGATGCGCTCGGAGCGAATGGTGACGCGGTCGCCGACCTTGTGGGTGAAGCCCGCGCCGGGCGTGTCGCGGTCCTGCGTCGGCGCGAACAGCGTGCCGCAGAACAGCACGAAGCCGTCGGGATAGTGATGCTCGGAGAGGCACTGGCGCACCAGCTCTTGCGGATCGCGGCTGATCTCGGCCATGCGGTTGGCGCCTTCGAGCCGGTAGCCTTCAGGCCCCTCGATCAGCAGTTCAACCTCGGCTTCACGCACATGATCGAGCGTGAAGCCGTCGTCGAAGAGCCGGATGAAGGGGCCGATCGCGCAGCTCGCGGTGTTGTCCTTGGCCTTGGACAGCAGCAGCGCCGAGCGGCCTTCGAAATCGCGCAGATTGACGTCGTTGCCGAGCGCCGCGCCGACAATCTCGCCTCGCGGGTCGCAAGCCAGCACCACCTCGGGCTCGGGGTTGTTCCAGTCCGAATCGGAGCGCACGCCGATCTCCGCCCCGGCGCCGACGGCGGACAGCACCGGCGACTTGGAGAAGATCTCCGCATCGGGTCCGATCGCGACCTCGAGATATTGCGACCACATCCCGGCCTCGATCAGCGCGGCCTTGAGATCGGCGGCCTCGGGCGTGCCGGGGACCACCGCGCGGATCCCGGCGCCGATCTTGTCCTCGAGCTGGGCGCGGATGGTGGCGGCGCGGCTGGCGTCGCCGCGCGCGCGCTCCTCGATGACGCGTTCGATGGCGGAGAGCGCGAAGGTCACCCCCGCCGCCTTGATGCACTGCAGATCGACGGGCGAGAGCAGCGACCAGCCGGACGGCAAGCCATCGGCGACCGCGCCGAGCCGCTCGCCGCCTCCGAACGACCTGCGGGCGATGGCCCCGGACACTGTCGCCACTTCGCGCGTCAGATCGAAAATCGCGCCTTCGCGCAGCGCGATCACGCAGGGGCCCGCGGGCGACATGGCCCGGCCCAGAAATCGTCCCGCCGCGTGATCGGCCGGCAGCATATCGGCAATGGAAACGGCGGTCATCCCGGTCTTGATCTCTCCCGTGATAGCGCTACCATACGAGCCGCACCGGGGCCTAGCAAGGGCCAATGGCGGGGAGAGCGATTGCAATGAAACACAGGGCCGTCCTGGTCGCGCTGGCCGCCGCGCTTGCCGCTCCGCTGGCGGCGGCGCCCGCCGCGCGCTTCGATTACGTCAGCTATCGGGCGCTCGACCAGGCGCCCGAGACTCCTCCGGGGAGTTATCGGAACCCGGTGCTGCCCGGGTTCCAACCCGATCCCTCGATCGTGAAGGTCGGCAAGGACTTCTACCTCGTCACCTCCACCTTCAGCTGGTTTCCCGGCCTGCCGATCTACCACAGCACCGATCTCGTGAACTGGCAACTGGTCAGCCACGCCATCGACCGGGCCGGGCAGGTCGATTTCTCGGGCCTTGGCACCAACCGAGGTCTGTTCGCCCCCGCGATCGAACACCACGCGGGCAAGTTCTGGATCGTCAACACCTGCATCGAATGCGGCGGCAATTACGTCGTGACCGCCGACAAGGCCGAGGGGCCGTGGAGCGATCCGGTGTGGCTCGACTTCGGCGGAATCGATCCCTCGCTGGTGTTCGGCGAGGATGGCCGGGCCTGGATCGCCTATAACGACGCGCCGCCCGGCGAGCCGCAATACGACGGCCACCGGGCGATCTGGCTGCAGGAGTTCGACCCCGTTGCAATGCGGATGCGGCCCGGGCGCACGCTGCTTGTAAACGGCGGGCTGGATCTGGCGGACAAGCCGGTGTGGGCCGAAGGGCCGCATATCTACAAGCTGGGCGAGTGGCATTACCTGATGGCCGCGGAAGGCGGCACCGCGGACCGGCACTCGCAGACGATATACCGCTCGCGCAGCGTCGAGGGCCCCTACGAGGCGGGGCCGGTCAACCCGATCCTCTCCCAGCGCGACCTGCCCGCCGGGCGCCCCGACCGCGTCGAGGCCACGGGCCACGCCGACATGGTGCAACTCGACGACGGGAACTGGTGGGGCGTGTTCCTGGCCACGCGGCCCTTCGCCGGGCAATCGACGCTGCTGGGGCGTGAGACCTTCCTGTTGCCGGTGCGCTGGGTGGACGGCTGGCCGCGCTTTCTCGATCCGGGCGAGGCGGTTCCGGCGGTGGTACGCCGACCCGCGCTGCTCGCATCCCCGGCTACGGATTGGCGGGCCTGGCGCGACGATTTCACCGCGCCGCTGTCGGGTGAATGGATCGGGCTCAGGACTCCCGGGCCGCGCCAGCAGGTGGCGCTCGACCGGGCGGCGGGCACGCTCACCCTGCTGCCGGGCGCCGACGGGGCGGGCGGGCTCGGCAAGCCGGCCTTCCTGGGCCGCCGCCTGCGCCACCATGCCGCCGAATACACCACAAGGCTCGCCTTCAGGCCCGAGCGCGAAGGCGATTTCGCCGGGCTGCTCGCCTTCATGGACGAGAGCCATTTCGTCACCCTCGGCCTTGAAGGCGCCGATGTGGTCCTCCGCCGCCGCGCGCAGCCGGGCGAGCCCGAGCGGGGTGTCGAGGTCGCGCGAATCCCGCGCCCGGAGGCAGGCGAGGTCGAGCTGCGGCTGGAGCTGCGCGGCGGCAGCGCCCGCGCCTTCGCGCGGCCGGTCCGAAGCCCGCCTTGGCTCCCGGTGGGCGGAGCATTCGACGTGGAGCCGCTTGCCTCGGTCCACGCCGGGCTGTTCACCGGCCTGGTGGTCGGCCCCTATGCGGTCAGCGGGGGCTCAGAATGATCGCCGCCGTGTCGCGGGGGGCCAGTGATCGCGCGGATTTCCGGCTTCATCCCCGGCACATCGGTCCCGATGATGAGCGGCGCGGCGAGCATCGCCCACATCGCGAAATGCGAGCGGTTCTCCGCCAGCGTGGGCAGATCGCCGACCTCGAGCAGAGGCCGGGCATCACGGCAGCTTCAGCACGTAGACGGGCCCGATATCGACCGCCTGCACGGCGCCGGCGAAATGCAGCGCGACGCTGGCGGTGCCGGGCGCGAAGCCCTGCGTGGCCGTGGTGCGGATGCGGATCAGCTGCCAGTTGGGCCCGACCGCGAAGCTGTTGTTGGCGAAGCCGTCATAGGGCGGGGTGTTGCTCTGGATGCGCACTCCGACCTTCGCCTTGCCGTCGGGGGTGGCGGCGCTTTCGGTGCGCGCCGCGATCGCGACCAGCAGCTTGTCGCCGGTCTGGATGGCCTGGGCGATCGGGATGGCGGTGCCCAGGTCCCAGGGGTTCGCGCCGACGACGGCGGTGGTGAAGCGGGTTGCCTTGCCGAGCCAGATTCTGGGATCGTCGCGGTTCTGCCAGATCCCGCCCGCGCCCGAGCTGCCCCAGGCGCGTTCGCCCGGACGGTTGAGCAACACGCCCTGGCCCTGGAGTGGCGGCGGCAGCTCGGGTTCGGGCGCGGCGGCCACGGCGGCGGCCTTCTGGATGGAGGGGGCGCCTTCGATCGCGATGGTCTGGCCGATCTCCACCTCCTGCGCCGCGCCGCCGAACTGCAGCGAGATGGTGGCGACCTCCTTGGCGATCGCGCGACCGGCGACGCCGCTGACCTCGTACCACTGCCACTCCGGCCCGATCGCGAGCGTGGTGTCGGCGAAACCATAGTAAGGCGCCGCGTTCTGCTGGACGCGCGCGCCGATCACGCCCTTGCCATCCGGCGTCTTCGCGCTGAGCGCGCGGGCGTAGAAGCCCACGGTCACGGTTTGCCCCGCGGCGATGCCGGCCGTGAGCGGCACCAGCGTCTGTGCCTCCCAGGCATTGGCGAGCTTGCCCGGCACCGTGTAGCGCCGCGCCGCGCCGCCGCCGGGAATCGCGCTATCCCGCACCGGCTTGACCTTGAGCGAGGCGCCCTGCGAGGCCCAATCGATCCGCGTCGGATCGTTGATCAGCGTGCCGGGTAGCTGTTTCTCGAGATCGGCCAGCACGCCGCTCGCGGCAGGCGAAGCGGCCGCGGCGGGCGCGGGCGCGTCGTCGGCGAGGCCGAGCGCGCCGCGCAGGCCCGGGATCCACTTGCCGCTCGCCTTGTCCCAGAAGGGAAAAGTGTTCTTGTAGGCCCACTGGCACACCGGTATTCCGGCCGGGACGAAGGCGTCGCGGATCGCCTTGGTATAAGCCACGCGCTGCGCCAGCGGGATGTACTTTTCGTAAGCCCCGCTCTCTCCCATGAACGGCATCAGCCCGGTGCGCGCGGCATAGGCCTTGACCTTGGCCACATCCGCTTCGAGTTGGCGGGCATCGACTTGGGTTCCGAACAGGCGGCCGGGGGGCGGGATGTTCGGAGCGACCCAGCTCGCGCCCTGATGGGTGAAGTCGAACGGGTCGTAATAGTGGAAGGTCGGGTAGACGTTCGGGTCGTTGGGAAGGCTGAGCGTCTCGAGCGACGCGAGGCCGCTCCACTTCTGCCCACCGATGATCACGGGACGGGTGGGGTTGCTCTTGCGCACCGCCGCCAGCGCCGGATCGAGCACCTGGCGCAGGTTGCTGTCGTCGAACTTGTCGTGCGGCTCGTTCTCGAGCTCGAACCACAGCCGGTCGGCGGGATAGTCCTTGAAGCGCGGCGCGATCTGCGCCCACGCGGCGGTGTGCCAGGGCTGCACGGCCAGGGGATCCTTGTGGATCGGCTGGAAGTGGTGGCTGTTGAGGATCACCTTGAGCCCGGCGGCGAGCGCCATGTCGATGGTCGCCTGAACCTGGTTCAGCCAGGCGAGCTCGACCGTGTAGGGCGCCGTGCCTTGCGAGCGGTCGTCCCAGCGCACGGGCAGCCGCACGGTGTCGAAGCCGGCGGCGCGAATCCGCTGGAAATCCGCCGCGGTGACCGCCCCGTCGCCCGGCTCGTCCGCCTTGGGCACCTCGAGCGTGTTGCCGATGTTGATGCACGGCCCGATGGGCAGCCCGCGCGGCTCGGCGGCCTGCGCGCCAAGCTGTGCCATCGACGAAACGGCCACGCCCGCGGCGAGCCAAGCCTTCCAACTGCTCATGTCTTTTCTCCCAGTTATGGTAGCGTTACCGCAACCCATACAGCGCGGGCAAGTTGCTCGCCTCGCGACATTGGCCCCCAGTCCGAGGATCGGATCAGCGGCAGGGCAGGGTCACCTGCGCGTCGGTCCCCAGCCGCACCTCGCCGATCGCGTAATCGGCCTGGCCGCTGGTGGTGAGCACGAAGGGTTCGGTGAGCGCGCGGACATTGGCGCCCTTGGTGCGCAGACATTTGAGCGGGACGCCATAGCGTACCCACTCGCCACCGGCGAGCAGCGTTACCGGGGCGAAGCCGCGGCCCTCGGGGCCGATCGCTCCGATCTTGGCGCTGTCGGGCGCGTCCCAGACCTTCATCGTCACCAGCAGCAGCACATCGGCGTTGGTTTCGCGGCCGATATCCACAGCCTCGAAATTGCGCAGCATCACGCTCGCCGTCCCGCCGGAGATCGCGAAGCGGCGGGCGCCTTCCTGGACGAGATAGTTCTCGGCTGTGACGCGCACCCGCCCGCCGCCTGCCTGTGCCGGCAGAGTGGTGACGCGGGTGGAATCCGCCCCGGCGTCGCCAATAACCAGCAGCGACCAGCGCGACGCCGGGTTGCCGGCGCTGAACCACAGCCGCGAATCGCGGGCGAGCGCCCCGGCGTCCAGCTCGGGCAGGGGGGACCAGGCGGCGCGGGGCGAGGCATAGCTGAGGCCGTAGCCGAAATCGTACAGCGCCCCGTCGGCCATGCTCACGGTGCGTGGCCAGGCGGTGGGCAGCTTGCCGGTGAAGTCGAAGCGCGGCGCGCCGGCTCGGTCGCCCACCAGAACATCCGCCAGCCCGCCGCCTTCGCTCCCCGGCAGCCAGGCGACCACGAAGGCATCGGCGGCGTTGAGCGCGTCGTTCACGTAGAGCGGGCGGCCGGTGAGCATCACCGCGACCACCGGAATGCCCTGCGCCTTCAGCTTGCGCATGGTCTCGAAAGGACCGGTGAGGTCGGCATCGAGCGCCAGCGTGGCGCGGTCGCCCTGGAACTCGGCATAGGGTTTCTCGCCGAACACCACCACCGCCGCATCGGGCCGGGCGGCGAAGCTGCCGTCGGGCGAAAGCTGCGCGCTCCCGCCGCCGGCCTCGACCGCCTGCCTGAGCCCCGCGAACAGCGAGGTCGCGCCCGGGAACAGCGAATTGTCGAGCCCGGTGCCCTGCCACGACAGCGTCCACCCGCCCGACTGGCGCGCGATGTCGTCGGCGCCCTCGCCGGCGACCAGCAGGCGGCCGCCCGCCATCAGCGGCAACACGCCCTGGTTCTTGAGCAGCACCAGGGACTTGCGCACCGCCTCGCGCGCGATCGCGCGGTGCTCGGGGGCGCCAAGCAGGTTCCATTGGCCGGAGTAGGGCCGCGCCGAGGGCTTGCCCGCTTCGAACAGGCCGAGCCGCATCTTGACACCCAGGATGCGCCGCACCGCATCGTCGACGCGCGCCATGGGCAGCGTGCCCGCCTTGGCGCGCGCGAGCAGATCGTTGTAGACCGGCTTCCAGGTGTCGGGCGCCATATACATGTCGATGCCCGCCTCGAGCGCCTGCGGGCAGGCCTCGTTGGTGCAGCCGGCGACCTGGCCATGCGCGTTCCAGTCGGTGACGACGAAGCCCTCGAAATCCATGCGCCCCTTGAGGATGTCGGTCACGAGGCTGCGGTTGCCGGCCATCTTGACACCCTGCCAGCTCGAAAAGCTGGTCATCACGGTGGCGACGCCGTTCTCGATCGCCGGGCCATACGGCAGCCCGTGGATATCGCGCAGCTCCACCTCGCCGATCGGCGCGTCGCCCTGATCGACGCCGTCCTTGGTCCCGCCATCGGCGAGGAAATGCTTGGTCGAGGCGAGGACATAGGGGCCCTCGAGCAGGTGGTAGCCGTCGGGCGCGCCTTGTAGCCCGCGCACCATCGCCCCGACATAGGAGGCGACCAGCGCGGGATCCGACGAATAGCCCTCGTAGGCGCGGCCCCAGCGCCAGTCCTGCGGCACGGTGACGGTCGGGGCGAAGGTCCATTCCTGCCCGGTGACGCGGATTTCCCTGGCGGTCGCCCGGCCGATCTTCTCGACCAGAGCCGCATCGCGCATGGCGCCGAGGCCCACGTTGTGCGGAAACAGCGTGGCGCCGACGATGTTGGAATTGCCGTGAACCGCGTCGATGCCCCAGATCAGAGGCACGCCGAGGCGCCCGCCGGACTTGTCGACCGATGCCTCATAGAACGCGTCCGCGGCCTTGAGCCATTCGGGCGCGAGCGCGAGGTCGTTGCCGTTCGGCCCGCTGTTGCCGCCGACCAGGATCGAGCCGAGGTGGTAGGCCGTCACATCCTCGGGCTTCACGCAGCACAGATCGGCCTGGATCAGTTGGCCAATCTTCTCCTCGAGCGTCATGCGCGCGACGAGATCGTCGATACGGCGCCGATCGGCGGCCGGAATGGAGACGGGGTAGCGGTAACTTGGCCACAGCGCCGGATTCGCGGTTCCCGGCGCGCGCGGGCACGCGGCGACCGGCAGTGAGACCGGCGCTGCGGCCTCTGGCCCGGGCACGGTGGCGCAGGCGGAAAGCATGGCTGTCGCGAGCAGCGCGAGCAGCGAGCCGAGGGTGTCCGGAGAGGGGCCGTCAGACATGGATTTCCCTTACTCGCCATCCTTCGCGGGTGATGTGAGCGCTAACATGGCGCAAGGCCCGGACCAAGCGCAAGCGAAAGTTTGGACAGCGGGCAGGAGCGTCTCACCAGTTCCACAACGTCCCATCGGTCAACCGCGCGACCGGGAGGATTTGGGGTCGTAGGATACCGCGGCGCCGCGTTTCGTCGATGGTCCGCAGCGCGGTGGTGCGGATATCGGCGAGCCGGCGGTTCGCGTCCGTCTGGAGCGCTCGCGATGGCGGTCACGTCGGCAAGCGGTTCGATGTTTGGGGCGGGCGGGCATCCTTCGTTGCGCTCGCACTCGAGGGAGCGAAGGTGCGGCAGATGGTCAACCGACACGGCATTTTAGGACAAACAAGGTTGCCCGTGCGTCCCCCGGTAGCTAATCCGAAATTCACTAGCATTGTGCCGGACCCGGCCGGGCAATCCATAGCCTCGGAACGCTCTCTAACAGCGCTCTTTCCGATGCAGGAGCGGCGGAAGGTGAACGAACGTGAACGTACCGGCTCTCCACTCGACATTCACTAAGCCGCTTCGACTTCTGTTCGCGGTCGCGGTCGCGGCGCCTCGCCGGCATGGCTCCCTCCTCGCTTCTCGCACTCGGCCAAAAACGGCTTCGTCACGGCCGCTCGGGGTAACGTCATCCGGCGCCGGCGCCCGGTCGAACCTCCGGGTGGCGGGCCTGTCGAGCGAGGCATGATCGGAAGACTTCCGCCCCAGCATCTGGCCTTTCTCGTCAGCTTCGCTGCCGGCGTTCTGCTACTCGTGGGGCGCTACGGCTTCGCCACGGCGACGCTCGGCGCCTTCGTTGTCGCGGCGGCTCTGTTCATCGCCTTCACGGCGGTGCTGATGGGGAAAAACTCCGCCGAGCGTCTGCGACTGCACGCCCAGCGATACGATGCGTCCCGACCGCTGCTGTTGCTGATCGCGGCGCTGGTCTTCAGCGTCGTCATCCTCGCCCTCATCATCGAACTCACCCGGAATGCGCCGCACAGCGACAGGCAAATCCTCCTCGCGGTCACCGCTCTTCTGCTTGCCTGGATGTTCGGCAACCTCACCCTGGCGACACACTACGCGCATCTCTTCTACCAGAGCGCCGGAGAAGGGCGGGGCGGCGGTCTCGACTTTCCAAGTACGCAGAATCCCGATTTCTGGGATTTTTGCTATTTCTCGTTTGTCGTGGGAATGACGTTTCAGGTATCGGACATCGTAGTCCGCGACCAGGGACTGCGCAGGCTGGTCATGCTGCACGGGCTGATCGCCTTTGTCTTCAACATCGGCGCGGTCGCGCTGACCGTCAACGTCGTCGGCAGCATCAAGTGATGCTCGTCGAGGTGGCCCGATCGGAGCCTCGGCGCCGGAACCGGACGGGGCACCTCCGCGTCGGCAGCGCGATGGAAGCTCGCGTCGATCTCGAACAGCGTGTGGCCGCCGCGGACCCTCCCTGGGCCGAACGCCGAGCCCGCCTCCCTGGACCGGCGATCTGGGGAGTCGGCCGCGCTCGTCCCCCGATGCATCGCCCTAACACGCGGCGAGGCCGACGAAGCAGAACACGGCGAGCCAGAAGCGGCGGCGGCCCGTGAGGAATCGGCCATGATGTGTGGAACTTACGAGCGCGTACCGTTGGATTTACCTCCTGCGGCTGGCTCGCCCGCCCCCAATTCCCGCGGAGCGAAGGGGCAATGATCGGCTTCAGAGCCTGCTGTCATCCGGCTCTTGGGTCCGCGCTCGCCGAGTTTACATCCGGAACACGCCGAACGCGGGTCGCGCGGGGATCGGCGCCTCGAGCGTGGCGGCGAAGGCGAGGCCCAGCACGTCGCGGGTCTGCGCGGGGTCGATCACGCCGTCGTCCCACAGCCGCGCGGTGGCGTAGTAGGGATTGCCTTCGTCCTCGTATTTCTGGCGGATCGGAGCCTTGAAGGCTTCGGCCTGCTCGGGTGTCCAGCTCTCGGCGTCGCGGTGGACGGTCGCGAGCACCGACGCGGCCTGCTCGCCGCCCATCACGCTGATCCGCGCATTGGGCCAGGTGAAGAGGAAGCGCGGCCCATAGGCGCGGCCGCACATGCCGTAATTGCCCGCGCCGAAGCTGCCGCCGATCACGACCGTGATCTTGGGCACGGTGGCGGTGGCGACCGCGGTGACGAGCTTGGCGCCGTGCTTGGCGATGCCCTCGGCCTCGTATTTCCCGCCGACCATGAAGCCGGAAATGTTCTGAAGGAACAGCAGCGGAATGCGGCGTTGGCAGGCGAGCTCGATGAAATGCGCGCCCTTCTGCGCGCTTTCGGAGAACAGCACGCCATTGTTGGCGAGGATCGCCACCGGCATGCCCCAGATATGCGCGAAGCCGGTGACGAGGGTGGAGCCGTAGAGCGGCTTGAATTCGTGGAACTCGCTGCCATCGACCAGCCGCGCGATGACCTCGTGGACATCGTAGGGCGCGCGGACATCGTCGGGGATGAGGGCGTAAAGGTCATCCGCGTCGAACTTGGGGGGGCGTGGGTCCTTGAGCGCCACATCCTTCGCCGCCGCGTGGTTCGCGCCGAGATGGCTGACGATGTCGCGCACGATTGTGAGCGCATGCTCGTCGTTTTCGGCGAGGTGGTCGACCACGCCGGACTTGCGCGCATGAAGGTCGCCGCCGCCAAGATCCTCGGCGGAAATCTCTTCGCCGGTCGCGGCCTTCACCAGCGGCGGACCGGCGAGGAAGATCGTGCCTTGCTCGCGCACGATCACCGTTTCGTCGCTCATCGCCGGGACATAGGCGCCGCCAGCGGTGCAGCTCCCCATCACGCAGGCGATCTGCGGGATGCCGAGCGCGGACATATTGGCCTGATTGAAGAAGATGCGCCCGAAATGCTCGCGGTCGGGGAAGACCTCGGCCTGGTAGGGCAGGTTCGCCCCGCCGCTGTCGACGAGATAAACGCAGGGTAGCCGGTTCTCCTGCGCGATCTCCTGCGCGCGCAAGTGCTTCTTGACCGTCATCGGGTAGTAGCTGCCGCCCTTCACGGTCGGATCGTTGGCGGCGATCATCGCCTGCCGCCCGCTGACTCGCCCGATGCCGCAGATCATCGAGGCGCCGTCGACGTCGCCCTCATACATTCCGTTCGCCGCCAACTGCCCGATCTCGAGGAAGGGCGAACCCGGATCGAGCAGCCGCTCGACGCGCTCGCGAGGCAACAGCTTGCCGCGCGCCACATGCCGCTCCCGATGCTTCTCCGGCCCGCCCAGCGCCGCCTCGGCCACCTTGGCGCGCAACTCGTCGGCGAGCCCCTTGTTATGCGCGAACCGCGCCTTGGCATCGGGCGCTTCGCGGTCGAGCTTGGTGGTGAGGGTGGGGGCGGTCATCGGTTCACCAGCTGGGAGGTTTGGAGAAAGTGCCGTTCGCGTCGATCAGCTGCGGCTGGAATTGTGAGGCGGCGAGGGCGCCACTATGAAAGGATCGCACGAAATGCGCGAGGGGCCTTAGCTTGCCGCTAACTCTCGTCGAGCGATGACACAGAATGCCGATCGTCTTGCCGAAGCGCTCCCGCACAATCCTCATCGGCTCGGCGAGGTCGCTGTCGTTGCTGACGATGACTGCGACATCGAAGAGGTTGTCGAACGCATCGACGAGCAAGTGCGTAGCCAGATTGACGTCCGAGCCCTTCTCCTCCGTCTTGATTACCCGCACCGATTGATACCGACCCGCGCTCCAGGCGACGGCGTCTGGCATTCCAACCTCGTGGGTCAGGAAATGGCCGAAGTGAACTGCGATTTCGGGTATCGTCGCAAGGGCGCGAAGGTAGGTTTCCTGTCGCTGAGGCTGCGTGGGGTCATGCGGCCTGGCGCTTACTCGGGCGGTAAAATACCGCACTTTGTCGATCTGATTTTTCGAGAGTTGCCGGATAGCCAGATCGTGCAGGTTCAACCACTTGTAGGGCGAACGCTTCAGGCAAGCGTAAAAGAGGTTGTACCCGTCGATATAGACCCGAGTACGCATTCGGCCCCTCAAAAAGCAACGGCGGCCACGAGGGCCGCCGTGCGCCCCGGCACCGAAGCACCGAGGGTGATCTGAAATTCAGATAGTCTTCTTGCTATCAAAGTCAAGATTCCAAGATCGCTCACCCCGCTGCCCCTATCAGTTCGCGGCCGATCAACATGCGCCTGATCTCGTTGGTGCCCGCGCCGATGTCGAGGAGCTTGGCGTCCCTGAGATACCGCTCGACCGGCCAGTCCTTGGTGTAGCCCGCGCCGCCGAGCGCCTGGACCGCCTCGCCTGCTACCTTGAAGGCGTTTTCGCTCGCCAGCAGGATCGCGCCGGCGGCGTCGAAGCGTGTGGTCGCGCCGGCGTCGCAGTTCTTGGCGACCGCATAGGTGTAGGCGCGCGCCGATTGGAGCGCGACATACATGTCCGCTACCTTGGCCTGGATCAGCTGGAACGCGCCGATGGGCTTGCCGAACTGCTTGCGCTCGCGGACGTAGGGGATGACCGTGTCGAGGCAGGCCTGCATGATTCCGAGCTGCAATCCGGCGAGCACCACGCGCTCGTAATCGAGCCCGCTCATCAGCACGCCGACCCCGCCGTTGACCGGGCCCATGACGTGCTCGTCGGGCACCTCGCAATCGTCGAACACCAGCTCGGCGGTGGGGCTGCCGCGCATGCCCAGTTTGTCGATCTTCTGGCCGACCGAGAAACCGGGCATGTCCTTCTCGATCAGGAAGGCGGTGATGCCGCGGCTGCCGGCGCCGCCGTCGGTCCTGGCATAGACCACCAGCGTATCGGCATATTGCGCATTGGTGATCCAGAACTTGGTGCCGTTGAGGACATAGCCGCCCTCGACCGCGTCGGCCTTGAGCTTCATCGAAACCACGTCCGAGCCGGCGCTGGCCTCGCTCATCGCGAGTGAGCCCACATGCTCGCCCGAGATCAGCTTGGGGAGGTATTTCGCCTTCTGCTCGGGATTGCCCCAGCGGCGGATCTGGTTGACACAGAGGTTGGAATGCGCGCCGTAGCTGAGGCCCACGCTGGCGCTGGCGCGGCCGATCTCCTCGACCGCGATGACATGCTCCAGATAGCCGAGGCCGAGCCCGCCGTCGGCCTCGTCCACCGTGATGCCGTGGAGACCGAGCTCGCCCATCGGCACCCACAGCTCGCGCGGGAACCAGTCCTCGCGGTCGGCCTTCCCGGCCAGCGGCGCCACCTGCTCGTCGGCGAAGCGCGCGGTCGCCTCGCGGATCATCTGCGCGGCCTCGCCGAGCTGGAAATCGAAATCGGGGGTCGCGCGCATGCTCTCTCCTCAGGCTCGCGAGATATGTCTGATGGGCGCCGATAGCGGGATGCGGGGGCGCGGGCTAGGGCACAAAGCCCGCGCCCTCGGGCCAGTCGGGGGCGGTCAGCGCCATCACCTTGAACAGCTCGCCCATCTGCCCGGGAGAGGTCAGCCGCTCGCGCGCGGCGACGATCTCGGCGGCGCGGTCTGGGGCGGCGCGCGCCAGCGTCTCGGCGCGAAGGTCGATCCCCATTGCAGCGAGCCATACGCCCTGGCTGGTCGTCTGGACCCGGCAACCCGCCGCGGTTGCGATCTCTGCCAGGGCGGCGAAATCGACGTGCGCGGTCAGGTCGGCCTCGCCGGGATGATCGAGCGGATCGACCTTGCGGTGAGCGCGAACCGCCTGGAGCGTCGAGCCGGTGCGCGGCTCGAGATGGCCGTAGTCGATCAGCAGCGCCGCGCCGCCCTGCCGCCCCAGGCTGCGGGCGATCTCCTCGACCACGGCGGCGGCGCCGGGATTGGTTTCGACGATGGTGCCGGGCGGACAATCGGCGAAGCCATCGGGGAGCGCAATGTCGATCGGCCTCGGCCCGGCGACGAACACGAAATCCTCGCCTTCGAGCGCCACCATCCGCTGGCGCCAGCCCGCCCCGGTGCGGACCCATTGCCGGATCGGCAGCGCGTCGAGGAACTCGTTGCCGACCAGCAGCAGCGGGCGGTCGTCGGGCAGTCCCGCCGCGTCGTCGTGGAATACCGCGCCAGGGAGCGCGGCCGCCTGCACGCGACGCAGGGCCGGCGAGCCTTCGACCAGATGCATATTGGGCCGCAGGCCCGCGCCCGCCATCGCCCGCAGCGCGTCCTTCGCCAGCGTCCCGCGCCCCGGCCCCAACTCGGCATAGGCGGCGCCCTCGGGACGCCCGGCGCGGTCCCAGACATCGGCCAGCCACAGCCCGATCAGCTCGCCGAACATCTGGCCGATCTCGGGCGCGGTGACGAAGTCGCCCGCCGCGCCCAGCGGATCGCGGGTGGCGTAGTATTGCGCGTTGCTCTCGCCCATGAAGCGGGTGACGGATATCGGACCAAGATCGGCGATCAGCCGCCGGAAGCGCCCGGCGAGGTCGCCGCTCACGCGGCTTGCGCCGCCCCTTTCGGCTCGACCTTGCGCGTCAGGCTGTAGGCGATCACCGCCAGCCCGACCGCGATCATCGGCAGCGACAGCCATTGCCCGCGGCTGAGGCCCGTCTCCTGCACCACCGAGACCAGATAGCTGTCGGGCTCGCGGAAGAATTCGTTGATGAAGCGCGCCGTCGCGATCAGGATGGTGAACACGCCGACCAGGAAGCCCGGCCGCCAGCGCGCCTTGGTCTTCCAGAACAGCGGCAGCATCACCGCGATCACCAGCAGCCCCTCGAGCGCGGCCTGATAGAGCTGGCTGGGATGGCGGGTGACGAAGCTGGAGACGCAGCTGGTGGCGGTGTGCTCGATGTCGCAGAAGGTCATCGCCCAGGGCACGTCGCTCGGGCGGCCCCACAGCTCGCCGTTGACGAAGTTCGCCAGCCGCCCGAAGAACATGCCGAAGCCGACATTGACCGCGATGTAATCGCACACCCTGAACCAGTTCAGCCGGTTGCGCCACGCCACCCAGGCGATCGCGACCAGCACTCCGATCACCCCGCCGTGGAAGCTCATGCCGCCGTCCCACAGCCGCGCCGCGCCCCAGCTGATCGGGCCGGGATAGCTGAAATCGGTGAGCAACTCGGGCCTGTAGAAAGCCACGAAGCCGGCGCGCCCGCCCAGGATTACGCCCAGCGTGCAATAGAAGAACAGATCGTCGGCATGGCGTTGCGCCAGCGGTGAACCGGGCGCCTTGATCATCCTCGACAGGTGCCAATAGGCGAGCAGGATGCCCGCCAGATAGGCGAGCGAATACCACCGCAGCGTGAAGAAGCCGAGCTCGATCCCCGGCGTCAGGCCGAGATCCGACCAGGCGAGCTGATGGGCGGTAACCGCCGCGGGCGCCAGTAGTGACAGCAAGCGTCTATCTCCGTAGAGGTATGGGCGAGGGCCACCCCCGGCGACCCGTCGGGGCGGCCTTTGGCACAGCGACGCGGTGCGGGAAAGCCCGCGCGCACCGTTGCCGCCGGCCATCTCGGCCGAAACCTGGAGAGGGACCGCCGCAAGACAATGCCGACACAGCTCGACAACGACATCCACCGCATCACCGCCGCCGTTACCTCGCCCGGGCAGATGTTCGCCTTGAAGGAGGTGGAGCGGCGCGGAGTCGCCATGCCGGCCTTCGTCAACGCGCCGCCCAGCCTGGCGCATTATTTCGCGCATTTCTGCGCCCAGCATCGCGACACGCTGTTCCTGGTCGATGGCGATCTGCGGCTGACCTTCGGCGAGGTTTACGACGCGGCGCTGCGCGTCGCCGATGGCCTCGCCACCCGGTACGGGGTCGGGAAGGGCGACCGCGTGGGAATCGCGGCGCGCAATTCGGCGAACTGGATCGTGGCCTATATGGGCACGGTCATGGCCGGCGGCTGCGCCACCCTGCTCAACGGCTGGTGGACCGGCGAGGAGCTCGCTTATGGCATCGAGCTGTGCGAATGCTCGCTGGTGCTCGCCGACGCCCAGCGCGCCGCGCGGCTGGCCGGGCACCAGCATGCGGCCAGGATCCACGTCTTCGAGCACGGCGCCCCGGCCGAGGGGCTGGCGGGCGTGTGGGGCGAGGGCGAGACCGCGACGCGGATGCTCGGCGAGCTCGGCCCATCCGATCTCGCGACCATCCTCTACACCTCGGGCTCGACCGGCCATCCCAAGGGCGCCTATTCGGATCACCTCGGGGTGGTTTCGGGGGTGATGAACTACATCTGCCAGACCGCGATGGTGCTGCAGATCCTGACCGAGCGGGGCGAGGCGCCGACGGTGCAGCCGAGCGCGCTGGTCACGGTGCCGCTGTTCCACGTTACCGGCGAGGTGCCGGTGTTCCTTCAGTCGATCGCGCTGGGCCGCAAGCTGGTGCTGATGCCCAAGTGGGACGCGACCGAGGCGCTGCGGCTGCTCGACCGGGAGAAAGTCACCTATTTCGTCGGCGTGCCGCTGATGAGCTACGAGATGGCGATGCACCCGGATCGCGACAGCTACGATCTCAGCCAGTGCAAGAGCTTCGCCGCCGGCGGCGCGCCGCGACCGGTCGAGCATGTCGGCAAGATCCGCGAGGCCTTCCCCGATGGCTATCCGCTTCTGGGGTACGGCCTGACCGAGACCAATGCGGTCGGCTGCGGCAATCTCAACGAAAACTACATGGCCAAGCCCGGCTCGACCGGGCTCGCCTCCAGGCCGCTGGTCGATCTGGCGATCCTCGACGATGCCGGGCGGCAGCTCGCGGCGGGCGAAACTGGCGAGGTCTCGATCCGTTCGGTGTGCAATTTCCTCGGCTACTGGAAGAACGCGGAGGCGACCGCCGCGGCCTACACCGCCGACGGTTTTTTCCGCACCGGCGACCTCGGCTATCTCGACGAGGACGGCTATCTCTTCATCGTCGACCGCAAGAAGGACATCATCATCCGCGGCGGCGAGAACATCGCCTGCATCGAGGTGGAGGAAGCCATCTACGCGCATCCGGCCATCGCCGAATGCTCGGTGTTCGGCCTGCCCGACGAGCGCTTCGGCGAGGTGCCCGCGGCGGTCTATCTGGTCCGGCCCGGTGAGAGGCTCGCGCCCGAGGAGCTGTGCGATTACCTGCGCGGTCACATCGCCGCCTTCAAGCTGCCGGTGCATCTGTGGGAAGCGCACGAGCAACTCCCGCGCCTCGGCACGCAGAAGGTCGACAAGCGCGCGGTCAAGGCCAGCTACGCGAAGGATCACTTCGCGGCGTGAGCAGCACGCGGCTGCCCAACCAGCGCGCGATCGTCGACCGGCGCGCCCTGGCCGAGGCGGTCGCCGCGTTGCACGCCGACAAGGGCTCACGGGCGCGGCCGCAGGTCGTCGCCGCGCTCAAAGATGCGCTTGCCGGCGGGCGCGCCGAGCTCGAGCGCCGCCTGCTGGAAAAGCCCGCCGCCGGTCACGAGATCACCGCCGGCCACGCCTTCCTGATCGACCAGCTGGTGCGGGTCATTTTCGATCACGCCGTCGGCCATCTCTACCCCGCGCCCAATCGCACTGCCGCCGAGCGGATCGCGGCGATGGCGGTCGGCGGCTACGGCCGGGCCGAGATGTGCCCGCATTCGGACGTCGACATCGCCTTCCTCACCCCGCAGCGCGACGCGCCGTGGTGCGAGCAGGTGATCGAGGCGATGCTCTATCTGCTGTGGGACCTGGGCCTCAAGGTCGGCCATTCGACGCGCACCCCCACGGACATGCTTCGCATGGCGCGGGACGATCTGACGATCCGCACCGCGCTCATTGAAAGCCGCTATGTCTGGGGCGATCGGACGCTTCGCGAGGAGGCGATCAGGCGCTTCGTCGACGAAGTGGTGAAGGGCACCGAGCGCCAGTTCGTGATCGAAAAGCTCGCCGAACGCAACGCCCGCCACAAGCGCATGGGCGACAGCCGCTATGTCGTCGAGCCCAATGTCAAGGAGGGCAAGGGCGGCCTGCGCGATCTCCAGACGCTGTACTGGATCGGCAAATATATCCACCAGGTCCGCGCCGCCGCCGATCTGGTCGATGTCGGGCTCTTCACCCGCGCCGAATACACCAGCTTCCGCCGCGCCGAGGGCTGGCTGTTGGCGGTGCGCTGCCACCTCCACGCGATCACAGGCCGCGCCGAGGACCGGCTGACCTTCGATCTCCAGCGCCAGATCGCCGAGCGGATGAACTTCGCCGACCGCCCCGGCAAGAGCGCGGTCGAGCGCTTCATGCAGTTCTACTTCCTGATGGCCAAGCGGGTCGGCGCGCTGACCGGCATCTTCCTCGCGCATATCGACCAGGAGTTCGCGCAGAAGTCGCGCGCGAGCGGCTTCTTCGCCGGCTTCCGCAGCCGCCCGCGCCACCTCAAGGGCTATGTCGTCCACGGCGGCCGCATTGCCGCGCCCGCGCCGGACTGGTTCGCCAGGGATCCGGTGCGGCTGATCGAGATTTTCCAGCTCGCCGAGACCGAAGGGCTCGAGGTCCACCCCGAAACGATGCGCCTGGCCAATCGCGAGAGCGGGCGGATCGATGCCGCGGTGCGCGACGACCCCCGAGCCAATGCGCTGTTTCTGGATCTCCTCGCGGGACGCAACGACCCTGAATCGGCCCTGCGATGGATGAACGAGGCCAATGTCTTCGGCCGCTTCGTGCCCGACTTCGGCCGCGTCAACGCGCAGATGCAGTTCGACATGTATCACCACTACACCGTCGACGAGCACACCATCCGCGCCATCGGCCTGCTCGCCAGGATCGAGAAGGGCGAGCTGACCGCGGACCATCCGCGCTCGAGCCGGCTGATCCACAAGGTCGGCAGCCGCCGCACCGCCTATGTGGCGGTGCTGCTGCACGATATCGCCAAGGGGCGCGGCGGCGACCATTCGATCCTGGGCGCCGAGGTCGCCGAGCGGCTGTGCCCGCGCTTCGGCCTGACGCAGGGCGAGACCGAGATGGTCGCCTGGCTGGTGCGCGAGCATTTGCTGATGAGCGCCACCGCCTTCAAGCGCGACCTGACGGACCCGCAGACGATCGACGATTTCGTCGCCAGGGTGCAGAGCGCGGAGCGGCTGCGCCACCTGATGATCCTGACCGCGGTCGACATCCGCGCGGTCGGGCCGGGAACCTGGAACAGCTGGAAGGGCCAGTTGCTCGGCGAGCTCTACGATGCCGCGCAGGAGCAGCTCAGGCTCGGCCATATGCGGCGCGGCCGGGCCGAGCGCGTGGCCGCGCGGCAGGAACGCGTGGCGGCGCTTCTGGGAGACAAGGCGAGCCTGGTCGAACGCCATGCCAGGACGATGGGGGACGCCTACTGGATCGCCGAGCCCGAAGACATCGCGGCGCGCAATCTCCAGGCCTATGCCGCGACGCGTGAAAGCGGGTCGCAGCTCGATATCGAGACCGCCTTCCACGAAGCGCGCGGGGCGACGCTGGTGACGGTGATCGCCGCCGACCATCCGGGGCTGTTCTATCGCATCGCGGGCGGCATTCACCTCGCCGGCGGCAACATCATCGATGCGCGCATCCACACCACGCGCGAGGGCTGGGCACTGGACAATTTCCTCGTCCAGGATCCGCACGGCGGCCCCTTCCGCGAGCCCGCCCAGATCGACCGGCTGGAACGTTCCATCGCCGATGCTCTGGCCAACCGCATCGACCTCGCGCCCAGGCTCGCCCAGCGTCCGCTTCCGCATGGTCGCGCCGCCGCCTTCGACGTGCGCGCCCGAGTCGTTTTCGACAACAAGGCCTCGGGTCGATTCACCGTGATCGAAGTCAATGCCCGCGATCGCCCCGCGCTTCTGAATCGGCTGGCCAGGGCGCTGTTCGAATGCGGCGTGATCGTCCATTCGGCGCATGTCACGGCCTATGGCGAGCGCGCCGCGGACACGTTTTACGTTACGGACGGCACGGGTTCCAAGCTCATCGCACCCGACCGCCTGACGCGAATCGAGGCGGCCCTGCTCGATGCCGCCAGTGATGCATTTGGGGCACGGTTGGAAGACGCCTGAGGACCCTTCGTCGGCAGGATATTGCACCGAAGCGGCGCCGCACTATGCATTCGTGTCATAAGAATGACCGGGAGAGACGACATGACCACCAGCTTTGCTTCGCTTCGCGTGCTCGCAATGTTGGGGGCGGGCGCCCTGCTTGCCCCTGCCGCGCTTGCGCAGAACACATCGCCCCCGGACACCGGCGAGGACACCGCGGCCCAAACGACCGCGGAAGGGAGCCAGGCCAATGCCGCCGCGGTGGAAGACGAGAACGTCATCGTCGTCACCGCGCAGGGCCGCCGCCAGGCGCTGGCGGATGTTCCCGTGGCGATCTCGGCGGTGAACGCGGAAACCTTGCAGAACAGCGGCGCCAACGACATCCGCCAGCTCAACCAGGTCGCGCCCTCGCTGCTGGTCTCCTCGACTGGATCAGAGGCAAATGGCTCGGCGCGTATCCGCGGCATCGGCACGGTGGGCGACAACCCCGGCCTCGAAAGCTCGGTCCCGGTGTTCATCGACGGCGTCTACCGCTCGCGCTCGGGCATCGGCCTCAACGAGCTGGGCGAGATCGACCGGGTCGAGGTCCAGCGCGGACCGCAGGGCACGCTCGGCGGGCGCAATTCCTCGGCCGGCCTGATCAGCATCTATTCGAAGCGGCCGGAGTTCGACTTGGGCGGCTCGGCCGAGCTGACCTACGGCAACTACAACTACTGGCGCGCGGGCGCGAGCATCACCGGGCCGCTGACGGAGACCATCGCCGCGCGGCTCGACGGCATCTGGGTCAAGCGCGACGGCTTCTACCAGGACACCACCAACAACACCGACGTCAACGACCGCAACCGCTATTTCGTGCGCGGCCAGCTCCTGTTCGAGCCGACCGATGACATATCGTTCCGGCTGATCGGGGACTACACCTTCCGCGAGGAGAAGTGCTGCGCGGCGACCTATGTCGGCAGTTCGGTCAATCCGTTCATCGGCAACCTCAACAACCCGTCCACTCCGCTCGCTCCGCTCCAGCAGAACGGCAACAACATCGTCAACGTGCTGCGCGACCTCGGCCAGCCGCTGTCGGCCTTCAGCCAGGGATACGGCAGGAACATCTCGGTCAGCCCCGGCCGCGGCTATGCGGGCAAGACCAAGGACTACGGCATCTCGGGCGAGCTGAACTGGGATCTCGGGGGGGCGCGCCTGACCTCCATCACCGCCTACCGCGAATATCGGTCCGGGGAGGGATCCGACACCGACTACGGCGCGGTCGACATCCTCTACCGCGCGCCGAGCGATCAGGCCTATCGCCAGTTCCGCACCTTCACCCAGGAAGTCCGGCTCCAGGGCGAGGCTTTCGGCGGAAGGCTCGACTGGCTGGTGGGCGGCTTCTTCGCCAACGAGAAGCTCACCGTCCGCGACAACCTGCGCTTCGGCAGCCAGTATGGCCGCTTCGCAAATTGCCGGATTATCTCGGGGTTGCCTGCTGCCTTGGCCGCGCTGTATTCGCCCGGCAGCCCTTCGTGCGTCGCTCCGGGTGTCGGTCCGGCCACCCTAGCAGGTGCGACCGGAACATCGGGACCGGATGTGGTCGCCGGCTTCACCTTGCTGGACAGCCTCAACAACCTGGGCTCGACGATCGACGAATATCGTCAGGACGATAATAACTGGGCGCTATTCACGCACAACATCGTGCATATCACCGATCAGATCGATCTGACGCTGGGCCTGCGTTACACCAACGACAAGAAGGACTTCTCCGCTACCTTCGGCAACAACAACAATGTCTGCACGCAGGTGCAAGCGCGGCTTACCGACGATCTGGTCAGTGCCAACCCACTCGCCCGTGCGCTTGCCGGTGGTTTGATCGGACTGTCGTGCCAAGGCAATTCGACCGCCGAGCTCAACGGCGTGACGATCAGCGACAAGCGCAACGAGGATGAGTTCACCGGCACCGCGAT
This sequence comes from Qipengyuania sp., assembly GCA_019745075.1. Classification (GTDB taxonomy): domain Bacteria; phylum Pseudomonadota; class Alphaproteobacteria; order Sphingomonadales; family Sphingomonadaceae; genus Qipengyuania. Next base: position 25,486 of record JAIETR010000054.1, read on the forward strand.
CTTGTCCTACAAACCTGACGACGATCTGCTGCTCTACGCGAGCTACGCACGCGGCTATAAGGCGGGCGGCTTCAACCTCGACCGCTCGGCGCTCAAGTCGCCTATCGAGGTCGTGGGCGGGGTTCCAACTTCGACCTTCGCGGCCGCGGGCGGTGCCCAGGCGCTGGTCGGTCGCCTCCAGTTCAATCCCGAGCTGGTCAACAGCTACGAGCTCGGCGCCAAATACGCCACCGGGCCGTTCAGCCTGAGCCTCTCGGCGTTCCGCTCGGAGTTCAGCAATTTCCAGCTCAACACCTTCAATGGCACCGTCTTCCTGGTCCAGACCGTCAACGGCTGCCGCAATCTGGTCGGGGGCGCCGCCGCCGACACCGACCTCAGCGCGGCCACCGGCAGCTGCGCGCCGGGCGACGTGAGCTACGGCGTGCGCACCCAGGGGTTCGAGCTGGAAGCGTTGCTGGTCCCGGTGCGCGACTTCCGCGTGGCGGCGGGCCTGACCTATGCCAGCACCAAATACCGCAGCGACCTTGTGGGCAACCGGACCGGCGCGCCGCTCGATCCGGCGCTGCGCAAGCTGCCGGGGGACAACCTCTCGAACGCGCCCGAGCTGGTGGCGACCGGCAGCGTGACCTGGACGCCGCCGCTCGGCAACAGCGGACTTTCCGGGCTCCTTTACATCGACGGCCGCATGACCAGCGATTACAACACCGGCTCCGACCTGTTCCCGCAGAAGGAGCAGGACGGCTACGCGCTGTTCAACGCCCGTGTCGGCGTGCGCGGGCCCGAGGAGCGCTGGTCGCTCGAGCTGTGGGCGCAAAACATCTTCGACAAGGACTACGCCCAGGTCGCCTTCAACTCGCCGTTCCAGGCGGGTGCCACGACGCCGCCCTTCGTCGATCCGCAATATCCCGGCGGCCGGCAGATCTTCTCGCAGTTCCTCGCCGAACCGCGCACCTACGGCGTGACCGGGCGGTTCCGGTTCTGACGGCGCGATAACACTACCCCGAACACGGGGAGAGGAGGAGGGGCGTCGCGCAAGCGGCGCCCTTCTTCGCTTTGGCCCTCTCCCCCCTTCGGCTGGCTTTGCCAGCCAGCCGCTCAGGACAGGCTTGCGGGGGTGCCGGGCCGGTCATGCTCCCAGCATGACCTGAAACGTCCGGGGGACGTTTCACCCGGCGCCGGTTGGGAGAGGGGTCGGGAGCGCAGCTCCCGCCGCGGCCCCCCTCTCAACTTCGACTAGCGAGCAAGCTCGCAAGTCTCCGTATCTCTCCCGCAAGGGGAGAGATGATCGGGCGGCTATGCCCGCGCCCCGAACAGCGCGGTGCCCACGCGCAGATGCGTCGCGCCGAGCATGATCGCGGTTTCGAAATCGCCGCTCATGCCCATGCTGCGGCCATCGAGGCCGTGGTCGCGCGCCAGCTTGTCGAGGAAGGCGAAGAACGGCGCGGGCTCGATGCCCTCGGGCGGCAGGCACATGAGGCCGGCGAGCGGGATGTCGGCCTTGCGCGCCTCGGCCAGCAGCGCGGGCAGCTCGCCGATCGCGCAGCCGCCCTTCTGCGCCTCCTCCCCGACATTGACCTGGACGAAACAGGGAATCCGGCGGCCCGTCTTGTCGAACGCCCTCGCCAACGCCCCGACCAGGCTCGGCCGGTCGAGCGAATGGATGCAGTCGAACAGGCGCGCGGCGTCCTCGGCCTTGTTCGACTGGAGCTGGCCGACGAGATGGAGCCGCACCGCCGGATGCGACTCTCTCAGCTCCGGCCATTTGTCCTGCGCCTCCCGCACCCGGTTCTCGCCGAAATGGCGCTGGCCGAGCGTCAATAGCGGCTCGACCGCACTCGCCGGCCGGGTCTTGCTGACCGCGATCAGCGTCACCTCGCCCGGATCGCGCCGCGCGATGCCGCAGGCCTTGGCGATCCTTGCGCGCACCGCCGCGAGGGGATTGTCTGCCATTTCCATCGCGCCGCGCTATACCGGTGGCATGAGCCCGCGCCAGTCCCCTCCCGAGCCTGGTCGAAGCGCTCTCCCGCTCCTCTGGCTGCTGTCGGACGCGCGCAACGACGCGGGGCTGGAGGTTGCGCTCCGCGCCCTGCCGCCCGGCTCGGGCTTCGTGTTCCGGCATTATCACCTCGATTTCGACCAGCGCGCCGCGCGTTTCCGCGCGCTGGCGAGGGCGGCGAAGGCGGCCGGGCATCTGGTCATTCTCGCCGAGGGAGCGGCGACGGCGCGCGATTGGGGCGCCGACGGGGTCTATGGCGATTGCGACCGGGTCGCTCCCGCGGAGGGAATGCTCGGACTCGCGACCGCGCATGACGGGGAGGGGCTCGCCGCCGCCGGGCGCGCGGGCGTACACGGGGTGTTCCTTTCGCCCGTGTTCGCCACCCGCTCGCATCCCGAGGCCGAGGCGCTCGGTATCCACGGTTTTCACGTGCTCGCGCAGCAGTCGCCGGTGCCGGTGATCGCCCTGGGCGGAATGACGAAAGCGCGCGCGGCGGAACTGGCCTGGCCACGCTGGGGCGCGATCGACGGACTCGTAGCCAAAGTCTGATCCTCCCCATTTTTGCGGAGCACAAATGGGGAGGTGGCAGCCGGCCGCAGGTCGGCTGACGGAGGGGTTCCGCCGCAGCGCTCTTTAACCCCTCCACCACGAGCCGCTTCGCGCCTCGCGGTCCCAGCGAGCTTGACGCGAGACTCCGCAGCGATTCATATTGCCGCGATGGCATCGCGCGCAGCCCCCAAGCCCGACTGGAAGGCGACTTTCCGCCGTTCGCTCGCCCGCGCGGGCGAGATCGCGGGCGCGGCGCTGTTCGCGGGGCTGGCGTTGTTCCTGGCGCTGGCGCTTGCGAGTTATGCGCAGACCGATCCGAGCGGATCGACCGCCGCTTCGGGGGAAAACATCGCCAACTGGATGGGCGCGCCCGGCGCCTGGGTGAGCGACAAGGCGCTCGGCTGGTTCGGGCTGCCCGCGATCCTGCTGTTGCCGCTGCTCTATGTCGCCGCGCGCCGGTTGTGGCTCGAGGTCGAGACCGCCGGCGAGGCCGAGACCGGGCGGTGGTGGCGGCCCTTCGGGCTGCTGCTCGTCGCCATCGTGCTGCTCGGCACGGTGCTGGCGCTGCTGTTCGAGGATGCCCTCGCCAGCCTTCCGGCGGGGCCCGGCGGGCTCGCGGGCCTGCTCGGGGCGCGCGCCATCGAGGCGGTGGCGGGTCGCTTCGGCGCCGAAGCGCGGGGCTGGGTGGTCGGCGGCCTCGCACTCGCCGCGCTGGCGGGGGGCGTCGCGCTGACGGCCAGGGTCTTCGCCTTCGACTGGCGGCGCTTCCTGACGCTGCCCGATTTTCTCCGTCGGGTGCGCACCCGCGACGACGATGACGACGTGCCGCTCCCCGGCCGCCGCGCGAGGAAGCGCCTCGCCGCGCCTCCGCTCTCCGATGACGACGATGACGGGCTCTTCGCCGCGCCCCCGCGCCGCGCCCCGGACATTCCCGATCCCGCCGAAGCGCCGCGCCGCGCCTCGGCGACGCAAAAGCCCAGGCAGCGCGACATGTTCGCGCAATACGAGCTGCCCAGCATCGAGCTGCTTGCCCCGCCGCCCGCGGAGAAGACGGTCAAGCTCGACAAGCTGGCGCTGGAGCGCAACGCCCGCCTGCTCGAAACCGTGCTCGACGATTTCAACGTCAAGGGCGAGATCGCCGCCGTCCGCGCCGGGCCGGTGGTCACCATGTACGAGCTCGAGCCTGCGCCGGGGATCAAGGCCAGCCGCATCATCGGCCTCGCCGAAGACATCGCCCGCAACATGAGCGCGATCTCGGCCCGCGTCAGCCCCATCCCGGGCAAGACCGTGATGGGCATCGAGCTTCCGAATGCGGACCGCCAGACCGTCAGCTACCGCGAGCTGATCGAGAGCGCGGCCTTCGCCGACAGCAAGGGCGCGCTGCCGATCATCCTGGGCAAGGACATCGCCGGCGAGCCGATCATCGCCGACCTCGCCGCCATGCCGCACCTGCTGGTCGCGGGCACCACCGGCTCGGGCAAGTCGGTGGGGCTCAACACCATCCTGCTGAGCTTGCTCTACCGCTTCACGCCCACCGAATGCCGCCTGATCCTGATCGACCCGAAGGTGCTCGAGCTCAAGACCTACGACGACATTCCGCACCTCCTCTCGCCCGTGGTGACCGAACCGGCGAAATCGATCCGCGCGCTCAAATGGGCGGTCGAGGAGATGGAGAAGCGCTACCGGATGATGAGCAGCGTCAATTCGCGCAACATCGCCGGCTTCAACGAGAAGATTCGCGCCGCGATCGCCAAGGGCGCGCCGCTCGGCCGCCGGGTTCCGGTCGGCTTCGATCCCGACACCGGCGAGGAGCTCTACGAGGAGGAGCAGCTCGATTACGAGGTGCTGCCGCAGATCGTGCTGATCGTCGACGAGCTCGCCGACCTGATGGTCACCGTCGGCAAGGAGATCGAGGTGCTGATCCAGCGGCTCAGCCAGAAGAGCCGCGCCGCCGGCATCCACCTCATCATGGCGACGCAGCGGCCCAGCGTCGACGTCATCACCGGCGTCATCAAGGCCAACCTGCCCACCCGCATCAGCTTCAAGGTCACCAGCCGCATCGACAGCCGCACCATCCTCGGCGAGCAGGGCGCCGAGCAGCTCTTGGGCAAGGGCGACATGCTCTACAAGCCCAACACCGGCGCGATGATCCGCGTCCACGGGCCGTTCGTGGGCGACGAGGAGGTCGAGCGCGTCGCCGACCACTGGCGCGCGCAGGGTTCGCCGGACTATGTGGACGCCGTGACCGAAGAGCCGGAGGACGGCGGCGGCTTCGGCTTCGACGACGACGTCACCGCCTCGGACAATCCCGAAGAGCGCAAATACCGCCAAGCCTGCCAGATCGTGTTCGAATATCAGAAGGCGTCGGGCTCATGGCTCCAGCGCCAGATGGGCGTCGGCTACAACACCGCCGCCAAATGGATCGAGCGCATGGAGGAGGATGGGTTCGTGGGCCCCGCGAACCACGTGGGGCGGCGGGAGATCTACCGCGACAAGGATGGGAATCCGCTGTGATCTGTTAGGCGCAGTTCATCACTCGTCAGCTTTGAACGGATCGTCGAGGTCAGTGGTAGGTGGAACGACCGAGCGCGCGCGGAGACCAATCTGGGGCCTGATGCCGTGGATCAGTTCACCATTGTCTGCCACGAACGACAAGGGAATCTTCGGATTGTTGATGTCGCGTCCGCCACTGCCGTGCCATTGCGCTTCCCATCGTGCGAAGAGGGGCTCGAGTTGCTCCGGCTCCATACGATAAATCGTCGAAAGCTCGATGCCCCGGTAAATGGCGAATATCCATCCGACCGAACGATAGTCGGCGAGGATTCCGGGGTTGAGATGATGGTTTGTCGAGAAGCTCGACGTTCGCTCGATGTTGACTGATTTGAGCTCGTATTCCCGCCCCGACGCGTCTTGGGCATCTGCGCCTTGCCTGCCCGGCACGACTGTGAGGCCCAGCGTGAGGATTAGCTGTAGAAGCTTCCCGCCATTGTCCTGGAAGATGTCGGAAATTCCGTGAGCCTTGGCGAGCGCTTCATATTCCCGGATGGCGGGAAACAGCGCGTCCATCTTCGCCTTATGCGGATGCGGCTTCATGATGCCGATTCCAGCAGTTTGGCTGCCGAGACGTCCAACGCAGCGGCAAGCTTGGCGATATTATCCAGCGAAATGTTGCGCTCGCATCTTTCGACCGAGCCAACGAACGTGCGATGGAGTCCGGCACGATCCGCCAATGCCTCTTGGCTGAGGCCCTTTGCGGCTCGCAATTGGCGAAGATTTCGCGCCAGGTTCGCTCTTAGGCCGGTCTCATTCCGCACGACCCAGTTCAACCGCCTTGATGAAAATATGTCGACAGCGTATAAGTAGCAAACGATGGTAGATTCCCCGCCACTCCCCTTTCGCCTCGCCTACTCTACGGGCTTAGGCGAATCCTGGATCGGGAATGCCCTTACCTTGCTCGATCGAGTCGAAGATGGCTCTGTCGACCTCGTCGTCACTTCCCCGCCCTTCGCGCTTCAGCGGCAAAAGGAATACGGCAACCAGGACCAGGATTCCTACATCGCTTGGCTCACGGCGTTCGCCGCTAAGGTGTTCGACAAATTGACCGATACGGGCAGCTTCGTGCTCGATCTCGGCGGCGCTTACAAGAAGGGCGAGCCGTCAAGGAGTCTGTATAATTTTCGTATCCCCATCGCATTCTGCGACGAATTGGGCTTCCATCTCGCTCAAGAGTTTTTCTGGCATAATCCGTCGAAGCTGCCGAGCCCTATCGAGTGGGTCAACAAACGCAAGATTCGAGCAAAAGACTCGGTCAACACGATCTGGTGGTTCAGTAAGACAGCTTGGCCGAAGGCCGATATTTCCAAGGTGTTGGTGCCGTATAGCGACCGGATGAGAAAGCTCCTGCGTGACCCGGAGAAGTACTATGCGCCCAGGAAGCGACCGAGTGGTCACGACATCGGCAGGTCGTTTTCGAAGGACAACGGAGGTGCTATCCCGTCGAACCTGATCACGGTATCGAATTCCGAGAGCAATTCCTGGTACCTGCGCGGATGCAAGGCGCTGGCGATAAAGCCTCACCCCGCCCGTTTTCCCGTGAAGATCCCGCAGTTTTTCATTGAGTTTCTCACCGACCCCAATGATCTGGTCATCGATATATTTGCTGGATCGAACACCACTGGCGAAGCAGCCGAGACGTTGGGTAGACGCTGGCGCGCCTTTGATTTGGATGAGCAGTATGCCGCGGCGTCCGCCTTCCGCTTCTTCTCGGATGAGGCGTCGGACGAACTCCTTCGCATTACCTATCGCATGATCCTGAGCGGGCAGGCAGGCGTGTTCCAGTCACAGGCTCTGGCGGAAGCCGCCGAATAGGGTGCTTTCGAGGGTGCCTCCCGCTTGCCGCGTGCTAACCGCGCGCGAGAGAGAAGGAGAGGTTCCCCGCGCGTCGGCTGTCAAGGAATTCGAGGACCAGCTGCTCGGTTTCCGACCGGACTGGCGTGGCCGTGGTGGCGCAGGAAGTCGTGGTCGATCTTGTCGATCAGCTTCTGGCCTTCCTGTTCACCTGCCTGGCGGCGCAGAATCTCGTCGATCTTGGCCTCCAGCCGGTCGTCGTTCTCCTTCGACGATGGCGAGCCGAGATAGAGGAAATAGGCGAGCCCCACGACCTGCCACAGCAGCTGAAGGAACTCGGACTGCCAGTTGTCGAAGGTCTTGCTCAGGATCTGGTTGGCGAAAGGGACGAACTCGGGCGTCTGACCCTGATTGCGCGCTTGCTCGGAGAAGTCCAGCCAGCCGAAATACCATTGCAGCGCCGCTGAAACGAGAAAGAACGCCAGCGTAATCCAAGCGTAGCTGTATTTGCCGAGGACGCCCAGCTTGCTGGCGCTGCGCTCGACCTTGTCTGCCTTGTCGGTCATGGGTGTCTCCTCACCACATTGTCGCGGTTCAACGTGATCGCGGCAATTTCGTGCCGGTCTTGCTGTTTGCAGGGCGCAATAGGCGCGCGCGCGGCCCCGCCGCTGCTTGAATGCTGCTGGTTGCAGTTGTAACGGCGCGCGCGAGGAGAACACCCAAATGCGCGTCGGTTGCCCCAAGGAAATTAAGAACCACGAATATCGCGTCGGGTTGACGCCCGAGAGCGCGGGGGAGCTGGTCCATCAGGGCAACGAGGTCTGGATCGAGACCGGCGCGGGCGCGGGCATCGGGGCGAGCGACGAGGAGTACAAGGCCGCGGGCGCGCGGATCGTCGCCGGGCCCGATCCGATCTTCGCCGAGTGCGAAATGGTGGTGAAGGTCAAGGAGCCGCAGGCGGTGGAACGCGCCAGGCTGCGCCGCGGGCAGGTGCTCTACACCTATCTCCACCTCGCGCCCGATCCGGACCAGACCCGCGAACTGGTCGAAAGCGGCGTCACCGCGATCGCCTATGAGACCGTCACCGGCCCCGGGGGCTCGCTGCCGCTCTTGAAGCCGATGAGCCAGGTCGCGGGGCGGATGAGCATCCAGGCGGGCGCCAGCGCGCTCGAGAAGGCGCATGGCGGGCGCGGCGTGCTGCTGGGTGGAGTGCCCGGCGTGCTGCCCGGCAAGGTGGTGGTGATCGGCGGCGGCGTGGTCGGCTTCAACGCCGCGCAGATGGCGGTGGGGCTGGGGGCCGACGTCACCATCCTCGACCGCGATCCCGAAGTGCTCGAGCGGCTCGGCATCCATTTCGAAAGCCGCGCCAAGACGCGCTTCTCCAACAAGGCGGCGCTGGAGGAGGAGGTCTGCGGCGCGGACCTGATCGTCGGCGCGGTGCTGATCCCCGGCGCGGCGGCGCCCAAGCTGGTCACCCGCCAGATGCTCAAATGCATGAAGCCGGGGAGCGTGCTGGTCGATGTCGCGATCGACCAGGGCGGCTGCTTCGAGACCAGCCGCGCCACCACCCACGCCGAGCCGACCTATGTGGTCGACGAAGTGGTGCATTACTGCGTCGCCAACATGCCAGGCGCGGTGGCGCGCACCAGCACCTATGCGCTCAACAATGTGACCCTGCCGCACGCGCTCAGGATCGCGCAGCTGGGCTGGCAGGGGGCGTTGGGGGCCAACCCGCATCTGGCCGAAGGTCTTAACGTCCACGACGGGAAAGTTACCTATCGCGCGGTCGCCGAGGAGCTCGGCTATCCCCATGTCCCCGTGGGAGACGTCCTGAAAATCGTCTGATCGCCTTTATCATGCGTTAACCATCGGCCGTTAATCCCTCCGATAGGAGGAGTTATGCGTGGTTGGGCCGCATATCTGATCGCACTGCTGGGTGTGCTGTGCGCGGCGCCCGCCACCGCGGCGGGCGCGGGGAACGGCGCGCCGCTGCGGAGCGATTGCCATGCCGAGGCATCGCTGGGCGAGGACCTCGCCGCGGTCGCTTCCGACCGCTCGCGCTGGCGCTGCGGGGGAGGCGAACCCGCGATGGGCGCCGAGCGCGCGCTGCTGCGCTTCTCGCCGCCGGCCGACGGCGCGGCACGCTTCTTCGGAACCCGCTCCTCGCTGTTCGAGCGCCTGACGCTGGCGGTGATCGCCGACGGCCGGATCGTCGCGCAGCGCAGCTATTCCGCCGACCAGCTCGTCGCCGGGCCGAGCGGACGCATGGTGCTGGTCCCCTTGCCCGCGGCGGCCGACGCGGGCGACACCGTCGTGGCGGCGTTCGAAGCACCCACGACGCGCGGCCTGTTCACCGACGCCCGCCTCCATGCCCGCGACCCGATGACCGGTCACGACGCCATGATTGCGCTGCTGCTGGCGGCGATGGTGTGCGGGATCCTGGTCATGCCACTGGCCTTCAACGCCGCCTATTACCGGGTTTTGCGGGAGCGGTTCGTTCTCTGGCACCTCGCGGTCTCGGCCGGCCTCCTGGTGCAGTGCCTGCTGACCTCGGGCGTCCTGAGCCATTTCGTGGCGTTGCCGGTGGCGGTTCATGCGCGGCTGGTGATCCTCAGCTTCGGCTTCGCCGTCGCCGCCGCCGCCGCCTTCGGCGCCGCCTTCATCGAACCGCGCAAGCTCCACCACCGGCTGCGTCGGGGCCTGCTTCAGAGCGCGGGTTTCGTGCTCGTGCTTACGATGGCGCAGGCTTTTGTCCCGCGCCTGCTCGGGCCGGCGCAGACGGCGATCTATTACGCCAGCTTCGTGCCGGTGATGATCCTGTTCGGCTGGGCGATGGCGGACGCGTGGAAGCGCGGCAGCCGCGCGGTGCGCTATCAGGTGGTCGGCTGGACGCCGTTCATGATCATGGGCGTCATCCGCATCGTCACCATGATCAACCCCGCGGTCGAGCAGAACGAGGCTATCCCGCTGTTCTACGTCGCGATGGTGGTGCAGAGCATCGCGACCTCGCTGGGCGTCGCCGACCGCTTCATGATCATCAAGCGCCAGCGCGACCTGGCGATGACCCGCGCCACCTCGCTCGAGCGGCTGTCGGAGCGCGACGACCTCACCGGGCTCTACAACCGCCGCGCGCTCGACGGACCGCTCGGCAATTTCGCGGCGCAGGCCTTCACCGGCTTCGCCCTGTTCGATCTCGACCACTTCAAGCGCGTCAACGACACGCAGGGTCACGCGGTGGGCGACGAGGTGCTGCGCACCGTCGCGGGCGTGCTCGACGGGCACGACAACGCGGTCGCGCTGCGGATGGGGGGCGAGGAGTTCCTGCTCCTGCTGCGCGGGGACCATGTGGCGGAGCGCGTCGAGCGGCTGCGCGAGGCGATTCCGGTGCGGATCGCGCGCGAGGTGGCCGAGCTCGAACTGCTGGTCACCGCGAGCGCGGGGCTGGTCGCGGCGGCGCCGCAGCGCGACATCGGCAACGATTTCGTCGCGCTCTACCGCGCCGCCGACGATCTGCTCTACGAAGCCAAGCACAACGGTCGCAACCTGCTCGCGGCGGTGAAGCTTCAGGGCCCTGCTGCGGACAGCTCGACCGTCGCCGCGGCCTAGCCCGAGGCGACGAAGGGCGCGGCCACGTCGGGCCGGATGCGCACCAGCCGCCCGCTGGCCCTGTCGAGCATCGCCCAGGTGGAGCGCACTTCCACCAGCAGCCTGCCGCTTTCGCTGTCGAAGAAATCGACGCAGCGATCGAAGCGCGCGCCCTTGGGCACGCCGGGAATGTGGGTTTCGCCCCGGACCACCGCGCCCTCGCCCGCATTGCCGCGATAATCGATCTCGTGCCGGGTCACGACCCAGACGAAGGCGTCGACATGCGCCGGATTGGCCACCGCGCGCCAGTGCGCGGTCGCGATCTCCTGGACCCAGCGGACCCACACCGTGTTGTTGACATGGCCGAGCTCGTCGATGTCGCCGGGCCGCGCGGTGAAGGTCATTGAGAACATGCTTTCTCCCGTTCGTGTCGAGCGAAGTCGAGATACCCCGCGAAAGCGTGGTTAGGCCGCCACTCCCAGCTGCCACAGGATGAAGGCGTATTCCTCCGCCACTTCGCGCAAGCTCTCGAAGCGGCCCGACTTGCCGCCGTGCCCCGCGCCCATGTTGGTCTTGAGCAGCAGCTCGGCGTCGTTGGTGCGCTTCTCGCGCAGCTTCGCGACCCATTTGGCCGGCTCCCAATAGGTCACGCGCGGATCGTTGAGCCCGGCGGTGACCAGCAGCGGCGGATAGGCCTGCGCCCGGACCTGGTCGTAGGGGCTGTAGCCGCGGATCAGCGCGAAGGCCGCCTCGTCCTCGATCGGATTGCCCCATTCGGGCCATTCGCCCGGGGTCAAGGGCAGACTGGCGTCGAGCATGGTGTTGAGCACATCGACGAAGGGCACATGCGCGACCACCGCGCCCCACAGCTCGGGGTCGGAATTGATCGCCGCCCCCATGAGCTCGCCCCCCGCCGACCCGCCCGCGATGCCGATCCGGCCGGCGCCGGTGTAGCCGCGCGCGATCAGGCCCCTGGCGACATCGACGAAATCGGTGAAGGCATTGGCGCGACGTTCGAGCTTGCCGGCCTTGTACCAGGCGCGGCCGAGGTCGTCGCCGCCGCGGATATGGGCGATGGCATAGGCGAAGCCGCGATCGACCAGGCTCAGCCGCGCGGTCGAGAAGCCCGGCGGGATGGCGATGCCATAGGCGCCGTAGCCGTAGAGATAGAGCGGGCCACCGGACTCCGGCGCCCGGTCCGCGCGGTAGAGCACCGAGACGGGGATCGCGGTTCCGTCGCGCGCGGCGATCGTCAGACGCTCGGTGCGATAGAGCCCGGCATCGTAGCCCGAGGGAATCTCCTGCACCTTGCGCACCTCGAGCTGGCGCTCGGCGATGCGATAGTCGTAAACCGTCGCGGGGCTGACCATCGATTCATAGGACAGCCGCAGCCGGTCGGTCGCGAATTCGGGATTGTTGCCGAGCCCGGCGCTGTAGCTCGCCTCGGGGAAGGCGATGGGTTCGATCCGCTCGCCATCGCCGTAATAGCGGACCTCGATGGTATCGAGCCCCTCCCGCCGGCCCTCGACCACGTAGAAATCGCGGAACAGCGAGAAGCCGGTGAGATAGAAGGTGTCCGAGCCCTCGATCAGCGTGGTCCACTCCGCCGGGCGGGCGAGCGGCGCGGTGGCGAGGCGAAAGTTCTCGTGGGTGTCGTTGGCATGGACGAACAGCGTTTCGCCGACGACATCGACGTCGTATTCGACGCCCTTCTCGCGCGCGCGGACGAGGATCGGCTCGGCCAGCGGGTCGGCGGCGGGGATCAGGCGCACCTCGCTGGTCTCGTGGTCGCCCGCCTGGACGATTATCCAGTTCTCCTCGGCGCTGAGCTCCACGCCGCAGGAAAAGGCTTCGTCGGGATCGTGGTAGATGACTACATCCGCGGCCGGATCGCTGCCCAGGCGGTGCAGCTTGATGGTGCGGTGACGCCAATTCTCGTCGGTGAGGCTGTAGAGCACCGCGTCCTCGGCCGTGGTCCACACGATGTTGCCGATCGTGCCCTCGACCTCGCTCTCGCCCCATTTGCCGGCCGCGCCGGGCACGGCGTCATCCAGCGCGCCGCCACCTCCCAGCGGGCGAAAGCGGATGGTGTAGCGCTCGGATCCGTCGGTGTCGGACGACCAGGCGAGGAAGCGCCCGCTCGGGCTGACCGCGACCGCGCCGACGCGGAAATAGGCCTTGCCCCCGGCCAGCGCGACCTCGTCGAGGATCAGCTCGTCGGCGCCGTCATCGTCCCGTGCGGCGACCGGCTTGCGCCACCAGCGCTTGTACTGCGCGCCTTCCTCGAAATCGATCCAGTAGAGCCAGTCGCCGTCCTTGACCGGAACCGAGCGGTCGGCCTCCTTGATGCGGCCCTTCATCTCCTGGAAGAGCGTTTCGATCAGCGGCTGGTGCGGCGCCATCCGCGCCTCGAACCAGGCGTTCTCGGCCTCGAGATGGGCGAGCACCTCGGGATCATCGACCTTGGGATAGCCGGGATCGCGCAGCCAGGCATAGTCGTCCTCGAGCGCGATGCCGTGATGCGTGGAGCGGTGGGGCCTGCGCGTCGCGACGGGCGGGGTGCCAGGTGTCTGGGCGGTGGAATCCTGCATCGGCCCGCCCTATGGAGGAAGCGAAAGGACCTCAAGCCATGCTGATGCTGACCCACCAGGCCCGCCTCGCCGCGCTGCGCGAGGAGCTGGCGAAGCGCGGGCTCGACGGCTTCGTGGTGCCGATCAGCGACGAGCACATGAGCGAATATGTCGGCGCCTATGCGCAGCGCCTGAAATGGCTGACCGGCTTCGGCGGCTCGGCGGGCACGGGGGTGGTGCTCGCCGGACCCGGTTATACCGGCAAGGGCGCGGCGATCTTCACCGACGGGCGCTACACAGTCCAGGTCCGCGATCAGGTGGACGGCAATCTGTTCGACTACCAGCCGGTGCCCGAGACCAGCCCGGCCAAATGGCTCGCCGAGCATGCGCCGGAAGGCGCGCGGATCGGCTATGACGCCTGGCTCCACGGCGTGGGCTGGGCCGAGGCGGCGGAAAAGCTGCTCGCGGCGAAGGGTATCGAGCTGGTGCCGCTGGCGGACAATCCGATCGATGCGGTGTGGGAGGACCGGCCGGCGCCCTCCGCCGCCCCGGCCGCGCCCTATTCCGACCAGCTGGCTGGCCGCAACAGCGCCGACAAGCGCGCCGCCGTCGCCGACTGGCTCAAGGCCGGCGAATATGACGCCACCGTCGTCACCGCGCTCGATTCGGTCGCCTGGCTGCTCAACATTCGCGGCGTCGACGTGGCCAACACGCCGGTCGCGCTCAGCTATGTGGTGGTGCGGGCCGACGGCACCGCCGAGCTGTTCATCGCGCCCGAGAAAGTGACCCCGGCGCTCACCCAGCACCTCGGCAACGCGGTGCGCGTGCGGCCGCGCGGCGAGTTCCGGCCCGCGCTGGCGGAGCTTGCGGGCAAGACCGTCGCGCTCGACCCGGCGCATGCGGTGGCGGGCATCTTCCATGCGCTCGAGGCGGCGGGGGCGAAGATCGTGCGCGCG
>JAIETR010000020.1 GCA_019745075.1 Qipengyuania sp.
GCGGCGCGCGCCGGCCCGCGTTCCTGATCGCGCGGGACGCGGCCGGCGACAGCGGCTTCGTGCGCGCAAGCGACGCGTCCTTCGCGCTGCGACGCGAGTTCGGGTGGGTTGCGCTCACCGCCAGCGCGGAGAGCGGGGCGGTCTGGCGCGGCGACAATCTCCGCGCCGTCGAGGCCATGCCCGGCGGCCCCCGCGACCGCTTCGGGTTTCACAGCTTCGCGCTCGCCGCCGAGCGCCGCATCGGCCCGGTCGAGGCGATTTTCGAAGCAAGCTGGCTGGGCGAGGGCGCCAGCGTGCTCGGTGCGACCTTCGCGCCGGCGCTCGGCATTCGCGGCGCGGACAGTCTTTTTCTCGATGCCTCGGCGGGCCTGGACATCGCCGCGGGCTGGCGGCTCGGCGCGGCCTGGCGACAGGGCTGGACGCGCATCCGGCAGGCGGGGCTGGTCGCATCGGGCTCGGCGCTCGCCGCCAGCGGCTGGAGCCTCGACGCCTCGCGCCTCGATACCTTCCTTGCCGGCGACAGCCTGGGCTTGCGCCTCTCGCAGCCGCTGCGGGTTACCGGCGGCGGGATCGGCCTGACGCTGCCGGTGGCCTATGACTATGCGACGCTGCTGCCGAGCTATGGCACGCGCTTCGTGGCGCTCGCTCCCTCGGGCCGCGAGATCGACGCCGAGCTTGCCTGGAGGGGACCGCTGTGGGGCGGGGCCGCGAGCGCCAGCGTGTTCTACCGCACCGATCCGGGCCACTATGCCAGCCTTCCCGACGACAAGGGGGTGGCGCTGCGCTGGAATCGCGGTTTCTAGGCCGGCATCCCCGCGGCGAGCGCGAACTGGTGCGCGCGCTCGACCAGGGGGCCGACGCGCTCGGACATCGCCTTGGCATGCGCGGAGGACGCGGTGCCATCGATCACGCGCTTCTTGATGCCCTGCATGATCCCGGCGAGCCGGAACAGGTTGTAGGCGAAATACCAGTCCATCGGCGGCACCGGATAGCCGGTGCGCGCGACATAGCGCGCCACGGCCTCGTCCTGCGTGGGAATACCCAGCGCGGCGAGGTCGAGCCCGAGCAGCCCGGCGCGCCCGTCGGCCGGGTTGTGCCAGTTCAGCATCAGATAGCTGAAATCGGCGATCGGATCGCCGAGCGTGGAGAGCTCCCAGTCGAGCACCGCCAGCACGCGGTCCCCGTCATGCTCGAAAATCATGTTGTCGAGGCGGTAGTCGCCGTGGACCACGCTGCTCTCGTGCTGCGGCGGGATGGTGGCGGGCAGCCATTCGATCAGCCGCTCCATCTGCGGCATGGGCTCGGTTTCGGAGAGCCGGTACTGCTTGCTCCAGCGCGCGATCTGGCGCGCGCAATAGTCGGTCGGCTTGCCGAACTCGCCGAGGCCGATGGCGGCGGGGTCCGTGGTGTGGAGATCGGCCAGGGTGTCGATCATCGCCTCGTAGATCGCGCGGCGGTGTTCGGGGGCGAGGCCGGGAAGCGCGCCGTTCCAGAGCGAGCGCCCGTCGGCGAGACCCATGACGAAGAATTTGCTGCCGATGACCTCCGCGTCCTCGCACAGCCCATAGGTCCGTGGCACGGGAAAGCCCGTTGGCCCCAGCGCGTGCATGGCCGCGTATTCGCGGTCGACGGCATGCGCGCTCGGCAGCAGCTTGCCGAAGGGCTGGCGGCGCAGGACGTAGCTGCGCGCGGGGGTGTCGATGCGATAGGTCGGGTTCGACTGCCCGCCCTTGAATTTCGAGTAGGCGATGGGGCCTTCGAAGCCCTCGACGTTCGCCGCGAACCATTCGGCCAGGCGCGCGAGGTCCATTCGGTCGCGCTCGGGCACCTCGACGGTGCCGACCATCTCGGCGTCGTAGTCGATTGTTTCCATCCCTGCTCCCCCGCGAAGGCGGGGGCCTCCCTCGGTTACGCGCCGCGCATGCGGCCTGAGGTCCCCGCCTTCGCGGGGACGCGGTGCTAATCGAACACGATCACGCTGCGCGCGCTGTGGCCGGCGCGCATGGTGTCGAAACCCCGATTGACGTCCTCGAGGCCGATCCGCTCGGCGATGATGGTGTCGAGGTCGAGCAAGCCCCGCAGGTAGAAATCCACGAGCCGCGGCAGGTCCACCGGGAAATGGTTCATCCCCATGATCGCGCCCTGGAGCTTCTTGCCGCTCAAGAGGTCCATCGCACCGAGGCCGACCTTGCAGTCGAGCGGCATCATGCCGAGGATCGTCGCGGTCCCGCCGCGCCGCAGGACCTTGACCGCCAGATCGGCGCTAACCTGCCGCCCGACCGCCTCGATCGCATGATCGACCCCGCCGTTCGAGATGCGGACCACCTGCTCGACCGCGTCGTCCGCCATCGCATCGACGCTGTGCGTCGCGCCCAGAACTTCCGCGAGCGCTCGCTTTTCGGGCACGGGGTCGAGGGCGATGACCTTGCCCGCGCCGGCGATCCTGGCGGCGTTGATCGTGGCGAGGCCGACGCCGCCGCAACCGACAACGGCGACCGTCTCGCCAGGCACGACCTTGCAGGCGTTGAAGATCGCGCCCGCGCCGGTCGTCACCGCGCAGCCGATTACCGCCGCGCGGTCGAGCGGCATCGCCTTGTCGATGGCGACGCAGGCGTGTTCGTGGACCAGCATCTGCTCGCAGAAGGCCGAGAGGTTGAGCATCTGCTGCACCGGCGCGCTGCCATCGGCGCGCATGATTCGCGGCGGCTGGGTGGGCGCGCGGCGCGTGTCGCCGCCCATGCACAGCGCCATGCGGCCGGTGACGCAGAACTCGCAGTGACCGCAGAAGGCGGAAAGGCAGGTGACCACGTGATCGCCCGGCTTCACCGTCCGCACCTCGATCCCGACCGCGCGCACCACCCCGGCCGCCTCGTGCCCGGGGATCGCGGGCACGGGATGCGGATAGGCGCCGTCGATGAAGTGCAGGTCCGAATGGCACAGTCCGCAGGCCTTTGTGTCGATCAACACCTCGTGCGCCAGCGGCTCGGCCAGCTCGACCTCGCCGATGGTGAGCCTGCCGACCTGTTCCAGAATTGCTGCTCTAGCCAAAAACCCCTCCGTTCGTGTCGAGCGAAGTCGAGACACATGGCCTGGACGTGTCTCGACTTCGCTCGACACGAACGGCTGTTGCAGTTCAAGTCTGGCGCGCCGCTCCCATATCGCCCGAGCTGTAGCGGTGGTCACTGAGCGCCGGGGAGCTCTTGCCGTCGCGCAGGGCGTTGGCCGTCGGGCCCTGGTTGGGCGCGTGCTTGGCGAATTCCATGCGCGCGATCGAGCGGGCGTGGACCTCGTCGGGCCCGTCCGCCAGCCGCAGCGTGCGCTGGTGGGCATAGGCGTTGGCGAGGCCGAAATCGTCGGACACTCCGCCCCCGCCATGCGCCTGGATGGCGTCGTCGATGATGCGCAGCGCCATATTGGGCGCCTGCACCTTGATCATCGCGATTTCCTGCTTGGCGCTCTTGTTGCCGACCTTGTCCATCATGTCCGCCGCCTTGAGGCAGAGCAGGCGCGTCATGTCGATGTCGATGCGGGCGCGGGCGACGCGCTCCTCCCACACCGAATGCTTGTAGATCGGCTTGCCGAAGGCCTCGCGCTCCTGGAGGCGGCGGCACATCTTGGCGAGCGCTTCCTCGGCGACCCCGATGGTGCGCATGCAGTGGTGGATGCGGCCCGGCCCGAGGCGGCCCTGCGCGATCTCGAAGCCGCGTCCTTCGCCGAGCAGCATGTTGCTCGCGGGCACGCGCACGTCCTTCAATTCGACCTCCATATGCCCATGCGGCGCGTCGTCGTAACCGAACACCGGAAGGTGCCTGAGAACGGTTACCCCGGCCGCATCGGTCGGCATCAGGATCATCGATTGCGCGGCGTGGCGGCCGGCGCCGGGATCGGTCTTGCCCATCACGATGGCGACCGCGCAACGCGGGTCGCCATAGCCGCTCGACCACCACTTGCGGCCGTTGAGGACGTAATGGTCGCCGTCGCGCTCGATGCGGGTCTCGATGTTGGTCGCGTCGGAGCTGGCGGTGAAGGGCTCGGTCATCAGAAAGGCCGAGCGGATTTCGCCGTTCATCAGCGGGGTGAGCCAGCGGTCCTTCTGCTCGCGCGTGCCGTAACGGTGGAACACCTCCATGTTGCCGGTGTCGGGCGCAGAGCAGTTGAAGACCTCGCTGGCGAAGCCGATTTTGCCCATCTCCTCGGCGCAGAGCGCGTATTCGAGGTTGGTCAGGCCAGGGCCCTCGAAATCGAAGGTCTCGTCGACATGATGGTGGCCCTCGTTCCGAGGCGGCATGAACAGGTTCCAGATGCCCGCGGCCTTGGCCTTGGCCTTAAGCTCCTCGACCACCGGGATCACCTTCCAGCGCTCGCCCTCCGCGTCCTGCGCCTTGTAGGTCGGGACCGCGGGGCGGACATTGGACCCGATGAAATCGCGCACGCGGTCGCGCCAGTAACGCTGCCGCTCGGTGGGTTCGAAGTCCATCAGCCTTGTCCTCTCTCGTTGAATCCGTTGCAGGGCGAAACTGGCAGCGCAGGCTCGCGCTGCCAAGCCTCAGGTGATCGAAGCGTCCGGGTCCGCCCTTGCCGCGGCGTCGAGCGCGGCCACGCGCGCCTCGTGATCGGCGCGGCTGATCGGGAAGCGGCCCAGGAACCAGGCCGTGCCGACGGCCAGCGTGATCGACGCTGCTCCATAAAGCCAGACCATGGTCGCGACCGAGTCCGCCGGGATCGCCGCCGGATCGGCGCCCTGTGGAATCTGCGCGGCCGCCACAATCTGTCCGGACAGGAAAATGCCCGCCCCGCTGGCGCACTTCTGGACCAGCCAGTTGCCCGCATAGAACGAGCCTTCGGCCCGCCGCCCGGTGCGCTGCTCGAAGGCCTCGACGATCTCCGCCACCATCGAAGAGGCCGAAATCAAGGTCACGATCCCGGCGGTGTTGCCGACCAGCACGAAGGCATAATAGAGGAGGGTGGCATCGAGCGGGCCGGGCCGCGGCCAGGCGCCCGCCATCAGCAGGACATAGGGCGTGAAGCCGACGCTCACCGCGACCAGCGCAGCGCCGGCGGCGGTCGCGGGCTTGCCGAAGCGGCGGTGAAGGGGGCTTACGATCACGAACATCGAGATCGCGCTGATCGCCAGGACCAGCGGGAACAGCTGGAACGCGGTCTCGTCGAAGCGCCACACGAAGGTGTTGACGTATTGCGAGATCGAGAAGGTCAGCCCCTGGCTGACATAGCCCGCGAGCGCGCCGCCGGCGAAGATGACGAAGGCATGCTCGCTGAACGCCTCGCGGATGTCGGCAAAGGCGGCGCGCCAGCTGAACGGCGGCGGCTTGACGGCGGGCAGCTGCGCCACGGTGCGATGCATCCCCAGCGCCGAGCCGATCACCGAGACGACCATCACCAGCGCACCCGCGACGCCCCAGCCAACGTAGCCCTCGGGGCTGAGGATGCCCTCCGGCCCGCGCATGAACACGAAATAGGCGAGCACCATCATGAGCAGCCCGCCGGCCCAGCCGCTGAGGTAGCGATAGCGGAACAGCGTGGTGCGCTCGTCGTAATCGCTGGTGATCTCGGGCAGCAACGCCACCGAGGGAACCTCGCACGCCGAGAGCAGCAGCCGCACGCCGACACAGATGCCGAACAGGCCCCAGAAGCCTGGCGCTTCGCCTCCCGGCGGGCTCCACAGGAACACCCACAGGAATGCGAGCGGGATCGGCGCGACATAGAGCCAGGGCAACCGCCGGCCCCAGCGGGTGTAAGTCCGGTCCGAGAGATAGCCGAGCAACGGATCGATCAGCGCATCGACGATCAGCGCGAGGCCGAGCGCGGCGCCGACCAGCCCCGCGTCCATCCCCAGCACCTGGTTGTAGAAAATCAGCAGGAAGAAGGCGAAGCCGTTGTCCTTGACCCCGAAGGCGACCGCGCCCGCGCCCTGGATCAGCTTGAAGCGCAGCGGGACGGGGCCCTTGATGAAGCTCACGAGACGCCGGCCACCGAGAATCGCATCCGGCCTCTCCACCGAAGTTCCAATAGGATTCAGCTTAGGGACCGGGGCCCTTCCGTCAACGGAAAGCGGCGGACGCTACGGCCGCGGTTGTTTTGGACCGCGCCGCATCATGGCGCTTGCGGCGGAGCCGCGAATCGACTTACGTAAACGTAAAGCGAGAGACCGAGAGGAGTCGCGGCGATGAGCAGCGAGACGAACGAGCTGGACACATTCCGCGCCGAGGCGCGCGCCTGGCTGGAGACGAATTGCCCCGCGCAAATGCGCGAGCCGGTGCGCGACGAGGAGGATGTGTTCTGGGGCGGCCGCAACGCCCGCTTCAAAAGCGAGGCGCAGCGCGCCTGGTTCGAAGCCTGCCGCGACAGGGGCTACACCGTTCCCGCCTGGCCCAGGGAATATGGCGGCGCGGGTCTCTCGCCCGCCGAGGCCAAGGTGCTGCGTGAAGAGATGGCGCGCATCGGCGCCCGCCCGCCGCTTTCCAGCTTCGGCATCTGGATGCTCGGCCCGGCGCTGCTGCACTTCGGCACCGAGGGACAGAAGCAGCGCTTCCTCAACGAAATCGCGCGCGGCGAAATCCGCTGGTGCCAGGGCTATTCGGAGCCTGGCAGCGGCAGCGACCTCGTCTCGATGCAGACCTTCGGCGAGGATCGGGGCGACCACTGGGTCGTCAACGGCCAGAAGATCTGGACCAGCTATGCCGACGAGGCCGACTGGATCTTCTGCCTGGTGCGCACCGACAAGGCGAACAAATACCAGGGCATCACCTTCATGCTGTTCGACATGGCGAACAGCGGCGTGACCACCAGGCCGATCAGGCTGATCAGCGGCAACAGCCCGTTCTGCGAGACCTTCTTCGACGATGTGACGGTGCCCAAGAGCTATGGCGAGGGCGTCCCGGCCTATGTCGGCGAGGTGAACCGCGGCTGGGACGTGGCGAAATATCTGCTCGGCCACGAGCGCGAGATGATCTCCGCGACCGGCGGCATGGACCGTGCGAGTTCGCTGGGCGCGGTGGCGAGCAGACAGGGCGCCGCGCTCGACCCGGTGCTGCGCGCCGAGATCGCGCAATTCGACGTCGATGCGCTCGCCTTCACCGCGATGAGCGAGAAGTTCCTCGACGAGGCCAAGGTCGGGCGCGGGCATCCGGCCCAGCCCAATATGATGAAATACGCCGGCACCGAGCTCAACAAGCGCCGCAACGAGCTGCTGATGGCGGCGGGCGGCAGCCGCGCGCTCGAATGGGACAGCGCGGAGACCGACGGCGGCAGGCCCGCGCGCGGCTGGCTGCGCACCAAGGCCAACAGCATCGAGGGCGGCACCAGCGAAGTGATGCTCAACGTCGTCGCCAAGCGCATCCTCGAGCTGCCGGGCGCGTGAAATAGCCCTCTCCCCTTCAGGGGAGAGGGTTGGGAGAGGGGGCTGTGCTCTCCCAAGTCATTTCATCACAGGGTCGGGCGACTTCCCCTCTCCCCGACCCTCTCCCCTGAAGGGGAGAGGGAGAAAAAATGCCCCTCTACCACACCGATGATCAGGCGATGCTGGCCGAGACCGCCAGTCAGTTCATGGCCAAGGAAGGCGCGATCGCGACGCAGCTGCGCCATTGGCGCGACCGCGAGTGCAAGGACGGTTTCGGCCACGCGCTGTGGAAGCAAATGGCCGAGATGGGCTTCACCGGGCTGCTGGTGCCCGAGGCCGACGGTGGGCTCGGCATGGGCCATGTCGAGGCCGGGATCGTGCTCGAGGAGATCGGGCGCAATCTCACGCCATCGCCGTTCCTCGCCAGTTCGGTGCTCGCCGCAACGGCACTGCAAGCGGGTAGCAACGAGCTCAAGACACGCTGGCTCCCGGGCCTCATCGCGGGCGACAGCGTGTTCGCGGTGGCGATCGACGAAGGGCCCAAGCACCGCCCCGAGCGGATCGCCGCGCGCGCCGAGAAATCGGGCAACGGCTTCCGGCTTTCGGGACAGAAGAACTTCGTCCTCCATGGCGCCAGCGCGGACATGCTGGTGGTCGCCGCGCGCACCTCGGGCAGCGACGATGACGCCGAGGGCATTACCCTGTTCGCGGTGCCGAAGGATGCGAGCGGCATGAGCCACGATGCCGTCCGGCTGGTCGACAGTTCGATGGCGACCCACACCAGGCTCGACGATGTCGAGCTCGATGGCGACGCCGTGATCGGCGAGGTCGATGGCGGGCGTGACGTGCTCAGCAAGGTTCTGCTTGCGGGCCGTGTCGGCGCTGCCGCCGAGGGCGTCGGCGTGGCGCGCGGGGCGATGGACCGCACCGTCGACTACCTCAAGCAGCGCAAGCAGTTCGGCAGGCTCATCGGCGAATTCCAGGCGCTCCAGCACCGCGCCGCTCATCTCTACTCGGAAATCGAGATCGCCCGCGCCGCGGTTATGAAGGCCGCGCAGCTGCTCGACGCGGACAGCGAGCGGGCCGAGCTTATGGCGAGCGTCGCCAAGGCCAAGGTCGCCAAGGCGGCCGGGCTGGCGGTGCGCGAGGGCGTGCAGATGCACGGCGGCATCGGCATGACCGACGAATACGACATCGGACTCTACATGAAGCGCGATCGCGCGTTACAGGAGTTTCTCGGCGACCAGTACTACCACGCCGATCGCGTGGCCGAGCTGAGCGGCTATTGAGGTTGCGCGGCATCCTTCGACGGGCTCAGGATGAGCGGATGCTGGTAGAGTAGGAAGTCACCCAGACCCGCTCAGGCCGAGCTTGTCGAAGCCCACCCACCGCGGGCCGCCCAAGGAGAGAACACATGACCCTCGAAGACCTGTTCAGCCTCAAGGGGCGCGTGGCGCTGGTGACCGGCGGCAGCCGCGGCATCGGCAAGATGATCGTCGAGGGCTTCCTCGCCGCCGGTATCGAGCGGGTCTATATCAGCGCGCGCAAGATCCACGAGATCGAGGACACCTGCGCCGAGCTGGGCGGGAAGGTGGTCGGCACCCAGGGCGACATCTCGACCCTGGACGGGATCGAGGCGCTGGTCGCGGAAATCTCGAACCGCGAGAGCAAGCTCGACATTCTCGTCAACAACGCCGGCGCGGCCTGGGGCGCGGACTATCTCGAGTTTCCGGAAGCCGGCTGGGACAAGGTCATGGCGCTCAATGTCAAGACGCCGTTCTTCCTCACCCAGAAGCTCCACAAGCTGCTCACCGCCGCGGCCAGCCACGAGCGGCCCGCCAAGGTGATCAACATCTGTTCGATCGACGGCCTCAGGATCAATCCCTGGGAGACCTACAGCTATCAGGCGTCCAAGGCCTCGCTGATCCACCTTACCCGCCGCATGGCGGCGCGGCTGGTCAAGGATCATGTGTATGTCACCGCGATCGCGCCGGGCGCGTTCCCCTCGAGCATGAACAAGGTCGCGCGCGATCACGCCGACCAGTCGAGCAAGGGAATCCCGAACCAGCGCATCGGCGACGCCTTCGACATGGGCGGCAGCGCGGTCTATCTGGCGTCGCGTGCCGGCGATTACACCGTCGGCGAAACGCTCACCGTCGACGGCGGCATCGTCAACGCCCATTTGCCGAGCCATTTCGCCGAAGCGATCTGAGGCTCAGCCCGGCGAGCCCGCCAGCGCCAGGCCGACTTTCGCGATCGGCGCATTGGCCGCCTCGAGCGCGCTGCCGACCGCGAGGATGCTGACGCTGGCGAGCGCGAGCACCATGAACGCCTTCTCGAATCCGCGGCCCAGCAGCCGCGAGGCCTCGGCGCGCTCGGCGATGCTCGCGCCGGGCACCGGCGCGGAGGCGCGCCCCTTGCTCCGGCGATCGTCCGCGCCGTTCGGAGACCCCGCACCCGGTTGAGCCAGCAGCCCGCCGATGTCCACGCAGTCGCGCGCCTGCATTCCCGCCGCGGTTGCGTCGCTCCACACGATCCGGCCGACCACCAGCTGTCGCCCGCGCGCGACCTCGACGAACTGATTGCGCCGGAGCGGCCGCGGGCTGTGCAGCATCATCCCGCGCTGCGAGACATTGCGCACGGTCGCATCGATCCAGCCCTCGTCGGTGCGGACCCGCACGCCGATGTGAACGCTCTTGCGGGATTCGCGGGGACGCCAGTGGTTCATGGCCCACCAGCTATCATTTCCGAGGCAAACCATGTGCTTGCCCGCGGATAGGGAGAACTGCCTAGCCCATCAGCTCGCGCACGAAGGGAATCAGGCCGGTCTGGCGCGTGCGTTCCATGCGCTCGGCATGCAGAATCTCGCGCACCTTGGCGAAACAGGCATCGACGTCGTCGTTGATCACCACATATTCGTATTCGGCCCAATGGCTTATCTCGCCGCGGGCGCGTTCCATCCGGCTGCCGATGACCTCGCCGCTGTCGGTGGCGCGCGATTCGAGCCGCCGGCGCAGCTCGTCGATGCTCGGCGGCAGGATGAACACGCTGACCACGTCCTGCCGGTCCTTCTGATAGAGCTGCTGCGTTCCCTGCCAGTCGATGTCGAACAGGAAATCCTGCCCTTCCTTGAGCGCGGCGCGGATCCGGCCCTTGGGCGTGCCGTAGCGGTGCCCGAAGACATGCGCCCATTCGTAGAAGTCGTCCTCCTCGACCATGCGGTCGAACGCGGCGTCGTCGCAGAAATGATAATGAACCCCCTCGATCTCGCCGGCGCGCGGCGGGCGGGTGGTGACGCTGACCGAGAGGTTGATCTCCCCATCGGCGGCGAGCAGCATCCGGCTGATCGTGGTCTTGCCCGCGCCCGAAGGCGAGGAGAGGATGAACATCAGCCCGCGGCGGGCGAGGTGAACCTTGGAAGGATTGTCGGCTGGGCTGCTGGCCATGCGCGCCTGTGCGTCAGTCGGGCGGAAGAAATCAACCCCCGAGCTTGTTCGCGAGCCCCGGGCGGCTCACTTCTTCGCCATCCTGGCCAGGCTCCTGTCGCCGGCCTTCTTCGCGGCCTTCTTGCGCTGGCGGCGGTCGTAGAGCGTCTTGACGACGAGCCCGCCGCCGACCAGCGCCGCCCCCGGCAAGGAGCGCGTGGCGGCGCGCGCGAGCACCCCGCTCAGGAGCGTGTGGAGCAGCGAACGGTTCTCGACGATCGCCTTGGCTCGGGTGCCGCCGTAGCGGCCGCGCAGGAGCCCTTTTTCGACCGCGTGGCGCATCAACCTGCCCCCGGCCCGCATCGCGATGTCCTGGATGATCAGATTGGTGGCGGGATTGGTGCTCGGCCCGGGAACCTCGCCCGGCTGGCCCGAGGTCGCTGAAATCGCCTTGCCGATGCCGCGCCCCGCGGCATCCGATATTCCGCCCGTTGCCTCGCCCTCCGTGGCCGCCCGCGACCGGGCAGGCTTGCGCGCCGGACGCCGGGCGATGCGTTCGAACAATCCCTTGTTGCCGGCCATTGCAATCCCCTGTCGGGCCGGCTTCCGTGCCGCCGCGCCGCCGCTATTTCTTGCGGACGAAATCGACCGTCACGACATTGCTGCCGTCGTCCTTGGCAACACCCGCGCCCTCTCCCTGTTCCACCTCGAGTATTCCGGGGTCGTTGTCGGGATCGTCGGTGGGAGTGGGCGCCATGTCGGCGACGGTGGCCTGGAACTGGAGCCCGAAATCGACCGCCGGATCGACGAACTGGGTGATCGCCGCATAGGGCACCACCAGAGTGGCGGGGATCTGGTTGAAGCTGAGGCCGACGCTGAAATGGTCGTCCTCGACCTTCAAATCCCAGAACTTGTTCTGGAGCACGATCGTCATCTCGTCGGGAAACCGTTCGCTCAGCGAGCGCGGGATCGAGACGCCGGGCGCGGCGGTCTTGAAGGTGATGTAGAAATGATGGTTGCCGGGCAGCTCGCTGCCCGCCGCCACGATCTCGCCGAGCACGCGGCCGACGACCGCGCGCAACGCCTCCTGCACTATGGCGTCGTAAGGGATCAGGCTGTCGGGCGTTTCGTCGCTCATGGCGCGCAATGTCGCCTTCGGCTTTGCCCCGGTCAAGCAAGAATGCTTGCGCGTTTTCGCCGGCCCCGTGTAGCGCTCCGCCGCATGCGAACCGGACGGATCGAGCGTAACACGGCGGAAACGCGCATTGTGGTCGAGGTGAACCTCGATGGCACGGGCGCTTACGACATTTCGACCGGGATCGGCTTCCTCGATCACATGACCGAGCAGTTCAGCCGCCATTCGTCGATCGACGTGACGATGAAGGTCGCAGGCGATCTCCATGTCGATCAACATCACACCACCGAGGACAGCGCGCTCGCGCTCGGCCAGGCGATCGCCCGGGCGCTCGGCGACAAGGGGGGGATCGCGCGCTACGGCGAGGCCCACGCGCCGATGGACGAGACGCTGGCGCGCGTCGCGCTCGACATCTCCGGGCGCCCCTACCTGGTGTGGAAGGCGGGCTTCACGCAGGAAAAGCTCGGCGAATGGGACACCGAGCTGATCGAGCACTGGTTCCAGTCGATCGGCCAGACCGCCGGGCTGACGCTTCACTGCGAGCTGCTCTACGGCCAGAACAACCACCACATCTGCGAGGCGCTCTACAAGGCCTTCGCCCGCGCCATGCGCGCCGCGGTGGCGATCGACCCGAGGAAGCAGGGCGCGATTCCATCGACCAAGGGCCAGCTCGGTGGCTGAAGGCGTGGCGGAATCGATCCTCCCCATTTTCCCAACGGCAGAATGGGGAGGATCGTGAGCGAGATCCTCGCCCTCGTCGATTACGGCGCGGGCAATCTCCATTCGGTCGAGAACGCGCTCCGCAAGGTCGGGGCCGATGTGCGTCTCACGGCCGATCCCGACGTGCTGCGCGCCGCGGACCGGATCGTGCTGCCGGGGGTTGGCTCGTTCAAATCCTGCTCCGAAGGCCTGCGCGCCATTCCCGGCGCGGTCGAGGCGATGCACGAGCGGGTGTTCGTGGGCGGGGCGCCGTTCCTGGGCATCTGCGTGGGGATGCAATTGCTCGCCACCACCGGGCTCGAGCATGGCGAGACTCCGGGGCTCGGCTGGATCGCGGGCACGGTTCGGCCGATCGAGCCCGCCGACCGGACGGTCAAGGTGCCGCACATGGGCTGGAACGACGTCGCGACGCTGCCGCATGCCGACAGCAACGCAGTGGTCGAGCGCGGGGAGGCCTATTTCCTCCATTCCTACCACTTCAAGCCGCGCCATCGCGAGGATGTGATCGCCATGACCGACCACGGCGGCGGGCTGGTCGCGGCGGTGGGCCGGGCCAACGTGCTCGGCGTGCAGTTTCACCCGGAGAAGAGCCAGGCTTACGGCCTCGCGCTGCTCGAGCGCTTCCTCGACTGGCGGCCATGATCGAGCTTGCCGCCGACCGCTTGATCCTGACGCCCGGCGACATCGACCTGACGCGCTCGCCGCTGGCCGGGCTGGAGGCGGACACCTTCGTGCTCGGCGCGTTCAACCCCGGCATGACGCGGCTGCCGAACGGCAATCTGCTGCTGATGGTGCGCGTGGCCGAGGCGCTGCGCGAGCCGATCTTCGATGGGCACGTGCATGCAATCCGCTGGGACGCGGCGGAGGGCTTTGTCCTCGACGCCTGGAAGCTCACCGAGACCGACACCAGCGACCCGCGCAAGTTCGAGATTCTCAATCAGCCGTGGAAGGCGATGGCGTTGACCTCGCTGTCCTGGCTGCTGCCGGTCGAGCTCAGCCCCGACGGGCTCGAGGTGGTGGCGCACCACTACGACAAGGCGATCGCGCCGCAGGGCTCGTATCAGTGCTACGGCGTGGAGGACGCCCGCATCAGCCGGGTCGCCGAGCGCTGGCTGATGACCACCTGCTCGGTCAGCCCGGAACGCCACTCGACCACGCTCTACACCTCGGACAATGCGCTCGATTGGCGCTTCGAGGGCATCGTGCTCGACCATCAGAACAAGGACATGCTGATCTTCGAAGGGCTGGTCGGCGGCGAATATTGGGCACAGACCCGGCCGCTCGGCAGCCTCTATTTCGCCTATCCGCCGGGCAGCGAATGGCGCGCCGGCCCCTCGATCAACCTCGCCACCAGCCCCGACGCGCTGCACTGGAAGCCGCATATCGAGCCGGGGATCCGCCCGCGCGTCGCCACCGTGTCGACCGCGCGGATGGGCGGGGGCACGCCGCCGGTCCTGGCCGAGATCGCCGGCATGCGCGGGTGGCTCACGCTGTGGCACGGCGTGGAGCCCAACGCGACCCCGGTTGGGACATACCGCACCTATTGGTCGCTGCTCGATCCCGAGGAGCCGTGGAAAGTGCTGGCGACGAGCCATCGGCCGCTGCTCGAGCCGAACCCGGCGCTGACCGAGCCGATCAAGGACCAGATGTATCTCGACAACGTCGTGTTCAGCACCGGCATCGCCGATGCGGGCGATCGTTTCGTGGTCGCCAGCGGCGAGGCCGATCTGGCCTGCCGGATCACCCATGTGCCCAAGGACGCGTTCGTGCCGAGCGCATGAGTTGTCTCTAGGCTGTGCCCTGCGCCCTTCGACAGGCTCGGAGCGAGCGGACCTTGGGTATTAAAAGAAGTCCGCTCGTGCTGAGCTTGTCGAAGCACGATTGCGCGACGCCGTCCCCAACTCTACCCGCCTCGCATGATCGTCTTCCCCGCCATCGATCTCAAGGACGGCCAGGTGGTGCGCCTGGCCGAAGGCGACATGGCGCGCGCCACGGTCTATGGCGACGATCCGGCGGTGCAGGCCATGCTGTTCGCGCAGGCCGGCGCGGAACATCTTCATGTGGTCGATCTCGACGGCGCCTTCGCCGGGGAGAGCCGCAACCGCCGGGCGGTCGAGCGGATCGTGGAGGATTTCCCCGGTTACGTGCAGCTGGGCGGCGGCATCCGCACGCCCGAAGCGGTCGAGGGCTGGTTCGATCTCGGCGTGGCGCGGGTGGTGATCGGCACCGCCGCGCTCAAGGATCCGCAATTCGTCAAGGACATGGCGCGCGAGTGGGAAGGCGGCATCGTGGTCGCGGTCGATGCCAGGGACGGGATGGTCGCCACCGAGGGCTGGGCCGAGGTTTCCGACGTGCCCGTCCACGATCTCGCGCGTCGCTTCGAGGATGCCGGCGTCGCCAGCCTGCTGTTCACCGACATCGGGCGCGACGGGCTGCTGACGGGGTGCAACATCGACGCCACGCTCGACCTGGCGCGGCGCACCACCTTGCCGGTGATCGCCAGCGGCGGGGTCAAGGGTCTCGACGATATCCACGTCCTCTCGCTCCACGCGCGGGAGGGCATCGAGGGCATAATCTGCGGGCGTGCGCTCTACGATGGACGGCTCGACCTCGCGGCGGCGCTGGCGATGGCGGCGCGGGCGTGATGGGCTTCTTCACGCGGAGACGCGGAGGCGCGGAGATTTTTTGCGCTCGCAAAGGCGCGAAGGCGCAAAGCGCTGGTGGCGCCGCAGGCGATCTTCGGCCTTGCACGGGGGAAGGCTGGATGGCGCCTGACGGCGCAGACAAGCATGATTTTCCTTGCGCCTTTGCGACTTTGCGAGCGTCTTCTTCTTTTCTTCTCCGCGCCTCCGCGTCTCCGCGTGAAGAAGCCCTGGCAGCGCGCCCGTGACCGTCCGCATCCGCGTCATTCCCTGTCTCGACGTCGCCGACGGGCGGGTGGTCAAGGGCGTCAATTTCACCGACCTCAAGGATGCCGGCGATCCGGTCGAGCAGGCGCGCGCCTATGACGCGGCGGGGGCGGACGAGCTGTGTTTTCTCGACATCTCCGCCAGCCACGAGGGGCGCGGGACGCTGCTGGAGGTCGTGCGGCGCACGGCCGAGGTGTGCTTCATGCCGCTGACCGTGGGCGGCGGGGTGCGCGGCGTCGAGGATGCGCGCGCGCTGCTGCTGGCGGGCGCGGACAAGGTGGCGGTCAATTCCGCCGCCGTGAGCCGGCCCGGGCTGGTGGCCGAAATCGCCGACCGCTTCGGCAGCCAGTGCGTGGTCGCCAGCGTCGATGCCCGCGCGGCAGTGAGCGGGGATGTCAGGGGCTGGGAGGTCTTCACCCACGGCGGGCGTCAGGCGACCGGTATCGACGCGGTCGCCCACGCCATCCGGCTTGCCGAACTGGGCGCGGGCGAGCTGCTGGTCACCTCGATGGACGCCGACGGCACCAGGGACGGCTACGATGTCGAGCTGACCCGCGCCGTCGCCGACGCGGTGAGCGTGCCGGTGGTGGCGAGCGGCGGAGTCGGCACTCTGAAGCACCTGGTCGAGGGCGTCACGCGCGGCCACGCCAGCGCGGTGCTCGCCGCCTCGATCTTCCATTTCGGCGAGCACAGCGTGGCCGAGGCGCACGCGGCCTTGCGCGCGGCGGGTTTGCCGGCGAGAGCATGACGCCGGATTTTTTTCACACGAAGACACGAAGATGGCGGCGTGCGCCGCAGGCCACTGCCTCCATCGCCCCTCGCATCGTGTTCACGGTGAGAATGAGGCTGCGCCGCCAGGGCTGCCCTCTTCCTGTCTTCGTGTGAACCATGCTTTTCTAATCTGTCACCGCCGTTAGAAGCGGCGACATGGACACGCTGACCCGTCTCGAAGCGACCGTGACCGAGCGGCTTTCCGCCGACCCGGCTTCCAGCTATGTCGCCAGCCTCACGGCAAGGGGCGTCCCGGCGATCGCCCGCAAGCTGGGCGAGGAAACGACAGAGGCGGTGATCGCCGCGCTGTCGGGCTCCGACGACGAGCTGGTCGGCGAGGCGGCGGATGTGCTGTTTCACCTGACCGTGCTGCTCGCCGCCAAGGGTATTCGGCTCGAGCGCGTGATGGCCGAGCTCGAGCGCCGCGAGGGCACCTCGGGCCTCGATGAGAAAGCCAGCCGGAGCCGCTGATGCCGATCGACCCGACATTGCCCTATGACGACGAAAACATATTCGCGAGGATCCTGCGCGGCGAGATTCCTTCGACGCGCGTCTATGAGGACGAGTGGGCCATCGCCTTCGAGGACATCAACCCCCAGGCGGCGGTCCACACGCTCATCGTCCCGCGCGCCAGCTATGTCAGCTGGGACGATTTCTCCGCCAGGGGTTCGGATGCCGAGATCGCGGGCTTCGTGCGCGCGGTGGGCGAGGTGGCGCGCCGCAAGGGGCTGGTCGAGCCCGGCTATCGCCTGCTCGCCAATGTCGGGCGGCACGGCGGGCAGGAGGTGCCGCACCTCCACGTTCATTTGTTCGGCGGCGAGCCGCTCGGGCGGATGATCGCGCGCTGATCTCGCTTCGTCGCAACGGCTTGCGGCGCGAGTCGCCCTTCCGCTAGGCGCAGGCGCGCATGATCAAGCCCAATCCCCCCGATGGCGTCATCGACGGTACGCGCCATCTCTACGCGGTGCGGGTCTATTACGAGGACACCGACCTGTCGGGCGTGGTCTATCATGCCAATTACCTGCGTTGGTTCGAGCGCGCTCGCAGCGACTTGCTGCGCCGCCTCGGCGTCGATCAGCGCGCCGCGGTCGAGGCGGGGGAGGGGGCCTATGTCGTGAGCGAGATGTCGCTGAACTATGTGCGCCCGGCCAGGCTGGACGACGACATTGTCATCGAGACCCGCTGTACCGGCCTGGGGCTCGCATCCTGCCGCATGGCGCAGCGTGCGCTGCGCGGCGAAAGACCCCTGGTCGAAGCGTCCCTGCGCGTCGGCTTCGTTGCACCCGGCGGTCGCCCACGCCGCCAGCCCGGCGCGTGGCGGGCGGCTTTCGCATCCTTCATGGGAGAATGATTATCCGCATGACCGCCCTCGACCTTCTCGCCGCCGCCGCTTCGGGAGCACCGACCAGGCTCGACCCGCTGGACCTGTTCCTCGACGCCGATATCGTGGTGCAGGTGGTGATGGCCGGGCTGCTGCTCGCCAGCCTGTGGACCTGGACCATCATCGTCGCCTTCTGGCTGCGGATGGGCAGCCTCGGGCGCCGCACAGCCGCCTATGAGGAGGATTTCTGGCAGGCCGCGGATTTCGACGCCTTCGCGCGCCAGAAAGGCAACGGCGAGCTGCCGCCGGGCCGCGTGGCGCGCGCCGGCGTCGCCGAATGGCGGCACTCGACCAAGACCGCGATCAAGGACCGCGAGGGCACCCGCCAGCGGCTCGCCGCGGTGATGGGAAGCCAGGTCGGGCACGAGGCCGACGATCTGGCCGAGCGGCTGAATTTCCTTGCGACGGTCGGCTCGGTCGCGCCCTTCGTCGGGCTGTTCGGCACCGTCTGGGGCATCATGAACAGCTTCTTCCAGATCGGGCAGCAGGAAAGCTCCTCGCTGGCGGTGGTCGCGCCGGGCATTTCGGAAGCGCTGTTCGCCACCGCCATCGGGCTGTTCGCGGCGATCCCGGCCGTGATCGCCTACAACCGCTTCAGCCACGCGGTGAACCGCTACGAAAGCCGCCTCCAGCGCTTCGCCGACCGGCTCCACGCCAGCTTCAGCCGGCAGCTGGAGGCGCAATAAGTGCTGTTGCCACCACCTCCGTTCGTGCCGAGCGAAGTCGAGACACGTCGCGCACGGCATCTCGACTTCGCTCGATGCGAACGGGGAGGGGTCTAATGGCTATGGGGTTGTTCTCGTCCGGACGCCGCGGCCGGAGCCGGCGCACGCCGATGGCGGAAATCAACGTCACCCCGCTGGTCGATGTCATGCTGGTGCTGCTGATCATCTTCATGGTCACCGCTCCGCTCTTGACTGCGGCGGTGCCGGTCGATCTGCCCGACAGCCGCGCCAACCCGATCGACAACGCGGCGCAGGCGGTGACCCTGAGCATCGATGCCAGAGGGACGGTCTATATCGACGACGATCCGGTCGCCCGGGGCGGATTGGCCGAAGCTCTCGCGGCGCTGCCGCGCGCGGGCGCCGGCCCGGACATCACGCTGCGCGCCGACCGTTCGCTCGACTACGGCCGGGTGATGGCGGTCATGGGCGAACTCAACCGCGCGGGGCTGAACCGCATTTCGCTGGTCACCAGCGGTTCATCGGCGGCTCCATAGCGGCATGGCGATGTT
Organism: Qipengyuania sp.; assembly: GCA_019745075.1. Lineage (GTDB taxonomy): Bacteria > Pseudomonadota > Alphaproteobacteria > Sphingomonadales > Sphingomonadaceae > Qipengyuania. Next base: position 18,933 of record JAIETR010000020.1, read on the forward strand.
TGCGAGCTTGAGGCGCGAGGAACGCATCGGCCTGGCGGTCGCGGCCGGACTGCATGCCGCGCTGGTGCTCGCCTTCCTGCTCCAGCCCGAGACCCGCGAGGACATCGAGCCCGCCCAGCGCATGACCGTCAATCTCGCCAGCGAGGTCGGCCTGGAAGCCGCCGCGCCCGAGCCGGTCGCCGAGAGCCGCGCCGCCAGCGCGCCGGTGATCGCCGACGAGCCCGCGCCCGCGCCGCGGCCGACCCCGCAGCCTCGCCTGGAGCGGCCCGTGGCGGCTTCCACGCCGGCGCCCGCCGATGCCCGCCCCCGCCGCCGGCCGGACCGCACGCCGGCGAAACCTGTGTCCCAGGGCGGCGGTAGCCGCGTCGGCGACAACTTTCTCACGGGCATGGGCGACAGCACGAAAACGAGCGAAACGCGCGCGCCCGCTGCCGCGCTCGGCGCCAGCGACCGGGCCTCGCTGCTCCAGGGCATCGTGCGCGAGGTGAAGCCGCACTGGCAGCCGCCGAGCGGTCCCGATGTCGACCGTCTCGTCAGCAAAATCCGCTTTCGCCTCAATCCCGACGGCGGCCTCGCCGGCCGGCCCGTGCTCGTCGGCCAGCGCGGGGAGACAGCCAGCAACCGGGCGCAGGCGGGCCGCCACGGCGAACAGGCTATCCGCGCCGTGCAACTCGCCGCCCCGTTCGACTTGCCCGAGCGTTATTACTCCGCTTGGAAGACCGTCACGCTCGATTTCGATTGGAAGCTCGCCCAATGACCAACCCTTCGACCCCCGTTCGCCCCGAGGAGCCGAAGCTGCGGGCCGAAGGCGTCTCGAAGGGCCTTTGGCACCACGCTCGGGCCCTTCGAGACGCTCTCGGCTTTCCGCCTCGGCTCCTCGGGGCGAACGGGGTGGTGTGGGTGCTCGCGCTCATCGCGGCGCCGCTCGCCGCTCAGAACCAGGACCTCGGCCAGCGCCCGCCGCCCGAGGGCGCGGTGGTCGAGACCGAGGAAGAGGGCCTGTCGGGCTCGGTCAGCTTCGAGGGCAATCTCGAGGACCTCGGCATCGCCATCCCCGCCTTCGCCACCGACCGCGACGCGGCGACCCCGGCCAACACCGGCGGGACCGGCGCGCTCGGCGTCGAGCTCGCGCGGGTGATCACCGGCGATCTGCGCAACAACGGGCTGTTCAAGCCGACCGGTCCCGACTCGCTGCCGCGGCCGGCCTATGCCGAAATCGCCGCGCCCAATTACCCGACCTGGGGAAACCGGGGCGCCGATATGCTGGTGCAGGGCTATGTCCGCGCGCAGGGCGACGGGCGGCTGGCGGTGGGCTGCTATCTCTACGACACCAAGCTCAATACCCAGCTCGCGCGGCAGGGCTGGCTGGTCGGCGCGTCGGAATGGCGCCGCGCCGCGCATAAATGCGCCGATCTCGTCTATTCGCGGCTCTCGGGCGAGAGCCCGTTCTTCGACAGCCGCATCGCCTATATCGCCGAGACCGGGCCCAAGAATGCGCGCATCAAGCGGTTGGCGATCATGGATTCGGACGGCGCCAACCACCGCTTCATCACCAGCGGCCGCGCCACCGCTCTCACCCCACGCTATTCGCCCGATTACAAGAGGCTGTCCTACCTCAGCTACGTCGATGGCAATCCGCGCATCTATGTCTATGACATCGGCACCGGGCGGCAGACGCTGGTGACGCAGAGCCGCAACCCGACCTTCGCCCCGCGCTGGAGCCCCGACGGGCGTTATCTGCTCTATTCGATGGCGGTGGCGGGCAACACCGACATCTACCGCGTCCCCGCCTCCGGGGGCCAGAGCACCCGGCTGACCAATGGTCCGGGCATCGACATCGGCGGAAGCTACAGCCCCGACGGCAGCCGCATCGTGTTCGAGAGCGACCGTTCGGGCGCGCAGCAATGCTATGTGATGGACGCCGACGGCGGCAACCAGCGGCGCATCAGCTTCGGCGGCGGACGCTGCGCGACGCCCGAATGGAGCCCGCGCGGCGACCAGATCGCCTTCACGCGGATCGCCGGCGATTTCAACGTCGCGGTGATGAGCCCGAGCGGCCAGAACGTCCGCGCCCTCACGAACGGCTGGCAGGACGAGGCCCCGACCTGGGCGCCCAACGGCCGGATCATCCAGTTCTTCCGTTCGAGCCGCGGCGCGCGCGGCGATGCGCAGCTCTGGCAGGTCGATCTCACCGGCCGCAACGAGCGCCGCCTCAACACCCCCGTCGGCGCCTCGGACCCGGCATGGGGACCGATCCTCCCTTAGAATCATTCAAGTCACAGCATCGCCAAAGGAGACCCCCGATGACGAAGAACGCACTCGCCCTGCTCGCCGCCACGGCCACGCTGGCGCTCGGCGCCTGCGCCAAGAAGGCCCCCGAGCAGCTTCCGCCCGCGCCGGTGGAAACCGGGACCGCGCCGACCGAGACGCCCACCGACAGCGTTTCCGGTCCCGGCACGCAGGAGCATTTCGCCACCGCCGTCGGCGCGCCCAACACCACGGTCTATTTCGACACCGACATGTACGACATCGACGCCGAGGACGCGGCCAAGCTGCAGACCCAGGCGCGCTATTTCGCGCAATACTCGAACGTCAACTTCACCGTCGAAGGGCACGCCGACGAGCGCGGCACGCGCGAATACAACCTCGCGCTGGGCGAACGGCGCGCCAATGCGGCCAAGAACTATCTGGTGAGCCTGGGCATCCCGGCGGAGCGTATCCGCACCGTCAGCTACGGCAAGGAACGCCCGGTGGCGCTGGGCTCGGACGAGGGCAGCTGGGCCCAGAACCGTCGCGCAGCGACGGTGGTCATCGACTAACGCACCGCCGCGCCGCGACGGTGGTGATCGGTTAGGCCCGCAGCAGGACGCTGACGATCGAGCCGTGAGCGGTGGCGCCCCGCGAGGCGCCGCCGCCCTCGGGTCCGCCGAGGCTCATGAACAGCGCCAGCGCCGCCATCGCGAGCGTCGAGAGAGTGGCGGAGAGAGTTAGCTGCTTGCTCATCGGGGTTCCTCCACGCGCGAATATATGCAGCCTCCGTTGCGTTGCAACATTTCATATTGAAACTGTCCTGCGGTCTTGCGCTCACCGCCAGCCTTCCTAGACTGAGAGCGATGCGCGTTCGATCGACGACATGACGGGGGCCCGGCGCTCGACCGACTGGGGCTTCCCGCGCTGGCGCGGCTACGGAGGTGCGCGCGAGACCGCGACGGTGCGGCTGTGCGACCGTTTCGGCTGCGAGGAGAAGGGCGATTGCCCGGCGCCAAAGGCTCCCAACAGCCCGGAGCGGTGGTATTTCTGCCAGGCACACGCCGCCGAATACAACCAGAAATGGGACTATTTCGAAGGCCTCGACAAGGCCGAGCGCGCCGCGCGCGCGCGGACCGAGCAGACCGAAAGCGCCGGATATGCCGAAGCGCAGCACTATGGCTGGGCCGCCAGCGGCGACGGCAGCCGCGGCGCCGACGAAATGCGCGCGCTCGAGCTGCTGGGGCTCGAAGCCGACGCCGACATGGCGGCGGTCAAGAAAGCCTTTCGTGAGCGCGCCAAGATCGTGCATCCCGATGTCCGTCCGGGCGACGACGAAGCGGCCCGGGCGTTCCGGTCATTGTCGCTGGCCTACGAGGTGCTCAAGCAGGCGGAAGAACGCCGGGAGTGGCGGGGTTAGCCCAGTCGCGCCGCCACGCCAGCCGCCAGCCGCTCGCCCAGCTCCGGCCCGTGGTCGGGATAAAGATAGGGCTCGATCAGTTCGGCCTCCATCACCGCCAGCGCGCCGGAAGGTAGCCGGACCATGTCGATCCGCGCGTAGAGCGGGGCAGGGAAGGGCAGCGCGGCGAGGACCGCTTCGGCGCGGGCGAGTTCGGCAGGGGAGGGCACGAAATCCTCCTCGCGCCCGCCGAACAGCGACTGGATGCGGTAATCGCCTTCGGCGGCGCGCTTGCGCAGCGCGTGGCTGAATTCGCCCTCGATGAAGATCAGGCTTACCTCGCCCTCGCTGACGATGGCGGGGAGGAAGGGCTGGATCATGGCTGCCTGCCCCATCCGCCACCCCTCTTGCGGCAGGTCGTCCCGGCCGAAGCGGTGCTGGCCGAGCGCGCCCGCGCCGATCTGGCGCTTCACCACCACGCTGTCGGCGGCGAATCGATCGAGCGCGGCGAGCACATCCTGACGGCCCGGATCGTCGAGCCATAGCGTCGGGACCGTCGGCGCGCCGTGCTCGGCCAGTTCGCGCAAATAGCGCTTGTCATAGTTCCAGCGCACCACCTCGGGCGGATTGGCGACCCGCACCCCGCCCGCTTCGAGCGCCTCCAGCCTGGCGAGAAACTCGGCCGGGTGGTCCTGATAGTCCCAGGGCGTGCCGATCAAGGCGAGCGCCATGCCGTCGAAAGCATCGAGCGGCGCGCGCCAGTCGATCTCGATCAGTTCCAGCCCCCGCGCCGCGAAGGCCGGGCGCAAGGCCGCGACCATCGCGTCATGCTCGAAGGCGTCCGCTCGCCGCGTGGGCGAGCCGGGCAGCGTTTCGGCGCAGGCGAGATAGGCGATGCAAGGCATTACCGAGTCCCCGCGAAGGCGGGGACCTCAGCCGGCACCAGAGCGCATGAGACCCCCGCCTTCGCGGGGGATCGGTGTGGGGAAGAGTGACTCAAACCGCCTCCAGCGCCTGCTGGAAATCCGCGATCAGGTCGTCGGCGTCCTCGATGCCCACGCTGATCCGCACCAGATTGTCGCTGATGCCCAGCTCCGCCTTGCGGCCATCGGGGACCGAGAGGTGCGTCATGCTTGCGGGATGGCTCGCCAGCGTCTCGGTGCCTCCGAGGCTGACCGCCAGCTTGGCGATCCTGAGGCTGTCGAGGAAGCGGAAGCATTCCGCCTCGCCGCCCCTGAGCAGCAGCGAGAAGGTGCTGCCCGCGCCCTTGCAATGGCGGTTGTAGATGTCCTGCTGGCGCGCATCCTCGATCATGCCGAGGTAGCCGAGTCCGACCACCTTGGGATGCGCCTTGAGGTAATCGCAGACCTTGGCGGCGTTCTCGCCCGCGCGCTGCATGCGCAACTCGACGGTCTCCAATGAGCGGAGCAGCATCCAGGCGGTGTTGGGGTCGCAGATCCCGCCCATGGTGTTGCGGAGCATGCGGACCGGCGTGATCCATTTCTCCGCGCCGGCGATGCTGCCCGCGACGAGATCCGAATGGCCGCCGACATATTTGGTCAGCGAATAGACCACGATGTCCGCGCCCTGGTCGATCGGGCGGGCCCACAGCGGGCCGAGGAAGGTGTTGTCGATGGCAATGGGGCATTCTTGGTTGGTGCTACCGCCTTCGGCTACTTGAGCACCGAGAACGGCATCGCGTGCGGCCTTGACCGCCTCGACGTCGACCAGCGCGTTGGTCGGGTTGGCCGGACTTTCGAGGTAGATCATGCAGACCTTGCCGCCGTTCTCGGCGGCCTGCGCATGGGCCTTGGTCAGCACGTCCTCGATCTGCGCGCGTGTCGCGCCGGCGGGGAAGTCGAGCCAGGCGACGCCGAACTTCGACAGCCATTTCGCGACGAATCCCTCGCTGGCGGCATAGAGCGGGCCCGAATGGACGATCACGTCCCCCTGCGCGGCATAGGTCAGCATCAGCACGCAGATCGCGGTCATGCCGCTGGAAAAGCTCAGCGCCTCCTCCGCCCCGTCCCAGATCGCGAGCCGGTCCTCGAGGATTTCCTGGTTGGGCGCGTTAAAGCGCGAATAGACCAGACCCTCGGCCCCGCCGGGGCGCTTGCCGGTAATGCCCTCGAAATGGCGCTTGCCGTCGGCGGCGCTGGGGAAGGCGAAGGTGCTGGTGAGGAAGATCGGCGGCTTGAGGCTGCCCTCCGAGAGCACGGGATCGTAGCCGTGGCCCATCATCAGAGTCGAGGGCTTCAATTCGCGCCCGGCGATCTTAGTGTCCTTGGCCATACGCGGCCTCCTTCCTGCGTCATCGCACGCCCCCAGGAAGGCAGGGGCTCATGGGCGGGCCGGGGCGCCCGTTCCTAACCTCCGCAGGAACGCCTCTCCGCCGGTGCCGCTTGCGCGGGTGCGATTAGGCTCAACACAATCCGCTTTCAATCACCGTTCGTCCCGAGCTTGTCGAGGGACTTGGCCGAGCGAAGCCGAGGCCGCTTCACGCAAGGCGTTCTCGGCTTCGCTCGAACGGGCCCCTCGACAGGCTCGGGGCGAACGGGAGTCACAGGAAGGCCCGTACCGCCCACACCACGCCGACGATCAGCACCACGCCGACCACATCGAGGCACAGCCCGGCGCGCACCATCGCGCCCATGCGGATGCGGCCGGTGGCCCAGGCGATGGCGTTGGGGCCGGTTCCGGCGGGCAGCATGAAGCCCCAGCTGGCCGCGAAGGCCGCCGGCAGCGCCAGCAGGAGCGGATCGGCGCCCAGCGCCACGGTGAGCCCCGCGATCACCGGCATCACCGCGCTGGCGGTGGCGACATTGCTGGCGAATTCGGTGATCAGGATCACCAGCCCGGTCACCACCAGCGCGACCACGATCAGCGGCGCGGCGCGCAGCGGGAGCAGCTCCCGCCCGATCCATTCGGCGAGGCCCGAGGCGCTCATGCCCGCCGCCAGGGCGAGGCCGCCGCCGAACATCATGATCACGCCCCAGGGGGCGCGGTCGGCCTCGGCCCATGTCAGCAGCGGCCGGCCGGTGCCGTCGGGAGCCAGGAACAGCACCAGGCTGGCGGCGATGGCGATGGAGCCGTCGGTCAGGGAGCCCGCCGGCAGCAGCGGCGCGGCCCAGGCCTGCGCCAGCCACAGCAGGAAGGTCGCCGCGACCACCGGCACCAGCCGCTTCTCGGGCAAGGTCCAGGCGGGATGGGAGGCGATCGCGGCCCGCGCGCGGGGGGCGTCGAACGGCGTCTCGCCCAACCGCTGCACCCTGGCGATGACCAGCGCCGCGAGCGGGATGCCGACGATCGCCAGCGGCATGCCATAGGCCATCCATTCGGCGAACCCGATCCGGTAGCCGAGCGATTTCTCCAGCAGCCCGACCGAAATGGCGTTGGTCGGCGTGCCCACGATGGTCCCGAATCCGCCGATGGTGGCGGCGAAGGCGATCCCGATCGGGAGAGCCCCCGAGATGCCGCCACGATCCTCGGGCTTCACGCCGCCGCCTTCGAGCACCGCCAGCGCCATCGGCATCATGATCAGCGCGGTCGAGGTGTTGGAGATGAAGGTCGAGAGCAGACCCGTGGCGACCATGAAGGCCAGCAGCAGCCTGCCCGGCCCCGCGTCATGCCCCGCCAGGCGCAGGATGCCGGTGGCGAGCCGGCGGTGCAGCCCGGTGCGCTCGACCGCCAGCGCGATGAAGGCGCCGCCGAGCAGCAGGAACAGGATATCGGAGTAATACTCGCCGGCGGCGTCGCTGGCGCTCATCACGCCCGCGAAGGGAAGCACCAGGAAGGGCATGAAGGCCGTGGCCGTCAGCGGCAACGCCTCGGTCATCCACCATGCCGCCATCAGCACGGTCAGACCCGCGACTATGAAGCCCTCGCGCGGCAGGCCCTCGGGCGCGGGCAGCAGCCAGCTCGCCAGCAGCGCCAGCGCGCCCAGCGCGAACCCGATCCGTTTGGCAACCATCGGCCTCTCCCCTCGCCGCGCGGCTTATCAGGGGGTGCGGCGCGCGACAAACCGGCGCTTGCAGCCTTTCCGCAGGCTGAAGCAGCCGGTCAGCTTCGCGCCAGCGCGGATCGGGCAGAGCGTCCGTCATGAGAAAGCTCGCGCTTGTCGCCATGGCCTCCGCCGCGCTCGTGTCCGGCCCCGCGATCGGTGGCGGGCCTCCCGCCGAGGCATGGGAGATCGGCCCGATCATCCGCGGCAAGAATTATTCGCAGCGCATGCCGCTCCGGCCCGACGACAGCCGCGCCGGGCCGAGCTTCGCGATTCCGGGCCCCACGGCTGCGCAGGGGAGCGTCCACTACCTGACCGTGCCGACAGGACCGCTTCGGGGCGCGCGCGCGATCGTTCTGACCTATCGCATCGATGCCGCGCCGGGCACGCGCTTCGTGCCGCGGGGATCGCCCCAGCTCCCGGCCACGCTGTCGCTCTACTTCCAGCGCGCGGGCGATGGCTGGACCGTGCGCCAGCCGGACTGGCGCTGGTACGCACCCGCGAACCGCACGATGCTTCTGCGTCCCGGCACATACACTGTCCGGATCGGGCTCGACGAGGACTGGGTGGCGATGACCGGCCCCGGGGCCCACGCCAATCCGCGGGGCTTCGCCGAGGCCCTGGCGGAGACCGCGCGCGTGGGCTTCGTGTTCGGATCGGAAGGCGGGCGCGGCCACGGCGTCTACGCCACCGCGCCGGCGCGCTTCACAATCCTCGATTTCCGGGTGGAATGAGCGATCCCGCGCACCCTATTTGGGTGCGACCACCATCACCATCTGACGGCCTTCGAGGCGGGGAAAGGCTTCGACCTTGGCGATCTCGGCGATGTCCTCCTGAACCCGCTTGAGCAGGTCGACGCCCAATTGCTGGTGCGCCATCTCGCGGCCGCGGAAGCGCAAGGTGACCTTGACCTTGTCGCCCTCGCCGATGAACTTGTTCATCGCCCGCATCTTCACGTCGTAATCGTGATCGTCGATGTTGGGGCGCATCTTGATCTCCTTGATGTCCTGGATCTTCTGCGTCTTGCGCGCGGCGTTGGCCTTCTTCTGCGCTTCGTAGCGGTGCTTGCCGACATCGAGGAACTTGCACACCGGCGGATCGGCGTTGGGGCTGATCTCGACCAGGTTCAGGCCCAGCTCGTTGGCCTGCTCGATCGCTTCGCGGGTGTACATGACGCCAAGGTTCTCGCCTTCGTGATCGATCACGCGGACCTTGGGGACCTGGATGGACTGGTCGAACTTCGGACCCGATTTGACGGGCATCTGCATCGAACGACGGGGTGGACGGGCTATGGGGCTTTCTCCAACTGTTGACGGGGAATCCGGCGAAGCGCGCGAGATAGGCGCTCGGCACCGGATTCGCAAAGGGAATGGCGGGGGCGCGCGCGATTGTCCCGCGCCTGTGCCCGAGCCGCCGCGCTCAGGCGGCGGCGCGCCACAGCGGAAAGGTGGCGAGGCGGCCGCGCGCGGGCACCACCGCGTCGATGGCGCGCGCGGGCTGGAGCGCCTCGAGGATCGCGGGATCGGCGGCGCTCATCCCGGCGGTGAGCGCGCCGAAGGCGGGCAGGATCATGCGGCCCGAACGGCTGCCGTCGGCGTTCTCGTTGGCGCTGACGACGGCGCAGGGGCGCACGATGCGCCGCTGCTCGACGGTGAGCTGGAGGCGCGGGTGAAAATGGCCCGAGAGCTCGGGCAGCGTTTCGCCCTTCTTGGCCTGGTGGCGCAGGATGAGACCCGACAGCTCCATTTCCTCGACCAACGTGCCGCCGCAGCGCGCCTCGGCCAGCGAGCCATCCTTGCCGACGTCATGGTTGCCGGTGATCCACACCCAGTCCACCGCGCGGGTCAGCGCCTCCAGCATCCCGCAGGCGTGCGGTTCGAGCCGAGTGGCGCCCTTGGAGTCGTGAAAGTTGTCGCCGAGCGTGATCACCCGTCGCGCGCCTGTTTCGCGGATCGCCAAGGCCACACGTTCGAGCGTCTCGCGGCTGTCGTAGGGGGGCAACGGCTGGCCGTGTTGGGCGAAGAAGCTCGCCTTCTCGAGGTGCAGGTCCGCCACCAGCAGCGCCCGCTCGCGCGGCCAATAGACCGCGCGGCCCTCGGTCAGGAGCAGTTCCTCGCCGGCGAACGAAAGGGGAACCATGCGCCGCTCTTGCCCCGCGGCGAGGCGCTTGGCAAGGGGCAGCCGTGACCGAATGGACCGAACAGACCGACCAGGCGCGCGAATGGTTCGAGGCGCTGCGAACGCGCATCTGCGCCGAATTCGAGGCGATCGAGCGCGAAGCGGGCTCGGACGCCGCGTTCGACTATCAGAGCTGGCAGCGCGAGGAGGCGGGCAATCCCGATCCCGGCGGCGGCACCCGCGGGCTGATGAAGGGGCGGGTGTTCGAGAAGGTCGGGGTCAATGTCTCCACCGTGAAGGGCAGCTTCGCGCCGGAGTTCGCCGGGACGATCAACGGGGCGAGCGCCGACAATCCCGGCTTCTCGGCCACCGGCATCAGCCTGGTCGCGCATATGGCCAATCCGCACGTCCCCGCCGTCCACATGAACTGCCGTTTCCTGGTGACCGGCAAGGCCTGGTTCGGCGGCGGGGCGGACCTCAACCCGCCGCTCCCCTATCGGGAGGACACCGACGCGTTCCACGCCGCCTTCCGCGCCGCCTGCGCCGCGCACAATCCGACCTATTTCGACCGCTTCAGGAAATGGGCGGACGAGTATTTCTTCATCCCCCACCGCGGCGTGCACCGGGGTGTAGGGGGGATTTTCTACGACCATCTCGAATGCGCCGACGAGGCCGCGTTCGGGCGCAACTTCGCCTTCACCCGCGATGTCGGCGAGGCGTTTCTCGACGTCTTTCCCCGTCTGGTGCGACGCAGGATGTCGAGCGACTTCACGTCCGAGGACAAACGCCGCCAGCTCGAATGGCGCGGCCGCTACGCCGAGTTCAACCTGGTCTACGATCGCGGCACGCTGTTCGGCCTCAAGACCGGCGGCAATGTCGATGCCATCCTGATGAGCCTGCCTCCCGAGGCGGCGTGGGGCTGAGCCTCAAGCGGTTGCGATGCGCTGGCGGAACCAGTCCGCCAGCTCGTCTTCGGCAAGTTCGCCGGCGGCCAAGGCCAGGAAGACCACCACAATCTCCGCATTGCTTGCGTTTAGCGTCAATCCATTGAGGCCAAGGAATGTTTCGCTCACGACCGCTGCGGTGCGCTTGTTCCCATCGACGAAGGGATGGTTGCGCGCAATGCCGTAGGCGTAGGCAGCGGCAAGCTCAGCCAAGTCGGGCGCAGCATAAGCCGCGCGCTGCTGGGGCCGCGCCATCGCACTTTCGAACAGGCCGTGGTCACGCACGCCCAAACCGCCGCCGTGCTCGGCGATCTGTTCGGCATGGCCGATCAGTGCCGCTTTTCGCGACACCCACCTGATTTGATCGGCCATCTACTTGGCCAATTCGCGCAGTGCGCTGCGACGCTTGACCATGATCTCGCGCGCGATCCGCATTTCCTCTTCGAACTCGGGATCGCGCGCGCTGAAACTGATCACGCCGTCTTCCACCGTGGCGGTGAGTTCATCTCCGACCGACGCGTTGAGTCGGGCCAGCAGGTCCTTCGGCAGGACGACGCCGGCGGAATTGCCGATCTTGGTGATTTTGAGACGGCGGGACAGGAAGGCAGGTCTGTTCATACGGCCGTTCTAACGCAGAGCCGCGCCGCGTGCAACGAGCGTCGGCTCCAGTTTGGACTTGCCCTTTGGTGGCCAAGCCTCCCATTTATCGACGATGCTGCGTCAGTACGAACTTGTGGAGCGGGTCAAGGACTACGACCCGGACGCCGACGAGGCGATGCTGAACCGCGCCTATGTCTATACCGTGCAGAAGCACGGCACCCAGACGCGCGCCAGCGGCGATCCCTATTTCAGCCATCCGGTCGAGGTCGCGGGGCTGATGACCGACCTCAAGCTCGACCAGGAGACGATCGCCACCGCCCTGCTCCACGACACCGTCGAGGACACGCTCGCCACCATCGAGGAGATCGAGGAGCATTTCGGGCCCGAGGTGGCGCGGCTGGTCGACGGGGTCACCAAGCTGTCCAAGATCGAGCAGATGCCCGAGAACGAGCGGGCGGCGGAGAATCTGAGGAAGTTTCTCCTCGCGATGAGCGAGGACATCCGCGTGCTGTTGGTCAAGCTGGGCGACCGGCTGCACAACATGCGCACGCTCCATTTCATCAAGAACCTCGACAAGCGCCAGCGCATCGCGCGCGAGACGATGGATATCTACGCCCCCCTCGCCGAGCGCGTGGGCATGTACGAATACATGCGCGAGATGCAGCTGCTGGCCTTCGAGCAGATCGAGCCCGAAGCCTATCGCACCATTACCAAGCGGCTCGAGCAGCTGCGCGCGCAGGACGGCGGCCAGGTCGACGCCATCGCGCTGGCGATCAAGCAGGCGCTGGCTGCGGCGGGGCTGAAGGTCGAGGTGTCGGGCCGCGAGAAGCACCCCTTCAGCATCTGGCGCAAGATGGCCGAGCGCCATGTCAGCTTCGAGCAGGTGACCGACATCATGGCCTTCCGCGTCGTCACCGGGAACGAGGCCGACTGCTACCGTGCGCTGGGCGTGCTCCACACCACCTGGCAGTTCCTCCCCGGCAAGTTCAAGGACTACATCTCGACGCCGAAGACCAACGGTTATCGATCGCTCCACACCAGCCTGATGTACGAGAACTCGATGCGGGTGGAGGTGCAGATCCGCGACCACGAGATGCACCGCCTCAACGAGTTCGGCCTCGCCGCGCACTGGGCCTACAAGCAGGGCGACCGGCCCGACGGGCAGGTCGGCTGGCTGCGCGACCTGATCGAGATCGTCGATGCCAGCCACGATGCCGAGGAACTGCTCGAACACACCCGCCTCGCGATCTACCAGGACCGCATCTTCGCCTTCACGCCCAAGGGCGCGCTGTTCCAGCTGCCCAAGGGCGCGACCCCGGTCGATTTCGCCTTCGCTGTGCATACCGATCTCGGCGGGCAGACGGTGGGCGCGCGGATCAACGGGCGGCATGTGCCGCTGCGCACCCCGCTCGCCAATGGCGACGTGGTCGAGATCATCAAGGGCAAGGAGGCCGAGCCGCAATTGAGCTGGCTCGGCTTCGTGGTCACCGGCAAGGCGCGCGCCGCGATCCGCCGCGCGGTGCGGCTGCGCGAGCGCGCGGAGGTGGCGGACATGGGCAGGAAGCTGTTCGGCGACATCGCCAACCGCGTCCCCGCGCGGATCGGCAAGAAAGCCGTCGGGCTCGCGGTCGAGCGGCTCGGCATGGAGGAGGACGACGACCTCTATTACGCCATCGGCGCGGGCCAGATCGAGGACCGCGCGGTGATGGAGGCGCTGGTCCCCGGCTGCACCGCCGATATCCCCGAGGCGCCCGAGCGGGGCAAGACCTCGATCTCGATCCGCGGGCTGACCCCCGGGGTCGGCTACACGCTCGCCACCTGCTGCCACCCGGTGCCGGGCGACCGCATCGTGGGCACCCGCCGCAGCGGCGAGCGGATCGAGGTCCACACCATCGATTGCCATCGGCTCGCCAGCGGGCTCGACAGCGACTGGATCGACCTGAGCTGGGGCAAGCGCGCGGCGGGCGCGGTGGGCCGGTTGCGGGTCACGCTCTACGACCGGCCCGGCACGCTCGCCGAAATGGCCGGCATCTGTGCGCAGAATCAGGCCAATGTGAAGAGCATCGAGCAGACCCAGCTCGACCATCCCTTCACCACCTACGAAATCGAGCTCGAGGTTCAGGATCTGGTTCACCTCAACCGGGTATTGAGCGCGCTCCGGGCCAGCGACGCGGTGGCCCAGGCGGAGCGTATCTGATGAGTGTTATCGGGATCGACCATGTCCAGCTCGTCATGCCGCACGGCGGCGAGGAGCAGGCGCGGCGCTTCTACTGCGGCGTGCTGGGCATGCGCGAGATCGCCAAGCCGGCGCACCTCGCGGTCGGCGGCGGCTGCTGGTTCGCGGGCGGCGCGGCGCGGATCCACCTCGGCGTCGAGGAAGGCCACCGCCCCTCGCGCAAGGCGCATCCGGCGCTGCTGGTCGACAATCTGACCAGCCTCGCGCACCGGCTCGAGATGGCGGGCGTGCCCTTCACCGCGGGCAAGCCGCTCGATGGCTATGTGCGCGGCGACACCAGCGATCCCTTCGGCAACCGCCTCGAGCTGATGGAACGCATCGCAACAAGCGCGTCAATCGCGGCCTTGCCGAGTGCCGAGCCCGGCCGCGCGTAGAATGTTCTAAGGGGGGGTGGCAGCAGTATATTTCATTCTTGCCCGAAGCGTTCGCGACCGCCCAGATGGTCGGTCATTTTGTTCACACGAAGACACGAAGAGGGCGGTCCAGCGGCGAAGCCGCTCCATCTCCCTTATGCAGCCACGGGTGGAGGCCGACGGGAAGAAGAACCTTCGGTCGAAGCGCGGCATCTTCGTGTCTTTGTGTGAACCCAAAACTGCTACATCGCCCGCCGTACGGGAACCGGGATGTTGCAGATGTCGGCGCCGCCCGCCGGCACGATGAAGAACGGATCGCGGCGGTTGGCGCGCGCGTCGGCGTAGCGGGCGAAGCTGTCGCTCTCGGTGGAGAGATACTCGAAGCGCGGCTGCTCTGCGGCGGGGAGCTCACTCGCCAGCCGGATCGACTGGATAGGAACGCGCTGTTCGGGCTTCTCGTAGAACCCCAGAGCCCCGGTCCCGCGCGGCAGGCTGGAGAGGTGCTCGATCCCCTCGACCACGCGTCCGACCAGCGCGATGTTGCGGTCGAGATGCCGCGGCGCATGACCGATCACCGTGTAGAGCTCGGCCCCGGAGCCGGTGTCGGGCGAATAGTTCCGCCCCACGCCCACCATGCCGTTGCAGTGGACGGGCCAGGCTAGCGGTTGATCTTCGTTCGAAGCAAAAGGCCAACCCCGGTAGAAGGATTCGAGATCGGCATAATTGCTTGTCCTGGGCAAGCTGTCCTCGCCATCGCGCCAACGCCCACGCTGCTCCGAAACGCTTTCGAAAGTGTCCTGAAGCGCGCCCGCCAGCGGAGAACCCGCGCCGCGATCGGTTTTGACGGAGTAGTCTGCTTCTAGATTGATCTGAAGTCCTGCCGGCAGTGCCTTCGCCTTGTCCTCCGCCTCGGGATCGCCCCACTGGACGACGTAATTGTCCTGCACGCGGGTGATCGCGAGCCCGTCCCACCAATGCGCCGCGGCGAGCTTGCGGATGTTGCCGATCCAGCCTTGCGAGAACGGCGGCGGCATGAGCTGGATGACGACCTGGCGCTTGTTGCCGCTCCGATCGGGCGCCAGCGTCATGACCAGCAGGTCGGAAGGCGCGATCGCCACCCAGTCCTTCGCCGGCGCGGCGGCGACGATTTCGTTGGGAGACGGAGCTCCCTTGGGCGCCTCCTGCGCGGCGGCGGGCGGGGCCAGCGCGAAGCTGGCGGCGAGCGTCGTGGCGAGCATCCTCATGGAGCGCGTTGTGCCGCGAACCCGCTGAAAGGAAAAGCCCCTCGCGTCTTCACGCATTCACGCAAGAGGCCCCGCCCATGACAACGAAAAGGCTCCTTCCCGCTTGCGGAAAGGAGCCTCGGGGGCTGGGCGTCTGCCGGGAATGCCGAGCCGCACGGCGCCAGCCTTTTCGTGCCCGACTCGCTTACACCACGGCAAGGCCGCGCGCCAGTCGCTCCGCCTTGCGTGGAAGGCACCTCCCCGCTAGAGGCGCGCGTTCTTGTTCGCATGATCGCCTTGGCGCTGGCGTGCGAGGGTCGCGGCGTCGGTCCCTCGGCCTCAAGCAGCGCGAAGCGCGGTAGGCCAACAGGAATACGGAGCGGTGGCCGAGTGGTCGAAGGCGCACGCCTGGAAAGTGTGTATGGGTCACAAGCCCATCGTGGGTTCGAATCCCACCCGCTCCGCCAGCTATACCATCCCTAGAGGTCCCAGAAAGTCCCGGAAACCCGCAGAAATCTACGGTTTTTCAAACTTGCATTGGAATCTCTAGTTCTTATTTTGTTCCATGCTTTACCACACGTTCTACCCCATTTTTGGGTAGAGATTGTGGTAAGAGATAGGACTGGATGGTCATGGCTAAGCTTACCGCGCTGCAGATTCGAAACCTCAAGGAACCGGGCCGATACAGCGACGGAGGAGGGCTCTCGCTCCTGCTCTCGACCTCGCTCAAGGGCTACTGGGTGCTCCGCGCTACCGTGAAGGGTCGCCGAAGGGACATCGGGCTCGGAACCTCCAACCTCATGTCGCTCAAGGAAGCGCGTGAAATCTCGCTCGACATGCGCCGCGACATCCAGCGCGGGATCGATCCGATCGCCGAGCGCCAGAAGGACGAGATCAAGATTCCCACCTTCGCCGAGGCGGCGAAGAAGGTCCACGTGGAGCAGAAGGCCGGCTGGAAGAACGGCAAGCACCAGGAGCAGTGGATCACCACGCTGGAGAAGTATGCCTTCCCCATCCTCGGCAAGCGGCTGGTTGACGATATCGAAGGCCCGCTGGTCCGCGAATGCCTGCTCCCGATCTGGCTCAAGAGGCCGGAGACGGCGCGACGCGTGAAGCAGCGGATCGGCATGGTTCTAGACTGGGCCTACGCGAATGGCATGCGCCCCACAGAGGCCCCGATGCGCTCGCTCAATCGCGCCCTTCCGCGTCAGCCAAAGCAGGACAAGCACTTCGCCGCGATGCCCTACCAGGATGTGCCCGCGTTCCTGAAGCACCTCCATAAGCGCTCCAGCGTACCGCGCCTGGCGCTCGAGTTCCTGATCTTATGCGCTTCGCGATCGGGCGAGGTCCGTGGCGCAAAGCTGTCCGAGATCGACCGTGAAGCGAAGCTCTGGACGATACCAGCCGAGCGGATGAAGGTGGGCAAGGAACACGCCGTGCCGCTGACCGATGCAGCCCTCGATGTGCTCGATCGCGCAAGGCCCTATTACGCCGAATGCAGCGACCTGATTTTCCCCGGTCAGAACGTCCTCAAGCCGCTGTCGGACATGACCCTGCTCAAGATCCTTCGCTACGCCGAGCTGCCTTTCACCGTGCATGGGTTCCGCTCATCGTTCCGCGACTGGGCGGCCGAGCAATCCCGCTTCCCTGGCGAGGTTGCCGAGGCCGCCCTGGCGCACACCGTGGCGAACAAGGTCGAGGCCGCCTACCGGCGTACAAATTACCTCGACAAGCGCCGCGAACTGATGCGCGACTGGGCCGCATTCTGCACGAAAGACTGAGCGTCCGGCACCGGATCGACGAGCGCCAAACGGAGAACTTTCGGGTTCAGAAGGGGAGGCCCTCACCTGCTTCGGGAACGTCCCTTCGGCCATGAAGCGGTATATTGCGGACCTACTCAAACCCACGCGATGCTGCACTTCCTTGAGCCGGATAAGCCGCCCTATGACTTCCCTTGGCTCTCGACTTGGGGTGCGGAGTGACACCGCCTCGAATGGCAGTTCATGCTGCGCTCGATCATCGCCTTGAGGATCGATCTGGCCACGCACCGTGGCGGTGGGAGGGCAACGTTGAGACATTTCCAAGTTCCTTTTCGTACTGGCGGAACCTGGCTCACCCTGCGGAAGGCGAGGCTTAGACTAAATCACGCACTCCCTGTAGGAAATGGAAAAGTTCGCGCACGATCTCAGCAGCTTATGCCCAACTGATTTGCATGTGAATTGCGAATCCAAGTCATGATTTGCCGGCAAATCAGTTACTGCACGCCTTGGAAATCATCGCTATCCCATTGAGAGAAATGAAGAATGTCCTGCGGCAGCGCTGCGTACGGTGTGCATGTCAAGCTCCCCATTGCGCGGCCGAGTCCGGATGATCGAGCTTCTCTTTCCAGGGGATCTTGGCGTCCCTTACCTTCGGTCGCGTGAGCAACATTGGTCGGTCGAAAGCGACAAGCAGAAGCTCGAGCGGTATTGCGCTCGCTATCCTATCTGGCGCGAGCTGGGGACAATCGAGCACCAGGAGCTATGCCTACGACGAGCTGGGCAGGTTGATCTCGGCGACGACTTCGGGCGGGCAGAACAATGCCGAGGCGCATTCGCTCTGTTACGATGCCTCGGGCAACCGGACGCGTTACAGAGCCAGCCTCGATGGATCAGTCGCGAACTGCGGTTCGCCTGCGCCCAGTCCTGCCCCAACTCCTACCCCGACATTCGGCCCGGCCTTCAGCGTGAGCGACGCTTCGGCGAACGAGGGCGAATCCCTCCTGTTTACTGTCACCAAAACCGGGTCCACTTCGTCCACCTACACGCTCGACTATGCGACCGCTCCAGGCACGGCCTCGACAGCCGACTATACGACCAAGTCGGGAACGCTTACGTTCCGCCCGAGTGATACGAGTCTCACCGTTTCAGTCCAGGCCAAGCTTGATATCAAAACCGAATCGACAGAGGTCTTCTATCTCAACCTCTCCTCGCCATCGGGGGGAGCGACGATAACCCGGTCCCAAGCCGTGGGATCGATCTACGACGTGTGCGGCACATGCTGAGGGGGCTGTGGGGCGCGGGCATCGCGATGCCAGGAGCTTCGACCGGCAGATCAAGCAGGAGAAGAGGGGGAATGGGTATCGCAGGCACTATCAAAGGGCTGGTCGCAGCTATACTGGTGGGCGGCGCACCGCTTGCAGCGCAGGATATTCCCAACCCGATAACCCCATTGCAGGTCTCGCAGGATCCCAATGGCGTCAACCTGTCCACGGGCAAGACTCGGATCGCGATGCCCGTGCTGTCGGTCCCCGCAGCGCCGAGGCTGGTCTACCAGTATCCGCAGGATTCGGCGCCGGCGATCGACGGCAATCTCATTTCAGGCGCGCCGAATTACAGGGTTGAAAATTTCACGGCCCATCTCGCGGACGGGACGACCGACGCATTCCAGTGCATCGATTACGACTGCAACCCGCAGACGACCGAAGGCAGCTTCATCGGCAGCGGCTCGCTGCTGCGCACCACGGGTAGCAGTCGGATATATTTCCAGGCGCAGACGGGCACCAGATACAATTACAACTACGTCCTGACGAACTCGACGAACGGGCAGACCGCTTCCAAGTATTATGTATCGACGATCACCTACGCCGACGGCGAAGTTATCACCTACGACTATACGATAGTGTATTATAATGGGCTGGCCTATCGTCGACCGTCGACAATCTCCAGCAGCGTGGGCTATACGATCTCCATCGCCTACGCCGGCAATGACTTTGCGAATGATCCAGGAAGCTGGCAGACGGTCACTCAGGCGACACTCACCAAGAACACGAACCCGGGCGCGCCCCTCGCACAATTGACCTACACCCCCAGCGGCATCACCGACCTGATGGGGAGGACATTCCAGTGTTCGGGCTGTTCCTACACGCTGGCGCTGCAGGCCGAGGTGACGAACGGTTCGATCACTTTTCCGGGGGAGGCATCGAACGCCAAACAGTTTAGAGGCCGTTTCGAAAGGGGTTGAGCGGTCGGGTTTGATGTGATTCCAGCGGGTTGTCGAGACCGAGCTGGAGTGAA
>JAIETR010000030.1 GCA_019745075.1 Qipengyuania sp.
TCCATCTCGTAGGAGAAGCTGGCGTCGTTGAGGCGCAGCTTGCCGATGCTCTCGCGCAGCTTCTCGAACTCGGCGGCGTCGACCGGGAACAGGCCGCAGAACACCACCGGCTGGACTTCCTTGTAGCCGGGGAGCGCTTCCCTGGCGCCGTGCTTGACCGTGGTGACGGTGTCGCCGACGCGGGCCTGCTCCACCTCCTTGATCTGCGCGGTGATGAAGCCGATCTCGCCCGCCGCGATCTCGGGCAGGTCGACGCGCTTGGGGGTGAAGGCGCCGACGCGGTCCACGAGGTGGTCGGTGCCCCCTTGCATGAAGCGGATGTGGAGGCCCTTCCCGATGACGCCGTCGATCACGCGCACGAGGATGACCACGCCGAGGTAGGGATCGTACCAGGAATCGACGAGGCTGGCCTTGAGGGGGGCGGTGCGGTCGCCCTTGGGGGGCGGGATCTTGGCGACGATGGCTTCGAGCACGTCCTCGATGCCGATGCCGGACTTGGCGCTGGTGAGCACGGCCTCGGAGGCGTCGATGCCGATGATGTCCTCGATCTCGGCGCGGACTTTTTCGGGCTCGGCCGCGGGGAGGTCGATCTTGTTGATGACGGGGACGATCTCGTGGTCGTGCTCGATCGACTGGTAGACATTGGCGAGGGTCTGCGCCTCGACCCCCTGCGCGGCGTCGACGACGAGGAGCGCGCCTTCGCAGGCGGCGAGGCTGCGCGAGACCTCATAGGCGAAATCGACATGGCCGGGCGTGTCCATGAGGTTGAGCTCGTAGGTCTCGCCGTCCCTGGCGAGGTAGTCGAGGCGCACCGTCTGGGCCTTGATGGTGATCCCCCGCTCGCGCTCGATGTCCATGTTATCGAGCACCTGCTCGCTCATCTCCCGCTCGCTCAGCCCGCCTGTCGCCTGGATCAACCGGTCGGCGAGGGTCGACTTGCCATGGTCGATGTGGGCGATGATGGAGAAGTTGCGGATGCGGGAAAGATCGGTCATCGCCCGCGCCCTTAGCCGCGCGGCGCGACAGGGCCAAGCGGGTTAGGCCGCCATCCCCGGCTGCCTCGGGGCACTGGCGGAGAGCTTGAACTGGCGGAAGCCCTCGCCGGTCCCGTCCGAACCCGGCGCGCCCGCGACCTTGCCCGAGCCGAGCGATTGCAGCGGCAGCCCGGCCGCGGCCAGCGCATAGGGGCTGACGCGGTTGCGGGTGACGAGCCCGCCCGCGCCGTCATCGACCAGTTCCTGCTCGAACTCGACGCCCTGCGTATCGTCCATCACCCGCTTGACCGTGGCGACCGCGAGCTGGCCGCCGCCGAAGTCGAGCACGAACTGCGTGCCCACCGGCACATCCTCGAGCCCCTGGATCATCGCCCCGCTGCGTGAAAGGTTGCGCAGCGTGACCTCATAGTAGCAGTCGGTGTGGATCACCCCGATCTTGCGGAACACGGTGCGGCGGCTGGCGCGCTGGTTGCCGGCATCGGTGGGCGCGATGGTCCACTCGCCCGCCGCCAGCGCGATTTCGACGGCATCGCTGTCGAGCGCGTCCGAAAACACGAACCCCTGGACACAGTCGATCCCCAGCGGCCTGAGCCGGTCGAGCAGCGATAGCGCATGCACGCCGCTGGCCGAGGTTTCCATGCCCAGCGTCCGCGCCAGCTGCACGAGCGCGCCGATCATCTGCATGTCGCCCTGATCGTCGCCCATCGTCGGCTCGAAAAAGGTCGGCGCGATGCGCAGCGCGCTGAAGGGCGCGCGGCGGAGATAGGACAGCGAGGTGAACCCGCCGCCGAAATGATCGAGCGTCAGCCGCACGCCCAGCTTGAACAGGGCCGCGAGGCCCTTGTCCACGGCGCCCGCGTCGCCCTGGATGACCGCCTCGCCGAGCTGAAGCTCGAGCCGCGCGGGATCGAGCTCGGTTTCCTCGAGCACCTCGGCCACGCGATCGACGAAGCCGTTCGAGAAGAACTGCACCGGCGACACCGGCAGCGTCACCCGCAGCGATTCGGGCCAGCCGCGCGCGTCCTGGCACGCGCGGCGCAGAGCCCATTCGCCGATCGGGACGATCAGCCGGCTGCCTTCGGCCACGGGCAGGAAGCTCTCGGTGGCGACGCGGCCGCGCTCCTCGTCCTCCCAGCAGTAGCGCGCCTCGAGCGCGACCACCCGATTGCCGTCGAGCGCCACCAGCGGCTCGTATTCGAGCGTGAAATCGCCCGCCTCGATGGCGTCGGCAAGATCGCTTTCCATGCGCTTGCGCAGATTGTCCTCGTGCTCGAGATCGGCGGCGTAGAAGCGGAACTGCCCGCGCCCGCCGTTCTTCGAGGCGTAGAGCGCGAGGTCGGCGGCGCGGGTCAGCTCCTCGCGGTCCACCCCGTCGTAGGGCGCGATCGCGATCCCGACCGAGCAGCCGATCGAGCAGCGTCCTTCCCGAACCGAATAGGGCTGCGAAAGCATGGTGATGATCTTTTTGGCGACCTCGCCCAGCTCACCGCGATCGTCGAGGTCGGGGATCAGCACCTGGAACTCGTCGCCGCCGAGCCTCCCGATCTCGCCCTTGCCCGCGACCGCGCCCTGCAGCCGCTCGGCGACCTGCTGGAGCAGCTGGTCGCCGGCCGCATGGCCGAGCGTGTCGTTGACCTGCTTGAAGCGGTCGAGATCGAGCATGAACAGCGCGGCCGCGCGCTTGGACGCGCGGAACGCCGCCAGCGTAGCGTCGATCCGCTGCGTCATGCGGTGGCGGTTGGCGAGCCCGGTCAGCGAATCGAACTGCGCCAGGCGCGAAGCCTCCTCCTCGCTGCGGAAATCTTCCGTGACGTCGACGGCCGAGCCGCGAAAGCCGGAGAATTCGCCCGCCGCGTCGAGGACCGGACGGCCGCCGAGGCGCAGCACCAGCTGGCGCGCGAGGTCGCCGCCGGTTGTCTCGACCAGGAGATTGCCGAAGGCCTTGCGCGTGCCGAGCTTGAGGCCGAGCGAGCGCCTGTCGCCCTCGCCGCTTACCGGGACGAGCAGGGATTGCAGCGGAAGATCGGCCAGGCCGAGATCGGCCCGTCCGCAGGCGTCGGTTATGGCATCGCTGAGATAGGATACCCGGCCGGCGGCGTCGGTTGCCCAGAACCAGCTCACCCCGCTGCGTTCGAGGTCTTCGATCACACCGAGCTTTTCGGCCGAATCGAACCGCGCGGGCGCCGCCGCCACGGGCCGCGCCGCAGCAGGCTCCTCGCCGGCGGTGCGGCGCGGTTTGAACAGATCGGAAAAGGGCATCGCCCCCATGTGCGCGTACCTGCGAGCGTTGGATTTCGAAGCTGGTTCGGCAGTAGGTCCGAATGGTTAGTTTTGGCCTAACGCGGGCGGCGCGGATTGCCCTTCAGCGATAGCGATATTCGTAGCCGGTGCTGGGGTCGGCGCGGGCCGTGTCCCTGGTCGCCACCTCGACGAAACTCGGCTTGCTGACCGGGTTGCCGCCGAGCAGGGCATAGGCGTCCATCGGCAGCGGAGTGAGCGGGCGACCGGCGGCCTCGATCGCATAGGGCGAAACGCGGTGGCGGGTGCACAGCCCGTCGGCGCCGTCGCTGACCAGCGGCGTTTCGAACTCGACCCCGAGCGTCGACTGGCGCGACCGCCGCACCGTACAGACCGCGAGCTGACCGCCGCCAAGGTCGAGCACCAGCTCGGTCCCCGCCGGCACGCCCAACAGCCCTTCGATCAACGCGCCCGACTTGGACAGATTGCGCAACACCGCCTTGTAGCGGTAATCGTTGTGGATCACCCCGATCTGGCGGAACAATGTCCGGCGCTCGGCGCGAAACCTCGCCGGGCCCCTGGCGACGAACTCGACCGGTTCGGTGGCCAGGCGGGCGATCGCCGCGTCCTGGGTGAGCGCGGCGGAAAAGATGTAGCCCTGGACGTGGCTGGCGCCGCGCTCCTTGACCAGCTTCAGCTCGTCGAGCGTCTCCACGCCCTCGGCGACGGTCTCCATCTTGAGCGCCTCGGCCAAATTGACGATGGCGCTCAGAATCTCGGGGTTGTTGTTGCCCGCGTCGGTCGCTCCGCGCACGAAGCTGCGGTCGATCTTGATCTTGTCGAAGGGCGCGCGCTGGAGGTAGCTGAGCGAAGAATATCCGGTCCCGAAGTCGTCGAGCGCGAGCCGTACGCCGAGCGATTTGAGTTCCTCGAAGATGCGCTGCGTCCGGTCGGAATCGCCCACGAACACGCTCTCGGTAATCTCCAGCTCGAGCCGTGCGGGATCGAGACCGGTACATTTCAGGATCGCCGCCACCTGGCCGGGAAAGTCGTCGCGCGCGAACTGCGCGGCCGACACGTTGACCGCCACCCGGAGCGGGATAGGCCACTCCAGCGCGTCTTCGCAGGAGCGCTGCAGCACGAAGGCGCCGATTTCGCGGATCAGGCCCAGCTCCTCGGCCACCGGCACGAAGATCGAAGGCGTCACGAAGCCGCGCTCGGGATGGTGCCAGCGCAGCAGCGCTTCCATGCACGTCGCCCGGTTGTCGGCGCTCGCGACGATCGGCTGGTAGTGCATCTCCAATTGATCGTTCGCGAGCGCGTCGCGCAGATCCTCCTCGATCCGGCGGCGCATGTGCGCGCCGTCCTTCAGATCGCTGGCGAAGAAGCGGAACTGGCCGCGTCCCCCGCCCTTGGCGGCATAGAGCGCGAGGTCGGCGGCGCTGGTCAGCGCTTCGGCATCGAGCCCGTCGTAAGGGGCGGTGGCGATGCCTACGGAGGCGCCGATGATCGCGCGCGCGCCGTCGATCGAATAGGGCTGCGAAACCATCTGGATGATCCGCTGCGCCAGCTCGCCCAGCTCCCCGCGATCGTCGATATCGGGCAGCAGGATCAGGAACTCGTCGCCGCCCAGTCGTCCGATGGTGCCGCGCCTGGCGACCACGGTGCCGAGCCGGGCCGCGACCTGCTTGAGCAGTTGGTCGCCGGCGGGATGACCCAGCGTGTCGTTGACCTGCTTGAAGCGGTCGAGGTCCATCATCATCAGCGCGCAGGACCGCTTGGCGCTGCGATAGGCGTCGAGCGTGCGGGCGAGATGGCCTTCCATGTGGTGGCGGTTGGCGAGCCCGGTCAGCGAATCGCAGCGCGCCAGCGCCTCGGCCTCGCGCTGCCGCTCGCGGATCAGCGTGATGTCCTTGGCGCTGCCGCGATAGCCGGTGAAGCGCTCCTTGGCATCGTAGAGCGGCTTGCCCGAAATCTCCCACCAGGTTTCGCGCCGTGCGCCCGCGACCCGCACCGCCAGGCCGGAGATGGTGTTGCGCGCGCCCAGCAGGAAGCTGAGCGGGCGTTCGGGGCTCTCCTCGGCGTCGGACCCCGGGCTGGAGAAAATCTCGGTGAGCTGACAGCCGAGGAGCTCTTCGGGCTCGCAGCCGAGCCTTCGCACCGCGGTTTCGGTCAAATAGCTGACGCGACCCGACTCGTCGGTGGCCCAGAAGCAGCCGAGCCCCGCCACCTCGAAACTGTCGAGCAGCTCGAGCCGCCGCGCGGCTGCGTGGCGCCGAAGAGCCTCGGGCGGGCGCCCGTCTTCCAGCCCCGAGCTTATTCGCGAAAACAGTCCCAAGCGTAGCGTCCCCGTGCCGCGCCCGCGCGCAGCCAACAACTCGGCGTCTCGCGTAGTCCAGGATTGGTTGCGGAATGCATAATGTCGCGCTTCGCTTGCGCCATGCGCACGGGTCTTGCATGAACGGCCGGCGAAGGAGAGGCGATGCCGCAGATCGCGATCGTGGGTTCCGGTCCGGCGGGCTATTACGCGGCGGAGGCGGCGCTCAAGCAATGGGGCGAGGAGGCGCAGGTCGATGTCTTCGACCGGCTGCCGGTGCCCTATGGCCTGATCCGCAGCGGCGTGGCGCCCGATCACCAGTCGATCAAGGCGGTTTCGCGCCGCTACGAGGCGACCGCGCTGACGGATAACGTCCGTTTCGTCGGCAACGTCTCGGTGGGCGCGGATGTGAGCATCGCCGAACTGATGGCGCTCTACGACGCAGTAATCCTGGCCACGGGAGCACCACACGACCGAACGTTGGACATCGAGGGCGCCGGGCTGGGCAATGTGCTGGGCAGCGCCGCCTTCGTGGGATGGTACAACGGCCATCCAGAATTCGCCGCGCTCGCGCCCGATGTTGGGGGCAAGCACGCCGTGGTCATCGGAATGGGGAACGTCGCGCTCGACGTGGCGCGCATATTGGCCAAGTGCGAGGCCGAGTTTCAAGGGTCGGACATTGTGGCCCACGCTCTCGAGACCCTGCGGGGCAAGGGCATCGAGCGAATCACCATCCTCGGCCGGCGCGGCCCGCACCAGATCATGATGACGCCCAAGGAGCTGGGCGAGCTCGGCAGGCTGGCTTGCGCCGCCCCCGAGGTCGAGGCGGGGGACTTGCCGGAGATCGGCGAGGATGCGCTGCTGGAGCCCGGCCTGCGCAAATCGGTAACGCTGCTGCGCGAGTTTGCGGCACGCGGCGCCAATGCCGACAAGCCGATCACCATCGCATTCGATTTCTTCGCCAGCCCGAAGCGGCTGCTCGGAGAGGATGGGCGCGTCACCGGAATCGAGGTCGAGCGCACCGCGGTCGAAGCCGGGCGCGCGGTCGGGACGGGCGAAACGTACACCCTGCCCGCCGGCCTCGTGGTGAGCTGCATCGGCTATCGGAGCAGCCCCATTGCGGGCGTTCCCTTCGAGGAGCGCGAGGGCCGCTTCGCCAACGAGGGCGGCTTCATCATGCCCGGTCTCTACTGCATCGGCTGGGCGCGCCGCGGCCCTTCGGGGACGATCGGCACCAACCGGCCCGACGGCTTTGGGGTTATCGAACGGATCGCGGCCGAGGTGCGCCCCGAACGCGCCAGACAAGGCCGCGCGGGCTTCGACGCGCTCGCCGCCGAACGCGGGCTCGACGTCGTCACCTTCCGCGACTGGCGCAAGATCGAAGCCACCGAGATCGCCGCCGCGCGCGATGGCTCGCCGCGCGAGAAGATGGTCGATATCGCCTCGATGATCGCCGCGGCGCACGGGAGCTAGACTTTCGACCTGGACTTCCGACGGCAAATGTGCCATATAGGTTACAAGTGAAAGATTGGCCATCGAAAAGTGGTTCCATGTCACCCTGTGAGAATTTTTGAAGGAGATTGAGGTGCTTGAGCGACAGATGGGGGGGTGACACTTGGGTGACAGGTGTCACCCTGTCATCGAGAATTGGGCGAGAGGAGAGAGAGTTCGATGGCGAGACTGGAGGACGAAGCGGCCCAGAACACCAGCGCGCTGGGGCCGCTGATCGGACTGACCCGCGAGGACATTTTCGGCGCGGTGGCGGTGCTGCTGCGCGAGACCGCGAGCGATCCGGCGCGGCTGATGCGCCACGGCCAGGCGATGGGGCATGACATGCTCCGGATCGTGACCGGCCAGTCCGAGCTGGCGCCCGACCCGAAGGACAAGCGCTTCCGCGATCCGGCCTGGCAGTACAATCCCTTCATGCGCGCCGGGATGCAGTATTACCTCGCGGTCCAGAAGGGCGCGGCGAAATGGCTCGACGAGCTCGAGCTCGACGCGCTCGAAAAGGACCGGGCGCGTTTCGTCTCGCAGATCGTCATCGACAGCCTGGCCCCGACCAACACGCTCGCGGGCAATCCCACCGCCCAGAAGCGCCTCATCGACAGCGGCGGGCTGAGCCTGATGAAGGGGCTCAAGAACGCCTACACCGACATGGTCCACAACAAGGGGCTGGTCAGCCAGGTCGACAAGCGGCCGTTCAAGATCGGCGAGAATATCGCCACCAGCAAGGGGGCGGTGGTGCTGCGCACCCCGATGATGGAGCTGATCCATTACGCGCCCACGACCGACGAAGTTTATGCGGTGCCGCAGCTCACCATCCCGCCGCAGATCAACAAGATGTACATCAACGACCTCAGCCCCGAGAAGTCCGTGGTCAAATACCAGCTCGACAGCGGCATCCAGACCTTCGTCATCAGCTGGAAGAACCCGAGCAAGGACCAGGGCGTGTGGGGCATGGCGGACTATGTCCGCTCCTGCCGCGCGGCGATGGACGCGGCTTCCGCGATCACCGGCAGCAAGACGGTCAATGTCTCGGCGGGATGCTCGGGGGGGCAGACCGCGGCGGTGCTGGCAAGCCAGATGGCGTCGGAGGGCAGCGCGCAATTGGGCGCGCTCACGCTGATGGTCTGCGTGCTGCACCCGATGCAGTCCGACAGCGAGGCGGGCAGCCTGATCTCGGAGCACGGGCTAGCACTGGCGCGGCAACGGGCAAGCAAGGCCGGGATCATCAAGGGCGACGACCTCAGCCGCGGCTTCGCCTGGCTGCGGCCCAACGATCTGATCTGGAACTATGTCGTCAACAACTATTTGATGGGCGAGGACCCGCCCGCCTTCGACGTGCTGTTCTGGAACGCCGACGCGACCAATCTCTCGGGCAGCCTGATGGGCGATTTCCTGACCCTCTTCGAAACGCTCGCCTTTACCCGCAAGGGCGAGGTCGAGATGGCGGGGCACAAGATCGACCTCTCCAAGGTCGCCAGCGACCTCTTCATCCTCGGCGGCGTGACCGATCACATCACGCCGTGGAAGGCGACCTATCGCTCGACCCGGCTGTTCGGCTCGAAGGACGTGACTTACGTGCTCAGCCAGTCGGGCCACATGCAGGCGATCCTCAACCCGCCGGGCAATCCGAAGGCGAAATACTACGTCCAGAAGAAGCCCGGGAAACTGCCGCCCACCGCCGATGAATGGATCAAGGGCGCCGAGGAGGTGGCGGGAAGCTGGTGGCCGTTCTGGATGGAGTGGCTCCACGCTCGCTCGGGAGCGAAGAAGGCGGCGTCTGCCGGGCTTGGGGACAACAACCATCCCCCTCTGGACCCGGCGCCCGGCCAATACGTTATGGAAGCCTGTTGACCCTTCGGAGACCCGCGTGACCGCTTCCAAAGACGAACCGATGAGCTGCGAGATCTCGCTGGAGGACGTCGGTGGGCGCGCGCTGCGGGTGGCGCGCTGGCGGCTGGACCGGCCCGGCGACCACCCGCCGATCCTGTTCTTCAACGGCATCGGCGCCAATATCGAGGCGGTGGCGCCGCTGGCCGAGAAGCTGACCGAGCGCGGCTTCGTCATGTTCGACATGCCAGGCACGGGCGAGAGCCCCGATCCGACCGTGCCCTACAACCCCTTCACCATGGCCTGGACCGCGGCGCGCGTGCTCGACCGCTTCGGGATCGAGGTCGCCGATGTGATGGGGGTGAGCTGGGGCGGCGCGATGGCGCAGCATTTCGCGCTCCAGCATCCCGGGCGCACCCGGCGGCTGGTCCTCGCCGCGACCACGCCCGGGATGCTCATGGTGCCGGGCGACCTGTCGGCGATCGGCAAGATGGCCAACCCCCGCCGCTACGTCGATGCCAAGTTCATGAACGAGCATTTCGCCACGCTCTACGGCGGGCTGACGAAGAACCCGGGCGCCAAGGCGCAGCATATCGGCCGACTCAAGCCGCCGAGCCCGCGCGGCTATGTCTACCAGCTCCTCGCCATGCTCGGCTGGACCAGCCTCCCCGCGCTCCCGTTCCTGAAGAAAGAGACGCTGGTGATGATGGGCGAGGACGACGCGATCGTGCCGGTCGTCAACGGCCGCATCCTGGCGACCCTGATCCCCAACGCCCGGCTCGAGGTTTTTCCCGACGCCGGGCACCTGTTCCTGCTGACCCACCCCGAGGAGAGCGCCGCGATGCTACGCGAATTCCTCGATGCGCCCGCGACCGGGAAGGAAGCGCGGCGGGCGGCTTGACCCTGAGAGTCCGATTCAAAATTATCGGGTATGATTTCATGATCTTGCGATTCGTCGTGTGAGGAGCTGTTGCAAAACCCAAGAATCAACTCAGGCGCAGCGTCAAGCTAACCCGCTGATACCACTCATCTTAATTCCGGACCAGGCTCCTAATCGAGCGCAGAGAGACTGGAGGGGTAGAAGATTTGCAGAGCACCGGCGCGCGCCCCTCGCTCCTATTCAGGCGCTCGCTGGCTCGCCCTTCACCTTGACCCCCAGCTTCTCGATCAGCGCCTTGCTGAAGGCCGGGATGTCCTCGGGCTTGCGGCTGGTGATGAGGTTGCCGTCGGTCACCACCTCGCGGTCCACCACGTCGGCGCCGGCGTTCATCAGATCGGTGTGGATCGATGGCCACCCCGTGACGGTTCGGCCATCGACCAGATTGGCCTCGATCAGCAGCCACGGGGCGTGGCAGATCGCGCCGATCGGCTTGCCGGCGGAATCGAAATCCTTGATCAGTTCGATCGCGTCCTCGTCCAGGCGCAGCCTGTCGGGATTGATCTGGCCGCCGGGGAGCAACAACGCCTCGAAGTCGTCGGCATTGGCCTCGTCGATCGTCATGTCGACAGGCACGCTGTCGCCCCAGCCGTCCTTGTCCCAGCCCCTGATCTGGCCCGATTTCAGGCTGACCACACTGGTCGCGATGCTGGCCTTCTCGAGATAGGCCCTGGGCTTCGTCAGCTCGGACTGCTCGAAGCCGTCGGTGGCGAGGATCATTACGCGGGGGGTCATGGCCGAAGTCTCCTGTTCGTGGTTATCCCTGCAATGCGTGGGGAAAGCCTTGGCTCCCGCGTTGCTAGGCGAGGCGGCGCGCTGTTAGGGCGGGCCGCACGAAACCTCCCCCGTTCGCCTTGAGGAGCCGAGGGCGCATGGCCGAGGCGTCTCGAAAGGCACTTCGAGACGGTCGCTCGGCCTGCGGCTTCGCACCTCCTCGGGGCGAACGGGTCTTGGAAGTCCAATGGCTGACGTAATCGAACCAGACCCCTTCGACGCGATCGTCGACGCGCCCTTCGATAGCGCGCTCTCGGAGCGCTATCTCGTCTATGCGCTCTCGACGATCACCGCGCGCTCGCTGCCCGATCTGCGCGACGGGCTGAAGCCGGTCCATCGCCGCCTGCTGTGGGCGATGCGGCAATTGAAGCTCAACCCGAACGACGCGTTCAAGAAGTCGGCGCGCGTGGTCGGCGACGTGATCGGCAAGTACCATCCGCACGGCGACCAGTCGGTCTATGATGCGATGGTCCGGCTGGCGCAGGATTTCAGCTTGCGCTACCCGCTCGTCGAGGGACAGGGCAACTTCGGCAATATCGACGGCGATAACGCCGCCGCCTACCGCTACACCGAGGCGCGGCTGACCAGGACCGCGCTGCGGCTGATGGAGGGGCTCGACGAGGGCACCACCGACTTCATCCCGACCTACAACGGCGAGGAGGAGGAGCCGGAGATCTTCCCCGGCCTGTTCCCCAATCTCCTCGCCAATGGCGCCAGCGGCATCGCGGTGGGCATGGCGACCAATATCCCCAGCCACAATGTCGCCGAGGTGATCGACGCCACGCTCGAGCTGATCGACAACCCGCATGTCGAGCACGCGCGGCTGATGGAGCTGTTCCACGGACCCGACTTCGCTACCGGCGGGCTGGTGGTGGACAGCGCGGCGGCGATCTCGGCTGCCTATGAGACCGGGCGCGGCAGCTTCCGCGTGCGCGGACGCTTCCATGCGCCCGAAGCAGGCAGCGAGGCCGACCGCGAGGCGGGGATCGAGCGGCTCGGCGGCGGGCAGTGGCAACTGGTGGTCGGCGAAATCCCCTACCAGGTGCAGAAGGGCAAGCTGATCGAGGAAATCGCGCAGCTCATCGCCGACAAGAAGCTGCCGATACTGGAGGACGTGCGCGACGAGAGCGACGAGAACATCCGCCTCGTGCTGGTGCCGCGCAGCCGCAACATCGACCCCGAACTGCTCAAGGAAAGCCTCTACAAGCTGACCGATCTGGAGGTGCGCTTCGGGCTCAACCTCAACGTCCTCGACAGTCCGCCGGGGCAGGGCCGGACGCCGATGGTGATGGGGCTCAAGGAGCTGCTGACCCACTGGACCGCGAGCCAGGTCGATATCCTCCAGCGCCGCAGCCGCCACCGGCTCGACCAGATCGCGCGCCGCCTCGAGCTGGTTGAAGGCTACATCGTCGCCTTCCTCAACCTCGACCGGATCATCGCGATCATCCGCACCGAGGACGAACCCAGGCC
The DNA here is from genome assembly GCA_019745075.1 of Qipengyuania sp. Classification (GTDB taxonomy): domain Bacteria; phylum Pseudomonadota; class Alphaproteobacteria; order Sphingomonadales; family Sphingomonadaceae; genus Qipengyuania. Next base: position 12,065 of record JAIETR010000030.1, read on the forward strand.
GGTGATGATGGCCGAGTTCGGCCTCACCGAGCGGCAGGCCGAGGCGATCCTCAACATGCGGCTGCGCTCTCTGCGCAAGCTCGAGGAGATGGAGCTGCGGCAGGAGCGCGACGCTTTGCTCAAAGAGCAGGACGAGCTGAACAAGCTGCTCGAAAGCCCGGCGCGGCAGCGGACGCGGTTGAAGCGCGACCTGGCGAACCTGCGCCGCGAATATGCCGAGGACACGCCGCTTGGCCGCCGCCGCACCACCATCGCCGAGGCGGCGCCGACCGCCACCTTCAGCATGGACGCGATGATCGAGAAGGCGCCGGTGACGGTGATCCTGTCGCAGCGCGGCTGGATCCGGGGTGCGACCGGGCACCTGCCGCTCGACCAGGAGTGGAAGTTCAAGGAGGGCGACGGCCCGGCCTTCGCGCTCCACGCGCAGACCACCGACAAGCTGTTGCTCGCCGCGGCCGACGGGCGCTTCTACACGCTCGGCGCCGACAAGCTGCCGGGCGCGCGCGGCTTCGGCGAGCCGGTGCGCAACACGCTCGACATCGACGCCGAGGCGGGGATCGTGGCGGCGATCGTGCACAAGCCGGGCCAGCGCCTGCTCCTGGCGGCGGACACCGGGCGCGGCTTCGCGGCCACCACCGACGAGCTGCTCGCCGAAACGCGCAAGGGGCGCCAGGTGGTGAACCTCAAGGACAAGGCGCGGCTCGCGGTGGTGCGCCCGATCGCGCCCGGGCACGACCATGTCGCGGTGGTGGGCGACAACCGCAAGCTGGTGGTTTTCAACCTCGAGGAGCTGCCCGAGTTGAGCCGCGGGCAGGGGGTGACGCTGCAGCGCTACCGCGACGGCGGGTTGGCCGACGCGGTCACCTTCACGCTCGCCGAGGGGCTGAGCTGGGCGATGGGCGGCGAGAGCGGCCGCACCCGCACCGAGCCCGAGATGTGGCAGTGGAAGGTAGCGCGCGGTGGGGCTGGCCGGATGCCGCCGCAGGGGTTCCCGCGGAACAATCGGTTCGGCTAAGCCGATGCCGTTCCGTTCGTGTCGAGCGAAGTCGAGACACCGTGCTCGGCATCTCGACTTCGCGCGATGCGAACGGGAGCGGGTTAATCGGTTTCCCTGCCAAGCGCCTCGCTCACCAGCTCGTCGATCCGCGCCGCATCGGGAAACCCCTCTTCGACCCAGCGCTTCTCGACCGCCCGCAGCATCCGCGCCACCTCGGGTCCGGCGGCGACGCCGCGGGCGACGATCTGGCCGCCCTTGAGCGGGAACCGGGGTACCTCCCAGTGCTTCAGCGGCGTTATGTCCGCGCCGGCCAGCAGCAGCCGATCGCGCGCGCAAGCCAGGCCTTCGCGGTAAGCGAGCGCGCGCGGGGCGTTGGCGTCGCTGTCCTTGCGTTCGGCGGCGCAGACGAGGCGCGCGCGCTGCTGCTTGGAGAGCCGCAGCCGCGCCGCGACCGCCTGGGCCAGCGTCGGGATCGCTGGCACCAGCGCCGCGAGGCGGCGGAGCGGATCGCCCTCGATCTGCTGGCCCGCCTCCTGCGCCACCAGCCGCTCCAACGCCGCCAGCTCGCGCTCGCGCGCCTCGGGCAGGACCACCGCCAACACGCCCGCCCCGGCCATCAGCCGCACCGTCGGCGCGGGATCGGGGAGGGCGAGCAGCGCCAGCAGTTCGCCGCCGATGCGCTCGCGGCTGAGGCCCTTGAGCGTGCCCGCCAACGCCGTGCACGCCGCCAATCCCGCGGCATCGGGCTCGCTGCCGAAGCGCGCCTGGAAGCGGAAGAAGCGCAGGATGCGCAGATGGTCCTCGCGGATGCGCTGCTCGGCCTCGCCGATGAAGCGGACGCGGTGCGCGGCGAGGTCGTCGAGGCCGCCGAAGTAGTCCGAGATCGCCAGCGTCGCCGGATGAACATAAAGCGCGTTGATGGTGAAGTCGCGCCGCGCGGCATCCTCGTGCCAGTCCTCGGCGAAGGCGACGGTGGCGCGGCGGCCGTCGGTGGCGACGTCGCGGCGCAGCGACGTGACCTCGACCGGGCCGTCCTCGAGGATCGCGGTCACCGTGCCGTGATCGATCCCGGTCGGCACGGTGCGGATGCCGGCCGCCTTGCAGCGGTCGATCACTGTCTCGGGCCGCAGGCGCGTGGCGCAATCGATGTCCTTGACCGGGTGGCCGAGCAGCGTGTCGCGCACCGCGCCGCCGACCCAGCGAATGTCGTCGGCGCCCAGCGCGCGTGTCAGCAGCGCGAGACCGGAGCGGCCGGTCCAGTCGATTTCGGGCAGCATCGTCATTCGGGCTCGCTAGCAATCCAGGCGAGCCGGCGCGAGAGGTTGGCGCAGATCGCCGCGGTCACGCCCCAGATGCGGTAGCCCTGATAGTCCATCTCGTAGAACGGCCGCTCCGCGCCCTTCCAGAACACCGAGTTGTGGGTCCAGTTGCGCTCGTCCATCACCAGCGCGAGCGGCGCCTCGAACCAGCTTTCGACCTCGCGGGCGTGGGGGGCGAGCGGTAAGTCCGGCGGGATCACCCCGAGCACTGGCGTAATGTCGAACCCGGTGCCGGTCCGGTAGCGGTCGGTGGCGCCGATCACGCGCACCGCCGCCGGGTCCATGCCCAGTTCCTCCCACCCCTCGCGCAGCGCGGCGGCGACCGCGTCCTCGCCCGGATCGATCTTGCCGCCGGGAAAGGCGACCTGGCCGGGATGATCGCGCATGGTGCGTGGGCGCTGGGTCAGGATCACGCCCGGCTCGGGACGATCGGTCACGGCAATGAGCACCGCCGCTTCGGCGGAGCGCTCGGCATCGGCGAAGCGGGCGTCCGAGAACAGCTCGAGCGCGCCGCGCGCGTGACCGTGCTCGAACAACCGGGCAAGGCGGTCGAACAGCGCGCTCATGCGGGTGTCAGCACGAAGCTTTCGCCGGCGCTCATGACGGCGCCGCCATCGCCCTGGGCCAGCGCGATTTCGGCGAGCTGGAGCCAGGTCGAGCGGTCCAGCCGCGCCTCGCACCCGTTGCGGACGGCGAGGTAGATCGCGGGCGTATCCGCGTCACCGCCGCCGATGAGGGGATGGGCGGGGCCCGCGATCACGATCTCGTCGGTGTTGAGGCGGAAAGCCAGGGCGCCGTCGCGCTCGACGCAATCGACGGCCATGAAGGCAGCGTCCTCGACCTCGATCGAAAGCTTCTGGCGCGGGGTGACCAGCCAATGCCGGCCGGCGTGGTCGCGGATCAACAGCGAGGCGAAGGCGCGCACCATCGCCGGGCGGCTTATCCGGCTGCCCTCGTGCCACCAGCTGCCGTCGGCGGCGATCCGCATGTCGCTCTCGCCGATCTCCCGTGGCTGCCAGATCGCGACCGGAGGCAGTCTGCGCGCCGCCACCGCCTCGGCGATCTCGGCGAGGCTCAGGCCGGCGAGATCGGGCGGGGGCTCATAGGGCATCGGCTCGCGGTGCCACACTTGCCGCGCCGGTCCAAGGGCCGAGCATCCCCCCGCTCGGGAGCGGGGCGGCGGAGCGAGCAAGCAGCCGCGCCGGATCGTAGGGCCCCGGGCAGCGCCAGCCCCCCGTATGCTCGGCGGAAAAGCCCCATTGCCCATAATAGTCGAGATCGCCGATCAGCATTTGCGGTAGCGGCGCCTGCGGGTCGATAGCGCCGAGAGCGGTGGCGATCAGCGCCTTGCCGAAGCCTTCGCCCTGCCGCCCCGGCATTACCGCCACCGGGCCGACCATCAGTAGCGGATGGGCGCGGCCACCGTCCCGCGTCAGCGCCACCGGCCAGAGCTGGATCGTGCCGACGAGATAGTCCGCCTCGTCGAGCGCCGCGAAGCTGAGGCCGGGCAGCCAGTCCATTCCCTCGCGGATGCGATAGGCAGTGCGGGTGCGGCGATCCGCGCCGAAGGCGGCGTCGAGCAGGGCTTCGACCAGGGCGGGATCGACGGCGGAGAGAGGCAGGATGGTGGCCATTGGGGCAGGCGCGTTAGGGTGGGCCGGCGCGATCCGCAATCGCCCCGCTGCCGCTTCGAGACGCTTGCTCAGGCATTCGCCTTCGCAAGCTCCTCGGCGCGAACGGGAAAACACAAATTCCGTTCGTCCTGAGGAGCGAGGACGAATGTCCGAGCGTCTCGAAGGATGTGGTCTCATGCGGGCGTCAGCCGCCACAGGCGCGCGCCTTCCTTGTCCTCGAGCAGCAGGATCGAGCCGTCGGGCGCTTCGACGACTTCGCGGATGCGGCGCTCCATCGGGTGACGCGCGACCTCGCGCCCGCTCTCGCCGTCGAAGGCGACGCGCACCAGCACGGTCGGGCTCATCCCGCCGACGATCGCCTGTCCCTTCCACGCCTCGAACAGCTTGCCCGAGTAGACGATGAAATCGCCTGGCGCGATCACCGGGTTCCAGCTGATCGCGGGCGCGGCGAACTCGGGCCGCGTCGAATGCGGCGGGATGACCTTGCCGTCGTAGTGATCGCCTTCCGAGACGATGGGCCAGCCGTAGTTCGCGCCCTTCTTGACGAGGTTGATCTCGTCGCCGCCCGCGGGCCCGTGTTCGAGGCCCCACAGCCGCCCCGAGGCGTCGAAGGCGAGGCCGAGCACATTGCGATGGCCCCAGCTCCAGATATCCTGCGCCTTGCCGGCCTGGCCGGCGAAGGGATTGCCGGCGGCGGGCGTGCCGTCGAGGTCGAGCCGGACGATCTTGCCGAGATTGTTCGCGGTGTCCTGCGCCGGGTCCATCTTCTGCCGGTCGCCGCTGGCGACGAACAGGTACCGACCGTCGGGACTGACCGCGAGGCGGTGCGAATAGTGCCCTCGTCCCGTGACCTTGGGCTGGCGCCAGATGACCTGGAGTCCCTCGATCCGGCAGGACATCTGCTCGCCGCAGACCAGCCGCCCGCGCCCCACCGCCGCGCCGCGCGTGTTGCCGGCGCCCGCTTCGGCCCAGCTCAGATACACCGCGCGCGTGCCGACCGCGGCACCTGCTTCGGCGGGCAGGAAGGCGATGTCGCCGAGCCCGCCCTGGCCGCCGTAATCGACCGTGGGGGCCCCGGTCACGGAGCCACCGCGCTTGCTCGTCATGTCGAACCACTTGATCGCACCTGCCTTTTCGGTGACGAACAGCATCCGCGTACCCGGCGCGAAGGCGGCGGCCCAAGGCTCGTCGAACCGCGCCAGCTCCTCGGCGGCGAAAGCGACCCCGCTCTCCGCGCCCGAGGATGCCGGCGTCGAGACCGGCGCGCTATCCCCCGGCGAGGAGGCGCCGCAGCTTGCGAGCAGCGCGAGCGGGGATAGGATGGCGGCGGTGAGCGAGAGTTTTGTCATGCTGGCGGGAATGCCCGAAGCCGGGCTCGGTGCCAAGGAGATCGTCATCGGCGTCGACGAAGCCGGCCGCGGCCCGCTCGCCGGGCCGGTGGTGGCCGCGGCGGTGGTGCTGTGCCGGCCCTGCGTGCCCGGCCTCGACGATTCGAAAAAGCTGACGCGGGAGCAACGCGCCGCGCTCGAGCCGCGCATCCGCCGCCGCTGCGCCTATGGCATCGGCGTGGTGGAGGTCGAGCACATCGACCGCATGAACATCTTCCAGGCGACGATGTGGGCGATGACGATGGCGGTGGTGCGGCTGGTCGAGGCGCTGGGGCGCGAGCCCGACGCCGTGCTGGTGGACGGCAATCTCACTCCGCACGGCCGCCAGCCGGACTGGCGCTGGCCGGCGCGCGCCATCGTCGGCGGGGACGCCAGCCAGCGCTGCATCTCGGCGGCCTCGATCCTGGCCAAGGAACACCGCGACCGGATCATGCGCGAACACCACCTCGCCCACCCGCATTACGGGTGGTCGACCAACATGGGCTATGGCACGCCCGAGCATCTGACCGCGCTGCGGCGGCATGGACCGACCCCGCTCCATCGCCGCAGCTTCGCTCCGGTCGCGCAGCTCGAACTGATCTAAATCCTTTCCGCCTGCCCCGTCATCCCCGCGAAAGCGGGGATCCAGTCGCGTCTCGGGCGCTTCGGACCGACTGGATCCCCGCTTTCGCGGGGATGACAAGAAAGCAGCGGGGATGACAAGAAAGCAGACGAGCTGTTGGCTCGGGATATGTCGTTCGACGAACGGCATGCGCCGTTCATCCAGGCGACAGGTTTACAGCCGTAGTCGCATGTCTACAGCCGTAGTCGATGAGTCGGTCAAGACGCCACGAACTATGCGCCGGGAGGACAGCGATGGCGAAACGCGGGGAAGCGGTCGGCGAACGGATCTCCGAGGCCGAGCACGCGGTGATGGAAGCCTTGTGGGACGAAAGACCGCTGACCGCCGCCGATGTCTGCGATCGCGTTTGCGGGGCGCGCGCCTGGTCGATGCCCACGGTCAAGACGCTGCTGTCGCGCCTGGTCACCAAGGGCGCGGTTCGGACCGAGGCCGATGGCCGGCGGTTCCTCTATACCCCCACCATCGAGCGCTCCGATTACGTCGGCCACGAATCGCGCCGTCTGGTCGATCGGCTGTTCGGGGGGAGGCCGGCTTCGCTGTTCGCGCAGCTCGCCGAGAGCGAGGCGCTGACCGAGGATGACCTCGCCGAGATCGAGCGCTTGCTGAAGGAGCTGCGGTCATGAGCGCCTTTCTCGCCGACACGCTCGTCTGGACCGGCGCGCTGCTCGCGCTGGTTCTCCTGATCCGCCGCCCGGTCGCGGCGCTGTTCGGACCCAGGGCGGCCTATGCGCTGTGGGCGCTGCCGATGGCCCGGCTGCTGCTGCCGCCGCTGGTGCTGCCCGCCTGGATGGCGCCGGCGGCCGAACCCGCCGTGGACCCCGCTGTCATGCTGGCGGCGGACGACATGCTGGCGGCGACGATCGCGGAAGGCTCGCGCACGCTGGCCTCGGCGCGGGCCGCGCCCGCACCCTCGCTGTTCGACACGCTCGCCGGCTTCGACTGGGCGAGCGTCTTGCTACCGATCTGGCTGGCGGGCGCGGCGGTGTTCCTGGTCCGCCGCTATGCGCTCTATTTCCAGATGCGGCGCGAACTGCTGGAGACGGCGCGGCCGGTTGGCGAGGCGGGCCGCGTGCGGCTGGTCGAGACCCCCGCGGCGGACGGGCCCGTGGCGTTCGGCGTGCTCGACAGGGTCGTCGCGTTGCCGCCGGGCTTCATGGCTGTCCGCGACCGCGCCTCGCGCGATCTCGCGCTGGCGCATGAGCTGGCGCATCACCGCGGCCACGACCTCGTCTGCAACATGCTGGTCCAGCCGCTGTTCGCGCTCCACTGGTTCAATCCGCTCGCCGCGCTCGGCTGGCGCGCCCTGCGCCGCGACCAGGAGGCGGCCTGCGACGCCCGCGTGATCGCCTCCCAGCCGCGCGAGAGCCGCGCCGCCTATGCCGCGGTGATCGCCCGCTTCGCCACCCAGCCGCGCGACCGCGCGCGGCTCGCGCTCGCCGCGCCGATGGCTTGCCCGGTGCTGGGCGACCGTTCCATCGTTCAACGACTGAAGAGCCTTGCCATGACCGATATTTCCGCCCGCCGCCGCTGGTCGGGCCGTCTATTGCTTACGGGCGCCGTGCTGGCGCTGCCGCTGACCGGGTCGATCGGCTACGCCCGGAGCGAGCCGGTGGCTCCGCCGCCGCCCGCACCCCCGGCTCCTCTGGCGCCGCCGGCCGCCGTCGCGCCGCCGGCGCCGCCGGCCGTGCCGGACGCTCCCGGCGTCACCGCCAGCGAGGATGGCAAGGTCCGCATCCTGCGCATCGAACGCGTCGGCACAGGCGACGGCAAGCAGAGCAAGGTCGAGCGGCGCGTCATCCTCCGTCCCGGCTCCAATTTGAGTCCCGAGGATCGTGCCAGGCTGGAGAAGGAGATGGGCGAGGGCAAGCGCGTCAAGCGCCATGTCATCGTGCGCGACGGCGGATATGTTCGCGACCGCAGGGAGATGACCGCCGAGGAGCGCGCCGAGTTCGACCGGGACATGGCCGAAATGCGCAAGGAGCTTGGCGAAAGCCGTGGCCAACTCCAGCGCGAACTGGACCGCGAGCTTGGGGAGCACAGCGAGTTCCAGAAGGAAATGCGCGAGAAGTTCGGCGCCAACAGCGAGTTCCGCCGCGAAATGCGGCTCGCCATCGCCGAGGCGCATGCCGGGGCCCGCGCCGGCGCGCGCGCCGCCGCCAGGGCGCCGCAGGTTACGGTGCAGTGCCGCCAGGGCCAGAAGGAAGTGACCGAGACAGTCGTGGGCGGGGATGGCAAGCAGCGCATCTTCGTGTGCAGCTCGCTCGCCACCGCCGAAGCGAAGCGCGCCATCGCCGTGGCCCGCGCCGAAATCGCCCGCACCCGCGAGCTCACCGAGAGCCAGCGCGCCGAGGCGCTGCGCTCGCTCGACGAGGCCGAGCGCGAGAACCGCGCGGACTGACGGGGACGAACCAGGCCGCCAGCCGCTATCGCCGCGCGCGGCCTATTTCCGCAGCGCGACCGGCTGCTGCAGCGTGGCGGGCCCGGCCGGCCAGTTGCAGCCCCGCTGAACGCCGAGGCCCTTGAGAAAGCCGCGCCGGGTGGCGCCGGCGAAGATCGCGACCTGGAGCTGGCGTTCCGCGCTGGCGGCGCCGCTGGCCTCGCGGATCAGGCCTCGAAAGGGGATCAGCGAGCCGACCACGCTTTCCGCCACCTTGCCCGGCGTGACGCCGTTGCGCTGCGCTTCGCCGAGATCGAAATCGGGGCCGAGCAGCACGTCGAGCTCCCGCACCGCCGCGGAGACCGCCGTGCAGCTCGTCAGCCCGTCGGTGGCATAGGGATCGCGCGCGGCGGCCTGGAGCACCGGCGGGATACCGTCCTTCTTGAGATTGAGGTCGCGCAGCGGCGTCTCCGCCACCCGCCCGGCATCGGGCGAGCGGTCGGTGACCGGTTGCTGCTGTTGTCGCGCCCCGGATTGCGCCCCGGATTGCGCGAAGGCAGGGCCGAACCCCGCCACCGCCAGCGCCCCGGCGATACAAGACCCGGCGCTAGCCCCCCAGATTCGCGATCGCATCGCACCTCCTGTCGTCCCCCTCGAGCCCCAGCCGCAGCGCTTGGCTGCGCTGCGCGCTGGTGCCGCGCCGCCTCCGCCTCCGCAGGAGAGCACATCGATGTTGCCGGTGTCGAACGGGTTCAACCGCAGGCCGTGTGACCCCTCATGGATTGACCGCGCCCCCACCATTGGCGATGGCGCGTGATGCAGCCTAACGGAGCGGAGGGGTCAAATGTTTCTTGCCGGCAAGCGCGCGCTGGTCACCGGGTCGACCTCCGGCATCGGGCTAGCCATCGCGCGGGCGCTGCGCGCCGAGGGGGCGGAGGTGGTGCTCAACGGTTTCGGCGACGCGGCGGAGATCGCCATGCTGACCTCCGAGCTGGGCGCGAGCCATTCGGGCGCGGACCTGACCGATGCCGCGCAGATCGAAGCGATGATGGCCGAGGCCGGGCCGATCGACATCCTCGTCAACAATGCCGGGATGCAGCATGTCGCCCCCATCGAGGAGTTCCCGGTCGCCAAGTGGGACACGATCATCGCGCTCAACCTCAGCGCCGCGTTCCACACCATCCGCCTCGCGCTGCCGGGAATGAAGGCGCGCGGCTGGGGGCGGATCGTCAACACCGCCAGCGCGCACAGCCTCGTCGCGAGCCCGTTCAAGAGCGCCTATGTCGCCGCCAAGCACGGGATCGCCGGCCTCACCAAGACGGTCGCGCTCGAAGCCGCCGCGCACGGCGTGACGGTGAACGCGATCAGCCCCGGCTATGTCTGGACCCCGCTAGTCGAGAACCAGATTCCCGACACCATGGCTGCCCGCGGGCTGACGCGCGAGCAGGTGATCGACGACGTGCTCCTCGCCAAGCAGCCGACCAAGAGCTTCGTCCAGCCCGAGGACATCGGCGCGCTGGCGGTGTTCCTGTGCCGCGAGGAAGCGCGCAACGTCAACGGCGCCAACTGGAGCATGGACGGCGGCTGGACCGCGGAATAGCCGCCCCGACTCAATTCCCACAGCAGGACAGGCGATGTCTCGAGTGACGAAGGGTCTTTCACAACATGCCGTCTCGTGCTACGCACACAAAGGTTCCGCCGGGTCGATTTCTGGCTCGAGAACGAGGACGGATGGGCGCTTCCTGCTGGGGAGGAAGCGTTGAAGTATGCGATTGCCCTGTGTGTTGCGCTAAGCTGCGCCATCGCGGCCCCGCCCGTGCGCGCCCAAGGCGAGCGTTTCGAGTTCCGCCAGTTCTTCGCCACCGGGTCGGCCGGTAGCCTGACCATCACCGGCAACTTCACCGGCGAGCTCGAGAACGGGCGGATCACCAGGATTTCGGACATTTACCTGTTCCGCGACGGCGTCCCCTTTCGCGGCAACGGCGCGCTCTACACCGCGCAGTTCGACCCGAAGACCCGGCGCTGGAGCCAGGGCGGCTATCTGAGTCTCGATGGCTCGGCCAACAACATCATGTTTGTCGATACCGATTATGGCGGGGGGGACGCGGGCTTTTTCAACTACTTCTATTCGGTCACCGGGATCGGCAACGCGACCTTCCAGCCTTCGTTCTACCGCTACCGGGTGCCGCAGACGACCCAGCTGGAGCTGTGGCAGGCGGCGGTGGCGGTACCGGAACCTTCGGCCTGGGCGCTGCTGGCGATCGGTTTCGGCGCCCTGGGCGCGGCGATGCGGCGGCGCCCCGCGTCACGCCCTCGCACGGCCTGAAACCGCGCGGCCCCGACCCCCTCCAAATCTAGGATTTCGCTCGCCGTGGCGGATCGATGGTCGGTGCGCGATCCGAGCCTTTCTCCTCCCCGTTCCGCATCTCCGCTCCCGCTCGTCCAAGGCGGTTTTTGTCTTCCCTGGACCATGTAACACCCGGTCCATGTCCTACATCTCGCTCCCCTAGCGCCCGCGACAAACCGTCGTTACATGGACCGCCACGAATCGCCCCCACGCACTCCAGACGCACCGGGGCCTGCGCAGGAAAGTGGCACCAATGGACATCCCCCTCGGCCTGACCTTCGACGACGTGCTGCTGCGTCCGGCCGAGAGCGCGATCCTGCCCTCGATGGCGGATACGGCGACCCGCTTTACCCGCGCGATCCGGCTCAACATCCCGGTCATCAGCGCCGCGATGGATACCGTGACCGAGGCCGACATGGCGATCGCCATGGCGCAGCTCGGCGGCATCGGCGTGCTCCACCGCAACATGGAGGTCGACGAGCAGGCTGCGGCGGTGCGCGCGGTCAAGCGTTACGAAAGCGGGATGGTGGTCAACCCGATCACCATCCAGCCCGACGCCACGCTGGGCGAGGCGCAGGCGATCATGGCCGCCAACCGCATCAGCGGCATCCCGGTCACCGACGGCTCGGGCCGGCTGTGCGGCATCCTCACCAACCGCGACGTGCGCTTCGCCGAGAACCCCGCGCAGCCGGTGCGCGAGCTGATGACCACCGAGAACCTCGCCACCGTGCCCCTCGGCACCGGGCAGGACGAGGCGCGGCGGTTGCTCCACGCGCGCCGGATCGAGAAGCTGCTGGTGGTCGATGGCGACGGCAAATGCGTCGGCCTGATCACCGTCAAGGACATCGAGAAGGCGGTCGCCTATCCCGACGCCACCAAGGACGAGAGCGGGCGGCTGCGCGTCGCCGCCGCGACCACCGTGGGCGACAAGGGCTTCGCGCGCACCGAGGCGCTGATCGACGCCGAGGTGGATGTGGTGGTGATCGACACCGCGCACGGCCACAACGTCGATGTCGCCAAGGCGGTCGAGCGGGTCAAGAAGCTGTCCAAGGCGGTGCAGGTGATCGCGGGCAATGTCGCCACCGGCGAGGCCACGAAGGCGCTGATCGATGCCGGGGCGGACGCGGTCAAGGTCGGCATCGGGCCCGGCTCGATCTGCACCACCCGGGTGGTCGCCGGCGTCGGGGTGCCGCAGCTGACCGCGATCATCGAATGCGCCGAGGCCGCGGCCAAGGCGGGCGTGCCGGTGATCGGCGATGGCGGCCTGAGGACAAGCGGCGACGCCGCCAAGGCGCTCGCCGCCGGGGCGAGCTGCGTGATGATCGGATCGATGCTGGCGGGCACCGACGAGGCGCCGGGCGAGATCTTCATTCACCACGGCCGCAGCTACAAGAGCTATCGCGGGATGGGGAGCATGGGCGCGATGGCGCGCGGCAGCGCCGACCGCTATTTCCAGCAGGACGTCCATGCACAGAAGCTGGTGCCCGAGGGGATCGAGGGCCAAGTGCCCTACAAGGGGCCGGCGAGCGCGGTGGTTCACCAGCTCGTGGGCGGGATCAAGGCGGCGATGGGCTATACCGGCAGCGCGACGATCGCGGACCTGCGCGCGCGCGGAAAGTTCGTGCGGATCACCGGCGCGGGCCTCGCCGAAAGCCACGTCCACGACGTCGCGATCACCCGCGAGGCGCCGAATTATCCGACGCGCTGAGCCCTCTCCAAGCTGCGCTAGCTCCCTGCGGGAGCAAGCTTCGCTATCCTCTCCCGTAAAGGGAGAGGATGATGGCCCGCCACTCCTCTCCCCTCGCGGGAGAGGATACGAAGCCTTGGCAGCTTGCTGCCTAGGCGAAGTTGGAGAGGGGCCGAGATGACCCCCGCCGCGCGCGTCCAGGCGGCGATCGAGGTGCTGGAGCTCGTCATCGATGCCGCCAAGGCGCAGGGCGCGCCCGCCGACCGCGTCCTGGCCGAATGGTTCAGGGCGCGCCGTTTCGCCGGGTCGAAGGATCGCCGCGCGATCCGCGAGCTGGTGTTCGCGGCGATCCGCGCCTGCGGTCCGGCGCCCGGCAGCGGTCGCGCCGCGATGCTGCGGCTGGCCCAGGAGGATGCCGCGCTTGCCGCCCTGTTCGACGGCTCCGGCTTCGGTCCCGCGGCGATCGCCGCAGGCGAGCCGGTCGCCGAGGGGGGCATCGCGCCCGAGTGGCTGGCCGAGCGCCTTTCCGCATCCGCCATCGCCGGGCCGGAGGCGGAGGCCTTGCTCGAGCGCGCGCCGCTCGACCTGCGGGTCAACACGCTCAAGACCATGCTGGGAGCCCTGCAGCTTCCCGGCGAGGCTGTTCCGACCGCCGCGCCGAATGGCTTGCGGCTCGCCCCCGGAACCCCGGTGGAGCAGTGGGACGCCTGGCGCGAGGGACTGATCGAGGTGCAGGACACCGGCTCGCAGCTCGCCTGTCTCGCGGTCGCCGCGCGGCCCGGCGAGACCGTGATCGATCTGTGCGCGGGCGGGGGCGGCAAGACCCTGGCGCTGGCGGCGGCGATGGAGAACCGCGGAAAGCTCGTCGCCAGCGATACCGACCGCCAGCGTCTTTCGCGCCTCGCCCCGCGCGCCGGGCGGGCCGGGGCGACGACGATCGAGACGCGGCTGCTCGATCCCGGCCGCGAGCTGGCAGCGCTGTCCGATGTCGCCGGTCAGGCCGATGCGGTGCTGGTCGATGCGCCGTGCTCGGGCACCGGCACCTGGCGGCGCAATCCGGAAGCCCGTTGGCGCCTGACGCCCGATGCGCTCGCGCGTCTCACGGCCTTGCAGGCGCGGCTGCTCGACCTTGCCGTCGGGTTGATCCGGCCCGGTGGGCGGGTGGTCTACGTGGTTTGCTCGCTGCTGGACGAAGAGGGCCCGGCGCGGTTCGATGCCTTCCTGGCGCGCCATTCGCGGCTGGCCGCGAGCGCCGTCCAATCGCCGCTCGGGACGAGGCGCGGGCAGGGAATGCGCTTGTCCCCGTTTCACGACGGCACGGACGGATTTTTCATCGCCTGTGCAACTTTAAGCTGATAATCGGCGTTGCTATGGCCGATCCGCCTGACCGCTCCCCTCGTTTGGAGACCTTGATGCGCTACGCTCCCGCCGCCGCCGCCCTATCGCTGGCCCTCGCACTGAGCGCGAGCGTGGGCTTTGCCGGACCGCGCAATCCCGCCCCGCAAGCTGTCTCGCTGCTGGCCGCGGGCGATGCGGCGCTGCGGGCGGGCGATACGCAGAGCGCGGTCGACGCCTTCGAGGCGGCGCTCACGGTCGATCCCGGCTACACGCCCATCCTCCTGCGGCTCGCCGAAGCGGCGCGGGCGAGCGAGCTTCAGGGCAAGGCGATCCGCTACTACCGCGAGGCCCTGGCGCGCGAGCCCAGGAATGTCGATGCGCTGGCGGGCGAGGGCGCCGCGCTCGCCGAGAAGGGCGCGCTCGCCAAGGCGCGCGAGAAACTGGCGCAGGTGGAGAAGGCCTGCGGCACGAACGACTGCGCCCCCGCACAGGCGCTCTTGGCCGCCATCGCCCGCGGTCCGGCCCCGCGCATAAAGACCGCCGAGGTGGTGCTTCCCGACGCCAAGCCGGCGCAGGCGAACTGACGCCTTCGCGTCAGACCAGCTCCCGGAACGCGTCGACCACCGCGCGGTAGACGCGCTTCTTGAACGGCACGATCAGCTCGGGCAGTTCCTCGGGCTCGACCCATTTCCAGTCGAAGAACTCGGGCGGATCGTGCGCCTCCAGGTCGATGTCGCTGTCGCTGCCGGTGAAGCGGGCGCAGAACCAGATCTGCTCCTGGCCGCGATATTTGCCGCCCCACAGCTTGCCCATCAACTCGTCGGGCAGGTCGTAGCGGATCGGATCGTCGATGCGCCCGATGATCGAGACATGCTGCTCGTCTAAGCCGGTTTCCTCGGCCAGCTCGCGAATGGCCGCGGCGCGCAGATCTTCGTCCTCGTCCACTCCGCCTTGCGGCATCTGCCACCAGTCGCCCTCGCGGTTGTCGATGCGCCGGCCGACGAAGACCCTGCCCTCGGCATTGACCAGCATGACGCCCACGCAGGGCCGATATCCCAATCCGTCCATGCTGCCCCCAACCGTGTTTCAGCCTCGGTGTTCCAGCATTAATTTCACTGCGTCGAGGAAACGCTCGAGATCGCCCTGGCCGCTGGGAATCGCCTTCCTGAGCGTGGTGAAACCGTGGATGATGCCGGGGAATTCGAGATAGACGACCTCGGTGCCCTGCTGGATGAGATGGGCGGCGTAGTTGCGGCCCGAATCGCGCAAGGGATCGAGCCCGGCGGTGCAGACCACGGTCGGCGGAGTGTTCGAACAGTCGCCGACCATCGGGGTGTGGCGCGGATCGCTGGCATCGCCGCCATATTGCCTGGTGAACCACGCCATCGTCGGGCCGGTCAGAAGGTAGCCGTCGAAGAAATCGCCGAAGCTGCGGTGCTGGCTGACATCGTCCGCCACAGGATAGATCGGCGCCTGCACCAGCACCGGCGCCGCGGCGGGATCGTTGACCAGCGCGTTGGTGGTCACGATGGTGAGATTGCCCCCGGCGCTGTCGCCGGCGACGACCAGCCCGGTGACGACGCGCCCCAGCTCGCGCGGCGAGGAGGCGATCCAGCGCGCCGCCGCCTCGCAATCGTCGGGCGCGGCGGGGAAGGGGTGTTCGGGGGCGAGCCGGTATTCGACCGAGATCACCGGCAGGTCGAGCAGGGTGGCGATCTCGGTGCAGAGCGAATTATAGACCCCGATGTCGCCGATCACGAAGCCGCCGCCGTGGATGAAGATCACCACCGGGCCGGGCTCGCGGTGGTCGGTGGTGTCGTAGAGCCGGAGCGGGATCTCGCTCGCCGGCCCGGGACACATCAGGTCCTTGATGACCGGCAGCGCGCGCGCGTCGGCCTCGGCCATGCCGCCCATGACGCGCATCTGCTCGCGCGCAGCGACCGCGCCGACCTCCTCAACCGTCGGCCCGCCGATCGCCTTGAGCATGTCGAGAAAGCCGCGCACGTCCTCGCGCACATAATGTTCGCTCTCGGCCACTTCGCCGTCTCCCGCTGACTTGCCTTTCCGGACCCTAGCCGCGAGCGCAGGCTTTTCCATGCGCCTTTTTGGGCGTAGCGAGAAAAACTTGGTTGAGTGCCGGCGAGCCGATCCCTAGCTCGGGCGGACCGATCGGCGCCCCGCGCGGCGCCGCATGAAGGACTGCAAATGGCGACCCAGACGGTCGAGGATACCGGGCCCGTGGCCCACACCGCCGAAGCCAGACCCGAAGCCGTGGTGGTGCGCTTTGCCGGCGATTCCGGCGACGGGATGCAATTGACCGGCGGGCAGTTCACGCTCTCGACGGCGCTCGCCGGCAACGATCTGGCCACCTTCCCCGACTTCCCGGCGGAAATCCGCGCGCCGCAGGGCACGCTGTTCGGCGTTTCCGCCTTCCAGATCAACTTCGGCAGCCACCGGATCGACACCGCGGGCGACGCGCCCGATGTGCTGGTGGCGATGAACCCGGCGGCGCTCAAGACCAATCTCGCGGCGGTCAAGCCGGGCGGGCTGGTGATCGCCGACACCGGCGAGTTCACCAGGCGCAATCTCGAGAAGGCGAAATATTCGGTCAATCCGCTCGAGGACGGCAGCCTGGCGAAATGGGACGTGCTCGCCTTCGACATCAGCGCGCAGACGATCGAGGCGGTCAAGCCTTTCGGCCTCGGCAACAAGGACGCGCTGCGCTGCAAGAACATGTGGACGCTGGGATTGGCGATGTGGATGTTCGACCGTCCCCGCGGGCCGATCCACGACTGGCTGCGCGCCAAGTTCAAGGGCAAGCCGGAACTGGCGGAAGCCAATATCGCCGCGCTCGACGCGGGCCATGCCTATGGCGAGACGGCGGAGCTTTCGGGTCCGCTGCATCAGTATCACCTCGATCCGGTGCCGACCGCACCGGGGCTCTACCGCACCATCACCGGGGCGGAGGCGGTGAGCCTTGGGCTGGTGGCCGGGGCGCAGCTGACCGGCCTGCCGCTGTTCTTCGGCGGCTATCCGATCACCCCGGCGAGCGCGATCCTGCACCATCTGGCGCGGCTCAAGGAATTCGGCGTCACCACCTTCCAGGCCGAGGACGAGATCGCCGCGATCTGCGCCGCGATCGGGGCGAGCTATGCCGGGAGCCTGGGTGTGACTTCGTCGAGCGGCCCCGGCATCGCGCTCAAGGGCGAAGCGATGGGGCTGGCGATCATGACCGAGCTGCCGCTGGTGATCGTCAACAGCCAGCGCGGCGGCCCCTCGACCGGCCTGCCCACCAAGACCGAGCAGAGCGATCTCTACCAGGCGGTCTATGGCCGCAACGGCGATGCGCCCCTGCCGGTGATCGCGGCGCGCAGCCCGGCCGACGTGTTCGAATGCGCGATCGAGGCGGTGCGGATCGCGGTGCAATATATGACGCCGGTGATGCTGCTGACCGACGGCTATATCGCCAATGCCGCCGAGCCTTGGCTGGTGCCGAACCCCGCCGACTTCGCACCGATGCCGGCGCAGTTCCTCACCGAAAAGAACGCCGGCGACGAACTGCTGCCCTACGCGCGTGACGCCAAGGGCGCGCGGCCGTGGATCAAGCCGGGTACGCCGGGGCTGATGCACCGCATCGGCGGGATCGAGAAAGCGGCGGGCACCGGCCATATCGATTATTCGCCGGCCAACCACCAGGAGATGACCGACGCGCGCCGCACCAAGGTGCTCGGCGTCGACGTGCCCGAGCAGGCGGTCGAGGTCGGCAACACAACGGGCAAGCTGGCAGTCGTCGGCTGGGGCAGCACTTACGGCCCCATTCACCAGGCGGTGCTCCGCGCCCGCGCCAAAGGCCGCGACGTCAGCCACATCCATGTCCGCCACATCTGGCCGCTCCCGGCCAATCTCGGCGAGCTATTGCGCGGCTTCGACAAGGTTCTCGTGCCCGAGATGAACACCGGCCAGTTCAAGACGGTGCTGCGCGACCAGTTCCTGGTCGATGCCCAGCCGCTTACGAAGGTCTCCGGCCAGCCGTTCCAGATCGCCGAGCTCGAAGCTGCCATCGAAACCTATTTCGACGCCATTCCCGGCGATGCCGGCGGCGAGGAAATCGCGGCCAACCTCCAGCAGCTCCCCAATCCCGAAGCCGGTCACGACGACGGCACCACCCCGCGCGATCTGCGCCTGATGCACGACCGGGACAATTGAGGTGTCGGCGGTGATCCCAACCAAACTACGCCCGTTCGTGTCGAGCGAAGTCGAGACACGCCAGCGCCCCCCCACCCGCCTCTCGACTTCGCTCGAGGCGAACGGAAGTTTGTTATGAACGAGATGACCTCACCGGGCTCGATGATCACCACGCTCAAGGACTGGGAGACCGACCAGGAGGTGCGCTGGTGCCCGGGCTGCGGGGATTATGCGATCCTCAAGGCGGTGCAGCGCACGCTGCCGCAGCTGGGGGCCGACCCGGCGAACACGGTGTTCGTCAGCGGCATCGGCTGTTCGAGCCGTTTTCCCTATTACATCGAGAGCTACGGCTTTCACACCATCCACGGCCGCGCCCCCGCTTTCGCTACGGGCATCAAGCTGGCCAATCCCGATCTCGACATCTGGCTGGTGACCGGCGACGGCGACGGGCTGTCGATCGGCGGCAACCATCTGATGCATGTCCTGCGCCGCAATGTGAACATGCAGATCATGTTGTTCAACAACGAGATTTACGGCCTCACCAAGGGGCAGGCCTCGCCCACCAGCCGCGAAGGGACGCGCAGCCCCTCGACCCCGATCGGCTCGTTCGACCATCCCGCCAAGCCGGCCGCCTTCGCGCTCGGCAGCGGGGCGCGTTTCGTGGCGCGCGGCTTCGACGTCTCCAAGAAGCTGCCCGAAGTGCTCATGGCGGCGCACGCGCATCGCGGCGCGGCGTTCATCGAGATTTTCCAGAACTGCGTCGTCTACAACAAGGACGTGTTCGACGATTTCGCGCAGCCCAAGGGCGCGGAGGATCGCCAGCTCTGGCTGGAGAACGGCGCGCCCATGCTGTTCGCGGGCGGCACCAGGGGAATCGCACTCGATCGCGAGGCTCTGCGCCTCACGGTCGTCGATGTGGCGGATGGCGGCTGGGAGAGCGCCGGGGTCATCGTCCACGACGTCACCAACCGGTCGATCGCGCATATGCTGGTCGAAATGCCCTTCGGCCCCTTCCCGATGGCGCTCGGCGTGCTGTACGACGATCCCATCCCGACCTTCGAGGAAGCGGTGATCGCCGAGCGCGAGAAAGCGAGCGCGGGCAAGGAACCCAACCTCGCCAAGCTGCTCGGCACCGGCCAGACCTGGACCGTGGACCAGAGCGCGGGGCACCCGGCCTAAGGCCGAGTTGATTGCGCTAGCTTCGTCCTCTTTCGTCATCCCCGCGAAAGCGGGACCCAATCGCATCTTCGGCGCCAGGGAGTCGACTGGACCCCCGCTTTCGCGGGCGTGACGAGGTGGCTTGTTCGATGGTTACCAAATCGTGGACAACTAGGTGAACGCTATCGGGCGACTCGGGAGGGTGTGGATAGCCTCGCGGCCATGACCGACACCTTCGTCGCCCTGTCCGATCCCACCCGCCGCGCGCTGCTCGACCGGCTGAGTGCGCATGGCGGCATGACACTCACCGAGCTGGGCGAGGGGCTGCCGATGACGCGGCAGGCGGTCGCCAAGCATCTCGCGGTGCTCGAGGCGGCCGAGCTCGTCGCCAGCCGCCGCGACGGGCGCTGCAAGCGGCATTACTTGAACCCGCTGCCGCTGGCCAAGATGGCGCGGCGCTGGCTGACCCGGTTCGAGGACGTGCCGATCGGGGCGATCGCCGGCTTGTCGGGCGGTGTGCGGCTCCAGTGACGGGCGAACAGCGGCTCGCGGTGCAGCAGCTCATTCATAGCTGACGATCTCCCATTCGATCCTGTCCCAGTCGAAGAAGTAGAAGCTCCGTGGCCCGGGGTTGTAACGGCTGTGGTTGAAGGGCTCGAGACCCGCCTTTGTTACGATGCCCTCCGCGGCCGCCAGATCGTCCACCGCGATGCCGATGTGGTTCATCGGCACGCTCTTGGAGAAGCCGCCCGCGACCCGAGGGCTGGTATGGATCGCCACATAAGCCCTATCGGTCCCGAGGTGGATCGAGCGCCCGTTGTCGAGCGAAGGGCCTTCCCAGCGGCGGTGCCAGCCGGTGAGTTTCTCGATGAGCTGCGCGGTGCGCTCGCCATCGGTGACCGAGATATTGACATGTTCGAGTTGGGCCGTGGCCATGCGTGTCTCCTGTCTGCTTTGCGAATCGGACAGGCATGCTTATGCAACCTCAAGCCAGCTTTAGGTCAAGCATGAAATCCAGCGACGTTCTCACTATTGGCGATCTGGCGAGGCGCACCGGGCTCAGCGTTCCGACGATCCGCTTCTACGAGGCCAAGGGCCTGATCGAGGCCCTGCGCACGGGAGGGAACCAGCGCCGCTTCCTACGCGCCGATATCCGCCGGCTGAGCTTCATCCTCATCGCCCAGAAGCTCGGCCTCTCGCTCGGCGAGATCGGCGCGGCGATGGCCGGCCTGCCGCAAGGCCGCACCCCCAACGCGCGCGACTGGGCGCGCATCAGCGGCGCGATCCGCACCCGCATCGACGCCCAGATCGCGAGGTTGGAGAAGGTGCGCGAAGACCTCGGCGGCTGCATCGGCTGCGGCTGCCTGAGCCTCAAGAAATGCGCGCTCTACAACGCAGGCGACAAATGGGGCGAGGGCGGGGTCGGGCCGCGGGTGTTGCGCTAGTCGAGCGGGCCCAGCTTCGGATCGAGGTCGCGCGGGCGCATGAAGTGGACCAGCGCACCGCATTCGGGGCGCAGGTCTAACCAGGCGTCGATCGCGAGTTCGAGCACCGCGAAGGCGGCGGTGGGGAATTTGACCTTGGCTTCGTCGAACAATGCGTTCTCGCAGCGTGGGGCGACGAGGTCGAGGATCATGTCGCCGAGGCCGGGATTGTGGCCGGCGATCAGGACTGCATCGCCACTGGTCTCGTGTAGCACCTGATAGATCGTATCGGTGGACGCCAGATAGAGTCGTTCGTCCCATTCGGGCGCCGGGCCGACGGCGGCGGATTCGAGCGTGAGCTGGACGCGCCGCGCCGGGCTGGCGATCAGGCGGTCCCACGTGGTGCCTTCCTGCCGCACATGCGCGCCCATCAGCGCCGCGCCGCGCCGCCCGCGCCCGTTGAGACCGCGGTCGAAGTCGCGCTTGTCGGATTGCCCCCAGTCGGACTTGGCGTGCCGCAGCAGGCCCAGTGTCTTCACGTGCTTTGCCGCTCCCCCGCCCCGACCGGCGTGTCCGCCGGCATACCGATACCATTGGCGACGCGCTGTAAAGCCTCTTCGAGCGTCACTCGGATGACCGGCGTGCCGGCGGGGAAGGCGGAGAGCAGCCGGGTGGGGAAGGCGGGCGAGAGCACGACGAAATGCCCGGCGTCCTCGCGGGTGCGGATCAGGCGCCCGAAGGCCTGCGCCAGCCGCGCGCGAATGATGCGATCGTCATAGCGCTGCGCGCCGCCGGGCTCTTCCGCGGCGGCTGCGCGGCGGGCGCGGTGCAGGATGGTCGGGCGCGGCCACGGCACGCTTTCGAGTACGACCAGCCGCAGCGAGCGGCCGGGCACATCGACCCCGTCGCGCAAGGCATCGGTCCCCATCAGGCTGGCGCGCGGATCGTCGCGGAAGATGTCGGTGAGCGTGCCGGTATCGATCGGATCGACATGCTGCGCATAGAGCGGCAGGCCGGCGCGGGCGAGCCGGTCGGCGATGCGGCTGACGACCGCGCGCGTCCGCCGGATCGCGGTGAACAGGCCGAGCACGCCGCCGTCCGAAGCCTCGATCAGCCGCGCATAGGCCCCGGCAAGTGCGGGGATGTCGCCCTTGCGGAGGTCGGTGACGATCAGGACCTCGGCGCGCCGCGCATAGTCGAACGGGCTGTCGGCAACCGCGGTGCGGGGCTCGAGCCCGAGATGGAGCGCGCCCGAGCGGGCGATGGCGCCCGGCCAGTCGGGGCCGCTGTCGTCGCGGTCGGTCAGCGTGGCGCTGGTCAGCATCACGCCGTGCGCGGGCTCGAGCACCGCCCGCGCGAAGGGCTTCATCGGGTCGAGCCAGCGGCGGTGCAGGCCGACATCGTATTCGCGCGCGTCGCCGCGCTCGACCGCCAGCCAGTCCACGAACTCGGGGTCCGCGGGCCCGCCGAGCCTACCCAGCAGCGCCTCCCACGCCGCGAGCAAGTCGATGCGCCAGGCGAGCGAGTGGCGGGCCCCCTCGATCCGGGCGCGGCCCCCTGTTCCTGAATTATTGGGCGCGTCGAGCCAGTCGGGGGCATCCTCCATCACCGCCTCGAGCCGTCCCGCGAGGCGGATCAGCGGCACCCGGATCGCGGCGAGCGCCTGGCCGGCGTGGCCCGCCGCCTCGACCAGCTCGCCGGGAAGCTGCGCCGCCTCGGTCTCGATGCCGTAGCCGGCCTCGATCCCGCCGCTCTCGTCGCGCGCGTAGGTGAGCGCGCGGACCTGCGCGAGCAGCGCCTCGACGGGCCCGTCGGGCATGGCCTCGGCTAGCCGCCCCAACCACCCCTCCGAAGGCAGATTCTGTGCCGCCGCCAGCGCCGCCTCGATCGCTCTCCCCCCAGCCTCGTCGTAGCTGGCGACATCGGCGAGGCGCGCGGCGAGCCCGCGCCGCCTTCCGCGGCTGGCGCGCTCGGGGCCGACCAGCCAGCGCCTCAGTTCGATGGCTTCGGCCCCGGTCAGCGCCGCGGCGAAGGTCGAATCGGCGGCGTCGAAGACGTGGTGCCCCTCGTCGAACACGATCCGCGTGGGGCGCTGGGCGTGATCGCGGCCCCCTCCAAAACCAGAACGCGCGGCGTTGACCATCACCAAGGCGTGATTGGCGATAACCAGGTCGGCCTGGGCGCTGGCGCGCGCGGCGCGCTCGATGAAGCACTTCCGGTAGTGCGGGCAGGCGGCATAGACGCATTCGCCGCGCTGGTCGGTGAGCGCGGCGATCCCGCGCTTGCGGAACAATGTCCCGAGCCAGCCCGGGAGGTCGCCGCCCACCATGTCGCCGTCGCGGCTGTAGGCCGCCCAGCGCGCCACGAGCTGCGCCAGTATTGCAGCGCGCCCCGCAAATCCGCTCTGCAACGCATCCTCGAGGTTGAGCAGGCAGAGGTAGTTCTCGCGCCCCTTGCGCACCACCACCGGGGGTGAGCCATCGGGCCGTTGGTTCGGCCAGGCGCGCGCGCTTTCCTGGCGGAGCTGGCGCTGGAGGTTCCTGGTATAGGTCGAGACCCAGACGGTGCCGCCCGACCGCTCGGCCCAGAGCGAGGCGGGGGCGAGATAGCCGAGCGTCTTGCCAATCCCGGTGCCCGCCTGCGCGAGCAGCACGTGCGGGCGTTTGTCGCGATGGCGCGGCGCGAACACATCGCCGGCGTGGCGCGAAAAGGCGCGTTGCCCCTCGCGCCTCTCCGAGCCCTCGCCGGCCAACCGCTCGAGCCGGCCCTCGATCTCGAGCTCGTCGAGCAGCACCTGCTGGGGCTGGGGGCGCTCGGGCGTCTCCTCCCAATCGGGCAGGCGCGCGAACAGCCATTTCTCGGCGCGCTCGGGTTTGGCGATATGGGGGGCGAGCACTTGGGTCCAGGGCCAGCGGAGCCGGGCGAGCGTTTGCAGCGCCGACCAGGCGCCCTCCCGCTCCGCCCAGCTGTCGCTCCGACAACCCGCCACCAGAGCGCCCGCGGCCAGCTGAAGAAGCCGGGGAACCTCGCCGTCGCTCATGGGCCCGTCGATCGCGAGCGCCCGCGCGAGCCCGCTGGGCGTCGGCACACAGAAGCGGGCCGGATGCAGAAACGCGAACAGCTCGAGCAGGTCGAGCCCCGAAAGATCGGGATAGCCCAGCCGGCTGGCGATCAACGGCGCGTTGAGGAGCAGGAGCGGCGTATCGGCGGCGGCCATCACCGCCTCGCCCTTGGAGACCGCGCGCGTCCATCCGCCGGCGTCGGTCAGCCAGGTTCCGGCATGGCTGGCATGGAGCGCTGGGAGCAGGATCGCGGTCATGGGATGACGCTAGAACACAATGCGAACGGCGGGCAAGGGGCGGCGCAACGGCACCCGCCTTGGGCCTGGGGACGCGCGGCCGTTGGGCACATATGGGGAACACATCTGGCCCATTTTGGGGCAGTGGCGCATCGATTCGTCGGGAATCCCACGCATCTGAACTTGTTCTTGACAAGGAATATCGAGTATAAACCGAATATTGAGCTTTGTGAACAAGCCGTTCATGGGAACGTGTTCGATTTTCTGTTCGTTGTGTGGCTATGATGACACGCACGCTTCTCGCCCGTTGCGCCCCGCTCGCGATCGCCGCGCCGGCGGCGTTTCCCTTCGTTCCGGTGGCGGCGCAGGATACGATCGCCGCCGAGCCGGTGATCGTAATTCCTGAACCGGTGCCGGCCGCCGAATCCGCTACTCCACCCCCGGCGATCGCATTGCCCGACCCGGTTGCCGAGCCGGCGCCGGTTGTGGCGGCGCAGGCCGAGCCGGTCGCCGCGCCGCGGGCCGCCGCCGACGCGATCGAATGGGGCACACG
>JAIETR010000067.1 GCA_019745075.1 Qipengyuania sp.
CCGACCCGCAACCCGCCGCTGCGCGGGACGATGGCGGCGGCGATGAGACGATCGTGCTCCTCGTCTCCGATGCGTTCCCAGCCGGCGCTGGTGAGGCGTTCGAGCGGACGGAAGCGCACCTTGTATTGCATCCGGTCGCTGCCCGCGACCCAGTAACCGAGATAGACATAGGGCAGTTCGCGCTCCGCCGAGCGACGGATGTGGTCGAGAATGATGTAGGTGCCAAGTCCGGAACGCGCCTCTGCCTCAGGGTCGTAGAAGCTGTAGATCATCGACAGCCCGTCGCCCTGGAAATCCGTCAGGCAGGCGCCGACCAAACGGCCCGGCTGCGACCCTACCCCAGGTTCCCTGTACTCGATCACATAGCTGGATACCGGCGAGTGTTCCACCATATCCGCGAAGTCGCCCTCTTCCATCTGCGTCATCCCGCCACCGGGGTGGCGGGCGGAGAGGTAGCGCTGGAGCAGCTCGTATTGCTCGGCGGTGGCCCATGGGCGGCACTCGGTGGCGACGAGGTCGCCGTGGCGCTTTAGCAGGCGCTTCTGCGTGCCCGAAGGCTGGAACGCGCCCGCCACCACGCGCACCGAGACGCAGGCCTGGCAGTCGAGGCAGCTCGGGCGATAGGCGACCGTCTGGCTGCGGCGGAACCCGATCCGGCCGAGCGCCTCGTTCAATTCGTCGGCGTTGTCGCCGCGCAGCTCGGTGAAGACCTTGCGCTCGCTCTTGCCCGCCAGATAAGGGCACGGGCTCGGCGCGGTCACGAAGAAGCGCGGAAAGCGAACCGGTGCCGTCACTGCTCTGGCCTATCCCTTCACCCCGGTGACTCGGATCAGGCACCGGTTAACGCGATCTTATGGATGTTTCGGGAGGCCGGTAAAAGAGGCTTAACCACGTTTTTTTGGAACTGGTTAACACCCTGCGGTGTGGCGCTAGTCCAGATCGAAGGTTTCGACCGAATAGCCCTTGGCCCGCAGCGCTCCCACCAGCGCGGCGATCTGCTCCCCGTCGCGCGCCTCGCATTCGATGTCGGTGAACAGGCCCTTGGCCGGGAGCGAGGTGAAAATGCGCTGATGGTGGATTTCGATGATGTTGACGTTGTGCGCGGCGAATTCGCCCATCACCTTGAAGAGCGCGCCGGGCCGGTCCTGCAGCGCGATCCTGAGGCGCGCCATGCGCCCGCTGCGCACCTGATCGCGCAGCAGCACATTGGCGAGCAGGCGGGTGTCGATATTTCCGCCGCACAGCACCAGGCCGACGCGCTTGCCGGCGAATTTATCCGGGTTGGACAGCACCGCGGCGAGGCCGGCGGCGCCCGCGCCCTCGACCACGGTCTTCTCGATCTGCAGCAGCAGCGCCACCGCGTGCTCGAGCGCGCCCTCGTCGACCAGGAGGATTTCATCGACCAGCTCGGCGACGATCTCGGCGGTGAAGCGCCCCGGCGCCTTGACCGCGATGCCCTCGGCCAGCGTGTCGCCGCCGCAGCGCATGTCCTGCCCGGCGAGATGAGCATACATCGAGGGGAAGAGGCGCGCCTGCACCCCGATCATCGCGATGGCGGGGTTCGTCGCGCGCGCCACCGTTGCCATCCCGCTCATCAGTCCGCCGCCGCCGATGGGGACCACCAGGCAATCCAGTTGGGGAACGGCGTCGAGCATTTCGAGCGCCACGGTGCCCGCTCCGGCCGCGACGTCGGGATCGTCGAAGGGATGGACGAAGGTCAGCCCGCGCTCCGCCTCGAGCTGGCGGGCGTGGCCATAGGCCTCGTCGAAGGTCTCGCCGAACAGCTCGACCCTGCCGCCCACGCTCTCGGTTTGCATCACCTTCACCGTCGGCGTGCTGCGCGGCATCACGATGGTGACGGGCACGCCGAGCCGGGTGCCGTGATGCGACAATCCCTGGCTGTGGTTGCCCGCCGACGCCGCGATCACGCCGCGCGCGCGCTGCTCCTCGCTCAGCAGCAGCAGCGCGTTGAGCGCGCCGCGCTCCTTGTAGGCGGCGGTGAACTGAAGATTCTCGAATTTGAGCCAGATCTCGCAGCCGGCGATCCGCGACAAGGTCAAGGAATGCAGCATCGGGGTTTGCACGATGGCGCCGGCGATCCGCGCCGCCGCCGCCCGCACGTCGGCAAGGGTCAACTGCTCGGTCGCGGGAAGCTGGCCGCGAGTGGGGGCTGGATCGGTCGCGCTCATGCGGCTCGCGGCTTACGAGCGCCGGGTGGCGCGCGCAATCCATCGAAAACCTTTGCCGCGCCCAAGCTTTGCCCTAGTCGGGCGCGATCCCCCGTTCCCCAGAGGTCTCTCGATGCTCCGTCCGCTGCTTGCCGTCTTGCTCGCAACATTTGTGGCCACGCCCGCGCTGGCCGACCAGCTGGTCGATAATGTCGAGGGGGTCCGGATCGACGAGACCGGCAAGATCGACCGCTTCGAGGCCCTGTGGATCGATGACGAAGGGCGGGTGAAGCAGGTGCTGCGCCGCGGCGACAAGCGGCCGGCGAAAGTGACATACCGCATCGACGGCAAAGGCCGGGTGATGATGCCGGGCCTGATCGATGCGCATCTTCACGTCATGGCCCTCGGCCTGGCCGCGTTGACGCTCGATTTGTCGGACACCAGTTCGCTCGACCAGGCGCTGACGAAGATCGCCGCCTTCGCGCGCGACAATCCGCAGCGGCCGTGGATCGTCGGGGGCGGCTGGAACCAGGAGAAATGGGGCCTCGGCCGGTTCCCGACCGCGGCGGATCTCGACAAGGCGGTCGCCGATCGGCCCGTCTGGCTCAGGCGCGTGGACGGCCATGCCGGCTGGGCCAATAGCGCGGCGATGAAAGCTGCCGGCATCAAGCCAGGCGTTGCCAATCCGCCCGGCGGCCGGGTGGAGCGGATCGGGAAATCGCTGATTCCGTCGGGCGTGTTCGTCGATGCCGCCTCCGAACTGGTGCAGAAGGCAGTGCCCCCGCCGCGCCCGGCCGACCGCGACAACGCGCTCGTCGAGGCACAGAAGATTCTCCACCGCCACGGCATCACCGCCGCCGCCGACATGGGCACCGGCATCGAGGACTGGCAAGCCTTCCGCCGCGCCGGGGACGAGGGGCGGCTGACGCTGCGGATCATGGCCTATGCGGCGGGGCCGGAGGCGATGGCGTTGATCGGCGGCTCCGGGCCGACACCGTGGCTCTACGAGGACAAGTTGCGTCTCAACGGCGTCAAGCTCTACCTCGACGGCGCACTGGGTTCGCGCGGGGCGTGGCTGAAACAGCCCTATGCCGACGATCCGGCCAACACCGGCCTGCCGCTGATGAGCCAGTCGCAGTTCCGCAACACGCTGGTGCGCGCCTCTCTGGGCAATTTTCAGGTCGCCGCGCATGCCATCGGCGATGCCGCCGGTGCCGAGGTCCTGAACGCCATCGCCGAGGTGTCGGAAAGCTTCACCGGCGACCGCCGCTGGCGCGTCGAGCACGCGCAGGTGGTCGACCCCGCCGATATCCCGCGGTTTGGCCGGCACGGCATCGTCGCCTCGATGCAGCCGGTCCACCAGACCTCGGACCGGCTGATGGCCGAAGCCAGGCTTGGGCCGAACCGGCTGGCGGGCGCCTATGCCTGGAAATCCATCGCCGCCACCGGCGCGACGCTCGCCTTCGGATCGGATGCGCCGGTCGAATCGCCCGATCCCTTCGCCGGCCTTGCGACCGCGTTCACCCGCAGCGACGCGAAGGGCGAGCCCTTTGGCGGTTGGCGGCCCGAGGAGCGGGTCACGCGCGAACAGGCACTGGCGGCCTTTACCGCGGGCGCCGCCTATGCCGGCTTCGCCGAGAAGCGCTTCGGCCGCCTGGTCGTCGGCGAGCATGCCGACTTTCTGCTCGTGGACCGCGATCCCTTGCTGGCATCGCCAGACGAGCTCAGGGCCACCCGCGTCCTGGAGACCTGGATCGGGGGGAAGCGCGTTTTCATTGCACCCTAACGATCGCATTGTTGCTCGCCGGGGCGGTGCGTCTTAACCGTGCGGAAAGCATTTGTTCACTAGGGGCTCGGCGGCAACCGCCGGCGTCCCAGCCTGGAGATGACATGACCCGCAAGATTTCCCTCGTCGTCGCAGCCGCCGGCCTCGCTGTCGCGCCCATCGGAGCGTCGCTGGCCCGCGAAGCGGCGCCGGTCGTGGGTGAGAATGAGTTGGCCGGCCAAGGCACGCTGTTCTTTCTCGGCGGGATCGCCCTGATCGCGCTCGCAATCGTGCTCCTGCCCGAGGATCGGCCCGCCAGCCCCTGACTGTGGCGAAAGTGCGACATTTTTTTTGGAATGGGTAAAAGTTCGCTCGAGGCCAATTTTGCCATGAACCTTTTTCGACTTGCGCCGTTCGTGGGTCGAGACTATCAGCCACCGAACGAAGAAGACCTTAGGTCTCCAAGGAGATAATCGATGAAGTTCCGTACGCTTGCTGCTACCGCTGCCGCGATCTCGATGGTTGCCGTGCCTGTCGTCGCCGCCGACCGCGCCGCCGCTCCGGTCTCGAACGAGTCGGAAATGGGCGGTTCATGGCTCCTCGCGATCCTCGCGGCCGCCGCGATCATCGCCGGCATCGTCATCGCCGTAGATTCGGGCAAGGACCGGCCGGTCAGCGCCTGATCCGCTTCTTCATGTCGAAAAGGAAACGGGGCCATTCGGCCCCGTTTTTTTTGGCCGCCTCTCCCGCGTCCCCTCGCATTCGATCCTGCGCTTCCGGCGAGCGTCAGTCTGCCGCCTGCGGCCGATCGTCACCCTGCTCCGCCGCCGCATCCTTCCTCTCGAGGAAGCGCATGACCAGCAGAGAGCTCTCGAACAGCAGCACCAGCGGAATCGCCAGCATCAGCTGAGAGATCACGTCGGGCGGGGTAGCGACCGCTGCCACCACGAAAACGAGCACGATCATGTAACGCCGCGCCCGGACCAGCTGCGCGCGGCTGACGATGCCGGCGATGTTGAGCAACAGCAAGAGCACCGGCAGCAGGAAGCTCAACCCGAACGCGAGGATGAACTGCATGACCAGCCCGAGATAGTCCTCGCTGTTGGGAAGCGCCTGGATGGTCACGCCGCCCGGCGCGCCCTGGAACCCCAGGAACCAGTGAAACGCGGTCGGCATGACCACATAATAGGCGAGCGCGGCCCCGCCGATGAACAGCACCGGGGTTGCCAGCAGGAACGGCAGGAACGCCCGCTTCTCCTTCGCGTAAAGCCCTGGCGCCACGAACGCCCAGAGCTGGTTCGCGATCACCGGAAAGCTGACAAAGAAAGCCGCCCACAGCGCCACCTTCAGCTCGACGAAGAACTGGCCGTAGAGCTTGGTATAAATCAACCGGTCTTGCCCGGCGTCGAGCAGCGGCTGGACGAGGAAGGCGAGGATGTCCTTGGCGAAGTAGAAGCAGACGCCGAACGCCAGCGCGAGCGCGAGCACGGCCCGGAGAAGCCGGGCGCGCAGCTCGACCAGATGCTCGAGCAGCGGCGCCTGGCTCTCGTCGATGTCCTTGATGAAGCCCATTTCAGGCGCGGCGTTTCTTGACGGCGCCGCTCAGCGGCAGCTCGGGCTCTCCATCGCCGCCATCGGCGCCGGATGACGGGCGCGCAATCGCCGCTTCGGCGGCGGCTTCGGGCGGGTCGGCGGTGTCGAGCGGTTCCATCACGGGCTCGTCCGCGCCAGGCGGAACGGCGGCCTCGAGCGCCTCGGCATCGGGATGCTCGGCCATGATGCGCGCGTTGCGCTCCCGCCATTCCTTCTCGATTTCGGCCAGCTCGGCCTCGCGGATCATGGTCTCCACCCCGGCACGAAAGTGGTTCGACATGCGGCGGACCTTGCCCATCCACCGGCCGGCGGTGCGCAGCGCGAGCGGCAGGTCCTTCGGGCCGATGACGAGCAGCGCCACCACCGCCACGAGCAGCAGTTCCGAGGGTGCGATATCGAACATTCGGGTGCGCCAGCTACCGCAGCTGCGCGATCAGACCGTGCGGTCGGCGCGCTCGGCGGGCTGCGGATCCTTGGCCGCCTCTCCGGCGGGTTTCGCCTCGTGGGTCGGACCTTCGATGCGGCGGGCCTGCTCCTCGTCCTCGTCCTTCATGCCGTGCTTGAAGCTCTTCAGGCCCTTGCCGAACTCCCCCATGATGTCGGCCACGCGACCGCGCCCGAACAGGACCAGCACGATCACCAGCACGACCAGCCAGTGCCAGAGCGAAAAGGAACCCATGGGATATCTCCAATGCCTGTGCCCGGAACGAACGGGCAGGTGCGCGATCTCAGGCTGCGCCTCGCATATTTAGGTTAACGGCGGGCTAATTGCCAGTGCTCTCGGGCCGCATTTCGCTTTCGTCGGGTTCCCGGGCATCGCGCTCGCCGGCTGGCGCGACCTCGCGCTCGTCCTCGTCGTCGAGCCGATCGAGCAGCCCGGCGGCTCGGAGCTCGGCGATTCCGGGAAGATCCTTGCGGCTGGCCAGGCCGAAGTGATCGAGGAAATCCGGTGTCGTCGCGTAGATGGTCGGCCGGCCCGGCCCCTCGCGACGGCCCGCGATCCCGATCCAGCCCGCCTCCATCAGGACATCGAGCGTCCCCGCGGACGTCTGGACCCCGCGGATCGCCTCGATCTCGGCCCGGCTGACCGGCTCGTGATAGGCGACGATCGCCAGCACTTCGGTCGCCGCGCGGCTGAGGCGGCGGACCTGCTCGCGTGTCCGGCGGAGCAGATGCGCCAGGTCGGGCGCGGTTTCGAAATGCCAGCGCGTGGCGCGCTCCACAAGATGGATTCCGCGGGTTCGGTAATGCTCGGCCAGCGCCTCGAGCGCTTCGGTCACGTCGCGCGTGTCCGCGCCGCCCAGCAGCTCGCCCAGCGCGGCGGCATCGAGCGGCTCTTCCGCCGCGAACAGCGCCGCCTCGATCGCGCGGGCGAGCGGCTCCATCATCCCGCCCGGCGCAGCCTGAGCGGACCGAAAGCTTCATCCTGCGACAATTCCGCCTTGCCCATCCTCGCCAGCTCAAGCGCGGCGACGAAGCTGGAGGCGAGCGCGCTGCGGCGGAGCCGGGGATCGGCGTGGCGCGGCAAAAACTCCTCGAGCAGCATCCAGTCGAGCGCGATACCCAGCATCGACGACACCCGCGACAGGGCGCTGTCTAGCGTCATCACCGGCCGCTCGCGGACCATGTGGATGACCGGCGCGGTGCGCGCCTGGACGCGGCCATAGGCTTCGATGAGCGCGAACTGGTCGCTGCGCCAACGCGTGCGCCGGGCGATCTCCAGCCCCTCGGGCGCGCCGCGCAGGAAGATGTCGCGCCCGATACGGTCGCGCGCCATCAGCCGCGCCGCCGCCTCGCGCATCGCCCCCAGCCGCGCGAGCCTGACCTGCAGGCGCAGCGCGAGCTCCTCGGCGCTCGGCTCCTCCTGCTCCTCGCGCGGCAGCAGCAATGCCGATTTGAGATAGGCCAGCCATGCCGCCATCACGAGGTAATCGGCGGCGAGCTCGAGCTTCAGCGCCTCCGCGCGCGCGATGTAGCCGAGATATTGGTCGACCAGCGCCAGGATCGAAATCGCGCGCAGGTCAACCTTCTGCCTCCGGGCCAGGTCGAGCAGCAGGTCGAGCGGCCCTTCCCAGCCGTCGAGTGCGAGATAGAGCGCGCCGTCGTCCCGCGCCGCGGGCGCGGCGATGCCGTCCCAGTCGTCGTCATCCACCGGCACCGGCGCCATCAGGAGGTCGCCGCCGTTCATGTGCGCTCCCGCGCGATCGCCAGCAGGGCGTCGCGCTTGGCCAGCAACGCGTCGAAAGGGGGCCCTTCGGCGGGCGGGCCCATCGCATCATGGACCCGCGCCAGCCGCGCCTGGCCCGCCCCGGAGAGCGTGCCGCAGCGCTCGGCGATGCCGGTCATATCGTCCATCCGGGCCCAGCAGTTGAGTACCACATCGCAGCCCGCGGCGAGTGCCAGTTCGGAGCGCTCCGGAACGCTCCCCGTCAGCGCTTCCATGTCGATGTCGTCGGTGAGCAGCAACCCGTCGAAGCCGATCGCGCCACGGATAATTTCGCGGATGACCGTGGGGGAGTGCGTCGCCGGCCGCGCGGGGTCCCAGGCGGTGAACAGCAGATGCCCGGTCATGCCCAGGGGCGCATTCCGGAGCGTGCGGAAGGGCTCCAGATCGCTCTCGAGATCCTGCGCCGTGGCGGTGACGGTCGGCATTTCCTTGTGCGTATCGGCCGTCGAGCGGCCGTGCCCGGGCATATGCTTGATGCAGCCGACCACGCCGGCGGCCGCCAGCCCGTCGAGGATCGCGCGGCCGAGCGCGGCCACCTGCATCGGCGACGTTCCGAGCGCGCGGTCGCCGATCACGTCGTGCGCGCCGGGTTGCGGCAGGTCGAGCGGCGGGTGGCAATCGACGCCGATGCCCATTTCGGCCAGCTCGCGCCCCAGCAACTCGGCGCCGGCGCGGGCTGCCTCGATCGCGCTGATCGGAGCGATGCCGTAGAGCGCGGCATAGGCCGCGCCGGGCGGGTGCTCGAGCCACACCGGCGGTTTCATCCGCCGCACGCGCCCACCCTCCTGGTCGATGCTGATCACCAGCCGGTCGCGGCCGTGGATCGCGCGCAGATCGTCGGTGAGCGCGCGCAGCTGGTCCTTGCTCTCGCAATTGCGTCCGAACAGGATGTAGCCCACCGGGTCGGCTTCGGCGAAGAAGCCGCGCTCGGCCTCGCTCAGCGTGGTGCCGGCAATCCCGAAGATGGCGGGTGTCATCTCGCGAATGTCGCAGCCGGGGTGCCCGCGAGCAAGCCACGGCGGCACGGCAGCGGTGGAAAGTGCGGCGCGCGCGCCGGCCCGCTCACCTGGGCCTCATTTGACCTGGCAGGCGATCCCGGCGGCCTTGAGCCGCCGGCACAGCGCTTGCGCGCCCGCCCGGTCGCCGCCCGCCGCCTGGAGGCGATGGACGGTGCCGATATCGGCCCGGCCGGCGACAATCCGGTGCGAGACGCCCGAGAGTGCTTCGGTCTGGCCGGTGAGACGCTGCCAGCCCGCCTGCGCGTCGGCGCGCGAGGAGTAGGCGCCGACCTGGACCGCCGTCCCGGCTGGGAAGCCGGCGTCTGTCGACGCCGCTGGGGTCGGCACTGGGCTGGGCGCGGGCGCGGCGGTCGCAATCGGCGCGACAGGCACCGGGGCCGGGGCCGCAGCGAGCTTGCCCTCGACCTCCCGGCCCTCTCCCACGGCATAGCTGGTGTCGCCCGTGCCAGCGAAAGTCTTGCCGCCTGGGCTCACGGGCCGTTCCTTATACGGCGTTGCCGGGGCCGCGATCAGCGAACCGTCGGGCGCCGGGCCGGAGCCCGGGCCGCGATTGGCGAAGAACCACACTCCGCCGACCAGCACGACCAGCGCGACCAGCATGATCAGGCCCAACCCGACCAGCCGGCCGGTATCGTAGACGGGCGGCTCATCGCCCTCCTCATCCGACTCGAGCCAAGGCAGGCGCTCGTCGGGAGTCTCGAAGGCAAGCTCGCGCTCGACGGGGTCGGCGCTCCGGTCGAACCAGTTGCCTTCGCCGCCGAAGCCGCCGGGCCGTGCTCCCATCGTCACATCTCCTCGACCGCATCGACCCCCAGAATCGCGAGGCCGTTGCGAATCACCTGCCCGATCTGCGACGCCATGAACAGCCGCGCCGCGGTCAGCTCCGGCTCGTCCGCCTGAATAATTCGCAGGCCCCCGTCGTCGTTCCCCGCATTCCAGAAGCTGTGAAACGCGGCCGAGAGATCGAACAGGAAGAAGGCGATGCGGTGCGGCTCGCGGGCCTGGGCAGCGGCCTCGACGATACGCGGGAACTGCGCCGCCTCGCGCACCAGCGCGAGTTCGGCGGCGCCGAGCCGCGCAAGATGCGCATCCGAAGGCGCGACGCCCGCCTTGCGCAGCGTCGAACGGATGCGGGCGTGGGCATACTGGACGTAGAAGACCGGATTGTCCTTGGACGCCTCGACCACCTTGGCGAAGTCGAAGTCCATCTGCGCGTCGGGCCGGCGCGTCAGCATGGTGAAGCGCACCACGTCCTTGCCCACTTCCTCGACCACTTCGGCCAAAGTGACGAAACTGCCCGAGCGCTTCGACATCTTGACCGGCTCGCCGCCGCGCAGCAGCCGCACCATCTGCACCAGCTTGACGTCGAAGGGGACTTCGCGCCCGGCGCCCTGCGTCAGCGCGGCGACCGCGGCCTTGATCCGCTTGACCGTGCCGGCGTGGTCCGCGCCCCAGATGTCGATCAGCGCGTCGGCGCCTTCCGCTTTCTGGAAGTGATAGGCGAGGTCGGCGCCGAAATAGGTCCAGCTGCCGTCGGACTTCTTGATCGGGCGGTCCTGGTCGTCGCCAAACCGGGTGGAGCGGAACAGCGGCAGCTCGACCGGCTCCCAATCCTCTGGGGGGACCTTGCCCTTGGGCGCCTCGAGCACGCCGTCGTACACCAGGTCGCGCGCGCGCAGCCAGGTCTCGGCCCGGGCGGGTCTGCCCGCGGCCTGGAGGGCCGCCTCCGAGGCAAAGACATCGTGATGGATGCCGAGCAGGTCGAGATCGGCCTGGATTCGATCCATCATCGCGGCCACCGCCCGCTCCCTGAACAGCAAGAGCCACTCACTTTCGGGCTTGCCGACGAAGCGATCGCCGAACTCGCCGGCCAGCGCCGTGCCCACCGGGATCAGGTAGTCGCCGGGATAGAGCCCCTCGGGGATTCCGCCGATATCCTCGCCGAGCGCCTCGCGATAGCGCAGCTGCGCCGAGCGCGCGAGCATGTCCACCTGCCCGCCGGCATCGTTGACGTAGTATTCGCGGATGACTTCATGGCCCGCGAACTCGAGCAGGCTGGCGAGCGCATCGCCGACAACCGCGCCGCGGCAATGGCCCATATGCATCGGCCCGGTCGGGTTGGCCGAGACATATTCGACGTTCACGCGCTTGCCGGAGCCCAGCGCCGAGCGCCCATAGGCTGGACCGAGCGCCGCGATGGCGGAGAGCTCGCGGCGCCAGGCATCGTCGGACAGCGTGAGGTTGATGAAGCCGGGACCGGCGATCGAAGCCGCGGCTACACCGGGATCGGCCTCGATATGCCGGACGATGCGTTCCGCCAGCGCGCGCGGGTTGGTGGCGGCGGATTTGGCCAGCACCATGGCGGCGTTGGTGGCGAGGTCGCCATGCGAGGGGTCGCGCGGCGCTTCGACGGTCACGCCGGCGCGCGGCGTGTTCGGCGGCAGCGCACCCTCGTTTTCGAGCGCATCGAGCACCGCTCCGATCCTGGCGGTTAAGGCGGCGTGAAGCGTGTGGACGGTGGTCATGGGCTCGACAGGTCACTAGGACGTAAGCGACGCCGGGGCGCCGGGAACGGGAGTTTCAGGCGCGACTAGCGCGTGACATTGTAGGCGAGCTGCTGCTGCGTCAGGTTGAAACCCACCAGCATCTCGAAAGTGGCGCGCTGGACCGCGGCGCGCACCGCCGGATCGGCCAGCGGATCGACCGCCGCGTCGGGATCGCCCGCCTTGCGCTCGCGCGTGATCTGCTCGCGAATGTCGTCGGGAAGCGTCGCCTCCGCCGCATTGACATAAGAGCCGGCCCTGGCGCTGGCGCGGGCCCGCTCCTGACCGTCGGCGAAGGCGATTGTCACCGCGCCGACCTGCTTGGTGACGACGGCGCTGCCGCCGCGCAGCACGGTCACGAAATAGGGCAGGCTCACCTGCCGCGCTCCGCGGGTGTCGGCGCGGCGCGCGAACACGTCGAAGCTGGCCTCCGAATAGACCCGCTCGCCGGTGTCGTTGCAGGTCGATCGCAGATTGGTGATGTTCGCGGTGACATCGATGTCGCTCGATAGCTGCTGCCCGCCCTGGCGGAACAGGGTGATGTCGCCGGTGTAATCGGGAATGCCGACCGCGGGGCATTTGGTCCGCAGCGCCGTGATTCCGACTCCTTGGCCGACCACCAGTTCGCCCTGCTTCGCGCAGCCAACGAGCGCCAGCGATACGGCGGCCGGCAGGAACACGGCGGGGCGGAACGATCCTTGGAACATTGTGAGCGCAGTCCTTAGCAGCCAGGCGGGCGAGCGCGCCTCGGGGTGTGGCCCCTAGCTTGGCCTGCCGCGAAGCGCTAGGGGGGCCAGGATGAACGCGCCCTTTCGCACCCAGCCGCATCGTGACGCGGCGCGCCCCGCCCTGACGGTCTTGATCGCGGCCCCGCGAGGATTCTGCGCGGGCGTCGATCGCGCCATCGAGATCGTCGAGCGCGCGCTCGCGAAGTATGGGGCGCCGGTCTATGTCCGGCACGAGATCGTCCACAACCGCCATGTCGTCGAGGCGTTGAAGGCCCAGGGCGCGATCTTCGTCGAGGAGCTCGACGAGGTGCCCGACGACGCGCCGGTCGTGTTCAGCGCGCATGGCGTGCCCAAGGCGGTCCCCGCCGAGGCCGAGCGCCGCAAGCTGCTCTACGTGGATGCCACCTGCCCGCTGGTCAGCAAGGTCCACCGCCAGGCCGAGCGTCAGATCGAGAAGGGCCAGCACATCGTCTTCATCGGCCACGCCGGCCATCCCGAAGTCATCGGGACGATGGGCCAGGTGCCCGACGGGATGATGACGCTGATCGAGAACGTGGAGGACGTCGCGCGGCTGCCCTTCGGGGCGGACGAGAACCTCTCCTTCCTCAGCCAGACCACGCTGTCGGTCGACGACACGCGCGAGATCGTCGCCGCGCTCCATGCCCGCTATCCGCGGATCGTGGCGCCCAAGGCGGAGGACATCTGCTACGCGACTTCGAACCGCCAGGCCGCGGTCAAGCGCATCGCGCCCGCCAGCGACCTGGTCCTCGTGATCGGCGCGCCAAATTCCTCGAACTCGATCCGGCTGGTCGAAGTGGCGCAGAGGCTCGGGACCACCGCGCGGCTGATCCAGCACGCCGACGATATCGACCCGGCGTGGCTCGACGGTGTTGGCACGCTCGGCCTCACCGCCGGCGCTTCGGCGCCCGAGAGTCTGGTCCGGCAGGTCATTGCCCGGCTGGGCGAATTGCGCGAGGTGCTGGAGGAGCCGGTCGTGGCGACGGAGGAGAAAATGGTTTTCAAGCTGCCGCGCCAGCTCGTCGACTGAATTGGCGGTCTATACGAACCTCGGCGCCGAGACGCTGGCGGAGCTGATCGCGACCTATGACGTCGGCGAGCTGGTTTCCGCCAAGGGGATCGCGGAGGGTGTCTCGAACAGCAATTGGATGGTGGAGACGCAGCGGCGCGACGGCCGGAGCGCGCGCTTCATCCTGACGCTATACGAACGGCGCATCGAAACCGACGAGCTGCCTTTCTTCCTCGCCTTGCTCGACCATCTCGCCGCGCGCGGTTGCGCGGTCCCCGCCACCGTCCACGACCGCGCCGGCGCGAGCCTGCGCCAGGTCGAGGGCAAGGCCGCGGCGCTGATCGAGTTTCTCCCCGGCGTCTCGCCGTCCTCCCCAGCCCCGGAGCAGGCGCGCGCGGTGGGCGCGGCGCTGGCGCGGGTGCATCTGGCGGCGCGGGACTTCCCGCTCACCCGGCGCGACCGTCTCGATCCGGCCGCCAATCGCGCGACGCTCGCGAAGCTGGGACCCGCCGGGCTCATCGCCATCGACCCCGCCCTTGCCGACGCGCCTGGCTGGGCGGAAGAGATCGCCCGGCGCTGGCCCGCCGATCTGCCCCGCTCGATCGTCCATTCGGACCTGTTTCCCGACAACGTGCTGATGCTGGGCGAGCGGGTGACGGGCCTGATCGACTTCTACTTCGCCTGCGACGGGATGATGGCCTACGATCTCGCCGTGACTCACGCCGCCTGGGCTTTCGACCGGTCCGGCGCGCAATATTCGCCGGCGATCGGCTCCGCGCTTGTCGAGGGCTATGAATCGGTTCGCCCGCTTGCCGACGACGAGCGCGCCGCCCTGCCCCTGCTCGCCGAGGGGGCCTGTCTGCGCTTCACCGCCAGCCGCGCGGAAGACTGGATCGAAACCGCCTCGGGCGCGCAGGTGATGCGCAAGGACCCGATGGATTTCCTGCGCCGCTGGCGGTTCTACCGCGAACAGGGCGCCGCGGCCTTCGCAAGCGGTTGAAGCTTCGCTAAGCGCCCGCGGCGATGAAAAAGGTCGAGATCTTCACCGACGGCGCCTGCAAGGGCAATCCCGGTCCGGGCGGCTGGGGGGCGCTCCTGCGCCTCGGTCGGCACGAGAAGGAGCTTTCGGGCGGCGAAGCGCACACCACCAACAACCGGATGGAGATGACCGCGGCGATCCGCGCGCTCGGGGCCTTGATCGAGCCCTGCGAGGTCGAACTCCATACCGACAGCCGCTATCTGATCGACGGGATCACCAAATGGGTCTCCGGCTGGCAGCGGCGCGGCTGGCTCAACGCCAGCAAGAAGCCGGTCCGCAACGAGGACCTGTGGCACGAGCTGATCGCGGTCACCGCCAAGCACCGCATCGCCTGGCACTGGGTCAAGGGGCATGACGGCCACCCCGAGAACGAGCGCGTCGATCGTCTCGCGAGCGAGGCCGCCGAGGCGATGAGGGCCGGCTAGATCAGCCGATCCGGCGCGTAGAGCGCGGCGTTCAAGCCTTGCGTCATCGCGTCGGTCTCCAGACCCAGCAGGAGCTGCGCGGTGAGCCGGGCGGCGGCCGGCGCTGTCTGTATCCCGTAGCCGCCCTGCCCTGCGAACCAGGCGAAGCCCTCGACGCGCGGATCGCGGCCGTAGACCGGGAGCCGATCGGGCGCGAAGCTCCGCAGGCCGGCCCAGCGCCGCTCGACCGCCTGCACCCGCAAGTCGGTCACCGTCTCGAACCGTGCGATCGCCTCGGCCACGGCAAGCTCCTCGGGCGCGGCGTCGCAGGGAGTGCTCGGAGTTTCGTCGTGCGGGCTCAGCCACAACCGTCCCGCCTCGGGCTTGAAATAGAACCGCCCGGCGATGTCGAGCACGAGCGGCAGATCGGCGGGTGGGAGCGGATCGGTGCGCAATTGCGCCACCGTGCGGTGAAGCGGCACGATCCCGAGCGCGCCCACGCCCGCGAGCCGCGCCACCGCGTCGGCCCAGGCGCCGGCTGCATCGACCAGCGTGGCGGCGGCAAAGGCACGCCCATCCTCGCAGGCGAGTTGCCATCTGCCACCACGACGGCCGGCCTGGCTCAGCCGGGCTCGCGTTTCCAGCATCACCCCGCGCTGGCGTCCCAGCGCAAGATAGTGCTGATGCAGGCCGGCGACGTCGATGTCGGCGCAGCCCGGTTCCCAGATCGCATCGGTCCACGCGGGCCGCAGACCGGGGATGATCGCCGCGAGCCTGTCACGCCCGAGCCGTTCGAAACTGGCGCCGGTTCCGCCGAAGCGGGTCTCGAAGCCATCCAGCAGCACCCGCTCGCTCGTGCGCCCGATATAGAGAGCGCCCCGTCGCGACAGGAACCCGTGCTCGCGCAAATAGGGGCCCGAGGCCAGCGTCAGTGGCACGATCTCGGGCCCGCCGTAGCACTCCTCCCAGAACGCCGCCGACCGACCGGTCGCGTGATAGCCGGGCCGGTCCTCGGCCTCGAGCAGCAGTACCGAGGCATGGGCCGCCAGTTCGGCGGCTATGCTCGCGCCGGCGATCCCGGCCCCGATGACAACGAAGTCGTAAGTGGTCACTGTTTCGCTGGTGGTGCTGCGGTGTCGAGGAACCGGGCGATGGCCGCCATGGCGCGGTCGCGGACCGGATCGACCTCGCGCAGGATTTCATGGCGCGCCTCGTCGCCGAACCGCATCAGTTCGCAATGCGGCATGCGGGCGCAGGCCCTGGCGATGGCCGCGAACTTGACCAGCCGGTCCGCGGTGGTGGCGATCATGAGCGTCGGCGTGACGACATGCTCCAGGACACCGGGCGTGAACAGCGCGCGGCTAGAGGCATAGGCGCGCTCGACCCAGCCCCAGCTGCCCGGCCCCATCACCAGCTCCGGCCGGTGCTCGCGCCACCACAGCTCGTCGGCGTAGCGATCCTTGTCATGGGTCAGCAGCGCCTCGCGCATGGCGGGGATTTCGCCCGGCTTCTCGCTCCACTTCCAGGCCGGGCGCGCGGGATGGCCGATCCGCGTCATCGCCCCGGCGACCCCCTGGAGCAGCGCGAGCGGGAGCGGCGGGCCGGCCATGCCGAGCATCGGGGCCACCAGCACCAGCGCCTGCGGATCGACGCGCCGCTCGGCGGTCGCGCGCAGGGCCAGGTGCCCGCCCATCGAATGCGCGGCCAGCACATGCGGGCCGGAGGTCTCGGCCCGCCAATCGCGCCACAGCGCGGCGATGTCGTCGAGCCAGACCCCGAAATCGCCGATATGGCCGGTGGTCGCGTCGGTGCCGAGGCGGCCCGATCCGGCCTGGCCGCGCCAATCGGCGGCGGTCACCCGCCAGCCGGCGCGGTGCCAGTCCTCGCAGGTTTCCAGATATTTCTCGTAATTGTCGCCGCGCCCCGGCAGGAACAGGATCGAGCCGCGCGGCGGCGTCCCTTCTCCCGGCCAGTCGATGCGACGGATCGCGTGTCCGTCGGCCGCACGCCAGCGCGATTCATGCGCATGCGAAGGTATCGCGCGACGATCGAAAGGGCGGGACGCGCCGGTCATCGTGCGAGCGCGCGCCGATATCGGAGTGACCAACGAACGTGGTTACCGTTTGGTAAGCCCTGAGGTGTAGCAGGCGATACGGCACAGGCGCCGGGGGTCCAATGCTGCATACCACGCTCTACTACGGCCTGCTCGCGCTGCTGGCAATCGCGCTGCTGTTCGCGGCGGGGACCGATCTCAAGCGGCGCGAGATCGACAACTGGCTGAATCTGGCGATCGTGCTCGCCGCGCCCGCTTTCTGGTGGGCGGGCGGATTGGCGCTGTGGCCGGACATCGCGGCGCAGCTGGGAGTGGCGCTGGCCGCCTTCGCGATCGCCGCCGGCCTGTTCGCCATCGGGCAGATGGGCGGCGGCGACGTCAAGCTGATCGCCGCGTTGGCGCTGTGGTTCGCGCCGGCTCTGTTCCTCAACATGCTGATTATCATGGCCGTGATCGGCTTCGTGCTGACGATGGGGCTTGGCGCGCTGCGCGTCGGCCGCGCCGACGGCGGCCTGCTGAGCCGCGACACGGTGGTGCTGTCGGCGCTGTCGCTGGTCGCCGCCATCCTCATCGCCGCCTTCGCGGGGGTGATCGCACTGCCGTTGCCGGGTTTCATGCGCGAAGCGGCAAGCTCCTCGATGGTGCTCGCCGTGGTCGTCTTCCAGCTCCCGGTGCTGGTGCTCGGCTATGTGTCCTTGCACGCGATCAGGATCTTCCGCCGCCGGGAAGTGAGCATCGCCGCGCCCTATGGCGTCGCGATCTCGGGCGCGGGCCTGTGGCTGATCGGCAGCCAGTTCGCCGCCCAGTTCGCGGCGACCGGCGCCTTGCAGCGGATCGCGGTCTGACAACCCGATCTTAACCACTGCGGCCCTATGCCGCTGAAACCATGACAACCCGCGTGAACCTGGCGGGCCGATAGAGGGGGCTGATACAGCCATGGACAGGAAGAAACTGGTTTTGCTGGTGAGCGCGTTGATCGTGGCGATCGGCACGGCCTTCGTCGCCCGCAGCATGTTCGCGGGCGCCGCCGCTCCCGAAGCCGCCGCGGTCGCCGGTCCGGTCGTGCCGACAGGGCCCAAGGTCCTCGTCGCGCAGCGCGCGCTGACGCCCGGCACCATCATCACGCCCGATGCGCTCTCGTTCCAGCCCTGGCCCGGCGAGATGGTCAAGGACGCCTATTTCATCGAGGGCGAGGCCGACATGCAGAAGCTGCTCGGCACCGTCGTGCGCTTCTCCATCACGGCCGGCGAGCCGGTCACGCAGGGGGCGCTGGTATCGCCGCAGGACCGCGGCTTCCTCGCCGCGGCGCTCACGCCCGGCATGCGCGCCATCACCGTGCCGGTCTCCTCGCAGACCGGCGTCGCCGGTTTCATCTTCCCCGGCGACCGCGTGGACATGATGCTGACGCAGACCGTGGGCCAGAGCGACGCCGGCGGCCTCCAGGTCGCGGAGACCATCCTGCGCAATTTGCGCGTTCTGGCAACCGACCAGACGACATCGCAGGAAGTCGTCGATGGCAAGACCACCCCGCGCGTCAGCGGCACCGTCACGCTCGAAGTCACGCCCCGCATCGCGGAGAAGGTCACCGTGGCGCAGACGCTCGGATCGATCAGCTTCTCGCTGCGTCCGCTCGCCGATTCGCACGGCGACCTGGAACGGGCGCTCGCCTCGGGCCAGATCAAGCTGCCCGACAACGCCACGCCCGAGCAGGAGGAGAAGCTCCTCAAGGCCGCGGTCGCGCAGCCCAGCGACGGCAAGACCAGCTTCGTCACCGGCGGCGATGTCTCGCGCTTCCAGCGCAGCACCGTGCCTCCTGCCGCTCCGGCGGCCGGCGGTT
The DNA here is from genome assembly GCA_019745075.1 of Qipengyuania sp. Classification (GTDB taxonomy): domain Bacteria; phylum Pseudomonadota; class Alphaproteobacteria; order Sphingomonadales; family Sphingomonadaceae; genus Qipengyuania. The sequence continues at coordinate 18,404 of JAIETR010000067.1, forward strand.
CGGCCTCGCCCTCCGCCCCGGTCTATCGGGGACCCACGATCAGGGTTCGCCGCGCCGGCAACGTCACCGACGAGCAGATCGGCGCCAAGGCCAACGTCACCGCCTTGGGCAGCTCGGTAGGCTCGGGCGCGGCGCAAGTCGCCAATACCTTGCCCGCCGTCATGGCTGGCTCTGGCACCTGAACGCGCAAGCTGTTTTCGCATCCATCTGACTGAAGGCACACTCTCATGGCCCGTCGTTTCTCCGCCAAGCTGATGCTCGCCAGCCTCGCGCTGTCGCCCATCGCGGCTTTCATTGCCCCCGCGCATGCCCAGACCGTCGTCAAGCCGACCTCGCAGGACGTCGTCCTGTCGATCGGTCGCGGCCAGCTGATCAGCGTCGGCGGGGCGATGGCCGACATCTTCGTCGCCAACGACGCCGTCGCCGACGTCCAGATCAAGTCGCAGCGCCAGCTCTACATCTTCGGCAAGTCGGGCGGCACCACCACCGTCTACGCCAGCAACGCCCGCGGCGACATCATCTGGTCCGCCAATGTCCGCGTCGGATCCAACATCGACAGCGTCGATCAGATGCTGGCGCTGGCCATGCCCGAGGCGAAGATCGCGGTCGCCACCATGGGCGTCAACACGGTGCTCCTGACCGGCACCGTCGCCGCGCCCGAGGACGCCGCGGAGGCGCAGCGCCTGGTCGAGGCCTTCGTCGGCCAGGGGACCAATGTCATCAGCCGCCTCAAGACCGCGACACCGCTCCAGGTCAATCTGCGCGTCCGCATCGCCGAGGTCAGCCGCAACTTCACCCGCACCATCGGCGTCAATCTCGCCACCTTCGACGGTACCAGCGGCTTCCGCTTCGGAGTGGGAAGCGGTCGCGCGGGTGCGATACCGCAGTTCACGGTCCCCAACGGTGGCACCGGCGTGTTCACCGGCGTGACCAGCGCCTCGCAAGGCACCTCGCTCGTCACCAAGGGAACCAGTGGATCGACGCTGGCGGCGTTCGGGCGCTTCCTTGGCCTCGACATCGGCAGCGCGCTCGACCTGGCCGAACAGGACGGGCTGGTCACCACGCTCGCCGAACCCAACCTGACCGCGCTCTCCGGCGAAACCGCCAGCTTCCTCGCCGGAGGCGAGTTCCCGGTCGTCGCCACCAGCGGTCTGAGTGGTTCTACAGTGTCGTTCAAGCCGTTCGGCGTAAGCCTGTCCTACACTCCCGTGGTGCTGGCCAATGGCCGGATTTCGCTGCGCGTGAAACCGATGGTGTCTGAAATTTCAAGTCTTACTGTCGTATCCAACGGCAATCAGATCCCCAGCCTTTCCACCCGCAGCGCGGAAACGACCGTCGAGCTCGGCTCGGGCCAGAGCTTCATGATCGCCGGCCTGATCCAGAACAACGCGATCAACACCATCGACAAGGCCCCGGGTCTGGGCGATGTGCCGATCCTCGGCAATCTGTTCCGCTCCTCCAGCTTCAAGCGCGGCGAAACCGAGCTCGTCATCGTCGTGACGCCCTATCTGGTGAAACCGGTCGAAGAACGCGACGTGCACCTGCCGACCGACGGCTACCGCGCCGCCAACGAGGCGCAGCGTCTGCTGGGCAACCAGGCTCACGACGGCCAGTCCGGCGGTCAGCGCCCGATGCCGAGGGCCGTCGGCGGAACGGCCGCCCCGGGACCGCGCGTCGGGACCGCCGAAAATCCGGGCGCGGCCACCCTGGCCCAGCCCGCCCAGCCGCGCCGCGACGAGAAGGTCGCCAACGCCGCCCCCGGCTTCAGCTTCAAGTGAGAGGGACTACCCACATGACCCGTCTTGTCACCCGTCCACTGTCCGGCGCGCTCGTGCTCTCGCTGGGGCTCGCGCTCGCCGGCTGCGGCGGCATGCCCTCCAACCGTTCGGTCAACAGCATCCACCAGCCGGTGGTGGAGCGCAGCGCCGTCACGCTCGACGTGACCACGAACTCGAGCGGCCTGCCGGTCGCCGAGCAGCGCCGCATCGCCGCGTGGTTCGAGGCGATGGACCTGCGCTACGGCGACCGGGTGTCGGTGGAAGACCCGCTCGATCGCCCCGAAACGCGCACCGCCGTCGCCGATCTCACCGGCCGCTACGGGCTGCTGCTGAGCGAGGGCCTGCCCGTCTCGACCGGCGACCTGCAGCCCGGCCAGGCGCGCATCGTCATCCTCCGCTCGCGCGCGAGCGTGCCTGGGTGCCCCGATTGGTCGGGAGCCAGCGCCGCAACCCTCGGCAACGGCATCAGTCCCGGCTACGGCTGCTCAACCAATGGCAACCTTGCCGCCATGGTCGCCGACCCGGAGGACCTGATCAAGGGCCGCAAGGGTTCGACCGACACCTACATCAGCACCTCGAACACCACCATCAAGGCCTACACGACCGGCGTCGGGACAAAGACGTCCGGCGGCGGCACCACCACCACCACGGGAGGAAACTGACCATGAACGCTCCCTGGAAGGGCGGAATGCCCGGCAATCGCGACCCCTTCGCATCCTATATCTGCGACGAGGCCTCGCTCGACATCCTGCGCCCGGTCGTGATCGAACTCGGCTGGATGCCCGAGAAGTGCAACAAGGGCGGCTTGCGCAACGCGATCCAGTCGCTCTCGGTCAGCGCCAGCCCGAACATCCTGATGGTCGATCTCTCGGAGAGCGGCGATCCGCTGGGCGACATCAACGCGCTGGCCGAGGTCTGCGAGCCCGGCACGGTCGTGATCGCGGTCGGTCAGGTCAACGACGTGCGCCTCTATCGCGACCTCGTCGCCAGCGGCATCCACGACTATCTGCTCAAGCCGCTCTCCGCCAGCGTGCTGCGCGATTCGCTGAACGCGGCGCAGACCGTGTTCAGCGCCCCCAAGGCGAGCGATCCCGACGTCGCCAAGCGCCACATCGCCAGCGCGGTGATCGGCACCCGCGGGGGCGTGGGCGCCTCCACGCTCGCGACCTCGCTGGCCTGGCAGTTCGCCACCAGGAAGGCCAAGCCCACGGCCCTGCTGGATCTGGACATCCACTTCGGGACGGGCGCGCTCGCGCTCGACCTCGAGCCGGGCCGGGGCCTCGCCGATGCGATCGACAACCCCAGCCGCATCGACGGGCTGTTCATCGAGCGCGCCATGATCCGCGCGCATGACAACCTCGCGATCCTGTCGGCCGAAGCGCCGATCAATTCGCCGCTGATGACCGATGGCGCCGCCTTCCTGCAACTGCAGGAGGAGTTCCGTCAGGCTTTCGAGATGACGGTCGTCGATCTTCCGCGCCACATGCTGATCAACTTCCCGCACCTTTTCAACGAGGTGAACGTGGCGGTGATCGCCACCGAGCTCACCCTGGCGTCGGCGCGCGACACGATCCGGCTGCTGTCGTGGCTGAAGACCAACGCAGCTCACGCCACACCGATCGTGGTGGCCAACAAGTTCCAGGCGAGCGCGCTCGAAATCAGCAGGGCCGATTTCGAAGCCTCGATCGAACGCAAGATCGACTTCGTCATCCCGTTCGACCAGGCCGCCGCGGCCAAGGCGGCAAAGCTCGGCCAGGCCTTCGTGGAGGCCAATGCGCAGAGCAAGGCCACCGTGCAGATCAGGGCGCTCGCCGAGCGCATCCTGGGTGCGGCGGTCGAAGAGGATGCCGAAGGCGCGTCCGCGGCGAGTGCGTTGGGCGGCAAGAAGTCGCTGCTCGGCGGTCTCGATCTGAAGGCGCTGCTGGCGAAGAAGGACAAGGGCCCGAAGCAGCCGGCGTAAGCGCCGGTTGCGCCGGGATAAGAGCCGGCCCGTCTTGGACCGCCGGCTCGGACCGGCGAACGCAAAGGAAGCACCGACGTGATTCAGGTCATGCTGCTGTTAGTTGGGGTCATCGTCATGGCCGGATTGGGCTATGCCGCGCTTGCCGGCCCCTCGACCGGCAAGGCGAGCACGCGGCGCATCCAGCAGATCCGCTATCGCCACTCCGAAAGCACCGCGGCCAGGGTTGAATCGCAGCTCAAGAAGGCGATCGCGGCCCGCAAGCCGGTCGGCTACAAGGTCGCCGGCTCGGGCTCGCGCGTCGAGGCGCTCGCGATCCGCCTCGACCGCACCGGAAAGAAGTGGTCGCTCAGCCAGTATGCCTATGCCTCGCTCGGCCTGGGCCTGGCGGTCGCGCTGCTGGTGTTCCTGAAGTCGGGCGCGTTCCTGCTCTCGCTCGGCGTCGGCGTGCTGGTCGGCGCGGGCCTGCCGCACCTCGTGGTCGGCAAGCTCATCAAGAAGCGGATCAACAAGTTCAACGCCAAGTTCGCCGACGCGATCGAGCTGCTGGTGCGCGGGCTGCGCTCGGGCCTGCCGGTCACCGAGACGCTTCAGGTGGTCGCGCAGGAAGTCGACGGACCCGTCGGGATCGAGTTCAAGGGCATCGTCGACCGCATCAAGGTCGGCCGGACGATGGAGGAGGCGCTTCAGGTGACCGCCGACCGCCTCGGCATCCCCGAGTTCAACTTCTTCTGCATCACCCTGGCGATCCAGCGGGAGACCGGTGGCAACCTCGCCGAAACGCTCTCCAACCTCGCCGATGTGCTCCGCAAGCGCAGCCAGATGAAGCTCAAGATCAGGGCGATGAGCTCGGAATCGAAGGCCTCGGCGATGATCGTCGGCGCCCTCCCTTTCATCGTCTTCGGGCTGATCTGGTGGATCAACCCGAAATACCTCTCCACCTTCTTCACCGACGAACGGCTCATCGTGATCGGCCTGGGTGGCTTCACCTGGATGGGCATCGGCGTCTTCATCATGTCCAAGATGGTCAGCTTCGAGATCTGAGGGAACCCAGGCAATGATCACCACTCCCCAGGGCCCCACGCTGCTCGGCTTCGACGTGATGCTCGTCGGCTCGATCCTCGCCGGGGTCGCGGCCATGGCGGTCATGCTCGCCATCTATACGGCGGTGACCATCCGCGATCCGATGGCCAGGCGCGTCAAGGCGCTCAACGAACGGCGCGACGAGCTCAAGGCCGGGATCATCACGGCCAGCGCCAAGAAGCGCCAGAGCCTGGTGCGCAAGTCCGACAAGACCGAGAAGGTCAAGGACACGCTCAGCAGCATGAAGGTGCTGCAGCAGAGCCAGGTCGACTTGATGGTGCAGAAGCTGGCCTGGGCCGGTTATCGCAACAAGGAATTCGCCGTCTATTTGATCGGCCTGCGGCTGGTGCTCCCGGTGGTGCTCGGCATCGTCGGTTTCGTCCTGCTCTATGTCCTCGAGATCAAACCGGACTGGCAGATCAAGCGAGTGATGGCGATGGGAGCGCTGGTGTTCGCCGGCTACAAGGGGCCGGAGCTGTTCCTCAGCAACAAGGCCGGCAAGCGCACCGACCTGATCCGCAAGGGCCTGCCGGACGCGCTCGACCTGCTGGTCATCTGCGCCGAAGCCGGTCTCACCGTCGATGCCGCCTTCAACCGCGTCGCCAAGGAGCTGGGCCGCGCCTATCCCGAGCTCGGCGACGAGTTCGCGCTGACCGCGATCGAGCTCTCGTTCCTCAACGAGCGCCGCAAGGCGTTCGAGAACCTGGCCTATCGCGTGAACCTCGATTCGGTGAAGGGCGTGGTCACCACCATGGTGCAAACCGAGAAATACGGCACACCGCTGGCCTCGGCGCTGCGCGTGCTGTCGGGCGAGTTCCGCAACGAGCGGATGATGCGCGCCGAAGAGAAAGCCGCGCGCCTGCCGGCGATCATGACCGTGCCGCTGATCCTTTTCATCCTGCCGGTGCTGTTCATCGTCATCCTCGGCCCCGCGGCCTGTTCGATCGCGGACGCCTTCACCGGGATGAACTGAGCGCCCCGAGCCTGTCCAGCGCGGCCGATCCGTCGGCCGCCTCACGCTTCAATCGTCGAGGCTGGCGGGGTCGAATTCCCCCGCCCCCATCCGCACCCGCATCAGCATCTCCGCAAGCGCGGCGCGCTCGGCCTCGTCGAGCACGCCGAACAGCTCGGCTTCGATGGCTTCCGCGAGCGGCATGATCCGCGCATGCACCCGGCTCCCTTCGTCGGTCAGCTCGAGCAGGTGCGAGCGCCCGTCGCGCTCGTTTGGCTGGCGGACGGCAAGCCCGCGGACCTCCAGCGCCCTGCAGGCGCGGTTGACCGGCACCTTGTCCATCAGCGTCAGCCGGCACAGCTCGCGCTGTGTGTGCGCGCCCGAATCGCCCAGCACCGCCATGATCCGCCATTCGGTGGTCTTGAGCCCGAAGCGCTTGCGATATTGCTCGGCAATCCGCGTCGAGACCGCGTTGGATGCGACCGAGAGCTGATAGGGCAGGAAGTCGGCGAGCCGCTTGGCGCGTTGGCCCGGATTACGCTGGGAGGAGTTCATGGTCTCTTCCTATTGGCCCGCCCCGCGATTTCAAGCCATGCCGGGCCTCCATCGGCCGCCGCGGACATGAGCGGATGTTGCACGGTCCAAGGGCGAAAAGATCGCCGTCCGGGTGACCCGGCGCCGAATGCAATCGCGGGTGGGGCAGGAAAATTCTTTCCCGGCGTGCCCGGCGCAGCGCGATCCGGCCCGCTCCGATCAGCGCGGGGCCATTCTTATCGCGCCGTCGAGGCGGACGTCCTCGCCGTTGAAATAACCGGTTTCGATCATGCACAACGCCAGCCTGGCGTATTCCTCGGGATTGCCGAGGCGCTTGGGGAACGGGACGCTGGCGGCGAGCGCGTCCTTCACCTGCGGCGGCGCGGCGTTCATCAGCGGGGTATCGAAGATGCCCGGCAGGATGGTGTTCACGCGAATGCCCTCGGCCATCAGGTCGCGCGCGATCGGCAGCGTCATGCCGACCACCCCGCCCTTGCTGGCCGAATAGGCGGCCTGACCCATCTGCCCGTCCTCGGCGGCGACCGAGGCGGTGTTGACGATCGCCCCGCGGTCGCCGTCTTCGGACAGCGGGTCGAGCGTCATCATCCCCGCCGCCGATTTGGCGATGCAGCGGAAGGTGCCGATGAGATTGACCTGGATCACGAATTCGAAGGCGCTGAGCGGGAAGTGCTTGATGCTGCCGTCTTCCTTGCTGCGGCTGGCGGTCTTGATCGCATTGCCGATGCCCGCGCAGTTGACCAGGACGCGTTCCTGCCCGTGCGCCGCGCGCGCCTTGGCGAAACCGGCGTCGACCTCCTCGTCGCTGGTGACGTTTACCTTGCAGAAAACCCCGCCGAGCTCGGCGGCGAGCGCCTCGCCTTTCTCCTGGTTCATGTCGAAGATCGCGACCTTGGCGCCTTTGGCGGCCAAAGCCCGCGCCGTCGCCGCGCCAAGGCCCGAAGCGCCGCCGGTGACGACGGCGGGCGTGTTGCTGCTGATTTCCATGTGTCTCTCCTAGAAGCCCCTCCCCTTCAGGGGAGGGGTTGGGGTGGGGATTGTCATCGGGTGAAGCACTGGTGGCACAGCCCCCACCCCCGGCCCCTCCCCTGAAGGGGAGGGGTGAAAATCAAAGCGCCTCGACGATGGTGACATTGGCGACGCCGCCGCCCTCGCACATCGTCTGCAATCCGTAGCGCAGTCCGCGCGCCCGGAGCGCGTGGACCAGCGTCGCCATGAGCTTGGTGCCCGATGCGCCGAGCGGGTGGCCGAGCGCGATCGCGCCGCCGTTGACGTTGAGCCTCGCGGGGTCCGCGCCGGTGTGCTCGAGCCAGGCGAGCGGCACCGGCGCGAAGGCCTCGTTGACCTCGTAAAGATCGATGTCCCCGATCCGCATCCCGGCGCGCTGCAACGCGCGGTCGGTCGCGAACAGCGGTTCCTCGAGCATGATCACCGGGTCGCCGGCGGTCACGGTCAGGTTATGAATGCGCGCCAGCGGGGTGAGCCCATGCGCCTTGAGCGCTGCCTCGCTCACCACCAGCACCGCGCTCGACCCGTCGCAGATCTGGCTGCTGGTGGCGGCGGTGATGCTGCCGTCGGGGCCGAGCAGCTTGACCGAGGCAATGCCCTCGAGCGTGGCGTCGAAGCGGATGCCCTCGTCCACCGTGTGGCAGACCTCGCCCTCCGGCGTGTCGACCGCTATGCCGACGATCTCCTCCTCGAACGCTCCGTCGCGGGTCGCGGCCGCGGCCTTGCGGTGGCTCTCGAGCGCGAAGCGGTCGAGGTCGTCCCTGGAGAAGCCATACTTCCGCGCGATCATCTCCGCGCCCATGAACTGCGACCACTGGATGCCCGGATACTTCGCCTCCAGCCCGGGCGATTTGTAGTGGCCGAGCCCCTCCTTCAGGTGGAACATCGCGGTCGAGCCCATCGGCACTCGGCTCATGCTCTCGACTCCGCTGGCGATGACCACATCCTGCGTCCCGCTCAGCACCGCCTGCGCGGCGAACTGGATCGCCTGCTGCGAAGAGCCGCACTGGCGGTCGATGGTCACCGCCGGGGTGGATTGCGGCAAATGCTTCGACGCTAGAACGGCATTGCGCCCGACCTGCATCGCCTGCTCGCCGCCCTGGCTGACGCAACCCATGACGACGTCGTCCACCGCCGCCGGATCGACGCCTGATCGCTCGACCAGCGCATCGAGCGAAGCCGCCGCCAGATCGACCGGATGGACCCCCGCCAGCCTGCCGCCGCGCTTGCCCCCGGCGGTGCGGACCGCATCGACGATATAGGCCTCTGGCATCGCTCGGTCTCCGGTTTCGTTTCGCCACTGGTTTACGTGCGCGTAAGAGCGTGCGACGAGGGGGTCAAGCACTGGGGCGCAATGCCGAAAGAAGCAATCCGATGGCTGCCGCAGCAACATTGCCGCTGTTGCAACCGAGCCACATAATCGTTTCAAATGCCACCGCAGGGGCGGTTTCCCGTTGCGGCTTCGCCACGGCTGTCGCATTTGGCCCGGTGCTTGCGGAAATTCGCGACAGGCTCGCGTGTGACGCACAAGCTTTACTAGCAACGGACGCGGTCATCGCGTGCGACTCAAGGGGACGAAATTCCAATGAAGCATCCCAACCTTCTCAAGGCCGGTGTAGCGCCGATCGCGCTGGGCCTGGCCCTGCTGGGCACACCGGCGTTCGCGCAGGATATACAAACGACAACCGATGAGCCTACCGCCGAGACCACGGAGCAGGCAGGGGCGATCGTCGTCACGGGCTCGCGCATTGCGCGCCCCGAGGTGGACAGCGCCAGCCCGGTGACTGTCGTCGGTGCCGAGGAAATCGCTGCCTCCGGTGTGGTTCGCGTTGAAGACCTCGTGAACTCGCTGCCCCAGGTCGTCGGCGGCCAAAACGCCTTCATTGCCAACGGCGCGAGCGGCACGGCGACGGTCGATCTTCGCGGCCTGGGCACTGCGCGCACGCTCGTGCTGATCAATGGCCGCCGCCTGCAGCCGGGCGACCCGACGCTTCCCGCGGCTGACCTTAACCAGATTCCTGCTGGCCTGGTGAAGCGCGTCGAAGTGCTGACCGGCGGCGCATCGTCAACCTACGGCGCGGACGCCGTGGCAGGCGTCGTCAACTTCGTGATGGACACGGCCTTCGAAGGCATTGGCCTCAACCTCCAGTACGGGCTCTATCAGCACAACAATGGCACCACGCAGGTGATCCGTCCGGACGGCCAGACCGTCCTTGACCGCAATGCGGCGCGCGGCTTCAGGCCTCCTTCGGGCAACACGGTAGGCGGCGCCCAGTTCAATGTCGAGCTGACCACGGGCGCCAGCTTCGACGATGGCCGCGGCCATGTCACCGCCTATGCCGGCTACCGCAAGGTCGATGCGCTACTTCAGGGCACGCGTGACTATTCCTATTGCGCTCTCACCGGCACGGGCAACGGCGTGGGCTGCGGTGGTTCGGGCACAGCGCCCTATGCCACGATCACCGATCCGTACTTCGATCTCTTCGGCAGGCTGGTCGCCGACGGATCGAATAACTTCGGCCGTGCCTACGCGCCCTACAACTACCAGCCGGTCAACTACTTCCAGCGTCCGGACGAGCGCTATACCGCTGGTTTCTTCGCCGACTACAAAGTCAACGACAGCGTCGAAGTGTTCTCCGAGTTCATGTTCATGGACGACCGCTCGAAGGCTCAGATCGCGGAATCCGGCACGTTCTTCGCCGACACCTACAACATCCCGTGCAACAGCCCGCTGCTGACGGCGGCGCAGGGTACGCTGCTGTGCTCGCTGATCGACGGTAACGCCAATCGTGGCGATCTTGACGGCGGTGTCGACCCGACCGGTCCCGGCGTTGTTCCGATCCTGATCGGCAAGCGCAACATCGAAGGCGGCCCGCGTTTCGACGATCTGCGTCATACCGCGTTCCGCTTCGTTGGGGGCCTGCGTGGCAAGCTCAGCGAAGGGCTGCGCTATGAGATGTCGGGCCAGTACGGCACTACCATCTTCAGCCAGTCCTATAACAACGATTTGTCGCGCTCGCGCCTGCGCCGTGCGCTCAATGCGGTCGTTGACGGCAACGGCAATGTCGTCTGTCAGTCGGTGATCGATGGTTCGGATCCCACCTGCCAGGTCTACAACCCGTTCCAGGGCCCCGGCATCACCCCCACTGGCGATCCGCGCCGGGGCATCACCCAGGCGGCGGTGAACTATGTGAACATCCCGATGCTCTCGAATGGTGAGGTCAAGGAGACCATCGTCAACGCTTTCGTGAGCGGCGAGCTGTTCTCGCTGGGCAATGCCAGCGCGGCCGGTTTCGTAGTCGGTGGCGAATATCGCAAGGAACAGCTGAACACTCAGAACGACGTGTCCTTCCAAACCCAGGATGGCGCTGGTCAGGGTAGTCCGCAGCTTGACGTCAACGGCTCGTTTGACGTGAAGGAAGTTTTCGGCGAGCTTCGTGTTCCGATCATCGAGAACAGCTTCATCGATCTGCTCTCGGTCGAACTGGGCTACCGCTATTCGGATTACAGCACGGGCATTAGGACCGACACGTACAAGGCTCTGGTCGAGTTCGCTCCGGTTCAGGCGGTTCGCTTCCGTGGCGGTTACAACCGCGCGGTTCGTGCACCGAACATCCTCAACCTGTTCTCGCCCAACCGCATCGCTCTGTTCAGCGGTGACGATCCTTGCGCCGGCGCGACGCCTGCTTTCACACAGGCTCAGTGCGCCAGGCTGGGTGTTCCCGCCAACCGCTATGGCACCGTCGTCGCCAGCCCGGCTGGTCAGTACAACCAGTTCATCGGGGGCAACCCCAACCTGGGTGCTGAGACGGCCGACACCTACACCGCGGGTTTGGTGCTCGAACCGCGTGGAATCATCCCTGGCTTCGTTGCCTCGGTCGATTACTACAACATCTCAGTCAAAAACGCGATCAGCGGCGTCGGCGCGCAAACCGCCGTTAATCAGTGCGGTATCACCGGCGATCCCTTCTTCTGTTCGCGCGTGCAGCGTGCGCCGGGAAGCCTGACCCTGTGGTCGCTCGGGTCGCAGGTTCTCAACACCACCACAAATATCGGTGGCGTGAAGACCAGCGGTATTGACGTCGCCCTGTCCTACGGCCGTCAGATCGGTTCGGGCCGGGCAACGGTGTCGTTCAACGGTTCGTGGCTCAACACCTTCGAGGTGGACTCGGGTATCGTGCCGCAGAACGCTGGTGACGGTCGCTATGACTGCGTTGGCTTCCACGGTTCGAACTGCGGCACGCCGCTGCCAAAATGGCGCCACATCGCGCGTATCGGCTACGAGTTCGACTCCGGCTTAGGCCTTTCGGCTCGCTGGCGGCGTATCGGAGCGGTTGCCTGGGATCGCCGCAGCACCGACACCGACCTCGGAACCGGCGCAGCTGCCTCGCCGGGCGATATCAAGGCCCAGAATTACCTGGACCTGACCCTGTCGGCCGACTTGGAGCCTTTCACCATGCGCATCGGTGTCAACAATGTTCTCGACTCCGAGCCGCCAGTGATCGGCGGCGGCTATGGTGGCAGCAACGGCAATACCTATGTCGAGACCTACGATCCGGTGGGCCGTTACCTTTTCGTCAGCGCGGGCGTCCGCTTCTGATCCGAGGTCGCACGAATAGAAAAGGCGGGCCACTCGGCCCGCCTTTTTTTTCGACCAACGCCCGCCACTCGCCCGGGTCGATAAGGGGCCTCTGTGCTACTTCAGGCGGCGGACACCGCGAAATCCCTTCCCGCCGGCCACCGTCAGCCGGTATCCACCGAACGCGGATCGGGCGATCGTCACCGACATGCCGGCACGAAGTGGCGCCGCGTGCCGTCCATCGGGAAGAAACTGCCACACCTGCCCGTTCTCGAGCATGACCACACCCTCGCCGGTGCGAATGTCCTCCTCCACCGAGCTTGCCACTGCCGAAATTTCGCGCAGCTCACCCTCCCGCTCCTCGCCGCGAACAGCGCCAAATTGCGATCGCTCGTGCTCGGCTCGCCGTCGATCAAGGGCTTCGTCGGGGCCAAAAACAGCCATCGCCGCGCGATCGAAGCACGCCAGCCGATCCTCCTCGTCCAGCATGGCGCGACAGGGCGCGAAGGCGGAGATATCCGGGGCGGCGGCCTGGGCGGGACCGCTGAAACCGGCCGCAAGGGCCGCTACGATCGCAGCAGTTTTTGCACCTGACCTCATACAACGCACCGCACTGTCCTCCACTGTCAAGCCACCAGCCTAGACGGGAACAGCCCCGCGGCAAAGCGCGAGATCGCACCGCCCCGCGTGCCAGGATGGAAAATCTCATGGGAAAATTGCCCCGGGTGATGCGTTGTCGCGCCGATAGTATGGCGCCTGCTCCGATCCAACCACGCGCTCGGACGTAGTTCAAGCGCGAGGTGTCCCACAAGAAGCGAAGAATTCGCGAACGATCGAGACGTGTCGCGAGCCAGACTCGCGCTAGCCCTGTTCAGATAGTGTTGCAGGAAGGTCACGGTTCGATTACGATCCTGTGACGATTACGACTGTCGTCCTACTGTTGCTTGCGTGCCCTCGCTCCCCTGCTTCTATGGGCTCACGAGTCATGGATAGGGGTTCTCAATATGCTCAAGATTTTTCCGGTCGGCGGGTCGCGCCGAGTCGCACTGTTCGCTGGCGTCGGCCTCGCTGCGCTGGCGTTCACAGCCCCAGTTCACGCGCAGGACGCGGCCGCCGCTCAGTCGGGCGACTCGACCCAGGCATGTCCGGACAGCAACGCGGACGGCGTCTGCGATGCGCCCGTGAACGCGGACGGTTCCGAAGAAGAGGGCACGATCGTCGTCACCGGATCGCGTATTCGTCGCCCCAACTTCGATACGCTCGAGCCGATTACCACGGTCACTGGCCAGTATATCGAAACTCGCGGCCTGACAAACGTGGCCGATGCGCTGAACGAGCTCCCCACCGTTCGCGGAAGTGTCACGCCGGACGGCGCCCAGTCGACGTTCGGTGTGGGTGTGAACTTCATCAACTCATTCGGCCTCAGCACCAATCGCACGTTGTCCCTCATCAATGGCCGGCGCGTAGTCTCCTCCAACCCGCCGACGATTTTCGGCCCCGCCGCGCCCGGTCTACAGGTCGATCTCAACATCATCCCGACCATTCTGACCGAGCGGGTCGACAATCTCTCGGTCGGCGGTGCCCCGACTTACGGGTCGGATGCTATCGCGGGGGTCGTCAACGTCATCCTCAAGACGCGCTATGATGGCATTCAAGTTGCGGCAACCACCGGGGTTTCGGATCGCGGCGACAACTTCCGCTACAACCTTTCCGGGGTGATCGGGCAGAACTTCTTCGACGGTCGAGCCAATATCACGGCCAGCGTCGCATACGACAAGACCGAAGGTGTGCTCGCCAGCCAGCGGGAGCGCAGCCGGGCCGGTCTCTTTTCGGTGGCCAATCCCAGCGCGGAAGTCGCGGCCCGTCTGGGCCCGGCCGGGCGGACTCCTGCGAATGACGGCCGGTTCAATCCGAACGTCGGCTTTAACGAGAGCGGGACAGACGGCGTTCCCGGCTCGGTCTTGATCACAAACCGCCGCATCAACGTGCTGACCCGGGGCGGCCTCATCTTCGGCGGCCCCCTTGGAGTCAATCTACCTTCCGGAACCCCCGGCGTCCCCGGCTCGGCGGCGAGCAATCCCAATGCCACCCAATTCGACATCAACGGAAACCTCGTGCCGTTCAACATCGGCACCCGTTTCACGACCGGCGGCATCGACGTCTCCGGCGGCGACGGTTTCAGCCTCCTCCCGTTCGGTCAGATCACCAGCGACCTCGAGCGGTTGACGACAAATCTCTTCTTCAATTTCGACATTACCGACAATGTGCGCTTTTTCGCCGAAGGCACCTATTATAATGCCAAGGCTACCGAGCTGACACGCCAACCGACCTACAATGCCGTGATCTTCGGAGGCCAGAGCGGCGGATTGACGTTCCGGTCCGACAATCCCCTGCTTACCGACCAGGCCAGAGCAGCGCTTCTCGCGGCAGGGGTTACGAACTTCACTCTTTCGCGAGCCGGCGATGATATCGTGCTCACCAATCCGACTTCGAAGACCGACCTCTATCGCCTGGTCGGCGGGCTTGCCGGCGACTTTCAGCTGGGCGGGAGAGATTTCAACTGGGAAATCTCGGCAAACTTCGGTCGCAGTGATTCTTCCTTCCTGCAAAGCACGCTCAACCAGCAGCGTTTCGCCAACGCCGTCAATGTCGCTCGGAATGCATCGGGGCAAATCGTCTGCACGACGGCGCCCACGCGCAACGGGGGCACCGGTTTCGCGGCTCCGGGCTCCACGCCGATCGCCGACCCCAATTGCGTGCCCCTCAATCTGTTCGGCCTGGGCGTATCGAGTGCCGCGGCCCGCGCCTATGTGACTCAGGACACCGTGGCGAGGACGCGCCTCGATCAGCTGGTCCTGAACGCGAACCTCGGCGGCAGCCTGTTCGATCTGTGGAACGCCGGCCCGATCGGGTTCAACATCGGCGCCGAATATCGCAAGGAAACCGGTGTTTTCACCCCCGACCCATTCCAGCAGGCCGGCCTCGGCCGGGCGGTCGCGATTCCGGCGGTGCAAGGCGATTTCAACATCAAGGAAGCGTTTGGCGAAGTTCTTGTCCCGCTGATTTCTCCGTCCAACGACTTCCCGATCATCCATCGCGCCGAAATCGTCGGCCGGGGCCGCTACGTCGACAACAGCATCACCGGCCAATTCTTCGCCTGGACCGCCGGCGGCGTGTTCGCCCCAATTCGGGATATCGAGTTCCGCGGCAACTACACCCGGTCGTTCCGCGCGCCCTCGATCACGGAACTGTTCAGCCCGCAGCAGAACATCTTCAACTTCGTGCCCGATCTGTGCACACCCGCGGCACGAACACAGGGGCCCGACCCGGCAACCCGCACCCGGAACTGCCAGGCCTTCCTTGCGGCGTTCCCGAATGCGACTCCGCTGGATGCGGCATCGGGCAGCGTACCGGGCCTCACCGGCGGCAACCCGAACCTGGACAACGAAAAGGCCAACAGCTTCACCTATGGCGTGATCGTCCGGCCGAGGTTCCTGTCGCGGTTCTCGGCGAGCGCCGATTATATCAGCATCAAGATCGCGTCGCCGATTGCCAGCTTGAACGCGTCGCAAATCGCCAATGCATGCTTCGACAACCCCAATTTCAACACCAGCGATCCGGCAAACGGCAATGCGTTCTGTTCGCTGATTCGGCGTTTTCCCGCCGGATCGATCAACCCCGACACCGGACGTGACCGTGGCGGTCAGGTGGATAGCACGACTGCCAACCCCGGCGTTCGCGGCGGTTTCGTGAATGGGGTCGCGATCGACTTTTCGGGTATTCAGTTCGGACTGAACTATGCCATGCCGCTCTCCGGCATCGGTGTACCGGGCAACATCACGGTCAACGGATCCGCACTGAACATCCGCAGGCGTCTGACCAACATCACCGGCGTGTCGCCATCCCAAGAACAAGGTCTGGCTGGCGATCCCAAGTGGGCTGCCCAAGCGAACGTTTACTACGATGCAGACGACTGGGGCACTTACGTCAGCTTCAATTACGAAGGACCGTCAATTCCGGTTCTTAATCCGACACGCGACAATAACGAGTTCATTCGCTATCCAGCGGAATGGCTGATCAACACGGGCGTTTATTTCGATATCGACGAGCGCACTCGCTTTACATTGAGCGTGACCAATCTATTCGACAACATTGGGACGATCCCACGCACGATCGACGCACTCGGCCGTCGTTACTCGGCATCGTTCCGCACGCGCTTCTGATTGGGGCAGAATTCGCTCGAACAGGGCCACTCCCCGGCGGGGGGGTGGCCTTTTTCGTCTTCATATCTCAGGATTTGGACTTTGATCCGAGTTCCGGCAAACAAAAGGGCTCGTTAAGGGGACCCTTCTTTTCTCCATTACGTCGGCAATCAGCCCACCACCATCGCCAGCGCCCCGTCGCCTTCGTCAATCTTCAGCGTGCTGCCGTCGGGCACCTCGCCCTGGAGGATCTTCTCAGCCAGCGGGTCCTGGAGGTAGCGCTGCACCGCGCGTTTCAGGGGCCGCGCGCCGTAGACCGGATCGTAGCCGACGCGCCCCAGCCAGCGCTTGGCCGCCTCGGTCAGCTCGATCACGATCTTGCGCTCGGACAGCAGCTTCTGCACTCGCGCCACCTGCAGTTCGACGATCGGCGCCATGTGCTCCTGGCCCAGCCGGTGGAACAGGACGATCTCGTCGAGCCGGTTGAGGAACTCGGGGCGGAAATGGCCGCGCACGATATCCATAACCTGCGGTTCGACATCCTTGACGTCCTGCCCGTCTTCCATCTGCGCGAGGAACTGGCTGCCGAGGTTGCTGGTGAGGATGATCAGCGTGTTGGTGAAATCGACCACCCGGCCCTGCCCATCGGTCAGGCGGCCGTCGTCGAGCACCTGGAGGAGGATGTTGAAGACGTCGGGGTGCGCCTTCTCGACCTCGTCGAACAGCACCACCTGATAGGGGCGGCGGCGCACCGCCTCGGTCAGCACCCCGCCCTCGTCGTAACCGACATAGCCCGGGGGCGCGCCGATCAGCCGGGCGACCGCGTGCTTCTCCATGAACTCGCTCATGTCGATACGGACCATGGCGGCGTCGTCGTCGAACAGGAAGCCGGCGAGCGCCTTGGTCAGCTCGGTCTTGCCGACGCCGGTGGGGCCGAGGAACAGGAACGAGCCGAGCGGGCGATTGGG
The DNA here is from genome assembly GCA_019745075.1 of Qipengyuania sp. Lineage (GTDB taxonomy): Bacteria > Pseudomonadota > Alphaproteobacteria > Sphingomonadales > Sphingomonadaceae > Qipengyuania. The sequence goes on from JAIETR010000067.1 coordinate 35,486, forward strand.
GTCCTGTAACCCGGCCCGCGCGCGGCGCACGGCCTTGCTGACCGCCTCGATCGCCTGCGCCTGGCCGATCACGCGCTTGCCGATGATGCTTTCCATCGCCAGCAGCTTGTCGCGCTCGCCGGCCAGCATGCGGTCGACCGGAATGCCGGTCCAGCGGCTCACGACGCTGGCGATGTCGTCCTCGGTCACGCGCTCTCGCAGCATGGCGTTCTCGGAGTGGCTCTCGGCCTCCGCCATGCGCTTCTCGAGCTCGGGAATGCGGCCGTATTGCAGCTCGCCCGCCTTGGCCAGATCGCCGGTGCGCTGCGCCTGTTCGAGCTCGAGCTTGGCGGCGTCGAGCTCCTCCTTGACCTTCGTCCCGGCCTGAATCTTGTCGCGCTCGTTCTGCCACCGGGTGGTGAGTTCGCTCGACTGCTGCTCGAGATCGGCGAGCTCCTTGCGCAGCGCCGCGAGCCGGTCTTTCGAGGCGGCGTCGGTCTCGCGCTGGAGCGCCTGCTCCTCGATCTTCAATTGGATGATGCGCCGGTCGAGGTTCTCGATCTCCTCGGGCTTGCTCTCGACTTCCATCCGCAGCCGGCTCGCGGCCTCGTCCATCAGGTCGATGGCCTTGTCGGGCAGGAAGCGGTTCTGGATGTAGCGGTTGGAGAGCTGCGCCGCGGCGACGATCGCCCCGTCGGTGATCGTCACCCCGTGATGGAGCTCGTATTTCTCCTTGAGCCCGCGCAGCATCGAGATCGTGTCCTCGACGCTCGGCTCGTCGATATAGACCGGCTGGAAGCGGCGCTGGAGCGCGGGGTCCTTCTCGACGTATTTCTGGTATTCGTCGAGCGTGGTGGCGCCGATGCAGTGCAGCTCGCCGCGGCTGAGCGCGGGCTT
>JAIETR010000069.1 GCA_019745075.1 Qipengyuania sp.
CCAGCCCCGCCATCTGATCGTTCGGGAACACCACCAGGCAGGTCGCTTCCTTCACGCCCTTGGCGTAGTCGAGGCAGACATTCGTCCGGCCATCGGCGAAGGTCCCCATGCCGCCGCGCTCGTCGCCGGGTCGCTCTCGGCGCTGGCGGCCGTCGCCGCCTCGCCGGTGACGGGCCTCGGCCTGCTGCTGGCGGCGAGCTGCGCGCTCACGGTCGCGGAGGTCTTCGACCGGGTCGAGGCGATCGGCGCCCCGCCGCGCAAACCCGGCCCGGCGATGGCGCTCGCGGGGCTGCTCCGGGATGGGCTGCTGGTCTGGCTGGTGTCGCTGCAGGTCATGACCGTGCCGGGCTGGCTCGGCATCTTGCTGCCGCTGGTTCTGGTCGGGCTGCTGCGGCTGGGCGAAGCGACGGCGGCCCCGCGCGCCCGTGCGCTGTTCGGCGATCGGATCCTGTTTCTCGCGGCGCTCATGCCGCTGGCCTATCTCGGATGGAGCACGATCGCGGTGGCGGCGCTCCTCCTGCTCGCCTCGGGGGCATTGCTGTGGTCGGCCAGAGGCCGGCGCACGCAGCTAACGCCGGATTAACCGCGCTGTGGTAGCAATACCGAGCATGACCGGCCCGCGCGCCCAGACCCCGGCGGATGCCGCCGACCATCCCTTGCGCGCGGCGCTGGCGCGCGGCGATCGGGCCCATGCGCGCAGCGCGCCCGCGCTCCGGCACCTCCTCGCCGCGCCCGATCAGTCGCTGATCGAGGAGGCCGTGGTGGCGCAGGTTCGCGGTATGCTCGCGAATCTCGCGTCGCAACTGGTCGAAGCGCGCCTGCGTTCGCGCCCCGTTGACGCGGCGACACAGGACGCGATGCTTGCCCGGCTGCTGCTGGAAGACGATTTGCGCGCCCATTGCCAGGCGCTGGCGCTCGAGTGGCGGCTGGCGCGAAAGCTCGAATCCGGGCTGGCCATCGATCCGGTGCTCTCGCCGCTCCTGCAGGCGTGGGTGGCCGAGGCCGATGCGGCAACCGGTTCGCTGGCGATGGCCGCGCTCGCGGCGCAGGCGCGCTTCGCGCAGGCGCAACGCCGGATGCAATTGCCCCTGGCGGAACTGCCCGCGGAACTGTTCCACGCGGTCCTGGCGGCGGCGCGCGAGGTGATCCCCGACACCGATGCCGATGCGGTCGCGCAGGCGGACGCGCGGCTGCGCGGCGATTACGAGGAAGGTGCGAGCCGGCTGGCGCTGCTGGCGCGGCTGGTGCGCGAGGCGGGCGCGCAGACGCCCAGGGCGCTCTCCGTCGAGGACGCGGGGGTGGCGCTGTGGCTCAGCGCGCTGGCGGCCCGTTCCGGGGAAAGCCGCGACCGCACCGCCTGCGCGGCCGCCGACCCGCATCTGGGCCGGCTCCTGCTCACTCTGCGCGCGGCCGGCGCGATGCCGGCGGAGGCGGAGCGCCAGGCGCTGCGCATTCAGCCGGATGCCGATCTGCCGCGTGGGCTCGCGGATGTCGGCACGCGGGAAGCGGCGCAATGGCTGGTGGACGTGCAGCCATGATCACGCACAGCGTCGAATATCTCGCCCGCGGCCTGGTCGACCGGCAGGGCCGGCTGGTCGAGGCGGGGGAGCCGCTGGCCTCGCTTCAGCTCGCCTGCGGCGGCAACCTCGGCGGGCCGCTCGCCATTCCCGAGCTGCGCGCGATCGCGGTCAAGGCCGGGAGGCTCGGCCTGAGGCTGTCGCGCCCCTTCGCCGCGCTGGCCGCGGAGGATCGGATCGGCGGATGGGTCGATGCCATCCCGGTGCAGGACGGCGACGGCGGCTGCGAGCTGGGCATCGCAAGCTGGCATGCCGAGCCGATCGCCATGAGCGACGAGGACGGCCAGCTCGCCCGCCTGCGCCGCGAGCTCAACCGGGCCTTGCCCGAGTTCTGCGCGCGGCTCGATCCGCGCCAGGCGGTGCTGACCGTGGAGGCGAGCGCGCCCGATCTGGCGGAGCTGGCCGCGGACATGATCGCGGGGATCGGCCGCCCGTGGACCGACTTCGCGACCGTGACCGGCAGCATGCACGACCAGCCGCTCCACTGGCGCCTGCTCGACGGCGTGGTCTGCGAGGTCGCCGGCTCCGCGCGGCGGTGGACGGCGTGGCTCGAACCGCTCGGCCTGCCCGAGCCGGGGAGCACGGGCTTCGTGCTGACGCTGGTTTCGGACCAGGCCGCGCCCGTGCCGCCGGACGACGACGCTGGCGTTTCGGGCATGCCATCGCTCGGCGAGGAACTGGCGCCGGTGCTGCGCCAGCCGCTCGGCCGCGTTATCGCCCACGCCGAAGCGATCCGCGCCAAGCTCGCGGGGCCGCTCCCCGACATCTACGCGGGCTATGCCGGCGACATGGTCGACGCCGGCGAGCACCTGCTCGCGCTGATCGAGGACATCGCCGATCTCGAAGGCGTCGAAGCCTCCGATTTCGAGGTCGCCTTCGAGCGCATCGACCTGGGCGAGGCGGCCCGGCAGGCGGCCGCCATCCTCGGCCCGCGGGCGCAGGAGCGCGATATCGTGCTGGTCCCGCCGCCGCAGGGCGAAGGCCAGTGGGCGCGGGGCGAGTTCCGGCGGGTTCTACAGATCCTGATCAATCTGATCGGCAATGCGATCGCCTATTCGCCCGAGGAGAGCCAGGTGTGGATCAGGCTCGACCGCGAGGGGCGCCGGGCCACGGTCACTGTCGCCGACCAGGGCCGCGGCCTCAGCGATGCCGAGCGGAGCCGGGTGTTCGACAAGTTCGAGCGACTCGGCCGCGGCGGCGACGGCGGCAGCGGGCTGGGCCTCTACATCTCGGCGCGGCTCGCGCGGGCGATGGAAGGCGAGCTGTCGGTCGAAAGCGCCCCGGGGCAGGGCGCGCGCTTCACGCTGGAGCTGGCCGCGCTGGACTGATCAGCGGCGGATGCGGCGCGCCAGCGCGAGCAGCGCCACGCCGGCGAGCGCGGTGGCGATGCCATAGGTCACCCAGCCTTGCTGCTGGAGCATGAAGCTGTCCGCGGGCCACATCACCAGCCCCGCGCCCTGCAACGCCCATAGCCCGCCGGCCAGGATGAGCACGATGCCGAGCACGATCGGGACGGCGCGCATCGCGTCAGCGCTGGCCGATGGGCACGTAGTCCCGCTCGGTCGGACCGGTGTAGAGCTGGCGCGGGCGGCCGATCACCTGGGCGGGATCGGAGATCATCTCGTTCCACTGCGCCACCCAGCCCACGGTGCGCGCCAGCGCGAACAGCGCGGTGAACATGGTCGTGGGAAAGCCGATCGCCGAAAGGATGATGCCCGAATAGAAATCGACGTTGGGGAACAGCTTCTTCTCGCGGAAGTAATCGTCGTTGAGCGCGATTTCCTCAAGCCGCAGCGCGGTCTCGAACACCGGGTCCTTGACCTTGAGCGCGTCGAACACCTCGCGCACGGTTTTCTGCATCACGGTCGCGCGCGGGTCGTAGTTCTTGTACACCCGGTGGCCGAAGCCCATCAGCCGGAACGGGTCGTTCTTGTCCTTGGCGCGCTCGATATAGTGCGGGATGCGGTCGGGCGTGCCGATCTCCTGGAGCATGTTGAGCGCGGCCTCGTTGGCGCCGCCATGCGCGGGACCCCACAGGCAGGCGATGCCGGCCGCGATGCAGGCGAAGGGGTTGGCGCCCGAGGAGCCCGCCAGCCGCACGGTCGAGGTCGAGGCATTCTGCTCGTGATCGGCATGGAGGATGAAGATCCGGTCCATCGCCTTCTCGACCGCGGGGTGCAGGACGTATTCCTCGGCCGGCACGCCGAAGGTCATGCGCATGAAATTGGCGGTGTAGGACAGGTCGTTCCGGGGATAAACGAAGGGCTGGCCGACCGAATATTTATAGGCCATCGCGGCGATCGTCGGCATCTTGGCGAGCAACCGGTGCGAGCTGATCTTGCGATGCTCCGGGTCGGAGATGTCGGTGCTGTCGTGATAGAAGGCCGAGAGCGCGCCGACCACGCCGCACATGATCGCCATCGGATGCGCATCGCGCCGGAAGCCGCGGTAGAACTGGGCCAGCTGTTCGTGCAGCATCGTGTGGCGCGTGATCGTGTAGGTGAACGCGTCGAGTTCCTCTTGGTTGGGAAGTTCGCCATTGAGGAGCAGGTAGCACACCTCCATGAAGCTCGAGTGCTCGGCCAATTGCCCGATGGGGTAGCCGCGGTGGAGCAGCACGCCTTCGTCGCCGTCGATGTAGGTCAGCGCGCTTTCGCAGCTCGCCGTCGATTTGTAGCCCGGATCGTAGGTGAAGGCGCCGGTGTCGCCGAACAGCTTGCGGATGTCGACCACGTCGGGGCCGGTGCTGCCCGGCATGATCGGATAGCGGACGGTCTTGCCGTTGATCTCGAGCGTGGCTTGCCTCTCGGCCATGAAGGTCTCCGTCGTCAATTGGGCGCCGCCGCCAGGGCGAGGGCCGGAATCATGAACTGGCGGCGGTTCGCGCCGTCGTATCGGTTGGCGGCGTCGGCGCCGCCGTGTTGGTTGGCGGCGTCGGCGCCGCCTGGGCATCGATCCGCGCCAGCGCCTCGGCGCGCCCGAGCAGGACCAGAACGTCGAAAATACCGGGCGAGGTGGTGGTCCCCGTCAGCGCCGCGCGCATCGGCTGGGCGAGCTTTCCGAGCCCGAGGCCGAGCCGCTCGGCAAGCGCCTTGGTAGTGACTTCGAGCGCCTGGCTTGTCCAGTCGGTTTCGCCGCGCAACGTTTCCCCGACCTGCGCCAGCAGGCCCCGTCCCTGCTCGTCGAGCAGCGCCGCGGCCTTGTCGGTCAGCGCGAGCGGGCGGCGCGCGAACAGGAAGCGCGCGCCTTCGGCCAGCTCGACCAGATCGTGCGCCCGCACCTTGAGGACCGGCATCGCGCGCTCGAGCAGCGCGACGTCGGCGCGGGGGCCGAGCCGCGCCGCCACCAGCGCCGCCAGCCGGGCGTCGTCCGCCTCGCGGATGTAGTGGCCGTTGAGATTGTGGAGCTTCTTGGGGTCGATCCGCGAGGGGCTTTTGCCGACGCCCGAAAGGTCGAACAGCTGCACCGCTTCCTCGCGGGTGATCTCCTCGCGGTCGCCGTGCCCCCAGCCCAGCCGCAGCAGATAGTTGAACAGCGCTTCGGGCAGCACGCCTTCGTCGTCGCGATAGGCCTCCACGCCCACCGCGCCATGCCGCTTCGACAGCTTGGCGCCGTCGGTGCCGTGGATCAGCGGGATATGGGCATAGACCGGCTCCGGCCAGCCCATCGCCCTGACGATCGGGAGCTGGCGGAAGGCGTTGTTGAGATGGTCGTCGCCGCGGATCACATGGGTCACGCCCATGTCGTGATCGTCGACCACCACCGCCAGCATATAGGTCGGGGTGCCATCGGCGCGGAGCAGGACGTAGTCGTCGATCTCGGCATTCTGGACGACGACGCGGCCCTGCACGGCGTCCTCGATCGCGGTTTCGCCTTCGGTGGGCACCTTGAGGCGGATGACGTAGGGCGCATCCGCCGGCGCCTCGGCTGCGTCGCGGTCGCGCCAGCGCCGGTCGTAGCGCAGCGGCAGCTTCCTGGCGCGCTGCTCCTCGCGCATCGCCTCGAGCTCCTCGGGCGTGGCATAGCATTTGTAGGCGTGGCCCCTGACGAGCAGCTTCTGGGCCACCTCGGCATGGCGGCTGGCGCGGTCGGACTGAAACAGCGGCGGCGCGTCGTAATCGAGCCCGAGCCAGTCGAGCCCGTCGACGATCTTGTCGATCGCGTCCTGGGTGGAGCGCTTGCGGTCGGTATCCTCGATCCGCAGCAGCGCCTTGCCGCCATGATGGCGCGCGAAGAGCCAGTTGAACAGCGCCGTGCGCGCCCCGCCGATGTGCAGATAGCCGGTGGGGGAAGGGGCGAAGCGGGTGACCACCGGCGAACGGCGGATCGTCGCGGTTTCGCTGGCCCCGATACTGCTTGCCATCAGGGACGGCTTCCTTTCCAAAGCGGATCATGGCGACGCAAAACGCGCCTTTCGTGCCGCTGGGGGAGGGCGAAGCTTCCCCCCATGCTGCAATGCAGCGCCCTTGGCAGCGCGCCGGCGGCTTGTCCAGTTTCGCGGAGGGGGCGGAGCGGTTTCTCGAACACGCCGCGCACGATCGCGGCCCGTGGCTGACGGTGGCTTTCGCCGCCGGGATCGCGGCGTGGTTCATGCTGCCCGACGAGGGCGCCTGGTTGCGCGCGATGGCGCTCGGCGGCGGGCTCGCCGCGGTCGGCTGGCTGCACTGGCGCGGCGACGAAAGCGGGCGGGCGTTGCTGCGGCTCGCGGCGCTGACGATCGGCCTGGCTTTCGTGCTCGGCATGGCGGCGATCTGGGCGCGCTCGGCCATGATCGGCACGCCGCCGCTGGCCGCGCCCTACATCGGCGCGATCGAGGGGCGGATTCTGGCGCGCGAGGAGCAGCCCGCCGAGGACCGCGTCCGCCTGACGCTGGCGGTGCGCGAGCCGGGCACCGGACGCGCGGTCAAGGTGCGCATCAACTTGCCGCGACGCGACGACCGCGAGGAATTGATCGAAGGGACGATGATCCGCACCGGCGCCCGGCTGCTCCCGCCCGCACCGCCGCTGGTGCCTGGGGCTTATGATTTCGCGCGCAAAGCCTGGTTCGACGGGCTGGCTGCGACCGGATCGACATATGGGCCGCTGGCGGTGCTCCAGCAAGGGCGCGAGGGCGGAGCGATCGCGCGGGCCCAGCGGCGTCTCTCGGCGCATGTCCGCGATCGGCTTGGCGGCACGCCCGGTGCGCTCGCGGCCGCCTTCGCCAGCGGCGATCGCGGGGCCATCGGCACGGCCGACGAGGAGGCGATGCGCGACGCGGGCCTCACCCATCTGCTCTCGATCAGCGGGCTGCATGTCAGCGCGGTGATCGCCTGCGTCTATCTGCTCGCGATCCGGCTGCTGGCGCTGTGGCCGTGGCTGGTGCTGCGGGTGCGGCTGCCGGTGCTGGCGGCGGGGCTCGCCGCGCTGGCGGGCGCGGCGTACACCCTGCTGACCGGGGCCGAGGTGCCCACGGTGCGCAGCTGCCTGGGCGCGGGACTGGTGCTGCTGGCGCTGGCCTTGGGGCGCGAACCGCTGTCGCTGCGGATGGTGGCGGTGGTGGCGGGCATCGTGCTGCTGCTGTGGCCCGAATCGCTGGTAGGCCCGAGCTTCCAGATGAGCTTCGCCGCGGTGCTGGCGATCGTGGCCTTGCACGGCGCCGAGCCGGTGCGGCGCTTCCTCGCCCCGCGGGAGGAGAGCTGGCTGGCCCGGATCGGGCGGCGCGTGGCGATGCTGTTCGCGACCGGGGTCGCGATCGAGGCGGTGCTGACCCCGATCGTGCTGTTCCACTTCCACCGCGCCGGGGCCTATGGCGCCTTCGCCAATGTCCTGGCGATCCCGCTGGTGACCTTCGCGGCGATGCCACTGATCGCGCTGGCGCTGCTGTTCGACCTCGCCGGCCTCGGCGCGCCGCTGTGGTGGCTGGCGGGGCTTTCGCTCGAGCTGCTGCTCGGCATCGCGCATTTCGTCGCGGGCCAGCCAGGGGCGGTGCGGCTGATGCCGCAGATCGGTCTGGGCGCGATCGGGCTCTATGTCGCGGGCATGTTGTGGCTGGCGCTGTGGCGTGGGCGGGTGCGGCTGTGGGGGCTGGCTGCTGTCGCCGTCGCGCTGGCGGCGATGCTGGCGACGCCGGCGCCCGATGTGCTGGTGGCGCGCGACGGGCGGCAGATCGCGGTCGCGGAGCCGGGCGGGCGGCTGCTGGTGCTGCGCGAGGGAGCCGAGGGCAAGAGCAGCTACGCGCTCGACAGCCTGCGCGAGGCGGCGGCGGTCGAGAGCGAGCCGCTCGCCATCGAGCGCGCGCCGGGAGCGCGGTGCAGCGCGGACTTCTGCGTGCTGGAGGTGACGCGCGAGGGCCGCGGCTGGTCGCTGCTGATCGCCCGCAGCAAGCACTATGTCGATGCGCTCCAGCTCATTCGCGCCTGCGAGCGGGCCGACATCGTCATCGCCGCGCGCAGCCTCCCGCGGAGCTGCGCCCCGCGCTGGCTCAAGGCCGACCGGCGCTTCCTGGCCGAGCACGGCGGGCTCGCGCTATATCTGAACGGGAACCTGCGTGTCGTCACCGTCGGCCAGAGCCAGGGCGAGCATGGCTGGTGGCGAGCCAAGGACCGGGCAGGTGAAATCGGCTGGTCGGCTTTGACCCAAACGGCGGGCGCTACCCCACCCACCCGCCCGAGTCAGTAGAGCAGGGAGACGAGAGCAATCGCGGCGGCCATGGCGGCCGCGCCGGCGGTCAGGCCGCTCGCGAGTAGCTGCCAGGGCAGAAATTTCCAGTCCCGGTCAGCCTTGAGGCGCTCGCCATTGCGTGCGTCCGCGTCCGCGACGAGCTGCTCGATACGGCGGAACTGCTCCGCTATGTTGATTTCGGCCTGGCTCATCCGGGATGCCATACCCGCGAATCCTCGCTGCCACCAGCCGGAGCGTCCCGCCACGGCCAATCAGTGTCTCGCCGCCAGTCGTCGCGGCGGCGAAAGGTTACACTAAGGTTACACCTAAACGCGTACCCCCGCGCACCTTCCTCGCCTCAGTGATACCGCCGCAGCAGCCCCGCGAGCTTGCCTTGCACGGCCACGCGGTTGGGCGTGTAGATCTGCGGATCGTAGGCCCCGTTCGCGGGATCGAGGCGGATCATGCCGTTTTCGCGGCGCAAATATTTGAGCGTCGCTTCGTCGTTGTCGACCAGCGCGACCACGATCTCGCCGTCGCGCGCGCTGTCGGTGCGGCGCACCAGCGCATAGTCGCCGTCGAAGATGCCGGCCTCGATCATCGAATCGCCCGACACCTCGAGCGCATAGTGATCGCCGGGGCCGAGCAGCGCGGCGGGGACGGGCAGGGTGGCCTGGCCCTCGATCGCCTCGATCGGCACGCCCGCGGCGATCCGCCCGTGGAGCGGGAGCTCGATCACGTCGTTGGCGGGCCGGGGAGTCGATTTGGGCACCGCGCGCCCGATGGCGGCGGCGTCGTTGGCCGGGCGGCCCGCGCGCGGCGCGGCCACCGCGTCCTCGGGCCCCTTGAGCACCTCGAGCGCGCGGGCGCGATTGGGCAGGCGGCGGATGAAGCCGCGCTCCTCCAGCGCCGAGATCAGCCGGTGCACGCCCGACTTGCTCTTGAGGTCGAGCGCGTCCTTCATCTCCTCGAAGGAGGGCGAAATGCCGGTCTGCTCCAGCTTGTGCTGGATGAAGCGAATGAGCTCGTGTTGCTTGGCGGTCAGCATGCCAAAAAACTCCCTGCCGTCAGGTCCCGGCAAGAAAACGGCCGGGATGGTGAACGAACACGGAACAATTAGGAAACCGTTTCCCCGCCGTCAAGTAATTCCGCCATTTCCGAGCCAGTAGCACGGGACCACCGCGCCACTTGGCGCCGCCGGCGCGCCGGCGGCCCGGTCGATGAGCAGATCGGCGGCGGCGAGGGCATGCAGCGCGCTGCTGTCGCGCCCGGCGAGCGGAACCGCCTGTCCGCCCTCGAAGCGCGCGCGCAGGAACTCGCGCCGCGCTCCCCCGGCCGGAAGCGCTCCGGCGAGCGGCAGCGGGATCGCCGCGGGAAAGGGCCGCGCCGCGCCCTGCAATGCCCGCAGCAGAGGCAGCAGGAACAGGAAAGCGGTCACGAAAGCGGAGGCGGGATTGCCGGGCAGGCCGAGCACGATCCGATCGCCCCGCGTCGCCACCAGCACGGGCTTGCCGGGGCGAATCGCCACGCGCCAGAACGCGAGTTTTGCGCCGGCATCCTCGAGCGCGCCGCGGACATGGTCGTGCTCGCCCACCGAGGCGCCCGCGGTGGTGACGATCGCATCGGCATCGGCGGCCTCCGCGAAGGCGCGCGCGAGCACGGCGCGATCGTCGGGCAGCGGCCCCATTCGCCGCGCCACGGCCCCCGTGCCCGCGGCCATCGCCGCGACCATCGCGCCGTTGGAGGCGGGGAGTCGGTCGGGCGGGCAATCGCGCGGATCGGCCACGAGCTCGTCGCCGCATTCGATCACGGCGAGGCGCGGCCTGCCGGCCACCTCGAGCACCGCGTGGCCGCCCGCCCGAGCCAGCGCGAGCTGGGCCGCGCCGATGCGGGCGCCGCTGGCGAGAAGGCCGGCCCCGTCCTCGAAGTCGAGCCCGCGGCGGCGGATGTGACGGCCGGACGCGGGCCGCGCAGCGCGCAGTTCATCGCCCTCGACCGCCGCGTCCTCGATCGGGACGATGGTCTCGGTCCCTTCCGGACAGGCAGCTCCGGTGGAAATCCGTGCCGCCTCGCCCGCCGCGAGCGCGCGCACCAGCGGCGCTCCGGCGCGCGATTCCCCCACGATCCGCCAGGGGCCGGGACCGGCGACCGCGAAGCCATCCATCGCCGACAGGTCGCGCGCGGGCTGCGTGCGCCGGGCGGCGAGATCGTCGGCGAGGTAGCGCCCCGCAGCCTCGTCCACCCGGACGATTTCCGATCCAACCGGCTTCACGAGCGCGAGCAGCCTCGCCTGGGCGGCTTCCAGGCCGAGCGCGGCGCTCATTCCGGGGCGTTCCAGTCCCCCGACTTGCCGCCGCGCTTGGCGAGCAGGCGAACGCCCTCGATCGCCATCGCCTTATCGAGCGCCTTGCCCATGTCATAGAGTGTGAGGAGTGCCACGCATACGGCTGTCATTGCTTCCATTTCCACGCCCGTGCGCCCGGTGAGCGAGGCGGTCGCGGTGATCCGGACGGCGTCGGGTTCGACCGCGAAATCGAGGCTCACCGCATCGAGCGCGAGCGGGTGGCACAGCGGGATCAGCTCGGCGGTCTTCTTCGCTGCCATGATCCCGGCGATCCGCGCGGCGGCGAGCGCGTCGCCCTTCGGACCGGCGCCATCGGCAAGAGCGGCGAGCGCACCCGGGGACATGCGGATGCGGCCGGTCGCGGTCGCGGAGCGCGCGGTGGCCGGTTTCCCGCCGACATCGACCATGCGCGCGGCGCCCGATTCGTCGAGGTGGGTGAGCCGTCCGTTCATGAGTCCGGCCACGCCCCCGCGAGACACGGGCCGGGCGTTTCACGGTCCAGGGAAAGGAAAATCGCCTTTCGCGGGACGGCCGGAAGCGGACGCGAGGCAGGGGCGCGGTCGGGGGTCATCCCGCGGCTATCGCACAGCTGCAGGCATGTGGGAAAGTTATCCGCGCAACAGCGCGCGGGTGGCGGCCTCGACGTCGCGCTGGCGCATCAGGCTCTCGCCGACGAGGAAGCTGCGCACCCCGGCGCGGGCGAGGCGTTGGCAGTCGTCATGGCAGGCGATACCGCTCTCGCCGACGAGCAACGCGCCTTCCGGCGCCAGCGGCGCAAGTTCCTCCGTCGTCTCAAGTCTAATCTCGAAGGTCTTGAGATTGCGGTTGTTCACGCCGATGAGGCGCGAGCGCAGCCCTGCCGCGCGGGCCATCTCGGCGCCATCGTGGACCTCGACCAGCACATCCATGCCCAGTTCGAGCGCGGCGGCTTCGATCTCCGCCATCGCGCCGTCCTCGAGCGCGGCGACGATGATCAGGATCGCGTCGGCCCCGATCGCGCGCGCCTCGGCCACCTGCCAGGGATCGACCATGAAATCCTTGCGCAGCACGGGCAGATCGCAGCCCGCGCGCGCCGCGATCAGATAGTCCTCGTGGCCCTGAAAATAGGGCGCGTCGGTCAGCACGGACAGGCACGCCGCACCCCCGGCGGCATAGGCGCGGGCGTGGTCGGCGGGATCGAAATCCTTGCGGATCAGGCCTTTGGATGGCGAAGCTCGCTTGATCTCTGCGATCAGCCCAAAGCCGGATTGCTCGGCTCGTTTGAGCGCGTCGCCAAAACCACGCGCCGCCGATTGATTGCGGGCCATTTGCTCGAGATCGGCGAGCGAGTGTACCCGCTTTCGCGCGGCGACTTCATCGCGCTTGGTCGCACAGATTTCTGCCAGCTTGTTCATTGCCGGGCGGTGGTCTTTTTTGGGTTCGCACGAAGACACAAAGAGGGCGGCGCGCGCCGCAGGCCAACCGAGCCTCCGCCCCCCATGCCCCTTGCAGGGCGGCTTCGCCGCAAACGCGACATCTTCGTGTCTTTGTGTGAACCAAGAATCATCGCGCCATCGCGATCCAGTCGGCGAGGAGCTTCTCCGCGCGGCCGCTGTCGAGCGCCTCGGCCGCCAGATCGGCGCCCTCGACCCAGTCGGCCGTCCGCCCCGCCACGATCAGCGTGGCGGCGGCATTGAACAGCACCGCGTCGCGATAGGGGCCGGGCGCGCCCATCAGCAATGCGGCGAGCGCCTTGGCGTTGTGCGCCGCGTCGCCGCCGCGAATCGCCTCGATCGGGGCGTGCGGAAGATTGGCCTGGACCGGGATCACCCGCCGCATCTCGAAATCATGGCCCTCGACCACCGCCAGCTCGTTACCGCCGGCCAGGCTCAGCTCGTCGAGCCCCTCGTCCCCCGAGGCGATGAAGGTCAGCGTGGTCCCCAGCTTTGCCTTGGCGGCGGCGTAGATCGGGACATACCCGGGCCGGGCGATGCCGATCAGCTGGCGCTCGACCCGCGCGGGGTTGGAGAGCGGGCCCATGAGATTGAAGATCGTGCGCACGCCGAGCCGCTGGCGGATCGGCTGGATGCGCGCCATCGCCGGGTGATGGTTCTTGGCGAAGAGAAAGCAGATTCCCAGCTCCGCCAAGGTCTTCTCGGCGGTTCTTCCGGCCATTTCCATGTCGAGGCCGAGACATTCGAGCGTGTCCGCCGCGCCGGCCTTGCTGCTCGCCGCGCGGTTGCCGTGCTTGGCGACCGGCACCCCGCAGGCGGCGACCACCAGGCTGACCGCCGTCGAGACGTTCAATGTGTGATGTCCGTCGCCCCCGGTGCCGCAGCAATCGACCGCGCCCGGAGGCGCCGCGACCGGGATCAGCCGGGCCCTGAGGGCGCGCGCCGCGCCGGCGATCTCCTCGGCGGTCTCGCCCCGCTCGGACAGCGCGACGAGGAAGCGCGCGATCTCCTTCTCGCTCGTTTCGCCGTCGAGCAACCAGCCGAACACCTCCTCGGCCTCGGCCTCGCCCAAATGCGGCTCGGCACCCGGCAGCGCCCTCATGCCGCGCGCGCCGCCGAGTCCAGCCCGCAGAGGCGCAGAAAGTTCGCCAGCAGCGCGTGGCCGTGCTCGGTGGCGATGCTCTCGGGGTGGAACTGGACGCCGTGGATGGGCAGTTCGCGGTGGCGGAAGCCCATCACCGCGGTGCCGTCGAGCCCCGGCGTCTCGCTGGTGGCGTTCACCGCGAGGCTTTCCGGAATGTCCTCGACCACCAGCGAGTGATAGCGCGTGGCGGTGAAGGGCGTGGGCAGGCCCGCGAACACGCCGCTGCCGTCGTGCGTGACCGGGCTGGTCTTGCCGTGCATCAGCCCGCCGCGCGTGACGATTCCGCCGAAATGCTGCCCGATCGCCTGGTGGCCGAGGCACACGCCGAGCAGCGGCCTGGCCGCGTCCGCGCAGGCGGCGACGAGTTCGAGGCTGATGCCCGCCTCGTTCGGCGTGCAGGGGCCGGGGCTGATCAGGAACCCCGCCGCGTTCGTGCGCAGCGCCTCGGCGGCGGTGAGCGCATCGTTGCGCTCCACCCGCACTTCGGCTCCCAGCTCCATCAGATAATGGACCAGGTTGAAGGTGAAGCTGTCGTAGTTGTCGAGGACTAGGATCATCGGGCGGCTTTCGAGCTTTCCTGTCCCTTTCACAAGTCCCGCTCACCCTAAGCTTGTCGAAGGGTAATAGGCGAAAACGTCGCGCCGCGTGCTTCGACAGGCTCAGCACGAGCGGGAGGGGCGTTTGCGGCCAGGGCTACGCGAACCGATCCGTTGCGCGCACCAGGCCGTCGGTGATGCCGGGCTCGGTGAACAGATGCCCGCCGTCGGGCACGATCTGGAGATCGACCTCGGGCCAGGCCTGTTTCAACGCCCAGGCGGCGGCGGGGGGCGTGCAGCAGTCGTGGCGGCCCTGGACGATCACGCCGGGAATGCCGCGCAGCTTCTCGGCCGCGCCGGCGAGGAGCTGGCCTTCCTCCAGCCAGCAGCGATGCGCGAAGAAATGCGTCTCGATGCGCGCGGTGGCGACCGCGTTCTCGCCGTCGGCCATGCGGCCCACGGTGTCCTCCTGCGGCAGCAGCGTGACGGTAACGCCCTCCCAGCGGTTCCAGGCCGCCGCGGCGGCGCGGCGCACCTCGGGATCGGGATCGCCCAGCAGCGCGCGATAGGCCTCGGTCAGCGCATCGCCGGTCTTTCCCCCGACATGCGCGGTGAAGGCCTCCCATTCCTCGGGGTAAAGCTCGTTGGCGCCGTATTCGGTCAGCCAGTCGAGCTCGCGCTGGCCCGAAAGGAAGATGCCGCGCAGGATCAGCTCGGTCACGCGCTCGGGATGGGTGACGGCGTAGGACAGCGCCAGGGTCGAGCCCCAGCTGCCGCCGAACACCTGCCAGCGCTCCCAGCCGCACATTTCGCGCAAGCGCTCCATGTCGGCGACGATGTGCCAGGTGGTGTTCGCCTCGAGGCTGGCGAAGGGCGTCGAGCGGCCGCAGCCGCGCTGGTCGAACAGCAGCACGTCGTAATGCGCAGGGTTCCACTGGCGGCGATGGTCGGGATTGCAACCCGCGCCGGGGCCGCCGTGGAGCATCACCGCGGGCTTGGCGCCGGGCGTGCCGGCCCGCTCCCAGTAGAGCGCGTGGCCGTCGCCCACCTCGAGCATGCCGGTCTCGTATGGTTCGATCTCGGGATAGAGCGTCCGGGGCCCAGAACCTGCAACCTCATTCATCGTCGGGCACCTTGCGTTCGACCACCAGGATCGGGCCGATCGGCGCGCCGCCGTCGAGCCGCCCGGTGGCGGGGTTCCAGAGCTGCGACACGCTGCCGTCGAGGTAGAGCGCGTTCCTCGCCTCCAGCTCGTCGCGGTAGAAGCGCGCCAGCTTGCCGAAGGAGATCGGCGCGGCGGAGATCACGAAATGCGCGCGGCCCTGCTCGTCGATCCCGACCGCGTTGCGGATCGTGCGGCTCGGGCCATCGTCGCGGATTTCAGGGTGGAGCCGCCCGTTCGCCACCAGCATCGGGCCCGACTGAGTGCCGAAATCGGGGCGCTCGCCGACGTTGGCGCGGAAATCCTCGGCGGTGCGGATTTCCCAGGCGTCGCCGGTTCCGAAGAACACGCCATTGGGCAGCATGTGGAAATTGCCCTCGCCCTCGGCGGTGTCGAGCTCCTTGGTCCGCTCTCCGTTCTGGACGAAATAGCCGATCGGATCGCCCGCCTCGTCGAACATGCCGGCGTTGACCGCGAAGGCGATGGTCCTGGGGTCGCGGCTCTTGGCGAATTCGGCGAGGCTGCGGAAATTTCCGTCGGGCCCGGCGAGCGCCGTGGCGATGCGGTGCCGTTCGGGAATCGCGATGCAATCGGTCAGCGGGGTGTTCTCGAAGATCACCTGGCGACAGGCGCTTTCGACCTGGCTGGCGATGGTGGCGCTGGGAGATGGGGTGGCGGTTTGCGTGGGCGTGCCGCTGACCTGCACGCGCGCGACCGGTTCGCCTTCCTGGGCGGGCTGGCAGGCGGCGAGGGCGAGCGCGAAGGCGAGGGCTGGAGCGAAGCGCATTACTGCCCATAACCCGGTTCGGCGGCCAGCCGGAAGGCCTCTTGTGCGGCGGCGCGAAGAGCACCCGCCTTGGCCTCGCATTCGCGCTGCTCGTAGGCGGGGTCGCTGTCGGCGACGATGCCCGCGCCGGCCTGGACGTGCATCACCCCGTCCTTCACCACCGCGGTCCTCAAGACGATGCAGCTGTCGATCGAGCCGTCGGGCGCGAAATATCCGACTCCGCCGGCATAGGCTCCGCGCGCCTCGGGCTCCAGCTCGGCGACGATCTGGCAGGCGCGAATCTTGGGCGCGCCGCTGACCGTGCCCGCCGGAAACCCCGCGAACAGCGCGTCCACCGCGTCGCGCGCGGGATCGAGCCTGCCGGTGACCTGGCTGACGATGTGCATCACATGGCTGTAGCGTTCGACCGCGAAGCTGTCGGTGACCGCAACGCTGCCCCTGGCCGCCACCCGGCCGACATCGTTGCGGCCCAGGTCGAGCAGCATCAGGTGCTCGGCGCGCTCCTTGGGATCGGCGAGCAGCGCGGCTTCGGCTTCACGATCCTCCGCCGGCGTGGCGCCACGCGGGCGAGTTCCGGCGATGGGGCGCACGGTGACCTCGTTATCCCTGACCCGGACGAGGATCTCGGGGCTCGAGCCCACAATGGCGAATCCGGGCAGGTCGAGGAAATAGAGGAACGGCGAGGGATTCACGCGCCGCAGCGCCCGGTAGAGCGCGAAAGGCGGAAGCGGGAAAGGGCAGGCGAAGCGCTGCGCCAGCACCACCTGGAAAATGTCGCCCGCGGCGATGTAGTCCTTCGCCTCGAGCACCATCGCGCGATAGGCGGCGGGGTCGAGCTGCGGGATCAGCGCAGCCTCGGGCAAATCGCCCGTCGGACGGGGTGACGCGGGCTCGGGGCCGGTAAGCCGCGCCAGCGCGGCGTCGATCCGCTCGCCGGCCTCGGCAATGGCGCCGTCCGCATCGCCCGCTCCCCAGATCGGGGCGATGCAGAACAGCTCCTCGCCCAGGCTGTCGAACACCAGCAGCAGGGTGGGGCGCACGAACAGCAGGTCGGGCAGGCCGATCCCGGGGGCGGCGGGGCGCGGAACGTCCTCGACCAGCCCCATTGTCTCATAGGCGAAATAACCGACCACGCAGGCGAGCGCGGGCGGCAGGCCGTCGGGGACATCGATACGGCATTCGGCGAGCAGTTTGCGCAGCTCGGTCAGCGGATCGCCGGCCAGCGGCGCGAAAGCGGCGCGGTCGGTTTGCCAATGCGGATTGCGTTCGGCGCGGGTCCCCTCGGCGCGGAACACCAGGTCCGGATCAAGCCCCAGCAAGCTGTAGCGCCCGCGAACCGCACCACCCTCGACCGATTCGAGCAGGAAATCGCCGCGCCCCGGCTCGATCAGCCGCAGCGCCGCGCCGACCGGTGTCAGCGTGTCGGCGACGAGCTTGCGCCAGACGAGGGCGTTACCGCCCGCCGCCAGCGCGCGGCGGGCCGCGTCCGCGCCCCCAGGTTCGCCTTCGGGAGCGCTCAGCTCCGCCTCCTCAGCTGCCGCCGCCGGTGAGCTGCCGGCGCACCGCGTCCACCGCCGCCCGGTTGATCTCGACACCGACCTCCTCGCGGATCGCGGCCACCGCCTGCTGGGTCAGCTCGGCGGAGAAGGCCTGGGCGAGCTCGCCGCGCGCCTGTGCGGCGAGCGGGTCGCCAGGCGCCAGCGTGCCCAGTTCGATGCGGTCGAGATCGACGATATACCAGCCGCCGTCGCCCGGCGCCTCGAGCTTCTTGGCGGTGCCCTGCGCCATCGAGAACAGCAGCGCCAGCGGCGGCGCCACGCGCTCGCGGCGGGCGGCGAGCTCCTCGCGCGACAGGTCGATCGCCTCGGGCGCGGGCAGCCCCGGCTTTTCAACGGCGGTGGCGGCGGCGAGCGTGCTGCCGCGCGACAGCTTCGCAAGCACACGGTCGGCGGCGGCGCGTGCGGCCTTGGCGCCCTCGGCCTGCCTCCATGCTGCGGCGACATCGGCGCGAATCTCCGCCAGCGGAGCGATCGCCGACGGGGTGATGCGGGTAACCTCGTAGATCAGGAACCGGTCGTTCTCGACCTGCGCGACCTGCGGCGTGCTTTCCTCCATCTGGAAGGCGGTCGCGAGCGCCGGGGCCAGAACCGGGGGGGCGGCGGCGCCGCCGTCGTAGCCGCGCCCGTCGGCGGTGAGCGGGCCGGTGGTCTGCGCGGTGAGTCCGAGCGTCCGCACGACCTCGGGCAGGGTCGCGCCCTCGTCGAGCCGCTGCTCGATATCGGCGCTGAGGTCGGCGAGCGCGCGGGCGCGGTTCTCGGCGGTGAGCGCCGAGGCGATCGCCGGGGTGGCCTCCGCCAGCGTCTGGCCCGATTTGCGCTGGACCGCATCGACGCGCGCGATGTGCCAGCCGAGCGGGCTGCGCGCGGGCGCGGTCAAGCCGCCCTGCGCGGCGGCGAAATAGGCCGCCGCCACCGCCTGCGAGGCCTGCGTGGTCAGCGCCGTCCGGTCGATGGTGGCGAGCGAGGAGGTCCTGAGCCCGGCCGTCTGGGCCGCCGCCTCGAGCGAGGCCCCGCCCGCGACGCGCTGGCGGATCGCCTGCGCGGCCGCCTGGGTGGGCACGATCAGCTGGGTGAAGCTGCGCTGCTCGCGCGCGGCATATTGCGCCGCGTCGCGCTGGTAGCGCGCCTGCACCTGCGCCGGGGTGGGTGCGATCCGCCCCTCGACCGCTTCGGGCCCGAACACGCCATAGCGCAGCACCCGCCGCTCGGGGCGGATGAAGCGGTTGCGTGCGATCCGGTAATAGCGCTCCAGCACCGCCCGGTCGGGATCGCCCGCGGGGGCGAAAGCGCTCGCCGGGAGGAAGCCGACGGCGCCGATGCGGCGTTCCTTGAACAGCAGCGCATAGCGGTTGGCGGCCGCTTGCGGGAACTGCGCGCCGAGCGAGGCCGATTCCAGCAGGAGCTGCGCGAGCAGGCCCTGGCGCAAATCGTCGCGCACCATCGCGTCGGTCAGTCCCTGCTGCGCGATCGCGTTCTGATAGACCTCGGCGCTGAAATCGCCGTCGGCTCCGCGAAACGCGCCGATCTTGCGGATTTCGCTGTTGATCAGATTGTCGCCCGCGCGAAAGCCCTGCCGCCGCGCATATTCGGCGATCGCGGTGCGATCCACGATCGCATCGAGCGCCCGGTCGAGCCCGCCTTGGGCGATGAAGGCGGGCATCGAGAGCGTGGGATTCTGCTGGCGGGCGCGTTCGAGCGCCTGCGTCGCGGCGCGCGACAGCTCGGCGGTGGAGATCCCGGTGTCCCCGACCACCGCCACCCGGTCGCCGCCGGCGACTCCGCCGAACGACCCGGTGTTGGCGACATCGGCGGTGGCGAAGGCGAGGGCGATCAGCGCCAGCAAGCCGAAGGTCAGGACCAGGCCGAGCTTGGACTTGAAGATGTTGCGGAAGAACTGGAGCATGGTCGGTGGCAAGGTCCGGTGATGGGCGGGTGAGAGTCTGTCCTGTTGCGCCCGCGCCATATCGGGCCAGCGTTGTGGCGGCAACAGGCACCAAGGGTTTTGACCTTCGTGCCCGGCTCGGCTAGCGAGCGCGCCGGCCCGGCCTGTCGCCGCGCCGCCAATCCCAAAGGACAGACCCGTCATGGCCGAGAGGCCCTTTATCGTCGGCAACTGGAAGATGAACGGCACGCGCGCGATGCTGACCGAAGCACGCGCGATCGACCGCGCCGCGCAACGCCTGATGAAGGTGGAGGTCGCGCTCGCGCCGCCCTTCACGCTGATCCACGCGGTGCACAAGGAAGTCGAGCAGATCGGCGTCGGCGCGCAGGATTGCCATGCCGCCGTCGAAGGCGCGCACACCGGCGACGTCTCGGCGACGATGGTCGCCGATGCCGGCGCCAAGTTCGTCATCCTCGGCCACTCCGAACGCCGCGCCGGCCACGGCGAGGACAATGCCGCCGTCGCGGCGAAGATCGACGCCGCGGTGGCCGCGGGCCTGCGGATCATCCTGTGCTGCGGCGAGAGCCTCGAGACGCGCGACGCGGGCAAGGCCGAGATTTTCGTGCTCGATCAGCTGCGCGCCGCCCTGAGCCATGTCGAGGACGCCGCCGAGCGGCTGACCGTGGCCTATGAGCCGATCTGGGCCATCGGCACCGGCCGCACCGCCGAATCCGGCGACATCGCGGCCATGCACGCCGCCATCCGCCGCCTGCTCGCCGAAACCTATGGCGAGGAGACCGCCGCGCAGGTCCGCATCCTCTACGGCGGCTCGGTCAAGCCCGACAACGCGCGCGAAATCCTCGCGCTCGAGAATGTCGACGGCGCGCTGGTCGGCGGGGCCAGCCTCAGCGCCGAGAGCTTCCTCGGCATCGTCCACGCCGCCTTCGACGACGAGACCGGCTGACCTTGCCGCCGCCGGGGCCCGCGCCTAGATAGCTTCCACCGAATTCCGAGACCGAAAGCACCGCCATGTTCCTGTTCCTCACCGTCATCCAGGCGCTGGTCGCCGCGGCGCTGGTCGGCGTCGTCCTGATGCAGCGCTCCGAAGGCGGGGGCCTCGGCATCGGCGGCAGCCCGACCGGGATGCTGAGCGCGCGCGGGGCGGCGGACTTCCTGACCCGCGCCACCAAATGGCTGGCGGTGCTGTTCGTGCTGCTCTCGATCGCCCTCGCCGCGCTGGCGGTGGGCGAGACCGGCACGGGCGATCTCGAGACCACGCTCGACCGCAATGTCGCGCCCGCGGCGCCGCTCGACCCGCTGGGCGGGCCGGCGCCCACGACGGCCCCGACCGGCGCTCCCGCGGCGGTTCCGGCGACGGCGCCCGCCGATCCGCTCGGCGAACCGGCGAACTAGGTCGGTTCACCAAACCGAAGTCCGTTCGCCCCGAGCGTGTCGAAGGGCCCGTTCGAGCGAAGCCGAGAACGCAAGGCTGGGCCAAGCCTCGGTTTCGCTCGGCCAAGTCCCTCGACTTCGCTCGGGACGAACCGGTTAGGGAGAGATGCGGGTTTCCCTTGTGGATTGGCGCCACACCGACACTCGCTCCGCCGCATTCGCGCTTGCGCCGAATCCCCCCACACGCTTAAGGCCCGACTCCCATGGCGCGGTATATTTTCATCACCGGCGGCGTGGTCTCCTCGCTTGGCAAGGGTCTCATGGCGGCATCGCTCGCGGCGCTGCTGCAGGCGCGCGGCTACAAGGTCCGCATCCGCAAGTTCGACCCCTATCTGAACGTCGATCCGGGCACGATGAGCCCCTATCAGCACGGCGAGGTCTATGTCACCGACGACGGGGCCGAGACCGACCTCGACCTCGGCCATTACGAGCGCTTCACCGGCGTCTCGGCGACGCAGGCCGACAACGTCACCTCGGGCCGCATCTACCAGCAGATCATAGCCCGCGAGCGCCGTGGCGACTATCTGGGCGCCACCGTGCAGGTGGTCCCGCATGTCACCGATGCGATCAAGGAATTCGCGCTCGCCGACCAGGGCGATCACGACTTCATCCTGTGCGAATTCGGCGGCACGGTCGGCGATATCGAGGGCCTGCCGTTCATGGAGGCGATCCGCCAGCTCAGGAACGAGCTGCCGCAGGGCCACACGCTGAGCGTCCACGTCACGCTGGTCCCCTACATCAAGGCGGCGGGCGAGCTGAAGACCAAGCCCACCCAGCATTCGGTGCGCGAGCTCGCCAGCCTCGGCATCCAGCCCGACATCCTGCTGTGCCGCACCGAGCATCCGATCCCGGAAAGCGACCGGCGCAAGATCGCGCAGTTCTGCAACGTCCGCGCCGAGGCGGTCATCCCCGCGCTCGACGCGCCCTCGATCTATTCGGTGCCGCTGCAATATCACGGCGAGGGGCTCGACCGCGAGGTGCTGCGCGGCTTCGGCATCGCCGACGCGCCCGAGCCCGACCTGTCGCGCTGGTACGACGTGGTCGACCGCTTCACCCATCCCGAGGGCGAGGTGACGATCGGCGTGGTCGGCAAATATGTCGGACTGCCCGACGCCTACAAGAGCCTCAACGAAGCGCTCATCCACGGCGGCATGGCGCACCGGGTCAAGGTCAACATCCGCTGGCTCGACGCCGAGCTGTTCGAGGGCGAGGACGGCGAGATCGCCGCCAGGCTCGAACCCATGCACGGGATACTCGTGCCCGGGGGCTTCGGCGAGCGCGGCAGCGAGGGCAAGATCGCATCCGTCCGCTTCGCGCGCGAGCGCGGTGTGCCGTTCTTCGGCATCTGCCTGGGCATGCAGATGGCCTGCATCGAAGGCGCGCGCACCGCGGGGTTCGAGGATGCGAGTTCGACCGAGTTCGGGCCCACAGAGGAGCCGGTGGTGGGCATCATCACCGAATGGATGAGCAAGGAAGGCCTTCAGAAGCGCGAGGCCGAGGGAGACCTCGGCGGCACCATGCGTTTGGGCGCCTATGAGGCGAAGCTGGCCGGCAACAGCCGGGTCGCGAGCGCCTATGGCGCCGCCGCCAGCATCTCCGAGCGCCACCGCCACCGCTACGAGGTCAACGGCGCCTATGTGGGGCCGCTGGAGAAGGACGGGCTGATCTTCTCGGGCATGTCGCCCGACGGACTTCTGCCCGAGATCGTCGAGCGGCCCGACCACCCCTGGTTCATCGGGGTGCAGTTCCATCCCGAGCTGAAGTCCAAGCCTTTCGACCCGCACCCGCTGTTCGCCGGTTTCATCGGCGCGGCGCTCGAACAGGCCCGGCTGGTGTAATTTTTTCGCGCGGCGGGATCGGGCTAAGCGACTGACTACATGCGCGAACGGAAACCGGCCGCGAACCGCGGGCGCGGCGCGCGATTTCGGTTCCGATAGCGGACTTTATCTTTTGATAGTATTCTGCAACGAGGGCGCACAATTCCGCCGCGCCACGCCGCAGTGGCAGCGCGGACGATTCCTCGAGCTTGCCTCGGCACGGGCTGTCTTTTGCGACCCGGACAGCGGATATCGGGGCAGGGCGGCGCGCAGGCGTCGCGGGGGCGGAGCCGCGAGGCTCCGCCCCCAACGATCATGCAAATGCCAAGTCGGCTCAGGCGGCCTTGGAATCGCCGTCCTTCTGGACGATCTCCAGGCCCGTCTTGCCCACCGCGATCTTCTTGGGCTTCATCGCCTCGGGCACCTCGCGCACCAGGTCGACGACCAGCAGGCCGTCGGCGAGGTCGGCGTCGGCGACCCGCACGAAATCGGCCAGCTCGAAGCGGCGCTCGAACCCGCGGTTGGCGATGCCGACATGCAGCATCTCGCCTTCGGCGGTCTCGTCGCGCTTCTTGCCCACGACCGTGAGCAGGTTCTGCTGGGCGGTGATGTCGAGATCCTCGGCCTTGAACCCGGCGATCGCGAGCGTGATGCGATAGGCATCCTCGCCGCGGCGCTCGATGTTGAAGGGGGGGTAGTTCTCGCCGCCGCCACTGGCGCGGGTCTGGTTCTCGAGCAGGTCGAACAGACGGTCGAAGCCGACGGTGCTGCGGCGATAGGGGGTAAAATCGAAACGGTTCATCGAAACAAATCCTCTTCTGAGCAATTCACTCGAAATGGAGACCCGCGACGCGGCGTCCCCGGTTCCTGTCCGCCAGACCATGCGGCCCTGCCGAACCCGGTTGAAATAGGTCGGCCAAAACGCCATTCAAGAGGGAAATCGCGCCGGTTGCGAGGCGCCCAGCCGAAGGCGGACCGATGGCCGAACCCCGGGTGACGATCTACACCAAATTCGGCTGCGGCTATTGCTTCCGCGCCAAGCGGCTGCTCGAGTCCAAAGGCATCGACTACACCGAGCACGACATCACGTTCGGCGGGGCGAAGCGCGACGAAATGCTCGCCCGCGCCCCGATGGCGCGCACCGTGCCGCAGATCTTCATCGGCGAGGTGCACGTCGGCGGCTCGGACGATCTCGCCGCGCTCGAGCGCGAGGGCAAGCTGGACGCATTGCTGGCCGCCTGATGCCCCGGATCGCCGTCTTGCAGATGACTTCGGGCATCGACCCCGAGGCGAATTTCGCCACCATCCGCGATGCTGCTCGCGAGGCGCGGCGGGGCGAGGCGGACATGCTGTTCACGCCCGAAATGTCGCTGCTGCTGGACCGGGATCGCGGCCGCGCCACGGAACACATCGCCGCGCAGGACCAGTCCCCCTTCGTGCCGATGCTGCGGGATGTGGCGCGGGAGCAGGGCCTGTTCCTGGCCCTGGGCTCGATGGCGGTGGCGCTGCCCGACGGGCGCTGGGCCAATCGCTCGATGCTGTTCTCCCCCGGCGGCGAGGCCCCGGCGATCTACGACAAGATGCACATGTTCGATGTCGATCTGGCGGGCGGCGAGAGCTGGCGCGAATCGAGCGCCTTCCGGGCGGGGGAGAGGGTGGTGACGCGGGACGTCACCATGATCCGGAGCACCCATGGCGGCGACGGGCAGGAGACACTGCGGCTGGGGCTGGCGATCTGCTACGACCTCAGGTTTCCCGCGTTGTTCGAGGCGCTTGGACGGCAAAGCTGCGACGTGATCGCGATTCCCGCCGCTTTCACCGTGCCCACCGGCATGGCGCATTGGCACGTCATGCTCCGTGCCCGCGCGATCGAGGCGAGCGCCTTCGTCGTCGCGGCGGCGCAGGTGGGCCGGCACGAGGACGGGCGGCGGACCTACGGCCACAGCCTGGTGGTCGATCCCTGGGGCGAGGTGCTGCTCGATTTGGGCGGGGACGCACCGGGGTTGGGCTTCGCCGAGATCGATCTCGCACGGATTGCCGCGGTCCGCGCACAGGTGCCGAGCCTTGCCAACCGCCGCGAAATCGCCACTTAGGCCGCGTGATCGTTTTCGACCTTGCCTGCGACAACGCCCACGCCTTCGAGGGTTGGTTCGGCTCGTCGGACGATTTCGCCAGCCAGCAGGCGCGCGGGCTGCTGACTTGCCCGGTATGCGACAGCGCCGTGGTGGCGAAAGCTCCGATGGCGCCTGCGGTCCCGGCCAAGGGCAACCGCGCGGCGGCAGCTTCATATCCCGTCGCCCACGAGGCCATGCCAAAAGGGTTCGCCGCAGCCTTCAAGGCGCTCGCCGCGGCGCAGGCCAGGGCGCTGGCCAAGAGCGAATGGGTTGGCGACCGCTTCGCCGCCGAGGTGCGCTCGATGCACTCTGGCGAAACCGAGGAAAAGCAGGTCCACGGCCGCGCGACCAGGGACGATGCGGCGGCGCTCATCGAGGAGGGCATCGCCGTCGCCCCGCTGCTGGTGCCGGTTCAGCCGCCGGAGGAGCTGAATTGATCGCGCGTTGTCACGTGCGAATGCCTCGCCTATCAGCGCGGCCGGCGCACCCGTAGCTCAGCAGGATAGAGCACCAGATTCCTGGCCGGAGCCGCGCAGCGGCGGAGACGGCCGTAGCGCAGCGAAGGCCTATCTGGGGGCCATTTGCGATTTGTCGCCAGGCGTTGTCAGGTCTCGCCCGCTTGCCTAATGAGGCCAACGGCGCGCCCGTAGCTCAGCAGGATAGAGCACCAGATTCCTAATCTGGGGGCCACAGGTTCGAATCCTGTCGGGCGCACCATAAGCGCCCCGAAGGGCGGCGCTTATGGTCCGGCGCTCGGGATCGAACCTCGTTCGGAGTCGAAGCGAAGCGGAGATGGCGGGCGGGCGCCATCCTGTCGGGCGCACCACCTCGCCCCGCTCACCCTTGAGGCGACTTCCCGCCTTGTGCATGAAGCTCGGCGACGAGTTCGTCCGGGCATCCGCCGCATTCCCGATTTGCCGGCACGGCGACGTCGATCTTCCTGGGGTAGGGGAGGTCGAGCCCCGCCATGATCGCCCTGAACTGTTCCAGCGTCACGTCCTGACCCAGGCGCGGGTTCCGCGCGGATTCCTGGGCCACCGAGGAGACGCGCCTGCCGTTGTAATCATGCGCCGGGTAGACGAGCGTCTCCGGCGGCAGGGTGAAGATTCGCTCGCGCACAGAGCGGTATAGCGCATCGGCATCGCCATTCTGGAAGTCGGTTCGTCCGCAGCCGTCGATCAGCAGCGCGTCGCCGGTGAATATCGCGGGCGTGCCGCCTTCGTCGATGAGGTAGGCGTGATGGGTGTCGGTGTGGCCCGGAGTGAAAACCGGCTGAAGCAGCATCTTTCCCACCGCCAGCGGCCGCTCCTCCGACACATGGACATCGGCGCATGCGAGCGCGTCGGCGGCTGGATAGGCCACCTTGCATCCGCTCAGCGCGCGCATCCGGCACGCCGCGGTGATGTGGTCGGCGTGGATATGCGTGTCGAGGGTGTAGGCGAGATTCAGGCCCAGCTCCGCGAGCACGGCGAGATCGCGTTCGCAGGTTTCCACCACCGGATCCACGAGCACCGCGTCGCGCGTCTGCGAACAGGCGACGAGGTAGGTGAAGGTGGAGGATTCGGGTTCGAACAGCTGGCGGAAGATCATTGCCCGGTCACCGGGGATCGTCGGGCATCATGGCGCGGAGCCGTGCCTCCGGCAGGTCGATGCCGCTCGCCCGGACAGCTTCCAGGCCCGCCGACAGACGATCTTCGCCGCGCGCGGCGATCGTCATGAGCCCGGCGCGCTTCCCGCTCGCGCAGTGAATGGCCACCGGCTTGGGCAGCCGGTCGAGCTTCTCACGGAACGCGCGCACTGTGTCCGGCCCAAGTTCGTCGGGCCTGACGGGGAAATGAAGATAGGCCAGGCCCCGGCGCTCGGCCTCCTCCCCTTCGCGCGCGGGGCTCAACGCCTGATCCGCCTCGCCCGCGTCGCGCAAGTTCACGAGCGACCGGAAACCGCGCCGCCGGAGGAAATCCAGGTCCGCGGCGCCCGGCGCGTCGGGAGCGATGGCGTGCTCCCGGTCGAGTTCGATCAATCTGGTCATGCGTCAACCTCGTCTCGCCTATCGCCTGATCGACAAACCCCGGGCCCGCGGAGGTGTTCCTCGCCAAAAGCGGGCGCGGACGCCTGCGCTTGCTTGTTAGCCCTTGCCGTGCCCCGCGCGCGCAAGCTCATGGAGCCAGGCGGCGTGCTGGGGGGCTTTCTTGGTCTTCGACCATTCGTCGAGCATCAGCGGGGCGACGCGCTTCAGCTCGGCATATTGCTCCGCCGTGCCGATGTCGGCGGCGAGCTCGACGCGGTGGCCGTTGGGGTCGAAGAAATAGATCGACTTGAAGATGCCGTGATGGGTGGGGCCGAGCACCTCGACGCCCTCCGCCTCGATGTGCGCTTTGGCCGCGAGCAGTTCTTTTTCGGAGCCGACCCTCAAGGCGAGGTGCTGGACCCACTCCGGCGTGTTTTCGTCGCGGCCCATGTCCTTCTGGTTGGGCAGATCGAAGAAGGCGAGGACATTGCCGTTCCCGGCGTCGAGGAAGACATGCATGTAGGGATCGTATTCGCCGGTCGAGGGCACGTGGTCCTCGGCGAAGGCGGTGGTGTAGTCCATGCCGAGCACACGGCCGTACCACTCCACCGTTTCCTTGGCGTCCCTGCAGCGATAGGCGGTGTGGTGAATGCCGCCGAGCTTCACGGGGTGGGAGACTGTGTCACTCATATCCAAACTCCGCTCGTCCTGAGCTTGTCGAAGGACGCTTCGCAACCGTTCCGCCAAACGTGCTTCGACAAGCTCAGCACGAGCGGGACTTGAGGCATTGGCTTAGGCAGGTTCCTCGACCCCCTCGGCTTCGCTCGGGACAGGCTTCAACGCCCCGCGCTTGATCTGGTCGCGCTCCATGCTTTCGAACAGCGCCTTGAAGTTGCCCTCGCCGAAGCCTTCGTCGCCCTTGCGCTGGATGAATTCGAAGAACACCGGCCCGACCTGCGCCTCGGCGAAGATCTGGAGCAGCAGGCGGGCCTGGCCGCCCTCGGTCGTGCCGTCGAGAAGGATGCCGCGCATCCTGAGCTGCTCGGCGTCCTCGCCGTGATTTGGCAGGCGCTCGGGCAGCATTTCGTAATAGGTCTCGGGCGGCGCGGTCATGAAGGGCACGCCCAATGCCTTGAGCTTGTCCCAGGCGGCGGTGAGATCGTCGCAAATCAGCGCGATGTGCTGGATGCCCTCGCCGTTGAATTGCTTGAGGAACTCCTCGATCTGGCCCTTTCCGCCTTCGCCTTCCTCGTTGAGCGGGATGCGGATCTTGCCGTCGGGCGCGGTCAGCGCCTTGGAGGTGAGGCCGGTGTATTCGCCCTTGATGTCGAAGAAGCGGATCTCGCGGAAGTTGAACAGCGTCTCGTAATAGTCCGCCCAGTACTTCATGCGGCCGTTGTAGACGTTGTGCGTGAGGTGATCGATGCGGTCGAAGCCCGCGCCCGCGGGGTGACGATCGACGCCAGGCAGATATTCGAAATCGATGTCGTAGATCGAAAGACCTTCACCGTTCTCGTCGGCATAGCGATCGACCAGATAGACGATCGCCCCGCCGATGCCGCGGATCGCGGGCAGACGCAGCTCCATCGGGCCGGTCTCGACCTGCACCGGCTCGGCGCCGCGTTCGAGCAGCAAATCATAGGCCTGGCGGGCGTTCCTCACACGGAAGCCCATGCCGCAGGCGCTGGGCCCGTGCTCGCGGGCAAAGTACCAGGCGGCGCTCCTGGGTTCGTAATTGAGGATGAGGTTGATCTGGCCCTGGCGCCAGAGCTGCACGTCCTTGCCGCGGTGGCTGGCGATGTGGGTGAAGCCCATGGTCCGGAACACCCGCTCGATCGTGCCTTTTTCCGGCGCGCAGAACTCGACGAATTCGAAGCCGTCGAGTCCGACGGGGTTTTCGAACAGATCGGCCATGGTTGTTCCTCTCGCCCTGATGGTTACAATGGAAACTAATTACGCCAGTGCACCGCCGTCGTCAAGTTAAACGATTTCGCGGATGGCCGGTTTCCGGGCGCAGTCAGCCGCAAATGGGCCGGCGGGGCTTGCCAGCGGACTCGAAGTGTGATTCCTGCCTTAACCATGGCTCGCAAACGCCTCGACAACCGCCGTTTCCGACTGCCCGCGCGCCGCAGCGAGGCGGCGGCGCTGATCGCGCTGCTGGCGATGGCCGGCCTCGCGATCGCCGGTCCATCCGGCCTGTTCGCCTGGAGCGAGAACCTGCGCATGCGCGATGTCCGCGAGACCCGCCTCGCCAAGCTCCAGATCGAGCGCGATCATTTGCGCAACCGGGTCGAACTGCTCGACCCCGCACAGGCCGATCCCGATCTGGCCGGCGAGCTGGTGCGCAGCCAGATGGGCGTGGTCCACCCCGACGAGGTCGTCGTCAAGCTCGCCGACTGAGCGCATTTCCGTAGCGTTTTCGAGAGCGGTGGGACCCGTTGCGTCGCCAACGCGCTTGTGCCTATAGGCGCACGCGAACGCCCGCCTGACCATCCCTGGCGGCGAGCCCACAGAGGATGCGATCTTGGCCAAAGCCCTCCGCAGCAAGAAATCCGAAACCGCGCCTGCGGACCAGTTCATTCTCCACAGCCTGCAGCAAGCGCACGAGGCGAAGCGCAGCTACCACGCCACCACCGAGCAGATGCTCGATTTCTACGAGCAAATGCTGCTCATCCGCCGCTTCGAGGAGCGCGCGGGGCAGCTCTACGGGCTCGGCCTGATCGGCGGCTTCTGCCACCTCTATATCGGGCAGGAGGCGGTCGCGGTCGGTCTGCAATCCGCGCTAAAGGAAGGGCTCGACAGCGTCATCACCGGCTACCGCGACCACGGCCACATGCTCGCCTATGGCATCGATCCCAAGGTCATCATGGCCGAGCTGACCGGCCGCCAGGCGGGGATTTCCAAGGGCAAGGGCGGGTCGATGCACATGTTCTCGACAAGCCACAAATTCTACGGCGGGCACGGCATCGTCGGCGCGCAGGTGGCGCTCGGCGGGGGGCTCGCGCTGGCGCACCAGTACCGCGGCGATGGCGGGCTGTGCCTCGCCTATTTCGGGGACGGCGCGGCCAACCAGGGCCAGGTCTACGAGACCTTCAACATGGCCTCGCTGTGGAAGCTGCCGATCGTCTTCGCGATCGAGAACAACCAGTATGCGATGGGCACCAGCACCGCGCGTTCGAGCGCCGAGACCGAGTTCTACCGCCGCGGCACGGCCTTCCGTATCCCCGGCATGGACGTGAACGGCATGGACGTGCTCGAAGTGCGCCAGGCGGCCGAGATCGCGTTCAGGCATGTGCGCGAGGGCAACGGGCCGGTGCTGATGGAGCTGAACACCTATCGCTACCGCGGCCACTCGATGTCCGACCCGGCGAAATACCGCACCCGCGAGGAGGTGCAGGACATGCGCGAGCACCGCGACCCGATCGAGGCCCTGAAGAAGCTGCTGATCGAAAAGGGCAAGAGCGAGGACGAGTTGAAGGATATCGACAAGCGCATCCGCGCCGCCGTTTCGCAAGCCGCCGACTTCGCCGAAAGCTCGCCCGAGCCGGAGCCCAGCGAACTCTACACCGACGTGCTGGTGGAGTCCTATTGATGGGTATCGAGCTCAAGATGCCGGCGCTGTCCCCCACGATGGAGGAGGGGACGATCGCCAAATGGCTCAAGCAGGAAGGCGACAGCATCGCCGCCGGCGACATCATCGCCGAGATCGAGACCGACAAGGCGACGATGGAGTTCGAGGCGGTCGACGAAGGCACGCTCGGCAAGATTCTGATCGCCGAGGGGACCGAAGGGGTGAAGGTCGGCACGGTGATCGCGACCATGGCGGGCGAGGGCGGGGATGCCTCCGCGGATATCAGCCGCGCCCCCGCGGAGGCGGGGGCCTCAGGCGGTGGGGAGCCTTCGCACGAGGTCCCCGCCTTCGCGGGGACTCAGCAAAAAGACGAGGGCGATGGCGAGAAGGCCGCCGCACCGGGCGGCGCTGCGCAGCTCGCCGCCAGCGCCAAGGCCGCGCGCGATCCCGAGATTCCCGCCGGCACGGCGATGAAGACCGTCACGGTGCGCGAGGCGCTGCGCGATGCGATGGCCGAGGAAATGCGCGCCGACGAGCGCGTCTTCGTGATGGGCGAGGAAGTCGCGCAGTACCAGGGCGCCTACAAGGTGACGCAGGGCCTGCTCGACGAATTCGGGCCCAGGCGCGTGATCGACACGCCGATCACCGAATATGGCTTCGCCGGCATCGGCACCGGCGCGGCGATGGGCGGATTGAAGCCGGTCGTCGAGTTCATGACCTTCAACTTCGCCATGCAGGCGATCGATCACATCGTCAATTCGGCCGCCAAGACCAATTACATGAGCGGCGGCCAGATGCGCTGCCCGGTGGTGTTCCGCGGACCCAACGCCGCCGCCAGCCGCGTCGGCGCGCAGCACAGCCAGAACTACGGCCCGTGGTACGCCAGTGTTCCGGGCCTCATCGTGATCGCGCCCTATGACGCGGCCGACTGCAAGGGGCTTTTGAAGGCCGCGATCCGCAGCGAGGACCCGGTGGTCTTCCTCGAGAACGAGCTGGTCTACGGCCGCGGCTTCGAGGTTCCGGACACCGGCGACTGGGTACTGCCGATCGGCAAGGCCCGCATCGTGCGCGAGGGTTCGGACGTGACCATCGTCGCCTATTCGATCGCTGTGGGTCTGGCGCTGGAAGCCGCCGAGGAGCTGGCCGGCGAGGGCATCGAGGCCGAGGTCGTCGACCTGCGCACCCTGCGCCCGCTCGACAAGCAGGCGATCCTCACCAGCCTGGCCAAGACCAACCGGTTGATCGTCGCCGAGGAGGGCTGGCCGACCTGCTCGATCGCGTCCGAAGTGATGGCGATCTGCATGGAGGAAGGCTTCGACCACCTCGACGCGCCGGTGCTGCGCGTCACCGACGAGGACGTGCCTCTGCCCTATGCCGCGAACCTCGAAAAGGCCGCGCTTATCGACACGCCGCGGATCGTCGCGGCGGCAAAGAAGGTTTGCTACCGCGGCTGACGCCCCGGCGCCCCCGGGGCTTCAGGTGAAACTGGTGTTGTAGACGTTGCACGCCGATTTGGTTGCGTACGGCGAGAAATTGTATATTCCGTTCGAATCCGGCCCACCCGTCAGATCGCGGTCGTCGCGCACATAGAACGCCGCCTCGCGCCGGATGGTGAACCTGCCCAGCGCCCATTCCCCGACCAGCGGCTCGTACTCGTAGGTCACCTCGGTGAAGATGATCGCGCTGTTCGGCGCGGCCTTGACCTTGTTGGCGCCGGCGCCCATCCCCGTGAACCCGGGCGTGGTGCCCTCGGTCGCGCCCTCGGCGCCGTAGTTCGAGTTCTTGTTGAGCATGCCCTTGCAGCGCTGCCAGAAGATCTTCTGCTTGCTGGCGCCGTCCTGCTGCAGGCTGGAGACGACGATCCGCCCCTTGTCGAGAATGTTGAGGTTGCCGCCGCCCTGGATCTTGGCGCCGAGCAGCGCGTCGTTGATATCGACTTCGCGAAGCTGCGGCAGGGTCAATGGAACCGACTGTTTCGCGCGCGAGAGATTGTCCGCGACGGTCATGGCGATCTGGCTGACGCGCATATTGGCGATCGCCAGATTGGCGAGCTCGATCGAGCCGAAGGCAAGCAGCATCAGCACCGGCAGCGAATAGGCGAACTCGACCAGCATGACCGCGTCCTTGTTGCGCGCGAGGGCGCGCAAACTCCGGCGCCCGGTGCGAGCCACGCGATCGGGTCCGTGCAGTCTCCGCGCGCTCATGTCGGGCAAATCCTCACCCCCACGCGGGTGGCCTGCGCGGAGAACGGCTGGTTGCGCAGGAACGTCGTCGCGTTGAGGGTGGTGCTGTCGGGCTGACCGATCATGCTCCAGAAGGGGAAGACGCGCTTGTAGGTGATCGACGCCCGGATCGAGACCACGTCCTGCGCGCCGCCGCGCCCCGCCACGCCGACATCCTGGTCCCATTGTGTGTTGCCGTTGCGATCGACGAAGCATTCGGTCGGATCGTAGCTGCCATTGCCGTTGGTATCGGTGAAGTCCTCGGGAAGGCCGATATCGTTGTAGTTCTGGTAATAGGTCGGATCGAGCGTGAAGCTGATAACCGTGCTCGGATCGCTCGAGGGCACGACATTGCGCACCTTGCGGTTCACATTGGCCTCGATGTCGGTCCACAGCGTGTTCTCGAGCGAGGCCTGGCGCGCCCCTTCCTGGACAGCGCCCTGAAGCGCGGACTGGATGTAGAGGGCATAGCCCTGGTCGAAGATGCCCATCAGCAGGAGCAGGAAAACCGGCGCCACGAAGCCGAATTCGGTGATCGCGACCCCCTTCTCGTCGCGGGCCAGGCGGCGAAGCGCGCGCGAGCGCGGGCGAGGCCGAGGAGTTGGCGCTGCCCGGCTCACTGGACCAGCCTCAGGTCGGCAATGTCGCGGGCGATGCTCGCGAAGGCGTTGTTGAGATCCGAGGCATTGTTCGCCTGGTAGGCGCGGCCCGGATCGGCGCAATTGCTGAGATTGCCCGTCACCGAGACGCCCAGCGCGATGGCCCAGATCGCCACGGTGCCGCGCTGGGCATCGCATAACGCCTGGAAGCGCCGTGCGTGCAGCGTCGCCGCCGTCTGGCCCGTCGAACCGGTGATGCGTCCGGAGACGCGCTCCAGGCCATAGGAGGAGATCGAGGTATCCGCGGACACCGGCTCGCCGTCGGTCAGGAAGATGATGTGGCGGCTGATCTGGCCTCCGTTGGGCCCGACGAGGTTGCGGCTGGCGAACATGCCTTGCGGCGCGATCAGCCGAAGCCCCCAGATCATACCGATGTCGAGATAGGTATAGCCCAGCGGCTGGAGCGAATCGATATAGGTATCGAATTCGGTCTGCGTCATCGTGTTGAGATTTCGCATGCGCGCCGTCGGACAGGAGTGGTTTGCGGAGCCGATCGTCGTGGTCGAGGTGACATTCGGCTGCTGCCCGCGATTATAGGTCAGCTTGTCCATTATCGGGCGCCAGCGATAGGGATCCGAAGTCCCCTCGGCGTTGAAGTTCAGGTCAAGCGCTCCGGACGGAATCGGCGCAAAGGTAGAAGCCGCAACAGTGTCGCGTTCCTCCAGACAACCGTTCCAGGTGAAGGAGTTGATCGTGAGGCCGGTCGTGTTGGCCATCGCCGCGAGCTGGACCGGCGTATAGGGGCCGGCGTCGGGCGCGATGAAGACCTGCGAAACGGCGGAGGCGTAACGGATCGTGGAGCCGGTCTTGAATGCGCTCACATCGTAAGTGACGGGCCTATATGTCCAGTTCTTGAACTTGAACTGCGGCACATTGCGAATATACTTCGTCCACGTGACGTTTCGGGTACAGGTCCTGTATTTGCTGGTCTTCGCGCCGTTATTGTCCTCCCAAGGGCCTGAGGCGCGCGAGAAAATGATCTCCCAGTAGTAGTTGCCGGTGGTCGGCTGATCGCCTTGCGCGGCGCTCTCCCCGTCGGCGAGGAAAAGCGTGTTGTCACCGATTCCGGCATTGCCCGGCCACGAGGTCTGCGGGTAGAGATAGACCCGCCGACCGGTATTGTCGTCGATCGAAAACGACTTGTTGCTGCTATAGTTGTCGCAATCGTTGTTCGACATTATCGTCCCGCCAACGGTACTCTGGACGTAGGGCTTGATGGTATCGGCAATTCCGGCGTCGTACTTCTGCTGGTAGACGGTTGGCGTAGTCGCCGGGTCGTCGATCCACTGGCTGCTGCCGGTCGCCTCGAAATTGGCGACACGCGATTCGACCTCGGCCTGATTGACCAGTTGGGACATGGGCAACTCGCCCCGGCTTGCGTCGGGGGAGGCTTTGAACAGATCCATACCATTGGTCGTCTGACTGTAAGGCACGAAGCCGTAGCGGACCTGTCCGGCGTTCGCGCCGTTGGCGTCCATTTGCGTCTTGAGCGTGGTGAAGAAGTTCTTCGCCGCGGCCTTGAGCGAAACGATCTTCGGCGTGCCATTGATCTCTTCCGCCATCGAGCCGGTGACGTCGAGAACGAAGACGATGTCTATGTTCGGGATCTGGATGTCGGCGCTGCAACTGACCGAGGCGGTCTGGTTGCCGAAGCCGAACACCTTCATCAGCGTCATCGGAATCGTGGTCCCGGCGCTGGCGTTGAGCTTCCCGTTGGCGTCGGCCGCGGCTGTGAAGGTGGTGCCCGTCGTCTGAAAGTCGGGGTCCTGGAAGTTGAAATTGAACATCGCGTTGGCGCGCGCCTGCGCGGAGGCGTCGTAAGTGCTGGTCACCATCGCTTTGCGGCCCGCGA
This sequence comes from Qipengyuania sp., assembly GCA_019745075.1. Lineage (GTDB taxonomy): Bacteria > Pseudomonadota > Alphaproteobacteria > Sphingomonadales > Sphingomonadaceae > Qipengyuania. Next base: position 34,759 of record JAIETR010000069.1, read on the forward strand.
GCACGGCCGAATCGCAAGCAGCCTGGAGTCGGCTGCGCACCAGATACATGCGGCTGGCGTCGATCGCGCCGCCGACCACGCCGATCATCGGAACCACCGCGGCGGCGGTCATGGCGAAGACATTGCCGCTGACATCGCGCCCCAGCCGCGCCAGGAAGCCGCGCTTTTCCACGCCATTGGTTCGCTTGAAAATTGCCATGAGTGCCGCCCGCAAAACGCTAATGCCGCACCCTATAGCCCGGGCATGGCGAACGAAGCTTTCAAGGCTAAGGTTAAACTCGAGGTAATTTTTGCGATGACGCCAGCGCATCTCATCCATCGTGCCGACGTGTCCGTGATCGCGATGCCGGGCGAGGCGGAGCGGCTGGCGATCGCCTACGCGCCGGCGCGGTTGAGACCGAGCTTCGCGGCGCTCCTCGCCCTCGACGGCGTGCTCGGTCGCATCGCGCTCGCGGCGCGCGAGCCGCTGCCGGCGCAGCTCAAGCTGGCGTGGTGGCGCGAGGCTTGCGCGCGGCTGCCCGAGGCGCGCGAGCATCCGGTGCTCGCCGCGCTCGCCGCGAGCTGGACGGCGGACCCCGCGCCGCTGGTGGCGCTCGTCGATGCCTGGGAGGAGATCGCGGTGGCCGAGCCTCGGTTCGCGGATGCGGGCGACGCGGTGGCGCGAGCGCGGGGTGTGACGCTCGCCCTCTGCGCCGGTGAGGACGAGGCCCCCGCGCACGCCGCCGCGCGCGTCTGGACCCTGGCGACGCTGGCCGAGCATGCGCCCGACGCCGCGCAGCGCGCGCGGATGCGTGCC
>JAIETR010000058.1 GCA_019745075.1 Qipengyuania sp.
GCCGCGCGGCCGGACCATCCGGCCATCGTCATGGCCGGCAGCGGCGAGACAGTGAGCTACCGCCAGATGGACGATACCGCCAACCGTTTCGCGCGGCTGCTGCGGGCGAAGGGGCTGCGCCGCGGCGATCGCTTCGCGCTGCTGATGGAAAACAACGCGCTCTACCTCCAGCTGGTGTGGGGATCGCAGCGCGCCGGCACGATGATGGTGCCGGTCTCGACCCGGCTGACCGCGCCCGAGATCGCCTATATCATGCGCGATGCCGGCGTGGGGCTGCTCCTCACCTCGATGAAATACGCCGGGGTCGCCGAGCGGTTGCGCGCCGAATGCCCCGATTGCGAGGCGCTGGTGCTCGGCTCCGGCGGCGGGGACGATCTCGCGGCGGCGCTGGCGGCCCAGCCGGCCGAACCGATCGCCGATCGGTCGCCGGGCATGTACATGCTCTACAGCTCGGGTACGACCGGGCGGCCGAAGGGGATCAAGCCCAGCCCGCCGCCGGAGGCGGACGTCTTGAGCCCGAACCCGCTCGTGGCGCTGGCGGTGATGGGCGCGGGCATGCCGGCCGACGGCGGCATGGTCTATCTCTCGCCCGCGCCGCTCTACCACGCCGCGCCGCTCGGCTGGTGCACCACGGTCCACCGCCTCGGCGGGACGGTGGTGGCGATGGAGAAGTTCGAGCCCGAAGAGGCGCTCGCCGCGATAGAGCGCTACCGCGTGACCGACAGCCAGTGGGTGCCCACGCATTTCGTCCGGATGCTCAAGCTGCCCAAGGAGACCCGCGCGCGCCACGACCTTTCGAGCCACGCCCGCGCGATCCACGCCGCCGCGCCCTGCCCGGTGCCGGTCAAGCAGGCGATGATCGACTGGTGGGGGCCGATCGTCATCGAATATTACGCCGGGTCCGAAGGCATCGGCATGACCCTCATCAAGTCGCAGGATTGGCTGGCCCATCCGGGCAGCGTGGGCAAGGCGATCTACGGCACGCTGCATGTCTGTGGCCCGGATGGCGCGGGACTGCCCGCGGGCGAGGACGGGCTGATCTATTTCGAGAACGAGACGATCCCGACCTACCACAACGATCCGGACAAGACCGCCGAGGCGATGCACCCGGCAGGCTGGATGACGCTCGGCGACATCGGTCATGTGGATGCTGAAGGTTATCTCTACCTCACCGACCGCAAGAGCCACATGATCATCAGCGGCGGGGTCAATATCTACCCGCAGGAGATCGAGAACCTGCTGGTGACGCATCCCAAGGTGATGGACGCCGCGGTGATCGGCGCGCCCGAGCCCGAACTGGGCGAGCAGGTGGTGGCGGTGGTGCAGCCCGTTGACATGGCCGAGGCCGGCGATGGGCTCGAGGCCGAGCTGCGCGACTACCTCGCCCCCCAGCTCAGCCGGGTGAAGATGCCGCGCCTGTTCGAGTTCCGCCCCGAGCTGCCGCGCGAAGCCAACGGCAAGCTCTACAAACGCGAGCTGCGCGACGAGTTCGCGGCGCGGGCGCAGGCGGTGCAAGCCGACGCGTGAGCGCCGGTCATTCGCCGCCTGCGAGCAGTCGTTCTTCCAGCAGCGCGCGGAAATCGCGGCGACCGTCGGCGATGACCAGGACCGTGACGGTTCCGGACACGTCGCCGGTCAGGTGATAGACGATCCGGAACGGTGGATGCGCGAGTTGGCGGTATTGACGAGTGCCAAGTGACTCGAGCTCCGGTGGGACCGGGCCCTTGGCGGGGTGGTCGGCAAGGCCTTCGATCCGCGCCACGAGATCGTCGAGCAGGGCTTCGGCGCCGTCTGGACCGCCAGCGCCGCGCTGCGCCAGGCGTCGTCGCCAGATCGCATGGAGATCGGCTTCCGCGCCAGCAGTGATCCGCACCGTGGCGCGAGGCCCGCCCATTCGATCACACCACTTGGCGGATGCGCCTCGCCAGTCCCCGGACCGTCGCGGTGCGTCCCGCAGCCATGTCCTGCCGGCCGAGCGCGATCAGCTTGAGCAGTGCCAGCGTCTCCTGCGCCGCCTCGTAACTGGCGGCGTCCTGCAATACGGCCTTCGCCTCGCCGTTCTGGGTGATCACAAGCGGGGGCGCGCCATCCGCCAGTTCGCGCAGAATTTCCGCGCTGTTGGCCTTGAGATAACTAATCGGGCGGATGCGATCATGGCGGCTCATGCGATGCTACCCAGTCCTAATTCGGTCTGAATATAGTCCGAAGCTGGGTGGGCGCAAGGCCGACTTTTCTAAAGCGCAAGGTTCTTCCTACCCCGCCTTCACCCGCGCCTGGAAGCTCTTGCGCAGTTTCATCAGCTTGGGGGGGATGGTGGCGAGGCAGTAGGGATTGCGCTGGCCTTCGCCTTCCCAATACTCCTGGTGGTAGTCCTCCGCCGGATACCACTGGGTGGGGCCTTCGATCGCGGTCACCGCCTGCTGGCCGGGACGATCGGCGTTCCAGCGGAAGATCGCCGCCTCGGCCTCGGCGCGCTGGCCTTCGTCGACCAGGAAGATCGCGCTGCGATATTGGGTGCCGACGTCGTTGCCCTGGCGGTCGAGCTGGGTCGGATCGTGGGTACCCATGAACACGTCGAGCAGCTCGGCGTAGGAGATGGCGTCGGGATCGAATCCGACCCGCACTGCCTCGGCATGGCCGGTCGTGCCCGAGCAAACCTCCTTGTAGGTCGGATCGGGTTTGTCGCCGCCGATGTAGCCGCTCTCGACGCTTTCGACGCCGACCACGTCGTTCATCACCGCCTCGGTGCACCAGAAGCACCCTCCGGCGAGGATCGCGGTTTGCAGTTCCGCCATGCGGCAATCTCCTTTTTCGCCGCCGGAGATAGGAAGGCGTCGCGCGCTTGTCATCGCCCGCGCGCAGGATAGAGTTGCGCCGCAACGATGATGGGAGAGACTTCATGCGCCGGATGACCGCCTTCGCCGCCCTTGCCCTTGCCGCCGCCGCCGTGCCGGCGGGCGCGCAACCGCAACCCGCCGCCCCCGCCGTGTCGGCCGAGGCTTTCGGGGCCGCTCTCGCGAATGCGAACCGCGACGCCGACCGCGCGCGCGACGAGTTCCGCCACCCCGCCGAAACGCTCGCCTTTTTCCGGGTCGGGCCGGACATGAAGGTGGGCGAATATGCGCCCGCCGGCGGCTGGTATTCGCGCGTGCTGGGCAATTATCTGAGCCCGCGGGGCAAGCTCGTCGGGCTCTATTCCATGCCCGAGGAGGGCGTCCGCGATGCAGCGGCGGCGGCGAAGATCCGCGCCGATGCCGCCGCCTTCGCCGGCCAGGTCCAGGCATGGACCGGCCGCCCGGTGGCGCAAACCGGGGGGCTGTCGCTCGACGCGGTGACCGCTGCCGACAAGGGCAGCTTCGACCGCATCGTCGTCATGCGCATGATGCACAATCTGATGGCCGGCAACGTCGCCGACAGCGAGCTCAAGGCGATGCGCGATCTGCTCAAGCCCGGCGGGATGCTTGGGATCGAGCAGCATCGCGCCAAGGAAGGCGCCCCGGGCGATTATACCGACGGCGGCAAGGGCTATCTGCGCCAGAAGGACGTGATCGGTCTGGTCGAGGCGATGGGCTTCGAGCTGGTCGCCGCCAGCGAGATCAACGCCAATCCGCGCGACACCGCCGATCATCCCGAGGGGGTGTGGGAAATGAAGCCGAGCTGGCGGACCAAGCGCGCCGAGCTCGAGAACCTGGGCGAGAGCGACCGGATGACGCTGCTGTTCCGCAAGCGCTAGCGGTGGACTTCGGATGGCGCGCGCCATAGATCGCGCGCATGCGCCAGCTCACCCTCGCCGTGCTCCAGCTCGCCCTCGCCCGGAGCGAGGAAGCGGACAACATCGCCGCGGTCGCGGCGCTGGTCGCGGAGGCGGCGGGCCAGGGCGCGCAGGTGATCCTCCCGCCCGAGCTGTTCAGCGGTGAGTATTTCTGCCGCGAGGAGGACGAGGGGTTGTTCGCCCTCGCCCGCCCCACCGCCGAGCATCCGAGCGTGATCGCGATGCAGAAGCTCGCCAAATCGCTGCGCGTCGCGATTCCGACCAGCTTCTTCGAGCGCGACGGGCATCACTATTACAACACCCTCGCCATGATCGGCCCCGATGGGGACATCATGGGCACCTATCGCAAGAGCCACATACCCGACGGGCCAGGCTACGAAGAGAAGTACTACTTCCGCCCGGGGAACGACGGATTCAAGGTGTGGGAGCTGTTCGGCGCCAAGGTCGGCGTCGGGATATGCTGGGACCAATGGTACCCGGAGTGCGCGCGCGCGATGGCGCTGATGGGCGCCGAGGTGCTGCTCTATCCCACCGCGATCGGGTCCGAGCCCTATGACGCCGATCTCGACACCAGCCGGATGTGGCGCCGCGCGATGCTCGGCCACGCGGTGGCGAATTGCATGCCCGTCGCCGCCGCCAACCGCATCGGGCACGAGGGGCCGCCGGATCGCGCGCAGAAATTCTACGGCCACAGCTTCATCTGCGACGAATGGGGCGACGATCTCGCGCTCTACGGCTGCGACGAAGAAGGCGCGCTGGTCGCGGTGCTCGACCTCGAACGCGCAGCGAAGCGCAGGGCGGGCATGGGCTTCTTCCGCGACCGCCGCCCGCAGCTCTACGGCAGGCTTTGCGAGGACGTCTGACGCCCGAGGAGCCCTGGCGCTACCTCATCGCGCTCGGTTCGAACATGCGCGTGCCGGGCGTGGGCGGGCCGCGGAGCGTACTCGAGGCGGCGCTGGCGGCGCTCGAGGCCGAGGGCCTTGCGCTCGATGCGGTCTCGCCAGCGATCGACAGTGCGCCGCTTGGCCCGGCGCTGCGCCACTACGCCAATGCGGCCGCCGTGATCGCGACCGAGTTGGCTCCGCCCGCCCTGCTCGAACTGCTGCAGCGCATCGAGCGCGCCTTCGGCCGCAGGCGGCGCGGGAGCAAATGGCGCGCCCGCCCGCTCGACCTCGACATCGTGTTGTGGAGCGGCGGCAGGTGGCGGAGCGCGTCCTTGACCATTCCCCATCCCGAGTTCCGCCGTCGGACCTTCGTCCTCGACCCCGCCGCCGCCGTCAGCCTGCGCTGGCGCGATCCTGGCACCGGGTTGACCATGCGCCAGCTCGCCGCGCGCTTGACCCGCCCCCGCCCATTGCCTAGCTGAGCCGCGTGCCCGGACGCCTCGGGGGCCCTTAGCTCAGTCGGTAGAGCAACTGACTTTTAATCAGTAGGTCGCTGGTTCGAGCCCAGCAGGGCTCACCACTTTTCAAAGACTTAAGGCGGGCGGGTGATCGACGAGCTTGGCTTGGACGCCATTCGGATTGCGACCATGCGGGGATCGGAGTTCGACATCCAGCACAAGCCGCGCGAGGCGGAGTTCTGGCACGAGGTTGCCGAGGAGACGGTCAAGCAACTGCGGGCGCGGGGACAAAGGTAGGGCGCCGGCCCTCACTGCGGGCTTTAGCCATTGCCGCCCGATTGTCGTCCGCTTCACCTGCGCCTGTCCCCGCGGCGTCGCCGGGAGCGCAGCGATATTCTGGATGCTGTGCCCAACATTGAGGAACGCGGCCCAAGGATCGCGGGTCAAAAGCGCCAACAGGAATAGGCGGCATTTCAATATCCTAAGCCACCTCTCTTAGCTCCTCCGAAGACGATAAGTAGGTTACTGTGGCCGGGGTGATTTGGGGAAGTGCCTCGCTCAGTCTCTTTGCCGCAGGGTCTTCCATGGCGATCGAACCAACCAGCAACAGGGCCTTCGGCTGCCCGAGAGCGATCGCGTCGGCGATGTAGGCCGCGGTCTCCGTCTCGTGCACCTCGCCGGCCACCAGCAGGCCAACGTCGGGCCGAGCTATGAGCGGTGTGAGCGCGTTGGGGCGATTGGTTTCCGTGGCAAATGCGATCCCGACTGGGCGCAGCCCGGGGTCCCCCACCAGCCGCACGGTGGAAGTCGTACCGCCCGATTTGACGCGCGATATCAGATCTCGGACGGACATTGCCTTGTTGGGGTAGACGAGGCCGCGGGCGGGATTTCCAGGTTGGGGCTCGCGGAGGCCCAATGCGGAGGCAAAGGCCTGCGCGATCTCGCGACCTTCCTGGCTCAGCCGGGGGTCCTGCAGCCGCAAGACTGCCATGCGGTTCGCCTCGATGAAGGCGATTTTCGCGGCGAGCGCCGGCTCGGGTTTGGCGACCGGCCGGTCCTGGCTGTCGCCCAGAAACGCCTGGCGGCTGATGACGATATTGGCGCCAAGCCGGTGCGCTTCCCGCAGAACGGCCGTCGATGCCCGCGCGGCGACGACAATTCCACGAACATCGACGTCCGCATCCCCGGCGCGAAACCCGTCCACCAGCGTCCCCGGCGAGCGATAGGAACCGCCGGCGATCGCGGTGTCGCGGCGGGCGGGCGCGTCGACGCCTCGGTGACGGTTGGCTTCGGGTCCGAGCAACGCCTTGATCGCTTCGAAGAGTTCGTGACCGGTCACGGCAAATCCTCAGCTGGGGTTCGTATAAGGGTCGGGCGTCGGGAGCCACTGGACGGGCAGGGAAGGGAAGATCGTCTTGAGCCAGTCAGCGATCGGCCCCATCCCGGCATCTTCGTTGGTGTGGCCGACGAGATAGACGGTTACCCCCCGGTCGGCGGCCATGTCCTGTGCGTAGCCAAGCACTTCGGGCTCGCGCACCTCGCCCAGAAATACGGCATCGGCGCCCGATTCGAGCTGCTGGATTTGTATATTTTCGCCCGGCATCCCGCCCGAAAGGCTGACCGTGGATATCGTCCGCGCAGGATCGCCGAACATCCGCAATGTGTGCAGACCCATCGCGGTCTTGATATGACGGCCAAGTTCGCGCGCGCTCTGTGGCGGAAGCCTCACCCATGGCGGACCCTCGCGCCCGGCCACCCGCAGCGCCTCCCAGCCGAGCTTTCGGAGCATGCCGGTCATGATCGCGTCGCCAGGACGGCTGTGCGCGTGCGCGTGCATGCGCTGGACGATCATGCGATTGTCGGTCAGGAAGGCCTTCTTCGCGCGCAGGACCGGATCGGAATCGGGCAGGGCGGATTCGGCGAAGTCGTCATAGCGTTCGTAGAAGCTGGCTTCATGGGGGACGATATAATTGAGCCCCGCCGCCCGGGCCGTCCCGAGGACATCTATCGAGGCGGTAAAACAGGTCGCGATTCCGGTGACGACCGCGCCGCGATCTCCGAATATGATCCGGTCATCGGTGGGATTGGGATCCCATTTCTGGCCCGAGGCGCGCTTGATTTCGGAAAATACGTCGCGAGCGGTCGGCGCGGCGGGCTGGGCCAGGCCTTTGACCGGAACCAGGGCTCCAGCCATCCCCGCGATGAATAGACGGCGGTCAATCATCGCGAGGCCTTTCCTTTGGAAGAGATGCGACCGCGATGCGGCTCGCTTGGAATGACCCGAGCCAGAGGCGGCCATTGGCGATCGCCGCCGCCGATACGCCATTGAAATTCGGCTGCGGCTCGAACTCCGCGACGGTCGTTATCGTTTGCTTGGCCGGATCCATTTCGGCAACGATCGACCCGCGGTGACAGAGCATCGGATCGGCCACGCCATCGATGACCTTGCGCCGCCCCCCGCAGGCCGGCTCGTCGAGGCGCATCCCCGCCAGCAGAAGACGGCCGGAAGACCAATGGATGTTGTCGGGCATGAAGTCCCTGGCCTCGGTCCGCGCGAGTGGCGTCCGGGTTCGGAACCGGTCGAAGGTCAGCACGGAGCGAAGGCCGAACGCGACCACGTAGAACCGGCGCTGATCGGGATCGACCTCGAGGCCATTGTTGCCCGGAAGTTCGGTGCCCGGCAGCAGCTCAAATCCCGATTGGCCCGGCTTCCACTGCCACACGCCGCCGGTAACCCGGCCCTCGACGAAGTCGGCGATGGTCGTGCCGGGCCGCGTGAGGACCGTGGTGAGGATCGTGCCGTCGGCATAGCTCGCCACGCTGTTCGCCACCTGGCCCAGCGGCATGGGGATGCATCCCCGCCACCGCAGGCCGGGCGCTGCCGTTCCTCGCGAGCGGACCTCGAACACCTCGATGGATTCGCGGCCCCCGTGGTTGACGACCAGCAGCTGCCACCGCCCCACGCCTGTCTCGCGGAGCGACAGACCTCGCGCGTTGAAATCCGCGGGCGAGACCGGCCCCGGGCATTGCGGGAAGGCCATCGATGCGGGGCGCAGCCAATTCCTACGCCCGTCGAACCACGGCGTGACTTGCCGAGTGCGCGTGTCGACCAGCTTGATGCCCGATCCCTGGGCAAAGCCGCTGGCAATGAGCCAGGGCGTCCCCGGAAGGGAAAGGAGGTCTTCGGGTTTCACCGGCGCGCAGACGTATTCCAGCGCCGGGTCGCGCGGACAATTCGTCGCTTGCGCGGCGGCCGCCGATCCCACCAGAAGCGCGATTGCGAGGCTCACTAGCGGCGCGGCGCCGTCAGCTGGGCGTGGAAGAAGTCGAAGGTGGCGTTCGTCGCTCTCAACGTCGCCTCGCGCGTTTCGGCCGGATTTCGCCCGATGAAACTGTGGTCGACATAGGGAATGTAGATCGACTCGACGCCCACCCCCGCCCGCGTGAGCGCGGCCTCGCCGAGGCGCGATTGACCGACAGGAACGACCTTGTCCTCCTCCCCGTGGATCAGCAGGAATGGCGGATCGTTGCGGTCGATGTGGCTGACGGGACTCACCAGCGCGATGCGGTCGGCCGGGCATGAGCTTTCCGCGCAGCCGAGCAAGCGGCGCCCGGCCGCATTGCCGTCGGGCGTCGCAGTCATCGCCGCGAAGTCGAAGACCCCGTACCAGGTGACGGCGGCGGTCGGGCACATGTCCTCCGATGCTTTCGGATCGAGGGCGGAGTCGCGGCAGGTCAGCGCGGTCAGAGCCGCGAGATGGCCACCCGCCGACCCGCCCCACACGCCCACGCGAGCCGGATCGATCCTGTACTGCGCGGCGCGCGATTTGAGAAAGCGCAAGGCTGCCTTGGAATCCTGGAGCTGGGCGGGAAACGTCGCTTCGCTCGATAGTCGATACTCGAGGCTGGCCACGGTGAACCCTTCCGCCGCGAGCGCGGCAAGCACCTTCGGGAAGTCGGCAAGCGCGCCCGAATGACGTGTGTGACCGCCCATCCAGCCGCCGCCATGGATATACAGCACCAGCGGATGCGGTCCCTTGGTCGCCGGCACGTAGACATCGACGATCTGCGGGATGAACCCGGGCCGCTGCTGGTAGGTCACATCGCGATAGGCCTTCACGCCCCTGGGAAATTGCACGGCCCGATCGGGAAATTTGTCCTCCAGGCTAGGGGCGTCCGCCACGGGAAACACCCGCCGCGGCGCTGCCGACGCAGCCACCGCAGTGCTGGCCAAAAGCGTAAGGCTCAACAGACGAAGAGCTTTCATGATTGTCCCTCAATCGACCGGAACGGGCTTGTGGCGAGCTTGCGCGGCTAACCGGATCGGCGCGTTGACCGCGCCATATCCGCCGTACCCGCGGCGCTCGACGATCTCGAAGAACACCCGGCGGGCGAAGGCGCGGCTGTAGAACTGGAAATACTCGGCCTCGCCATCGCGATCGTACAGAATGTCGCGCGCCGCCATTCGCTCGATCAACTCCGCTTCGAGGCCAAAACGCGCTTCCAGATCGTCGTAGTAATTCGCCGGAATTTCGAGACGCGGCAGCCCGGCGGCGATGGCTGCATCGGCCGCCGCAAAGACATCGCCGGTCGTGAAGGCCAAGTGCTGGACCCCCGCTCCGAAGTAGTTTTCTATAAAGCGCGAGGACAGCGATTGGCTCGCGAGCGAGCCGTTGAGCGTAAAGCGGACGGCCCGATCCGGAGTTTCGACGGCCTGGCTCTGGACCAATCCCATGGGATCGGCGATCTCCAGTTGCGGGGTTTTCGTGACGTCGAGAAGGGCGACGTAGAAGAGCAGCCAGCTGAGAAATTCTCCGTAGTGCATCGTCTGGGCGATGTGATCGAAGTCGGTCAGCAAAGGGTCTGGCGGCGGCGGCTCCAGCCTATTGGGAAATTCGTGATCCCACATTGCCTCGCGGGTCGATTGGTCGACGAAATAGAGCAGGCTCCCGCCCACGCCGCGGACGCTTGGGATGGGCCATTCGTCCGGTCCGATCGCCTGCTCGAAGCGCGGCACCTCGAGGAGGGCGGATCGCCTGAGCGCCGCCTCGACGTCGGGCACGGCGAGACCGATCGCGCAAACCCCCGCTCCGTGAACGATATCGAAGCTGTGCGCCAACCCTTCCGCCTCGGAGTTGATCACGATATTGACCGCTCCCTGGGTCCAGCGAGTGACGTCCTTGCTGCGATGACGCGCCGTGGGACGAAAGCCGAGCGGTCGCAGCATCTCGCCGAGCGATGCCGCTTCCTCGTGATTGGCCGCGAACTCGATGAATTCGATTTTCGAAGGCGCGACCTTGCCGGGCAACGATCGGGACGCTCCCGAACGCCGGTCGATTCCCCCTTCCAGAAGACGGAGCGAACGATAGCCGTCCACCGCAATTGTCGGCGCGGAGCCGGCCCGAAAGCGGTCGTTGAAGATTTCAAGGCTCCACCAGCCGTCATAGCCAAGGGCGCGGATGGCCTCGGCCCAATCGTCGAGCGGCAGATCCCCTTGCCCCGGCATGCAGCGGAAATGTCGGCTCCACTGAAGCAGATCCATGTCGAGCAGCGGCGCGTCCGCCACCTGTACGCAGAACAGCTTCTCCACATCGATATCGGCGATGCTCGCGGAGGGGATTTTCCGGGAGAGCGAATGGAAGCTGTCCAGGATCAATCCCAAAGCCGGATGGTCGACCTCCCGCACCAGGTCCCAAGCCGTCCGGTGATCATTGACGTGGCGGCCCCAGGCGAGCCCCTCGTAGCCCACCCTCAAGCCGCGCCGCGCCGCGCGTTCCCCGGCCTCCCGCAAATCGCCGACGAGCTGGCCGCGCTCTCCGCTCGCGAGGGGCGAACAGCTCGAGCAAACAAGAAGCATGTCGGTGCCGAGGTCCGCCATAACGTCGAACTTGCGCTCGAGGCGGTCAAAGGCCTTGGCGCGCTGCGGCTCGGGCAGGCCTTCGAGGTCGCGAAAGGGCTGGAACATCGTGCACACGAGACCCAGGTCTCGCATCAGCGAGCCGATGGCTCCGGGCGCGAGTTCGCTTGACAGCAGGTCGTTCTCAAAGATCTCGGCGCCCGCAAACCCGGCCGAAGCAATCGAATGCAGCTTGGCTTCCAGCGTGCCGCTGACCGAGACGGTGGCGATTGACGTCTTCATGCTCGCCGGCGCGATCCTTCCCATACTCCACCATCGCGTGTGGATGCATTTGCTCCCTAACACGGCGGCCATGTTGACAAAAGAAAAAATGTAAGGAACTAGTTCGTTACAAAAATGGGAGAAGCTCGAAAATGGCCTTCCCTGAGTTCCCTGCGGCGGATAATCGCGCGACGCGTTTAGCGCTGGCGCGCGAGGACGGTTGCGTTATCGCCTCCCCCGCGCGGACCGGGCGGTCGGCCGGCCGGAAAATCAGGGAGCACCCATTGCCTAAATCGGACAAGCCGGCACGGCCCCAACCGGACAAGCCAGCACGCCGTTCTCGCGCCGAAAGCCGCGAGCAGGCCATCAACCAGATCGTCGATGTGGCCACCCAGGAATTCGTCGAGAAGGGACTTGCGGGCGCACGGATCGACGAGATCGCGGGTCGGGCCACCAAGCGAAAGATCTACTATTACTTCGAGGGCAAGGAAGAGCTCTACCGAGCGGTCCTGGAGCGGGCCTACAAGCGCGTCCGGGAAAGCGAGGGCACGGTCGATATCGATGCCGGGAGCGCGGCCGATGCGCTCCGCCGGCTGATCGAGCATGAAGTCCATTACCATTGCGAGCACCCCGAATTGGTGCGCCTGGTGATGAACGAGAACATTCATCGGGCCGAACACCTCAAGCAGATACCCGGCCTGCCCGAGAACAACCGCCGTGTGATCGACCGCCTCGAGCATATCCTGGCGCGCGGAGTCGCCGAGGGTTCGTTCCGCAAGGGGATCGACCCGGTCGAGCTTCATCTCAATATGACCGCCCTGGCGTTCTACAACGTCTCGAACCAATTCACCTTCGCGCACAATTTCGATTTCGACATGACGAGCGAAGCGGCGGTCGAGCGTCGGGCAAAACAGGTTGCGGACATCGTTTTGGCGTGGGTGACGCAGTAGACCCAGGCGCCACGCAGCGCCGAGGCTTGGTTCGCCCGAGACAGGGAGAGTGAGAATGGTGGCTATCGCCCCAAGCGCCGAGGGGTCGGGCCCGGCTGGGTGGACAGCGCATGCAGCGGTGATCGTCGGGTTGTGTTTCGCCATCAACATGGCCGACGGGATGGATGTCACCATACTCTCATTCATCGCGCCGCGGCTGCAGGACGAATGGGGTATCGGCCCAGACACGATGGGCAATCTGTTCAGCGCCGGCTTGCTAGGCATGGCGATCGGCGGAATGGGCATCGCGCCCCTTGCCGACCGTTTCGGCCGACGGCGCCTCATCCTGCTCGCCTTGGCTCTCATGTCTTCCGGCATGATCGCGAGCGGGTTCGCGCAGTCTGTCGCGCAGCTCTTCGGCCTTCGCGCGGTTGTCGGGGCGGGCATCGGCACGGTGCTCGCCACCATGGCCGCCCTTGCCGCCGAAAGCGCGCCGCCGGCGAAGCGCGACTTCGCGGTCGGCATGGTCCAGGCGGGATACCCCCTGGCGGCGGTGTTCACCGGATTGGTCACCGCTCAACTGCTGCCGATTTACGGCTGGCAAACTTTGCTCGTTGGCGCCGGCGTCATCACAGTCGCGCTGTTTCCGCTGGCCTGGCTTCTGTTGCCAAAGGACTCGCCCGTTCAACCTGCCGCCGGCCAGGCATCGATTAGGGTTTCGGCGCTGTTTTCCCGGCACTATCGCGGGCGCACGTTCGCGCTCTGGCTGGCTGTCTTCTTCGGGCTGATGGTCCTCTATTTCATCGTCAGCTGGATCCCCAAACTCGCCATCCAGGCCGGATTGTCCGAGACCAACGGCATTTATGCCGGGGCGCTGTACAACTTCGGCGCCTTCTGCGGCACGACCGCCATGGCGCTGCTCGCGTCACGTCTGCCGCTCAAGCGAATCGTCCCCACGATGCTCCTGTGTGCGGTGGCGGCGATGATGGTTTTTGCGACGGTGAAAATGAATGTCGCAGGCACTCTGTTCGTGGCTTTCCTCATCGGGGTCACACTCCAGGGAGGATATAACGGCGTGTGGCCGATCGCCGCGGGCGCCTATCCCGCCGACAGGCGCGCGACCGGCATAGGCTGGGCAATCGGGATAGGCCGCTCCGGGGCGATCCTGGGCCCGTTGATGGGCGGCTATCTGATGGCTGCCAATGCGTCGCTTCCGCTGCTTTTCGGCGCCTACTGCGTACCGCTTGTCCTGTGCGCGGTGTGCGCGTCCCTCGTCCGGAAACAGGGAGAGGCGATTGACAGGAACTAGTTCGTAACATAAACGCGGCGCATGACGATCGCATCAAGCGGTTGCGTTGGGAGGATTTGAAATGCGCCCGATCGGCTCACGTTTCGCGCTTACTGTTTCAATGGCCGCTCTCGCCGCGGGGACGCCCGGTATGGCCTGGGCGCAGGTCGCGGCTCCTTCCGACCCGGAGGAAGATGCCGCGGCGCAGACCGAACAGCGATCGCCCGGCGACGATGCCGATGACGAGATCGTCGTGACCGGCTCGCTCATCCAGCGTCCCAACAATACGGCGGTCAGCCCCATCGTCACCGTCAGCGACACAGCCATCAAGGAATCGGGCGCGGTCAACCTGCCCGACGCACTGAACCAGCTCCCCAGCTTCACGGTCGGCGGAAACACCGCCACCGGCGGTCAAGGCGGCGGCGGCCGCGCGACCATCAACCTCCACGGCCTCGGCACCAACCGCAACCTGGTACTGCTTGACGGGCGGCGCCTGCCCTCGTCCGACATCAGCGGCAACATCGACATCAACATCATCCCGGAAGCCATCATCGGCGGCGTCGATGCCATCACTGGCGGCGCGAGCGCGGTCTATGGTTCGGACGCCATGTCGGGTGTGGTCAACTTCAAGACGCTGCGGTCGCTCGACGGGGTCCGGATCGACCTCATGAACACGATCAGCGAGCGCGGCGACGGCTACAAGTTCAACGGCTCGCTAGCCTTCGGGAGCAGCTTTGCCGAGGATCGCGGCAATGTCATCGTCGCCTTCACCTATTCCAGGCAGGACCCAATCAACGGGGACAAGCGCTCTTTCTTCTTCGACAAGACGCCCTCGTCCTTCATCGGCACCGGCACATTCGTCCCCACCGCGACCAATGCGCCCAATGCGGCAGTGCTGACGGCTCTGTTCAATTCCTACGGTGTCCCCGGCGCACGCAACCCGCTCGCCTCGAACCTCGGGTTCAACAACGACGGCACGCTGTTCACTCAGACGGGTGCCCTCAACTACCGGGGCGCCAATGGATCCAATGGCTATCTTGTCCTCGGCAACAACGTTCGCATGCCGGTCGGGCAGCAGATACAGTTCATCAATTCGCTCGAACGCAAGACCGCCTTCGCCAAAGCTTCCTATGAACTGGCATCCGATCTGACCGCTTACGGGCAGTTCATGTATGTCGATCTGACCGTGAACACCGAAAGCGGCGGCAGCCTGACGCAGTTCCCGACTCTCACCACCATTCCCGTCACCAACCCCTTCATACCGGCCGACCTGCGCACTCTCCTCGCCTCGCGCCCGAACCCCACCGCCAACTTCAACTGGAATGCCCGCTATGTCGGCGTGCCGGACAAGAACTGGAACGAAAATTACGTCGTCCAGCAGTATCTCGCCGGCCTGAAAGGGCGGATCGCGGACGGCTGGAGCTTCGATGTGTACGCGGCATACGATCAGTCGGTCCACCTCCAGACCATGCGGAATGCCGTACTCAAGAGCCAGGTGCAGCGGCTGCTCGGTGCAGCCGACGGGGGCGCTTCGCTATGCGCCGGCGGCTTCAACCCGTTTGGCGATGCAAACGCGCGGGCTCTCTCGCCGGCCTGTGTCGCCTTTATCACCAAGGACGCCCGTAGCGAGGAGAGGCTGAGCCAGACCCAGGTCCAGGGCCAGGTCAACGGAGAGCTTTTCGATCTGGGCGCCGGCCCGGCGCAGATCGCTCTTGTCGCCGCCTACCGCAAGAACAGCTACGCCTTCTCGCCGGACTCGGACTTCCTGGCATCGTCGGGCTTTGCGCCCGGGGGGAATATCGAGGCGGTCGTGAACACCCTTCCCGTGCCCGAGAGAAGCATCTCGGTGAAGGAAGCCGCGGCTCAGGTCGATATTCCACTTCTGAGCGATCGCGCGTTTTTCCAAGAGTTCGCAATTGGCGGCGCGGTGCGTATTTCCAACTATTCCTCCGTCGGTTCCGTCACGAGCTATGAGCTCGACGCGCGGTGGCGCCCGATCGAGCCGCTGCTGTTCCGCGGGAGCTATCAGCGCGCCGTGCGCGCGCCGAACATCGGCGAGTTGTATGCTCCGCCGCAAGGTGTCCAGCTGGTGATCGGCACGCCGCCAGCCTCGCTGGGCGACCCCTGCGACATTCGCTCGGGCGCTCGCACGGGCGCCAACGGTGCGCAGGTCTCGGCCCTGTGCCTGGCCCAGGGCGTCCCCGCCGGCGCAATCGGCTCGTATCAGTTTGCGACGACCGCGACGGGCCAGACGCAATCGGGCAATCTCAACCTTTCCCCCGAGAAGGCCGACACCTATAACTTCGGCTTCGTGTTCAACTCGCCGTGGGATGGGATCCTTTCGGATTTCTCGGTTTCTGTCGATTATTACAACATCGGCATCAGCGATGTGATCTCCACCGTGCCGGGGCTTACGGTGCTCTCGAAATGCTATAATCTCGACGGCAGCAACCCGACCTATTCGGCAACCAATCCGAACTGCGCCGTCATTACCCGTGACCAGGGTACCGGCCAGCTCCTGGACGTGAAGACGCCCTTCCTCAATCTGGGCTCGTTGAAGACCGATGGCATCGAGTTTCAAGCTCACCTGGGCGTCGGCGCCCCGTTCCTTGGCGAAACCGGTCGTCTTTACGTCGATACCGCCATCGGGTACCTGCTGAATTACAAGATTCAGCTCCTCCCCGGCGCCCCGGTTCTCGATTACACGGGAGTGAGCGTCGGCGGGGCCGCGCCGGGCGGCGTGCCGCCGCGGGCGACGCCGATCTGGAAAGCGCTGACCACCTTCGGCTATCGCTCCGATGCCATGTCCCTTGGCCTGCGCTGGCGGCATCAGGGGTCCCTGAGGGATAACAGTGCTGTGCTGACGCCCGCAAACGCACAGGCTGGAGTGGGGCCCTACAATCTCTGGGATCTGTTCGGCTCGGTGAAGGTAATGGACAGCTTCGAGCTCCGGGGCGGTGTGACCAACCTGTTCGACACCGGCCTGCCGTTCGTGGCGAGTTCGCAGAATGGCACCGATGTTGCGCTCTACGATGCTATCGGACGCTCGTTCTATGTCGGAGTCCGCTTCGGCTTCTGAACAACATCCCGGCCCGGCGCCCCTCGAGCGGCGCCGGGCCCCCTGGGACAGGTGAGGCTTCATGCTCCGATCCGGCCTCATAGGTCGCGCCATACTCGCATCCCGGTCGCCGTGGCTTCACGAGCAGGAGGCGCGCGCCCAAGGCCTGGATCTGACCTACGAACTCGTCGATTTCGACAATCGGGGCTACCCGGACGATGCGCTTGCCGACGTCATCGCGGATCTGGTTTCGCGCGGTTTCAGCGGCTTCAACGTTACCTACCCGTTCAAGCAGGCGATCCTGCCATTGCTCGATCGGCTGGACGAAAGCGCAAGCCTGGTCGGTGCGGTAAACACGGTCGCCATTGGGCAGGACGGCCTCACAGGTCACAACACCGACATGTCGGGCTTCCGCGAGAGCTTCGAAAGCGGCCTTCCCGGCGCCGATCTGACCAATGTCCTGCAGATCGGCGCAGGAGGAGCGGGATCGGCCGTGGCGGTGGCATTGCTGACATTGGGCACGGCGAATTTGACGATCGCCGACCTGGACCGGGATCGGGCTCGCGACCTCACCGACCGCCTCGCCTCGATCCGCCCGGACGCGCGCATGGATGCGATCGCGGTCGACGATGTGGCGGTTGCGTCATTCTCCGGCATATTGAACGCTTCGCCCGTCGGCATGGCCCAGAGCCCTGGCGCGCCCATTCCGACAGCGGATCTGCGTCCCGCGCAGTGGATTGCGGATATCGTCTATTTTCCCCTCGAGACCGCACTCTTGCGCGATGCCCGCGCGAGGGGATGCGCGACGCTGGATGGATCCGGGATGGCCATCAACCAGGCCGCGCTTGCCTTCGAAATCATCAATGGTCGCGACGCGGACGTGAACCGCATGCGCGCGAGCTTCGCCGCTGCGGTAGGCTAGGTGTTTGGTCCCGGGGCCCGACCATCCGAGACCTCCATCGAAAGGCCTCCGGAAAGAGAGGCCGGTCGCACAACACGAGGCCACCTCTTCCCCCAGCGTTTGAGTGCGCGGGCATTGCCAAATAGCGGGGCTGGGCAGCGTACTTTCCGAAAAAGCACAGGTTTGCAGGGAAAAATGGAGCGAGCGCGGTTGGACTTGGACTGCGTCGTTCGCCACGCGGCGATCAAGACCGCGGACATTGGCCGGATCGGCAGCCCGTCAGCGCAGCTGGCTGTCCTTGCTGCCACGGCGGTTGATCGCGGAGGGGGCGACCTGCCGGTCGCGGCCGGACTGGCAGGGAACGCAGGTCTGGACCCCCGGCAGCGCGATGCGCCGCCGCTCGGGGATCGGCTCGCCGCACTCCACGCAGAAGCGCTCGCTCTCGCCCGCGGGAATGCGCGCCCGCGCGGCGAGCACCGCGTCGGTAACGCTGTCGTCGATCTGATCCTGCACCGCGCCATCGCGCGTCCAGCCGCCGGCCATCGCCTCGCTCCTTCGCGGACAGAACGAGCAGCCGGCGCGGCGGTGCCCGTCAGTGGAGCGTCGGGGCGGCGGCGCGCTCGGCGTCGAGCCGCCGCGCCAGCGCGACGCCCAGCGTGATCAGCACCGGCACCAGCACCACGCTCAGCACCACCTTGGCCACGATCTGCCCGATCAGCAGGTCGCCGATCGGAAACTCGCCGTAGAAGGCGAGCGAGATGAAGACCAGGGAATCGATCGCCTGGCTGAGCGCGCTGGCAATCGCCCCGCGCACCGCGACGCCCCCGCCGCCGCCCGCGCTGCCGCGCAGACGCGAAAAAAGCCACACGTTCAGCGTCAGCGAGACCAGATAGGCGGCGGGCCCCGCGGCCATGATCCGCGGGGTCTGGCTCAGCACGGTCTCGAAGGCGGCGAGATTGGCCGGGGGCATGTCGGGCGAGGGCGGCAGCGCCAGCACCAGCGCGATCAGGACGATCGAGACGGCGAGCGGCACGAAGCCCCACCACACCAGCCGGTTGGCGGTGCGCTCGCCATAAAGCTGCGCCACCGTGCTCGAGATCGCCACCAGCAGCAGAAAGGCGAAGATGCCCGCCTCCACCGCCAGCCCGCCGATGCCGAGCGAGACCTGCTTGAAGGCCAGGAATCCGGCCAGCACCGCCATGCCGCCATAGAGCAGCAGCAGCACGAACAGGCCGCGCGGCGCGGGCAGGACAGCGGCGGATGCGGGCGGGGTGTCGATCATGGCGTGACGGTCCGTGTCGCTGGGCGTGGACGATGATGCGCGCCAAATTGACGAGAGGGCCGCGAACGGCAAGACACGGCACGGCTTTTTGCCCCGTCGCCGCCTCCCGCGCGCGCAAAGGAACCCGGATGCCGCCCATTCTCGCCAATCTGCTCGGCATCCTCGCGATCCTAGCGATCGCCTTCGCGCTTTCGGTGGGCAAGCGCCGCATCCGCCCGCGCGTCGTCGCCGCCGCCTTCGCGCTCCAGGCGCTGATGGCGTTCCTGGTGCTGGGCACCACCGGCGGACGATTCGTGATCCAGGGCATGGCCGACGGCGTTGCGGCGCTGCTGTCCTACGCCAATCGCGGCACCGAATTCCTGTTCGGGACCGAGAACCCGCTCGCCAACACCTTCGCCCTGGGCGCGCTGCCGGTGATCGTGTTCTTCGCGGCGCTGGTCTCGATCCTCTATTACCTCGGGATCATGCAGCGCGTGGTGCGCTGGGTCGGCGGGGCGATCGGCTGGGTCACCGGGGTCAGCCAGGTCGAGGCGCTGGGCGCGGCGGCCAACATCTTCGTCGGCCAGTCGGAAAGCCCGCTGGTGGTGCGTCCCTATCTCGCCGCGTTGACGCCCGCCAGGCTGTTCACGCTGATGAGCGTGGGGATGGCGGGCGTCGCGGGCACGATCCTGGCGGCCTATGCCGGGCTGCTGGGCGAGCGCTATCTGCCGTTCCTGCTGGCCGCCGCCTTCATGTCGGCGCCGGGCGGCATCCTGATGGCCAAGATCATCATGCCCGACGAAGCCGAGAAAGCGGACGCGGCGCCCGAGCCCGAGGGCCGGATCCCGCTGCCCGAAGCGCGGATCAGCGCCGAGGGTCCGGCCGCCATCACCGAGGGCGAGAAGCCGCACGAGGTCGTGGTCGCCGAGACCTTCGAGGAAGGTCACAAGCCCGCCAACATCATCGAGGCCGCGGCGCAGGGCGCGCAAACCGGCGTCAAGCTGGCGGTGGCGGTGGGCGCGATGGTGCTGGCCTTCGTCGCGCTGGTGGCGCTCGCGAACGGCATCCTCGGCGGCATCGGCGGCTGGTTCGGTTTTCCCGAACTCTCGTTCCAGATGCTGCTCGGCTATGCCTTCGCGCCGGTCATGGTCCTGCTCGGCATCCCCTGGGACCAGGCGATGACCGCCGGCGGGCTGTTCGGGACCAAGGTGGTGCTCAACGAGTTCGTCGCCTTCATCGAGCTCGGCCAACTCGCGCCCGAAGTCCTTTCGGACCGCAGCCGCGCGATCGTCACCTTCGCGCTGTGCGGCTTCGCCAATTTCAGTTCCATCGCCATCCAGATGGCGGTAACGGGTGGGCTCGCGCCTAACCAGCGCCCGGTCATCGCCAGGCTCGGCCTGCGCGCGCTCGCCGCCGGCAGCCTCGCCAATCTGATGAGCGCGGCGCTGGCCGGCCTGTTCCTGCCTTATTGAGTGCTGTTCATGTCCGAGATCGCCAGTGTTTCCATCGCCCGCCCGCTCGAAGAGGTCGCGGAAGAGCTCGGGAAGAGCTTCGAGGAATACGGCTTCGCGGTGATCCGCGACCACGGCATCCCGCAGGAGCTGATCGACCGGGCCGAGGCCATGTCGAAGCAGTTCTTCGCGCTGCCGACCGAGACCAAGCAGGCCTACAAGATCGAGGGCGGGGGGGGCGCGCGCGGTTACACGCCCTTCGGAGTCGAGACCGCCAAGGACGCCAAGGTCCACGACCTCAAGGAATTCTGGCATGTCGGGCGCGAGCTGCCCGCCGGGCACCCGCTCGCGGAGTACATGGCGCCCAATGTCTGGCCCGATGAGGTCGAGGGCTTCCGCGCGACCTTTTCCGAGCTCTACGCCGCCTTCGAGAAGGCCGGTGCGCGCGTGCTCGAGGCGATCGCGCTCCACCTCGGGCTGCCGCGCGAATGGTTCGCGCGCACCGTCGAGGACGGCAATTCGGTGATGCGGCTGCTCCATTACCCGCCGCTCACCAGCAAGGATGCCGAAGGCGCGATCCGCGCCGCCGCGCATGGCGACATCAACACCATCACCCTACTGCTGGGGGCCGAGGAAGCCGGGCTCGAGCTCTTGACCACCAAGGGCGAATGGAAAGCGATCGCCCCGCCGCCGGGCGCGCTGGTGGTCAACATCGGCGACATGCTCGACCGGCTCACCAATCACCGGCTGCGCTCGACCACTCACCGCGTGGTCAATCCCAAGGGGGAGGCGGCCTATCGGGCGCGCTATTCGATGCCGTTCTTCCTGCATTTCCGGCCCGATTTCGCGATCGAGACGCTTCCGGGCTGCATCGACCCTGCAAGGCCCGAACAACATCCCGAGCCGATCTCGAGCCACGAATTCCTCCAGCAACGCCTGCGCGAGATCAAGCTGGCCTAGGAACAGGGCGCGAGGGCGGGGCGTTTTCAGCCGGTGAATGCGCCGCAGACCAGCTTCGTAAGCGCTCGCCGCCGCCCGCGCTGGTGGGTGATCGCGCTGGTGGCGCTCGGTCACCTGCTCGCCCTTTACGGCCTGGTCCGCGCCTTCGCGCCCGATGCGATGCAATCGGTCGAGCGCAGCGTGCTCTCGACCTTCAACGCCACCATCGCCGCGCCGCCCCCGCCGCCGCCCGAAGCCGAGCCCGTGCCCGACGAGGGCGCGGCGGGCGCACCGGGAAAGCAGGCGGTGCCCAAACCCGTCACCGCGTCCACGCCGCGCATTCCCGTCGCCAGTCCGATCCCGGTGCCGCCCGCGTCCTCGACGGGCAGCGCGAACACTTCGGGCGCGAACGACAGCGGCGCGGGCACCGGTGCCGCCGGCAGCGGCGAAGGAACCGGCAGCGGCCGCGGCGGGGGCGGCCAAGGGGGCGTCGCCGTGACCAAGCCGGTCAAGATCGCGGGCGACATCGCCTCCGCCTCCGACTTTCCGGTGCCGCCCGGAGGCCGCCAGGCGCGCTTCGGCACTTCGGTGACGGTCTACATGACGGTCGGTGTCGATGGCCGCGCCAGCAATTGCCGCGTCGTGCGCCCCAGCCCCGACCGCGAGGCCGACGCCCTCGTCTGCCGCCTCGCCGAGCAGCGCTTCCGCTTCCGTCCCGCCACCGACAGCCAAGGCAATCCCGTGCCGGCGACCTATGGCTGGCGCCAGGAGTGGTTCCAGCGATAGCGCTGGAACCACTGGCCGTCCCGCGCTTAAGGGAGCGCATGCAGCTAATTCACCCTGTGATCCTCTGCGGCGGCAGCGGCACGCGTCTGTGGCCGCGCAGCCGCA
This sequence comes from Qipengyuania sp., assembly GCA_019745075.1. GTDB lineage: Bacteria > Pseudomonadota > Alphaproteobacteria > Sphingomonadales > Sphingomonadaceae > Qipengyuania. Next base: position 21,951 of record JAIETR010000058.1, read on the forward strand.
AGCACCGCCCCAAGCCTTTCCTCCCGCTTCTGGGCGAGCGGACGCTGTTCCAGCAGAGCCTCGACCGCGCCTCCGATCCCGCGCGCTTCGCGCCGCCGACGATCGTCGCCGGCAGCGCGCATTGCGGGCTGATCGAGGAGCAGGCCGGCGCGGCGCAAGGAGCGCGGCTCATCGTCGAGCCGACGGCGAAGAACACCGCGCCGGCCATCGCCCTGGCGGCGCACGCGCTTCCCCAAGATGCGATCATGCTGGTCTGCCCCAGCGACCATCATATCGCCGACGAAGCCGCTTTCCTCGCCGGGGTTGAGGAAGCCGCCGCGCTGGCGGCCAAGGACTACATGGTCGCCTTCGGGATCGAGCCGACGGGGCCGGAAACCGGCTATGGCTACATCCGTAGGGGCGCGCCGCTCGCGCTCGGCAACGAGGTCGCGCAATTCGTCGAGAAGCCCGACCGCGCCACCGCCGCGCGCTTTCTTGCCGAGGGCGGTTATGTCTGGAACGGCGGCATTTTCGCTTTTCGCGCCGGCGCCTTCCTCGCCGAGATCGAGGCCTATCGCCCGGACATGGCGGCGCAGGTCGCGCAGGCCTGGCGGGGCGCGCAGCGCGAGGGTTGGCAGGTCCACCCGGCCGCCGCGCCCTTCGCCGCCATCGCGGGCGAGTCGGTCGACTACGCCGTGATGGAGAACACCGCCCGCGCGGCGGTGGTTTCGACCGAGATGGGCTGGTCCGACATCGGCAATTGGGACGCGCTGATGACAGCGCGCCCGAACGACGGCGATGGGAACCTCGCCATCGGCCCCGCGAACCTCACCGATTGCCGCAACGTGATGGTCGAGACCGACGGCGCGCGGGTATCGGTTGTCGGGCTGGAGGACGTGATCGTGGTGGTCGATGGCGGCGAGGTGCTGGTGACGTCGCGCAGCGGCGCGCAGGCGGTCGGCAAGCTCCCGGGAGCCACGCAGCAATGAAACTGGCGACAAAGACCGTTGAGAAAGTGTGGGGCCGGCGCGACCTGCCTGCGCCGTTCGCGAATGCGGGCGGTGAGCCGGTCGGCGAAATCTGGTTCGAGCCGCCGCCCGAGCTCTCGCAGGTGCTGGTCAAATATCTCTTCACCAGCGAGAAGCTCTCGGTTCAGGTTCACCCTTCCGACTCCCAGGCCCCGCCGGGCGGGCGCGGCAAGGAGGAGTGCTGGCTGGTGCTCGAGGCCGAGCCCGGCGCGACGCTGGGCATCGGCTTCAGGCAGCCGATCACGCCCGAGGGAATGCGCGCCGCCGCGCTCGACGGCTCGATCGAGGATGCGCTCGAATGGCATCCGGTGAAGGCGGGCGATTTCTTCTACCTGCCCGCCGGCACCGTGCACGCGATCGGGCCGGGATTGACCCTCGTCGAAGTTCAGCAGAACAGCGACATCACCTATCGCCTGTACGACTACGGCCGCCCGCGCGAATTGCATCTCGACGAGGGCCTGGCGGTGGCCAGCGGCGAGCCCTGTCCAGCGGCCTGCCGCCAGGCGGTGCCGCGATCCACCAGCCGGACGCTGGTCGATGGACCGTTCTTCCGCTTCTCGCAATGCGCCGGCACTCCGGATGCCGCGATGCGCGCGGCGCACGGCGGCGCGCTGCTCGCCTTGCCGCTCGAAGGCTCGGTCGCCATCGATGGCGAGGAGATTTCGGCCGGCGAATGCGGTCTCGCCCGGGATGTGGAGGCGGTCGACTTCGCCCGCGCCGGGCGCACACTGCTCGTCTCGGGCGTTTAGGCTCTAGCGGGCGGCGTCGCCCGGCGTGGCGAAATCGTGCATGATCCGCGCCAGATCCTCGCGCCCATAGGGCTTCACCAGCAGGCCGCTGGCGCCGATGTCATCGGCCTTCTCGGCCAATTCGCCATAGCCGGTGGCGAGCCAGAACGGGATGCCGCGGACGCGCAGCTCTTCGGCCACCCTCTCGCTCGATTCGCCGCCGAGATTGAAATCCAGCAGCGCGAGGTCGAACTCTTCCTTGTCGAGCGCGGCGAGCGCGCCAGCGACCGTCGCCTGCACCGTCACCGCTCCCGCCCCCAGACTCAGCAGGCACTCCTCGGTGTCGAGCGCGATGATCATGCTGTCCTCGACCACCAGGATGCGTTTCGCGGTTCCTTCGCCTCGCGGCATCGTCTGTCTCCTGTCCGGCTGCGACGCCGCGCGGGCGGGCCTTTGCGACTCTTGCCCGTCCACGAAGCGGCCGGGAATTTGGAACTCCGCCCCGAACGCTCGGCTCGTATGCCATCCGGGCGCGTCCGATCAAAATCCAAGAGGGTCGAAGTCAACTACTTGTGTTCGAGCAGCTTGGCGCCCTGCTGCCGGATCGCACCGGCGACCATCGGCTCGACGAACGCCAGCGCCGGGGGGAGGTCGACCTCGAACACGACCTGGCGCTCTTCGATCAGCACGCGCCCGCCGATGCCCTGGCCCATGGCCCGCACACCGAGGTTCATCGTATCCTCGTCGGGCCAGTCGGTGGTGACTTGGGCCATGCCGCCGGGGATGAAGTTGCCGATTTCGTGGCTGCGCGAGGAGAGCCGGCGGCGCACCTCGTCCTTGGGCAGGTCGTGGGGAATGGGCACGCGCATCAGGGCTTGTCCTCGGGTTTGTGCGCGAGCAGCGGCGCGGCGTCGATGCCGCTTCCGAACTTGGTGTCGAGGAAGCGGTGCTTGATCGCGAGATCGTCCAGCGAGCCCTCCGCGAGCTGGCGGGTGATGGAATCGATTTCGCCGCTGATCGTCTCGAGGCTTTGCGTGAGCTGCCGATCGGGAGTCGAGCCGGCGCGCTGCTCGCCGCGCATCTGCGGCGGAATGCGGCGATAGCTGTCGATCATCTCGGGGAGCTGCTCGCCGATCAGGCTGCGGACCTCCCGCGCCCTGGGATGGTTCTGATCGAGCCCTTCGAGTTGACGGCCCAGCCCGTCGAGCTGGACGCCGAGCTGGTCGATCAGGTTGACGGCCGGCGGCGGGAGCGCCGGGCGCTGCGCCTCCAGCCACAGCTCGGTGCGGCCGACCAGTTGCCTGACATCGCCGCCGCGCGCGATGTCGGCGCGGGTCGGAGTCTTGAGGCGAGGAAATTGAGACAGCACCATCGCCGCGACCACGCAGGCGACTATCAGCGCCGTAAAGCCCAGAATCCCTATCCCGCCCACTATCCCGCCGATGATCCCACCAGCCAGCCATATGGCCAGCACCGTCATGATGGCGTTGCGGATGCGTGCCTTGAGGTTGGACTTCTTGAGCCGCCGCGAACCCTCGCCGATCGAAGGCGTGCGCCGATGCCGCCCGCCCTCGCGGTTGTCGCGCAGCAGCGCGCGGCCCTCGCCGATCAGCCGATCGCTGTCGGAGGTGAGATCGGCCACCGGGCTATTCCGCTGTCAACAAGTTCGATTCCTCGACCTGCCGCGAGGCTTGCGCCTGCCCTTCCGCGCGCGCGATATAGCCCTTCGACTTCTCGACCTCGCTGCTCAGCAGGCCGACGGTCTGCTTCATGCTGTCAAGCGCCTTGAGCTTGAACTGATCGACCTCGTCCATCGTGTCGTAAATGTTCTGGAAGGCGCGCTGGAGCGTTTCGAGCGGGATGGTGCTCGCGGCGGCCTGCTGGTGAATCTTGGCGGTCTGCTCGCGCAGCAGCTTGCCGGTCGAATCGATGATCCCGGCGGTGGTGTCGTTGAGCGCGGTGATCTGGCCCAGCACCAGCCGCTGATTGGTCATCGCCTCGGCCACCGTGACCGCGGTGCGCAGCGCGGCCACGGTGGTGGTGCTGGCGCGATCGACGCCCTTCACCAGCTCGACATTGTTCTTCTTGACCAGATCGAGCGCGAGATAGCCCTGCACGCTTACCGCCATCTGCGTCAGCAGGTCCTGGGTGCGCTGGCGAACATAGAACAGCGCGGTTTCGCGGATCGCCTTCGCCTTGGCGGGATCGGTCGCGTCGAGCTCGGCGGCCTTGTCCTCGAGCTTCTCGTCGAGCGCCTTGGAGATGTGGACCATCTGCTCCAGATTGCCCATCGCCTCCCACAGCTTCTGCCGCTCGACGTCGATCGCGGCATTGTCCATCAGCAGCTCGTCCTTGCCGCTCGACAGATTGGTGAGGATCGACTGGATGTGCGTCTGCGCGCTCTGGTAGCTGCGGAAGTAATTGGTGAGCTTGTTGCCGAAGGGAATGATGCCGAGAATCTTGCGCGTTCCAGACAGCTTGCCGCGCTTGCCGGGGTCGAGATCCTCGACCACCCGGCGCAGCTCGGCCAGATCGTTGCCGACACCCTGGTCCTTGTCCATCGCGCGCACCGGGCGGTCGAGGAAACGGTTCGACATTCCCGCTGCCTGCGCGATCTCCTTGCGGCCCATGTTGGTGAGCTGATCGACCTTCTTGCCGAACTCGGGCGAGTTGGCGTCCTGCGCCACCAGCTCGTCGATGAACGCATCGACCTTGGTCTGGAGCTTCGACTTCACTTCGTCCGCCACGGGCACGAGCCCGGACGCCCGCTCCGGCGCGACCTGCGGCACCGGGTCGGGTGCGACGAGGTTGAGTTCGGTGGCGGTCGCCGTGGCGACAGCGGGTGCGCGCTCCGGTGCGGTCTGGTTGTCGGTCATGGCAGGGGTAAAGGCTCCATCCGGGATCGATCCTGTATTAGGTAGATAAGACACAATCTTCAAGCGCGCGCGGACGCGACCGGACTATCCTATGCGATTTCCATCCGCAGCCAAAATCTATAGACCTGCTCGCGGACGGTCGCGGGGGGCGCGCATGGATTCGGGATTCCTCGACCGCTATCGTACCGAAGCGGGGGATGTGCTCGATGCCATCCTCACGCACTCGCGCGACCGCATCGAGCTGCTCGATCGCGGCGGGGCGCTCGAATATGTCGGCGCCAGCGCCAGGAACGCGCTCGGACTCGCCGACACCGGCGAGGCGATTGGCAAGCCGTGGCGCGATTTCTGGCCGGAAAGCGAGCGCGCCGCGCTCGATGCCGCGGTCCTGGCGGCGGCGGACGGGACCAGCGCCCGGTTCGATGGCGCGACGCAAGACGATGCGGGCCGCGAGTGGCTGTGGGAGGTGACGGTTTCGCCCGTGTGGGGCGATGGAGGCGAGATCACGCATCTCCTGGCGCTATCCACCGACCTCACGGCGCGGCGGGAAGCGGCGCGCCTGGACCGCCAGCGTTGGCAACACGCCGAGGCGCAAGCCGGATTGGCCGGCGACGTCGCCCGCGAACTCCGCCATCGGATCAAGAACCAGCTCGCGGTGGTCAATGCCGTCACCAGGCTTCTGGCTCGCCATACCGAGAGCGCGCGCGATCTCGCCGGCAAGCTGGAAGAGAAATTGATCTCGCTGGCGCAGGCGCAGGACTTGCTTGCGATCCGCCACGATCGCCCGCTCACCGCACCCCACGCCCTGGCCGAGATATTGAATGCCAGTGGCGCGGGCGAGCGGGTGGAGGCGGCCGATATTCCCGAGGTGGCCATTCCCGACGAATCGGTTCAGCAGCTCGCCTTGCTGCTCGGCGAGCTCCAGACCAATGCCCTCAAGCACGGCGCCTTGAGGGACGAACGCGGCAGTGTGCGGTTATCGGGCAGCACCGAAGGCAAAGCCCTGACCTTGCGCTGGGAAGAGGATTGCAGCGTGGAGGTGGCCCCGGTCCAGTCGGGCCACGGAGGCTTCCAGCTGATCCGCCGTCTCGGCGCGGCGGCGGGCAAACTGCCCAGCATCACCTGGCAGCCGACGGGCATCGTGGTCGAGTTCCACGTCCGCACCGCGGCTAGAGCCAGATGACGCCAGGTAGCACCGCCGTGACGGAGTCGATTTTGGCTCAGCGCAAGGCGCGAGGAGGGAGCCATGCTGAGGCATAGTGACCGACGAGCAACGCGGCGCTGGGCCAAAAGCGGCCCGCCGCTGGCCCAAGGGGCCAGTCTATCCCGAGCGGCTGCTGCAAGCAGCCAGCCGAAGGGCGCCGCGCCTCGCCACAGAGCCGCTCCGAGCAATCACGGCGGTGCAACCTGGTGTCATCTGGCTCTAAACAGGCCGGACTCTCCTGACCCTTGGCACACCTGGAAAATGTCTGCCGAGGGATGCGGCGCCATGCCCGCGAAGGATGCTCAAGCAGCTTCCATCAGCTTGATGGGCTCGATCTCGCCTGCGAGATAGAGCCGCTTGGCCTTCGCGCGGCTGAGCTTGCCCGAGCTGGTGCGCGGCAGGGTGCGCGGCGGGACCAGCTCGACGACGCAGGCCATTCCGGTGACGCTGCGCACCTTGTCGGCGATCTGGTCGCGCAGCTTGATACGCTCGTCGGGATCGGAAACGCGGCAGTGGACCAGCACCGCGGGCGCTTCCTCGCCATTGGCCATTTCGACCGCGAAGGCCGCGATGTCTCCGTGGTTGAAGCCGGGAAGCTGCTCCACCGCCCATTCGATGTCCTGCGGCCAGTGGTTCTTGCCGTTGATGACGATCATGTCCTTCGCCCGCCCGACGATGAACAGATAATCATTCGCCATGTAGCCCATGTCGCCGGTGTCGAGCCAGCCATCGACCAGGCAGTCGCGGGTCGCCCCCTCGTTGCGGAAATAGGAGTGCATGACGCTCTTGCCGCGGCACCACACCTTGCCGATCTGGTGGTCGCCCTTGGCCTGGCCTCTCTCGCCGCGAATCTCGATCTCCATCCCCGGCAGCGCCTTGCCGCAGTTGACGATGGCGCGGTAGCGGGCCGGCCGTTCGAGGTCGCGCGGACGGCCCGAAAGGCGCTCCTCCTCGACCAGCTCCACCCGGATGCCCTCGCCGGGCGGCATCACCGTCACGGCGAGCGTCGCCTCGGCGAGGCCATAGGAGGGGGTGAAGGCGCTCGCCTTGAAGCCCGCCGGCGCGAAGGCGTTGACGAAGCACTGCATCACATCGGGCCGAATCATGTCCGCGCCATTGCCGGCGGTGCGCCAGCGCGACAGGTCGAAACGCTCCGAGACATGGCTCTGGCTGGAAATGCGCCGCGCGCAGATGTCGTAGCCGAAGGTGGGCGAATAGCTGAGCGTGTTGCCGGAATTGCGGCTGACGAGATCGAGCCAGGCGAGCGGGCGGCGGGCGAAGTGCTCGGTGCGCAGATAGTCGCAGCTGACCTGGTTGGCGATCGGCGACAGGAAGCAGCCGACCAGGCCCATGTCGTGATACCACGGCAGCCAGCTCACCACCCGGTCGTTGGTGCCCAGCTCCACTCCCGCCGCGTGGCCGTAGAGGTTGTGGAGCAGCGCTTCGTGGGTCACGGCGACGCCCGTGGGGAAGCGCGTCGAGCCGCTCGAATACTGGAGGTAGCAGATGTCCTCGGGCGCGGCCGTCGGCAGCGCGGCTTCGGGTGCCTCGCGTGCGCCGAAATCCTCCCAGCTTTCGCCCGCGCAACCCTGCCTGGTCGCCGCCGCCGCGCCCATGTCGGCGATCTCGGCGGGATAGAGCAGCAGCTTGGGATCGCAGCTTTCCAGCTGGACGCCCAGCTGTTCGATGTAATTCTCCCTGCCGCCGAAGGTGGTCGGCAGCGGCAGCGGCACCGGCCAGGCGCCGGCGTAGACGCAGGCGCAGAACAGCGCGGCGAATTCGGGGCCGGTCTGCGCCACCAGCGCGACGCGGTCGTCCTTGGCGATGCCCGCGGCGACCAGGCGATAAGCCATCGCCATCGCGTCGGCGCGCATCTCGGCGAAAGGATAGGCGCGTTCCAGGGTGCCGCGCATGTCGTGAAAATTGAGGCCCTTTGCGCTGCGCGCGGCATAATCGATCGCTTCGTTGAGCGTTGCGAAGTCCGATCGGCGCCGCGGCAGCGGGCAGTCGTTCGGCGTCGGCGTCAAGGCGGCGTCGGTCATAGGCAAGGTGTTACCCGTCTTGTTTCAAGTGGATGCAGGCGGCTCCCACTTCCCCCTGCGCTGCCCGCAAACCGCCGCGGGCCGGCAAGCGTTTCCCTTTGATAAGGACTGTGGCACCAATATGGCAATGGAATCGTCATAATCCCGCGATGCAGCGCCCACCCCGACAGCCACGCCGTCCCCCTCGTCCGCTCGACGCCGCGCGGCTGGAGGAGCTGGCGCTCGCCTATGTCGCCCGGTTCGCGACCTCGGCGGCGCGGCTCGCCGCCTACTGCGGGCGCAAGCTGCGCGAGCGCGGCCACGTGGGGCAGGACCAGGGGGCGCCGCCTCCCGATGTGGCGGCGCTGGTGGCGCGCTTCGTCGCGAGTGGTTTCGTCGACGACGAGGGCTATGCGCGCGCCAGGGCGGGTGGGCTGCTGCGCCGCGGATATGGAGCGAGGCGGGTGAGCGACGCGCTGCGCGCCGACGGGATCGCGGAGCCTCTGCGCGAGGAGATCGCTCCGGGCGAGGCGGGGCGCCGCGAGGCCGCCGCGGCCTATGCCCGGCGCCGCCGCCTGGGCCCATTCGCCCGCGCGCCGCTGGGTGCCACCGACCGCGGGGGCTACCAGAAGCAGCTTGCCGCCCTGCTGCGCGCGGGCCATGATTCGGCGCACGCGCGCCATGTTCTCGCCGCAGCCTCGCCCGGCGAGCTGGAGGACTGGATCGCCGAGGCGCGCGAGGAAGAGGATCGCACCGCATGAAGCTGGCCCCGACCGTCTGCCTGGTGGTGCTGCTCGCCGCCTGTTCGCCCCAGCCCGCCGCCGAGGCGACTCCGGCTGCGGACGCGGGGACACCTGCCCGCCACCGCGAATCCGGGCTCGCGGTGGTCCCTCTGACGGTGACCACCGCGACCGCGACCCACCGCTTCCAGGTGGAGGTGGCGGCGACGCCGGCCGCGCAGCAGAAGGGCCTGATGTTCCGCACCGCGATGGGGCCGGACGAAGGGATGATCTTCCCCAACAGCCCGCCGCAAGTCCGCAGCTTCTGGATGAAGAACACCGTCATCCCGCTCGACATCGTCTATATCGGGCCCGACCGGCGGGTTCTCAACATCGTCCACGGCGAGCCCTATTCGACCGAATCGCTGCCTTCCGCCGGTCCGGTGATCAATGTCCTCGAGCTCGTCGCCGGACGGTCGGCCGAACTGGGCATCAAGCCCGGCGACGTGGTAGCGTGGTGACGGCGAGGATGCTTTCCCTGCCCATCGCGATCGGCTAGGCGCGCCGGCGATGAGCATGGCGACCAAGGTTCTGGGCAAGATTTTCACCTGGTGGGACGGGGCGACCATCGGCACGTCCCTGTGGAGCTGGCGCCACGGCGAGAAGGTCGGCACCGACGGTCAGGGCAACGCCTACTACCGCAGCAAGAAGAAGCTCGCGGATGGCCGCGAGCGGCGCTGGGTGATCTACCGGGGCGCCAACGATGCGAGCCGCGTGCCCGCCGAATGGCACGGCTGGCTCCACGGCGCCTTCGACGGCGTGCCCGAGAGCAATCTGCCGCCGCCGCGCATCTGGGAAGCGGACTACACGCCCAACCCCACCGGCACCGCGGCCGCCTATCGTCCGGCGGGCGCGCTAGAGCGGGGCGGCCGGCGCGCCGCCGCCACCGGCGATTACGAAGCCTGGTCGCCGGACGCCTAGGGGCCCGATGCATCGCGTCTACATCGCGTTCGCACCGGTTGCGCTCGCCGCCTGCTCGGAGGCGCCGCCGCTGCCGAGGCCGGTCGAAACCGAGGTCCCCGAGGAATTCCGCCGCCCGGTCGCCGCGCCTCCCGCCGCGCCGGTCGGGGCGAGCATCGGCACGCCGATGAAGGACCGCGTCGCGACCATCGGCCTGCTCAACAAGCGCAACAACATCGCCCAGGATCTGACGCTCAAGCCCGGCGAGACCCGCCGCTTCGGCGACGTCGTCGTCGCGCTCAAGGCCTGCGAGCGCACCGCGCCGTGGGAGATGCCGCAGGAGACCGGCGCCTTCCTGCAGGTCTTCATCCAGCAGGCGCGTGGGGGGCAGGGGTTCGCCAAGGTGTTTTCGGGCTGGCTGTTCCGCGAATCGCCCAGCCTCAACGTGGTCGAGCACCCGATCTACGATGTCTGGGTCAAGGACTGCGCGATGCGCTTCCCGGGAGAAGAGGCAGCTCCAGCCGACACGCCCGCCGCGTCCGCCCCGGCACCGAGGCCGAGGCCGGCGCCTACGGCTTCGCCTTCCCCTTCGCCCGCCCCTTCGCCCGAGGCCGCGAACGATATCACCGCCTGAGGCAGGGTGCGGGCCGGGGCGCCGCGCGCGGCCTCGAGCCGCCGCAGATAGGCCTTCTGCGTGATCGGCACCGCGCCGAGCGAGGCCAGGTGGCGGGTCATGAACTGGCAGTCGAGCAGTTCGAAGCCGGCGCGGCGCAGCCCCGCCACCAGCCACGCGAGCGCCACCTTGCTGGCGTCGTCGGCGCGGCTGAACATGCTCTCGCCGCAGAACACCCGGTCGAAGGCGACCCCGTAGAGCCCTCCCGCCAGCACCTCGCCGCCATCCTCGCCGGGCAACCAGCACTCGATCGAATGCGCGTGCCCCAGGGCATGGAGCGTCAGATAGCTGGCCTCGATCCGCCGGCTGATCCAGCTTTCCGCATGCTCCTCGCGCGGCGCGGCGCAGGCAGCGATCACGGCGGCGAAGGCCTCGTCGCAGCTGACCCGGAAGCGGTCGCGCCGCAGGACTTTGGCGAGGCTTTTCGAGAGCCGGAAGCCATCGAGCGGAATGATCGCCCGCTCCTGCGGCTCGACCCAATAGACCTCGGCATCGTCGCGGTGATCGGCCATCGGGAAGATGCCGCTGCGATAGGCGAGCAGCAGCAGCTCGCTCGGAATCGGCTCGGGTTGGCGGACGGGGGCGTGCATCTTCGACGATTGTACCAGTGTGGAGGTCACGTGTCTCGACTACGCTCGACACGAACGGAACCTCTGGAACGATAGCCGTTCGTGTCGAGCGTAGTCGAGACACCCAGGGCCAACACCGCCTTGCCAAAGCCCCACCCTCCTAGTAGGGGGCGCGGCCTGCTGCAGGGGTGTAGCTCAGCTGGTAGAGCATCGGTCTCCAAAACCGAGGGCCACGGGTTCGAATCCTGTCACCCCTGCCATCTTTTCAGGCCATTTCTCCCCATCGTGGCGCCGCCGGGCGCTGGCGCGGTTCGCACGGCGCGACTAGGCGGTCGTCATGGGGCTGTGGGATCGCTGGGTGAGACGCGCCGACTGGCTGCATGGCGGCCGGGTGCGCTGCTGGTCGGGCTGGCCGGGCTGATGATCCTGGGTTTCGCATACCGGGAGGCGATGTCGCCCACGGGCAGCGATTTCCTCGCCTTCTGGGGGGCGGGGCAGGTCACCGCCGCGGGCGATCCCGCCGCCGCCTACGATCTCGCGGTGCAGGAGCGGGTTCAGACCGATACCGGCTCGAAAGGCTGGTTCGCCTTCGTCAATCCGCCGCCGTTCCTGTTCGCGGCCGCGCCGCTCGGCCTGCTGTCATTTTCCGCCGCCTGGCCGCTGTGGGTGCTGGCGACCTACGCACTGTGGGCCGTGGCCTCGGTGCGCGCCTTCCCGCGGCTGTGGCCGCTCGTGCTCGCTTACCCTGGCGCGCTGATCGGGGCGACGCATGCGCAGACCGGCTTGCTGACCGGCGCGCTGCTGGTTTTCGCCGCCACCCGCCTCGACCGCAATCCGCTGGCCGCAGGGGCTGCGGTGGGCGCACTGATCGTCAAGCCGCATCTCGCCCTGCTGATGCCGTTCTGGCTCGGCGCAGGGGGCCGCTGGCGCAGCTTCCTGACCGCCGGGGCAACGGTGTTGCTGCTGCTCGCCCTCAGCGCGCTCGTCTTCGGCCCGGCGATCCTGCCCGCCTACGCCAGCAGTTGGGGCGCCAGCGCCAGGCTGATGCGCGAGGCGGACTATGATTTCCTGCTGCGGATGTGCTCGGTCTATGCGCCGCTGCGGCTTTATGCGGGAAACGGCGTCGGGCTGGCGGTCGCGGGGGTGCTGGGGCTGGCGACGATCGCGGTGGCGATGCTTTCCTGGCGGCGCTTCGGCGGCGATGCGCGGGCGAGCGGCGCGGCGGTGCTCGCGGCAACCGCGCTGGCCTCGCCCTATCTGTTCAACTACGATCTGCCGTTCCTGATCGTGCCGACGCTGTGGTTGGTCGAACAGGGGCTCGCCAGGGGTTTCCGCGACTACGAGAAGCTCGGTCTGGTGGCGCTCTGGCTCGCGCCTTACGCCACCCGCGCGGCGGCGCTCCTGATCGGCATCAACCCCATGCCGCTCGCCTCGGTGGCGCTGCTGGCGCTGATCTGGAGCCGCGGCGGCTCGCGCTGGCTTGCAAAGGGCGCGCCCGCAGCCTAAGGAGCCGCTGCTTTCCGACATCGGAATCCTTGGCTGCGCCGCTCCCGACTTGAACCGGGGCGGCGGCAAACCCATTCCCGGAAGAGGAAAAGCACAGTTCGGGCGTTACTGGCGCTCGTCTAAAACCGAAGGACCGCCGCCGTCATGGCCGACAACACCAAGCGCAAGCCCTCCCCCGCCGAGTTCCTCAATCAGGTCCGCGCCGAGGGCCGCAAGATCGTCTGGCCGACCCGCGAGGAGACGGTGAAGACCGCCATCTTCGTGTTCATCATGATGCTGATCCTGTCGCTCTTCTTCCTCGGCGTGGATTCGATCTTCGGCGGGATCGTCGGCTGGCTGCTGACGCTGGCCTAAGCGCGCGCTTCAACCGAACACAGCCAACAAGGGCCGAGGCAACAGGAAAATCATGGCACGCTGGTACATCATCCACGCCTATTCGGGCTTCGAGAACAAGGTCCGCGATTCGATCCTCTCCGAGGCCGAGCGCCTCGGCCTCTCCGACGGGGTCGAGCAGGTCGAGGTTCCGACCGAGACCGTCACCGAGGTCAAGCGCGGCAAGAAGGTCCAGGTCGAGCGCAAGTTCATGCCCGGCTACGTCCTCGCCAAGCTCAACCTGACCGACGACGTCTATCACCTGGTCAAGAACACCCCCAAGGTGACCGGCTTCCTGGGCACCAACAGCAAGCCGCAGGCGATCTCCGAAAAGGAGGCCGCGCGCTATTTTGGGGGGATGGAAGAGGCGAAGGCCGCGCCCAAGAAGCAGGTCAGCGTCGATTACGAGATCGGCGATCAGGTCAAGGTCAACGCCGGCCCCTTCGCCAGCTTCAACGGTATCGTGGAAGAGCTCGATTTCGACAAGCAGCGCGTCAAGGTGTCGGTCTCTATCTTTGGCCGCGCGACCCCGGTGGAACTGGCCTTCGAGGAAGTCGAGCTGGTCAAATAGCGCGTCTAGCGCGCAGTCGCCGGCCACACCAGCGCGAGCGGCAAGACGCGGAGCCGGGCCGCCCGTGTGGCAGCACATCCCTTTCTCATGACGGCCAACGCCAAGCGCGACGGGTCGTTGCGGTTGGCCTGCGATTTCTGAACTGCTAGGCCCCTCCTGGTCGATCAAGCGGCTGTTGTTCTGTTGCGGTTGGCCTGCGATTTCTGAACTGCTAGGCCCCATGTCGTCCCCGGCAGCGGCAGCGTTGCGTTGCGGTTGGCCTGCGATTTCTGAACTGCTAGGCCCGCGCTCATTATGGGCCTGATGGACACCGAGTTGCGGTTGG
>JAIETR010000015.1 GCA_019745075.1 Qipengyuania sp.
TTCGGTTCGCGACCATTGAATCGAACTTCAGTCCGCTTGGGAATCCCCCATGAGTCTCCGCTCACGAGATTTGGTATCACCTACCGGATTCAGCTCACCGAGTATTTTGCGTTACAACCCGACGTCCAATATGTCCTGAATCCCGGCACCGATCCAAGCATCAGCAACGCTCTGGCGGTTGGATTGCGTTTCGAGCTAAGTTGGGGGACTGAGAACTAGGCTACGACCCGCTGAATCGCTTGCGGAGGAGGCGCGCGGTTGTTTCAACGGCGGCGCGAGAAGGTGCTGCATCAAGTGTTTGATCTGATTATAGGAACCGGAGATGCGTAGAATTGAGCAGTACTTCCGCTATCACACGGGATGCCTCGGGTCGATGATCGGCAAGTGATCAGCGTGATCATCCTTGTAATCCGCGATGAATTGCGTTTGGCATGACGTGCCGAAAACTGTTATTCTCTTTGGGCGATCGACGATCGATTCATCTGCTGGAGCCAGTTGCTCCAAAAAGGTGCTCGCCGCGCGACTTCGATCAAATGGGCGTCTAGCTACAAGGATGATCTTTTACGCTTTCCTCGATCTCAATATTGGCTAAATAAGGCATCGGTCTCCCCGCGTGTCTCGATTGAGCGCAGAACGAAACTGCTGTTAATGGAATGAAGGCCCGGCAGGCGGCCTAGGCTCTCGCGATGTAGCCGTTCGTAGTGGTCCAGGTCGCGACAAACAATCTTGAGTCGATAATCTTGGGTCCCGGAGACGAGCGCGCATTCGATTATTCCATCAATCTTCGAGACTGCAGCTTCGAAGTGCGTTAGGTGCTCTTCTACCTGGGTGTTGAGCGTGATGTCCACCAAAGCGGTGACGCGAAAGCCAAGCTGCTGGTAATCGAGCCTCGCGCCATAGCCACGCACCAGCCCCCGCGCTTCCAGCGCTTGGATGCGCCGAGTGCAAGCCGATTGCGAAAGCGCGACCTGCTCGGCGATCCGGCTCACGGATATGCGCCCGTCGGTTGCGAGGCTCCTCAAGATGGAAAGGTCAATTCTGTCCATTCCACATACATTACGTGAATAATCGAACGTTTCCAGCAAAACTATGTGCGAGCGATTGCCTAATCGCTCATCTTTGCAGGGATTATCGCCAGCTCACGGAGGTACATGTCGCGCACCCAAGAGGAGGAGAGACACGATGCGCGTCGGAGTTCCCAAGGAAATCAAGAACCATGAGTACCGTGTCGGACTGACGCCCCCGTCGGTCGCTGAGCTCACCGCCGTCGGCCACGAGGTGATTGTCGAGACCAAGGCGGGCTGCGGCATCGACTTCGACGATCAGGACTATGTCGATGCCGGGGCGCGGATCGTCGCCACCGCCGCCAATGTATTCTCGGGCGCTGACATGATCGTCAAGGTCAAGGAGCCGCAGCAAAGCGAGATCGCGATGCTCGAGGCGCGGCACCTGCTGTTCACCTATCTTCATCTCGCCGCCGACAAGCCGCAGGCTGAGGGACTGATGCGGTCGGGCGCGACCTGCATCGCTTATGAGACGGTCACGGCGCCCAAGGGGGGGCTGCCTCTTCTCAAACCGATGTCCGAAGTCGCCGGCCGGATGTCGGTCCAAGTCGGTGCGCATTATCTCGAAAAGGAGCAGGGCGGGCGCGGCGTGCTGCTCGGCGGCGTCCCCGGCGTCGCGCCCGCCAAGGTGGCGATCCTCGGGGGCGGCATATCGGGCGTCAACGCCGCGCAGATGGCGGTCGGGATGCGCGCCGACGTGACAATCTACGACATCAACAATGATCGGCTGGCAGAGCTCGACATGTTCTTTTCGAGCCAGATCAAGACCGCCTATGCTTCGAAGGCGGCGATCGCGGCAGCGGTGAAAAGCGCGAGCCTCGTGATCGGCGCGGTGCTGATCCCGGGCGCCGCCGCGCCCAAGCTTGTCACACGAGAGATGCTCAAGACCATGAAGCGCGGCAGCGTGCTGGTCGATATCGCGATCGATCAGGGCGGCTGCTTCGAAACCTCGCGGCCGACCACGCATGACGATCCTGTGTTCGAGATTGACGGCGTTATCCATTATTGCGTTGCCAACATGCCCGGCGCGGTTGCGCGCACCTCGACCTTCGCGCTCAACAACGCGACGCTGCCGTTCGTGCTCAAGCTCGCGCAGATGGGAGGAGACGCAACGATGGCGGCCGATCAATACCTGACGAACGGACTGAACGTATCGAGCGGCAAGATTCGTCATCGGGCGGTCGCGGAAGCGCTCGACCTGGAGTTTATCGCGGCCTGATCTGCCTGAATGGCGGTTTCGAGCTGACTTCCCCGAATATTGGGCGCGCAACGAGACCAATTAAATGCTGCGCGAAATGTCGGACGCGGACTCCGGAACGCTCAGGGACACGATCGAACGCACCGCAGCGAGCTATGACGGTCAGCCTAAAATGGCGGTGTTGGTCATAGCCGAGCTGCGCCGCCGCGCCGCAGAGTATATCCGCTTCTGGCCCGGTCCGAAGCTTGCGGCCAGCGAACAGCCAACCGAGTTGCCGAACCAAGGTGAGACGGCGCGCAAATCCGGCAAGGCAGAGATGGCCGGTCTCATCGATGACAAGATTCCGTGGCGATTCCCCTCGGAAGCATGGCGCGATTTGGCGCTACCGGGTCAAGGCATGCCAGAACATGCCGCTAGGATGTTGGTCTTTTTGTCGGTATCGCAACTGATTGAAGGCGTTTAGATTCTTGCTAATCAATGAGTTGGCTGTTGATCTCGAATCCTGCCGCCCCAGCCAGCCTTTCCGCGCTTCGGAACCGGGGCAGGGAGAGGAGAGCGCACATTTCCCGGATCGACTCAAGGGCCGCCTTGCTCGCCTTCGCCGCGCTGGGCGCGCCTCTGACCGCCCAGGAGCCCGAGACGGGCGACGAGGGGGCCGAGGCGATCGTGGTGACCGGGCGCGCGCTCCCGGACACGCCCGGCAGTCCCGCCTATGGCACGATCACGCTCGAGCGCGAGGCGCTGCTCGCCACCGGCTCGGGGCGGCTCGAGGACGCGCTCGGCACGGTCGCCGGTTTTCAGCAGTTTCGCCGCTCCGACAGCCGGTCCGCCAACCCCACCGCGCAGGGGGTGACGCTGCGCGCGCTCGGCGGCAACGCCGCGAGCCGCGCGCTGGTGCTGCTCGACGGGGTGCCGATGGTCGATCCCTTCTTCGGCCAGGTTCCCTTGAGCGCGCTCGCACCCGAGCGGCTGGCGAGCGCGCGGGTTACGCGGGGCGGCGGCTCCGGCCCGTTCGGCGCGGGGGCGCTGGCGGGGACGATCGAGCTTGCCAGCGCGCCGGCCGGCGATTTCGGCCCCCTGAGCGGATCGGCGCTGGTCAACGACCGGGCCGAAACCGAGCTCTCGGCGACACTCGCGCCATCGCTCGGTGCGGGCTTCGCGACGCTCTCGGGGCGCTGGGACCGCGGAGGCGGGTTCTGGACCACGCCCGAGAGCCAGCGGGTGGCGGCGAGCGTGCCGGCGCGCCACGAAAGCTGGTCGATGCAGCTGCGCGGCGTGGCTCCGCTGGGAGAGGCGGTGGAGCTTCAGGCGCGGCTGCTCGCCTTTCGCGACCGCCGCGTGCTTCGCTTCGCCGGCGCGGAGAACGCGACCGAGGGCGAGGACGCCAGCTTGCGCCTGATCGGCCAGGGCCGCTGGCGGTTCGATGCCCTGGCCTATGTGCAGAGGCGCGATTTCAGCAATGTCGTCGTCAGCTCGACGCGCTTCGTGCCCGCGCTCGATCAGCGCGAGACTCCCGCGACCGGGCTCGGCGGCAAATTCGAGCTGCGGCCGCCCGTGGGCGGCGGCCACGTGCCGCGGCTGGGCGCCGATTACCGCAAGGCGCTCGGCACGCTCCAGGAGGACGCGATAAGCACCGTGACCGGCCGCGTCACCGAGCGGCGCCTGGCGGGCGGGGCCAACACCGATCTGGGCCTGTTCGCCGAGGACGACTGGACGCTGGGCGCGCTGACGCTCACCGCCGGGGCGCGGGCCGACCGCACCACCATCCGCGAGGGCTTCACGGAGGCCCGCAGCCCGGCGGGCGTCGCCATCGCCCGCGCGGACTTTCCCGACCGAGCCGATTGGTCCGCGTCCTTCCGCGGCGGCGCGCTGCTGCGCCTCGACGGCGGCCTCGCCTTGCGCGCGGCCGCCTATAGCGGCTTGCGCCTGCCCACGCTCAACGAGCTCTATCGCGCCTTCGTGATCTTTCCGGTGACCACCCGCGCCAATGCCGCGCTGCGCAACGAGCGGCTCGAAGGCTACGAGATCGGCGCCGACTGGCGCGCGGGCGAGGCGCTCTCGCTCGCCGTCACCGCGTTCGACAACCGGGTGCGCGACGCGATCGCCAATGTCACCATCGGCCCGAACCTGCGCCAGCGCCGCAACATCGCGGCGATCGAGGCGCGGGGGATCGAGGCGGCGGCGCGGGCACGGCTCGGCGCGCTGCGCTTCACCGGTTCGCTCGCCTGGACCGACGCGGTGATGCGGGGCGGGGCCGAGGCGGCGGCGCTCGAGGGCCGGCGTCCGGCGCAGACGCCGCGCTGGTCGGCGAGCGGCACGGTGAGCTGGCGGCCGCGAAGCGACTGGCTGTTTTCGCTGACCGCCCGTCACGTCGGCGCGCAGTTCGAGGACGACCTCGGAACCGCCCTCCTGCCGGCCGTAACCACGCTCGACGGCTATGCCGAGGCGCCGCTGGGCCGCCGCGCGGCGCTGGTGCTGCGCGCCGAGAACCTGACCGACGCGGAGATTGTCACGCAAAACCAGGGCGGAGCGATCGACCTGGGCGCGCCGCGGACGGTTTGGCTGGGCGTCAGGTTCGGGATGTAAGGGGGTCGCAAACGAAAACGGCGGCCGCTCGCGCGACCGCCGTTCGGTTTGTGATTGGCATTGCGATCAGAAAGTGAAGCGTATGCCCAGACGGATCGCGTAGAGCGACTGGGTTACGTTGAGCGAGCTGTCGTTCGGGGCGCGGAAGCCCGAGTATTGATACTTCACGCAGCCGTTGGCCGGATTGGCGGCGGACCCGACAGGCGTTCCGGTGGGGACCACCGCACCTGCCGAAGTAACACACTGCACATTGACCAGCGCCGCCGCGGGCGGGAATCCGAGCTGGCGGAGGCCTCCCCAATTCTTGTTGATGAGATTCGGCAGATTGTTGATGTCGGCGAACAGGCTCACGCGAGAAGTCCCGACGAAGGTCGGCAGCTCCTGTTCGAGATGCAGGTCGATCCGGGTGAAGGCGCGGCTGCGGGCGATGTTCTTGGGCGCGATCTGTCCACGATATCTCGCCAGCTCGGTGCCGTTGATGAAGCTGTCCAGCGCCGTGGCGGTCGTCGCATCTCCGTATTGCACCAGCGGGTCGGTCGGCCCGCTGGGCACATAGATGAGTTGCGTCGGTGCGCCGCTGCCGCCCAGCGGGGTCCCGAACACGTCCTGACGGTTGAACGTGTTGTCGAGCATCGTGTAGCTGTACGGACGGCCCGCCCGGGTCTCGCCGAACAGCGCGAACACCGTCCGGTAGTCTCCGAAGAACGCATGGTCATAGGTCAAATTGTATTTGAACGCCCACTTGATCTGATCGCTCGAGGTTCCGTAGGCAGGGAAGTTCGGATCGAGGAACGCCTGATTGCGGTAGTTGGAATTGATGGTCGACGAAGTCGCGTTGCTCATGTCGCGCACATCCTGCAGCGTGTAGCTGCCGCCGAACGAGAGGCCCCAGTCGAAGTCCTTCTGGAAGCGCACGACGCCGATGTGCGAGCGGCCGCCCTTGGTGTTGTAGACCAGGATGTCGTAGTTGTTGTAGGAGCTATTCGGAACACCATTCACAATCGGTTCGAAATATGTGTTTTGATACCGCGGCCGGCCGTCGGGCAAATTACCTACCCGCACGGAGCGCAGATCGGTGAAACCGACCCCGTCAATGGTCTCTCCGTAATAATAGTCTGCCCCAAAATTGATCCCCCAGAAATCGTAGTCGGCGGAGAGCGTGGCCTTGAGCGAGCGGGGGAGATGGAACCCAGGGTCGATCGCGCCAGTGTTGGTTTGCGGCAGGTTGGGGTTCAAAGTCGGGCTCGAAGCCGCCGTGGCGAGCGCCGCCGGGATCTGGCCGGTGACGTTGTTCAGGGCCAAGTCGCAAAGCGTCCCGGGCGTGTTGCAGCTCGCGTCGCGCGTGATCGACAAGGTGTTGGTGGTCACGGTGTTGGAGAAGCTGTTCGACAGATAGATGTCCGGCGAGCCGCCACCGAAGACGCCCACGCCGCCGCGCAGCCGGAGCGGCGAGGCATCGGGCGACCACTTGAAGCTGATGCGCGGCTCGATCTGGTCCAGACCCTTGTAGGTCTTGAGGTTGGTGAAGCCGTAACGCTGCGCGAAGAACGGGTTGAGCACCGGATAGGTGTCCATGTCGTACATGGTGTAGCGCGCGCCGTAGGTCAGCGTGAAGGTGTCGGTGAGCGACCAGACGTCCTGCATCCCGACGGTGTAGGCCGCGTAGTTGAAGTCCGCGGCGGCACGCGAGGGATCGCCCCCGATCACGGCGGCATAGGACAGCGAATTGGCCCTGTTGTTGCGGAAATCGTCGAGCGAGTCGAAATACCACGAACCCAGGCTATTGGGCACGAAGTTGTTGAACGTGCGGTTGCGGGTCACTTCGAAGAGCGCCGAAATCTGGTGATCGCCCGCCTTGTAACGACCCAGCAGCGATCCCGCCCAGGTGTCGTAGAAAAGCTGGTTGGTCTGGCGGAAGTTGTCCGGTCCGAAGGTGATGGTGGGAATGCCCGTCGAACAGCCGGTTGCCGAACCCGCCGAAGCGCCATCCGAGCAAACCGCGAACTGACCGTGCGGACGGCCCAGCAGGGGCTCCTGCCCGCGGCGCGTCCAGCGGTAGATGAGCCGCGCTTCGGTGGAGAGCGCGTCGGTCCAGTCCGAGTTGAGCTGGATGATGCCCGCGCGCAGCAGTTCGCTCAGCGAATAGGCGTTGGAACTGAGCCCGTAGCGCGGGGCGGATGACGAGGTGGAGGTGTTATTCGGGCTGGTCTGAACGTTGAAGGAGTTGATATAGGACAACGACAGACGCTGCCCGTCCATCAAGTTCCAGTCGATCTTTCCGACGACCTTTTCGTCTTTTCGATTGTTGATCGTGAGAATCTCGCCGGGTTGCAGGCTCTTCCCGCTGGCTATCCCGGTCACGTCGGTGATTGCCTGGTTGACCAGGGCCGGATTGCTAAAGGACGCCAGCTGGGTGGAAAACGGGCGCGGGTCGGTGTTGCGCTCGCCCGAGATCATGAAGAACAGGGTGTCCTTGAAGATCGGGCCGGAAATGGTCGCACCGTAGGTTTCCGACTTGAACTTGGGAGTCGCGATGGTGACGTCGCCGATCCGGTCCCCGCTCAGCCCGTCCGTATTCTGCGAATAGAACGCGGTGCCGGCGAAATCGTTGGCGCCCGATTTCAGCACGGTGTCGATGGCCCCGCCCTGGAAGCCCGACTGGCGGAAGTCGTAGGGCGCGATCGAGGTCGAAACCTGCGCCAGCGCGTCGAGCGGAACCGGGCCGCGGATATTGGGGCTGGCGTCCTGGTTGAGGCCGAAGGTGTCACCCACGGTCACGCCGTTGATAGTGAAGCGGTTGAAGCGCGGGTTGACGCCCGCGAAGCTCACAGCGCCGCCGCGGTCGCCGCTGTTCGACAGGTCGAGGTTGGCGAAGGGATCGCGGCGCTGCACGTCGCGAATGTCGCGATTGACAGAGGCGACTTGCGCGATTTCCCGACTGCCGAGAACCGTCTGCGGGCCGTCGGACTTGACGCCCGCGCCCCGGATCGAGGTGGCGGTGACCACGATGGCGCTGGTGTCGTCGCCCCTGGCCAGATCGATCGGCAGATCGAAAGGCTGCTGAACGACCGTATAGATGTCGGTAACCGTCTGATTGCCGGCCGGGCTGGTAACTTCGACCGAGTAGGGCCCGCCGGTGGTCAGGCCCGAGAAGTTGAACGAGCCGGCCGAGTCGGTGGTGGTTGAGGAGCGTGTGCCCGTGCGGGTGTCGGTCGCGACGACCGTCGCGCCCGCGACCGGAGCGCCGTTCTGGGTGACATTGCCGCGGATGATGGAGGTCGTTTCCTGTGCATGGATCGCATAGGGAGCGATGAGCGCCGCCGCAGCGACGCCCGCAAACATCATTTTACGCATGGTTATGCCCTCGTTCGAGATTTCGCGTTTGAACTGGGACCGCCCAGGCGCTCCGGCGGACGCCGGCCCTGTTCGGAACGGAAGGTTCCTTAAATCCCGGTCAGCGTCAGTTCAATGACAGCCGAACAGGAATGCCGACGCTGTGGCAATCGGGCTACAGTTTGCGCACGCGCATTCGGCTTGCCCCAGTTCGCCGAAGAGGCTGTGAAGGAACCAATCTTCCCGGGCGTTCTTTTCCCCGACATGACCAAGCTCATCTACGTCGACGACACCCTGCCCGGCATAACGCGAAGGCGCTCGGGCAAAGGCTGGGCCTATTTCGACGCCAGGGGCCGCCGCATCGCCGATCCCGACGAGCGGATGCGGCTCAATGCGATCGCGCTGCCGCCGGCCTATCGCGAGGCCTGGTTCTGCCCGGCCGCCAACGGCCATATCCTGGCCACCGGCATCGACGATCGCGGCCGCAAGCAATACCGCTACCACCCCGACTTCCGCGCCGCGCGCGAAAGCGAGAAGTTCGACGGCTGCGTCTGCTTCGGCAATCTGCTCCCGCTGGTCAGGAAGCGGGTCGAGGAGGACCTGGCGGGCAGCTCGCTCACCCGCGAGCGGATCGTGGCCAGCGTGGTGCGGCTGCTCGATCTCGGCGCGATCCGGGTCGGCAACGAGCAATATTCGCGGACGAACCGGAGCTATGGCGCGACCACGCTGCGCCAGCGCCATGCCGAGGTCACGGGCAAGACGCTCAGGCTGCGGTTCCGCGCCAAGTCCGGCAAGCAGCGCGAGCTGTCGCTGACCGACGGCCATCTCGCCCGGCTCGTCCGCCGGATGCAGGATCTGCCCGGCCAGCACCTGTTCCAATATGTCGATAGCGACCAGGAATATCATCCGGTCACCTCGGGCGACGTCAACGACTATCTCGCCGAGACGATGGGCGAGCGCTTCACCGCCAAGAGTTTCCGTACCTGGCACGCGAGTGCGCTGGCCTTCGCCATTCTCGCGCATGCCGAAGGGCAGGTAGGCATCCAGGCGCTGACCGACGAGGTGGCGGAGCATCTCGGCAATACCGCGGCGGTGACGCGCAAGAGCTACATCCACCCGGCGCTGTTCGAGCTGGCGGAGCGCCAGGCCAAGTGGCGCGAGGGGTTGAGGCTGCCGCGCGCGACGCAATGGCTAAGCCGCGAGGAGCGCGGGTTGATCGAGTTGCTCGAAAGCCGCCCGGCTAGGCACGGCCGCCGGGTGGCGTGACTGACGGATAATCGGGGTTGCAGCGATTATCCTTTGGAGATAATCGCGCTTTATGCACCGCGCGGGACAAATGCTGAGGAGCTGGCGATTGCGCCACGAACCGCCGCTGTCGGTCGAACAGTTCGCCGAGCGCTTCGGTTTCAAGACGCAGACCGTGTTCGGCTGGGAGAGCAAGGGCCGGATCGCGCGCGCGGCGGCGCAGCGGCGGCTTGCCGAGGCCGGGATCGCGCAGCCCGCCGACTGGATCGCCTCGGCGGCTCCCGAGGCGGCCGCGCATCCCGCCGACAGCGCGGCCCATGCCTTCTACGACATGCACGGCCACGGTTTCGTGCGCCTCGCCACCAGCACGCCCCGGGTGCGAACCGCCGATGTCGCCTACAATGCCGCGGGCATCCTCGCCGAGGCGCGCCGCGCGCATGAGCGCAATGTCGATCTAGTGCTCTATCCCGAGCTAAGCCTGTCCTCCTACGCCATCGACGATTTGCATCTTCAGGGGGCGGTGCTCGATGCGGTCGAGCGCGAAGTCGCGCGCATCGTCGCCGCCTCGGCGGAGCTGACACCGGTCCTCGTGATCGGAGCGCCGCTGCGCCACAACGGGCGGCTCTACAATTGCGCGCTGGCGATCGGGCAGGGGCGGCTGCTGGGCGTGGTGCCCAAGAGCTATCTGCCCAATTACCGCGAGTTCTACGAGAAGCGCTGGTTCGCGCGCGGCGGCGCCTGCCGGGGGCTGACGATCGCGGTCGGCGGGTTGAGCGCGCCCTTCGGGACCGATCTGATCTTCGCCGCCGATAACCTGCCCGGCTACGTCTTCGGGATCGAAATCTGCGAGGATTTCTGGGCGCCCATCCCCCCGGGCACTTATGCCGCGCTCGCCGGGGCGACGATCCTGTTGAACCTTTCCGCCTCGCCGGTCACGATCGGGAGGGCGGACGACCGGGCGCTGCATTGCCGCTCGATGTCGTCGCGATCCGTATGCGCCTACGCCTATTCGGCCAGCGGTTATGGCGAGAGCACGACCGATCTCGCCTGGGACGGGCACGGGCTGGTCTACGAGCTGGGCGAGCTCATGGCCGAAAGCGCCCGCTTCGACCGTGCGGCCGAACTGTGCGTGGTGGATATCAACACCCGCCGCATCCTGAACGAGCGCCTCCGGATGGGCACCTTCAACGACGGGGCGGAGGACGCGGCCAATGAACGGGGGCGGCCGGAAGACCGCTTTCGCCGCATCGCCTTCACCCATCGCCATCGCCCGGGCGATATCGGCCTGGTGCGCCCGATCCGCCGCTTCCCCTTCGTGCCCAACCGTCCCGACAAGCTCGACAGCGATTGCTACGAGGCGTTCAACATCCAGGTCGACGCGCTGATGCGCCGGCTCGAATCGACCGGGGCCAAATGCCTCGTGCTCGGTGTCTCGGGCGGGCTCGACAGCACCCATGCGCTGATCGTGGCGGCCAAGGCGATGGACCGGCTCGGGCGCCCTCGCGGCGACATCCGCGGCTATACCATGCCCGGCTTCGCGACCTCGCGGGGCACCAGATCGAACGCCTGGCGGCTGATGAAGGCGTTCGCAGTCAGGGCCGAGGAAATCGACATCCGCCCCGCCGCCGAGCGCATGCTCGCCGACATCGGCCACTCCTACGCCGAGGGGAAGCCGGCCTATGACACCACCTTCGAGAACGTGCAGGCGGGACTGAGGACCGATTATCTGTTCCGCCTCGCCGGCCACCACGGCGGCTTCGTGCTCGGCACCGGCGACTTGAGCGAGCTGGCGCTGGGCTGGTGCACCTATGGCGTGGGCGATCAGATGAGCCACTACGGCGTCAATGCGGGTGTGCCCAAGACGCTGATCCAGTATCTGATCCGCTGGACCGTTCGCACCGATCAGTTCGACCCGGAGATCGACGCGGTGCTCCAGGACATCGTCGGCACCGAGATCAGCCCGGAACTGGTGCCCGCGGGCAAGGACGGTGCGATCCAGTCCACCGAGGCCATCATCGGACCTTACGAGCTCAACGACTTCTTCCTCCACCACACCATCCGCTGGGGGCAGAACCCGAGCCACGTCGCTTTTCTCGCCTGGCATGCCTGGAAGGACGCGGCGGCGGGCGCCTGGCCGGCGGGCTTCCCGGACGCCGCGAAGCAGCAATACGATCTCGCCACGATCGCCCGATGGCTCGAGAACTTCCTCCGCCGCTTCTTCGGCTTCAGCCAGTTCAAGCGCAGCGCGCTTCCCAACGGACCCAAGGTCAGCCCCGGCGGCGCACTCAGTCCCCGCGGCGACTGGCGCGCGCCGAGCGATGCGGTCGCGGACGTGTGGCTGGCGGAGCTGGCCGCGAAGCTGCCGCCGCTCGATTGACCGGGCGATGGGGACCGGCAGCATTGCCCTGATGGTGCTGGTCAACCTGGCCTGGGCGCTCAACACCGTCGTCAGCAAGCTCGCGGTCGGCCCGCTGGGCGCGCCGCCACTGTTCTATGCCGGCGCACGCGGGTGGATCGTGGCTGTGGTCCTGCTGCCGCTGCTGCGGCCGTTGCCACAGCGGCTCGGCGCGGTTCTGCTGACCGGCCTCGCCATCAGTGGAGGCTCCTTCGCGCTGCTCTACATGGGGCTTATCACCGCCACGCCCTCGGCCGCGAGCATCGTCGCCTTGTCCGGTGCACCGCTGACGGTGCTGTTCGCGATCCTGCTCCTGGGCGAGCGCGTCGGCTGGCGGCGTTCGCTGGGAATCGGGCTCACCTTCGGGGGCGTGGTGCTGGCGATGACCGGGCCGGGCCGGCTCGAGATGGACGAAGGGTTGTGGCTGGTCTTCGCCTCGGCGCTTGTCGGGGCGCTCGGCTCGGTGTTCGTGAAGCGGCTCGAGGTCGATTCCTTCCGGCTCCAGGCCTGGGCCTCGGTCGCCTCGGTCGCGGTCCTGATGCCGCTGTCGCTGGCGGCGGAGCCGAACCCGCTCCCGGCGGTGACGGCTGCGCCCCGGGCGCTCGCTGGCTGCCTGCTGTTCGCGGCGGTGGTGGTGTCGATCGGGGCGCACGGCACCTATTACCGGCTGCTGCAGCGCCACGATGCCAATGCGATCGTTCCGCTCACGCTGCTCAATCCGCTGTTCACCGTGGCGCTTGGAGCGTGGCTCACCGACGATCCGGTCGGACCGCGCCTGCTAGCCGGCGGCGCGGTCGCCCTGGCCGGCGTGGCGATCATCCTGCTGCGGCCGAGCGGGACAATCCCCAAGCCCGCGCTGACAACTTCGAAGGACTAGACGCGCATCACCCAGCCGTTCGGGTCGGGCCGGCGGCCGGTCTGGATGCCGGTCAGCATGTCGCGCATCTTCCGCGTGAGCTGGCCGGTGCCGCCGCCGCCGATGGTGAACTCGCCGTCGGTATCGAGCACGGCGCCGACCGGGGTGACCACCGCCGCGGTGCCGCAGGCCATCGTCTCGACCAGCCGGCCGCTCGCGGCGTCGGCGCGCCACTGGTCGATGCTGTAAGGCTCCTCCCGCACGTTCAGCCCCTCATCGCGCAGCAGCATCTTCAGACTATCGCGGGTGATGCCCGCCAGGATCGTGCCGGTGAGCGGCGGGGTGACGACGCTGCCGTCGTCGAAGACGAAGAACAGGTTCATGCCGCCCAGTTCCTCGACCCACTTGCGTTCGACCGCATCGAGGAACACCACCTGGTCGCAGCCCCTGGCGATGCCTTCGGCCTGGGGGACGAGGCTGGCGGCGTAGTTGCCGCCGGTCTTGGCCGCGCCGGTGCCGCCGGGCGCGGCGCGGACATAGTCGCGGCTGACCCAGATTTTCACCGCGCCGTGCCCGGACTTGAAGTAGGCGCCGGCGGGCGAGGCGATGACTAGGAACTTGTACTGCCGCGCGGGGCGCACGCCCAGGAAAGCCTCGCTCGCGAACATGAAGGGGCGCAGGTAGAGCGAGGCGCCTTCGCCGTCCGGCACCCAGTCCTTGTCGACCGCGAGGAGCTGGCGCAGGCTTTCGATGAAGACCTCTTCCGGCAGATCGGGCATCGCCATGCGCCGGGCGCTTTGGTTGAAGCGGCGCGCGTTCTCCTCCGGCCTGAACAGCGCCAAGCTGCCGTCGGGATGGCGATAAGCCTTCATCCCCTCGAAGATTTCCTGCGCATAGTGCAGCACGCTCGCCGCCGGATCGAGGGCGATCGGCTGACGCGGGATGACCTGCGCCCGATGCCAGCCGCCGCGGTCCGCGTCGTAGTCGATCACCACCATGTGATCGGTGAACACCGTTCCGAAACGGGGATCGGCGATCGCCTCGGCGCGCATGTCGCCCGGCACGGGGGCGGGGTGGGGCGTGCGGGTGAACTCGATCGTGGCGAGATTAGCGGACAGGTCGGCCATGCGCGGCCCGATATGCCGTTGGGAGCCGAGGGGCAAGGGACCGCCCCCGCAAATGAGAAGGGCAGCTCCGGCCGAAGCCCGAACTGCCCTTCGCATGGTCAGCGGCGGGAAGTGCCGCTCACGAAGCCTCTATCGGCGGTAAATTGTGCTTACCGATAGTGCTCCGCGCGGAAACTTGCCGACCTCTCTGCTGAACCATGAGACATCGGATCACCTCCTTTCGCGCTTGTGAGCCAGAGCGGTGTTTCATCGCCGCCCAAGACCGCGTTCGCCGCTGATCTTGAGTGCGAATGTGAGTTCGCCGCAGCGCAAAAACAAGCCTTGTAAAAAAGTTTTCCCGCGTCAGAATCGTCCGCCGTGGCCCGGCGGATTGCGGGGCCTTTTTCGTTCGATCGTCGGCGTCAGCGACAGTCCTCGATAGCCCGCGAAACCTCTGCCCAGCTCGGCAGAAAGAGCGTGGGGGTTCCCGGCACCTCGACCGCGAATCGCCCCTTGCTGAGCGCCATCGCGTCGAGCAGCCGATCGCTTGCCGCGAGGCGCGCTTCCACGGCCGGAAGCGCGGACGCCGTCGCCGCGGCGGGGAGCGTGCGCGTCTGCGATTCGGTGCGGATGGTCATGCGCGCGGCGCCGCTTGGCTGCCCGGCGCGCGACAGCATGATCGATCTCGACGCCGTGTCGCAGCGCATCGTGAAGCGCGCCTCGCTTCTCGCCTCCCCGAACTGCGCCACGCCGCCAGCGAAGGCGCCGGTATAGAACCAGTCGCCCGGAGTTTGCGGGGCATCCATCCAGCTGACGGACACCGGCGCCTGGCTGGGCGCCGGCACGGGCGCGGGCGCCGGGGCGGGCATGGTCTGCACCGGCGCGGTGGAGCGGGGCTGCGGGACGCAGGCGGCCAGCGCGAGAGCGAGCGTCAGCGACGCGGCGACGGGCAATCGGAACGGTTTCATGGGGGCACAATGGCCGCTAGAGCGCCCAGTTCCAATGCCCTCCAAGCGCCGCCTCGACCAATTGCTCGCCGATCGCGGGCTCGCCGAAAGCCGCTCGCGGGCCCAGGCGCTGGTGATGGCGGGGCTGGTGTTCTCGGGCGAGACCAAGCTCGACAAGCCGGGCCAGCAGCTCGTCGAGGATGCGCCGCTGGAAGTGCGCGGGCGCGACCATCCGTGGGTTTCGCGGGGCGGGGTCAAGCTGGCGCATGCAATCGAGCATTTCGGATTGGACCCCACGGGTGCGGCGGCGATGGACATCGGCAGCTCGACCGGGGGCTTTACCGACGTGCTGCTGAGCAAGGGTGCGGCGCATGTCTTCGCGGTCGATTCGGGCACCAACCAGCTCGCCTGGAAGCTGCGCCAGGATCCGCGCGTCACCGTGCTCGAGCAGGCCAACGCGCGGGTGCTGACGACCGAGCTGATCGACCGGCCGTGCGACTGGGTCGTGTGCGACGCCAGCTTCATCGGCCTCGCCAAGGTGCTCGAACGCCCGCTTGAACTGGCGGCGCCGCAGTGCCGGCTGGTGGCGCTGATCAAGCCGCAGTTCGAGGTCGGGCGCGAGGAGGTCGGCAAGGGCGGTGTCGTGCGCGATCCTGCGCTCCACGTGCGGGTATGCGTGGAAGTGCAGAACTGGGTCGAGGGCTTGGGATTTGCGGTTCAGGGTGTGATCGAAAGCCCGATCACGGGACCGGAAGGCAATGTCGAATTCCTGATTTCGGCCCTGCGCGGCTGAACGCGACGTCGCGCTTTTTTGTTGCGCGCAGAGAGCGCGGAGGACCGCGGAGGCGCAGAGAGGTAGTGACCGCAGCGAAGCTGCCATGTCATCTCGACCGGGGGCAGATAGCCTGCGGCGTGCGCCGACCTTCTTCGCGTCTTCTGCGGTCCTCCGCGCTCTCTGCGCGAAACCGATAAGCCACCCAACCCGCCTTTCTTGACGCCCATCGCAACCCGCGCCTAACCCCGCGCAAGACTTTAGGGAGAGAGCATGTCCGCCAATATCGCCGAGCTCGAACGCCGCCGCGCCGCGGCGCGGATGGGCGGGGGGCAGAAGCGCATCGACGCGCAGCACGCCAAGGGCAAGCTGACCGCGCGCGAACGGCTCGAGGTGCTGCTCGACGAAGACAGCTTCGAGGAACTCGACACCTATGTCGAGCACGACTGCATCGACTTCGGCATGGAGGAGCAGAAGATCCCCGGCGATGGGGTCGTCACCGGTTCCGGCGCCATCAACGGCCGGTTGGTGTTCGTGTTCAGCCAGGATTTCACCGTCTTCGGCGGCTCGCTGTCGAAGCGCCACGCGGAGAAGATCTGCAAGGTGATGGACATGGCGCTCAAGGTCGGCGCGCCGGTCATCGGCCTCAACGACAGCGGCGGCGCGCGCATCCAGGAGGGGGTGGCGAGCCTCGGCGGCTATGCCGAGGTGTTCCAGCGCAATGTGCTGGCGAGCGGCGTGGTGCCGCAGATCAGCCTGATCATGGGGCCGTGTGCGGGCGGGGCGGTCTATTCGCCGGCGATGACCGACTTCATCTTCATGGTGAAGGACAGTTCATACATGTTCGTGACTGGTCCGGAGGTGGTCAGGACCGTCACCAATGAGGTGGTCACGCAGGAGGAGCTGGGCGGGGCGATCACGCACACCACCAAGACCAGCGTCGCCGATCTCGCTTTCGAGAACGACATCGAGGCGCTGCTGGCGACGCGCGATTTTTTCGACTTCCTGCCGCTCTCTAACCGCGAGGAGGCGCCCGAGCGCCCCACCAGCGATGCCTGGGACCGGCTCGAGGACAGCCTCGACACCCTGATCCCCGCCAGCGCCAACCAGCCCTACGACATGCACGAGGCGATCGCCAAGGTGCTCGACGAGGGCGACTTCTTCGAAATCCAGCCCAAGCACGCGGGCAATATCCTGTGCGGTTTCGGCCGGGTGGAGGGGCGCACGGTGGGCGTGGTCGCCAATCAACCCCTGGTGTTGGCGGGCGTTCTCGACATCAATTCGAGCAAGAAGGCCGCGCGCTTCGTGCGCTTCTGCGACGCCTTCGAGATTCCGATCCTGACCTTCGTCGATGTCCCCGGCTTCCTTCCGGGCACCGCGCAGGAGCTTGGTGGGATCATCAAGCACGGCGCCAAGCTGCTCTTCGCCTATGCCGAGGCGACCGTGCCCAAGATCACCGTGATCACCCGCAAGGCCTATGGCGGCGCCTACGACGTGATGGCGAGCAAGCATTTGCGCGGCGACCTCAACTACGCCTGGCCCACCGCCGAGATCGCCGTGATGGGCGCGAAAGGCGCGGTCGAGATCATCTTCCGACAGGATCGCAACGATCCCGACAAGATCGCTGAAAAGACGAAGGAATACGAAGACCGCTTCGCCAACCCGTTCGTGGCGGCGAGCCGAGGCTATATCGACGAGGTGATCTATCCGCACTCGACAAGGCGGCGGATTGCGCTGGGCCTGCGCAAGCTACGCGGGAAGGTTCTCGAGAACCCGTGGAAGAAGCATGATAATATACCGCTGTGAGGTTTCGTGAATGGCAAAGGTGCGAGTGAATTGGGGGCCAAGTGCTGACGGGGGCGCATCACGTCTATTTTGTGTTTACAATACTAACCACAACCCTCTCTACTGCTTGGCTCGTGACACGTCGGAGGCAATGTCGGTCGCCTACAGCGCCAACCACATTTATGACCCAACACCGAAAATGGCTCTTAACTATGGTCGTCACGCGTATGAGCTTCTTCAACGGCCCGATTCGATCACTGCCTCGGCATGGTCAAGGCTGGGAAAGGCTCAAGATCGCGGTTTGAGAGGCACCGTTCACGTCGTCGATGATCGTTGCTTCGTCGGCTATGAGGAAATCGTCGAATGAACCTTGGCCGGCTCAACCATATCGGCGTGGCGACGCCTTCGATTGCGGGCCAGAGTTCCGACTCGAGTTTCATCTATTCTGGACGCTGTTCCGCTTGGTGCGGTTTTCAACCTCAAGTAAGGTCTAAGCTCGATGGGTCGATCACCAGCCACCTCTCTTGTCGCGGATATGACGACCGACGATTGGGCGGCGGCGGAGGAATTGGCGGGACTGCTCGGCGTTCCGACCAATCAAATGGTCAGCGAACTGGCGCTCGAGTACGATGCGTTGACGCCGGGCGAGAAGGCCGAGTTGGCAGAGGCAATCGCCCGGCTGGACGAGGTTCTCCCGGGACTTCATCAGTCGCTGGACCGCGTGGAGCGTGGCCTTTCGAAGTGCCGCTCGACGGTGCGCGATCTCAACGATCGGATGGCGACAACTGCCGCTCGCATATCTCGGCTGGAAGAAGTGGTGGGCATCGCCCCCGCGGGATAGCGCTCGCAAAGCCCCTCCCCTTCAGGGGAGGGGTTGGGGTGGGGGCTGTCAGACCGGCGCTGCAAATCGGGACAGGCCCCACCCCCGGCCCCTCCCCTGAAGGGGAGGGGAGAATATGAAACTCGGCCGTCTCAACCATATCGGCGTGGCGACGCCTTCGATTGCGGACAGCGTGGCCTATTACCGCGAGGTGATGGGGGCGGTGGAGGTTTCCGAACCTTTCGACATGCCCGAGCAGGGGGTGAAGGTCTGCTTCGTCGATACGCCTTGTGTCTCGACTGCGCTCGACACGAACGGGGATGGTAGCAACGGCACGCAGATCGAGCTGATCGAGCCGCTGTCCGAGGCCTCGCCGATCCACGGTTTCCTCGAGAAGAACCCGCTCGGCGGGCAGCACCATGTCTGCTTCGAGGTGCCCGATATCGCAGCGGCGCGCGCGTGGTTCGAGGGGCTGGGCAAGCGCGTGCTCGGCCCCACCCGCATCGGCGCGCACGGGACGCCGATCTTCTTCCTCCACCCCAAGGACATGATGGGCGTGCTGACCGAGATCATGGAGACGCCGGGTCCTTCGACAGGCTCAGGATGAGCGGGCGGTAGTCCTCTCCCAGGCGGGAGAGGATACGCAGGCTTGCGCTCGCGTTAGCGAGTGCTAGCCGGAGTTGGAGAGGGGGCTCGGCGGCAGCGGCCCTCTCCAAGCTACGCTAGCCACGTTCCGCGGCAAGCTTCGCTATCCTCTCCCGCTTGGGAGAGGAGTGGGAGAGATCGATGTCGGACTACGAAACCATCCTGACCGAACGCCAAGGCGGCGTCCTCCAGATCATGCTCAATCGTCCCGAGCGCCTCAATGCTGCCTCGCTCGAGATGGCGGACGAGCTGCGCGCGGCGCTCTACGATCTGGGCGATGCGCGCTGTGTCCTCATCACCGGCGCCGGGAAGGGCTTCTGCTCGGGCGCGGACCTGGCGGCGCGGGGGGAGGCCAATGCCATCGCCTCCAGGGGCGGCAGCCACCAGGCGCTGCAGAACCACTACAACCCTCTGGTGAGCCAGATCCTGCGCCTGCCGGTGCCGGTGATCACCGCCGTGAACGGCCCGGCGGCGGGGGTGGGATGCTCGATCGCGCTGGCGGGCGATTTCGTGCTCGCCGGGATCAGCGCCTATTTCCTCCAGGCCTTCGTCAACATCGGGCTGGTGCCCGACGGGGGCAGCACCTGGCTGCTCGCCCGCGCCATCGGCCGCGCGCGCGCCACCAGGATGATGATGCTGGGCGAGAAGATTTCCGCCGGGCAGGCCGATGAGTGGGGCCTGATCTACAAGGCGGTCGAGGATGCGGCGCTGATGGAGGAGGCCAAAGCGCTGGCTCAACGCCTGGCCGAGGGTCCGACGCTCGCCTTCGCCACCATGAAGCGCAACATCTCGACCGCGCTCGACGGGACGATCAACGACGTGTTCCTCGCCGAGGCGGAGGGCCAGCGCGCGGCGGGTGCGAGCGCCGATGCGATGGAAGGCGGCATGGCGTTTTTGGCGAAGCGTAGGCCTGCGTTCACTGGAAAATAGTCCCCACTTATCCGTTCGGTTCGAGCCCTTCGACTGCCTTGCGGTCGCTCAGGATAGACTGCGTCGAGAACCCGTGGCGCAACGTGTCTCGACTTCGCTCGACACGAACGGTTAGGGGGTGCGTATGAGTGACAAATCCACCAGGGCCGACTGGGACGCCGCCGCCGCCAAGGAAGCGCGCGGCAAGGACCTCGCCTGGCACACGCCCGAGGGCATCGCGGTCCAGCCGCTCTACACCGCCGCGGACACCGAAACCCTCGACCCCGGCCTCCCCGGCTTCGCGCCCTTCACCCGCGGCCCCTACGCCTCGATGTACACCGGCCGGCCGTGGACCATCCGGCAATACGCCGGCTTCTCCACCGCCGAGGAATCGAACGCCTTCTACCGCCGCAATCTCGCCGCCGGGCAGAAGGGGCTGTCGGTCGCCTTCGATCTCGCCACCCACCGCGGCTACGACAGCGATCACCCGCGCGTGGTCGGCGATGTCGGCAAGGCGGGAGTGGCGATCGACACCGTGCGCGACATGGAGATCCTGTTCGGCGACATTCCGCTGGATGAGATGAGCGTCTCCATGACCATGAACGGGGCGGTCATCCCGGTGCTGGCGTTCTACATCGTCGCGGCGGAGCGGCAGGGCGTCGCGCAGGACAAGCTGACCGGGACCATCCAGAACGACATCCTCAAGGAGTTCATGGTCCGCAACACCTATATCTACCCGCCCGAGCCGAGCATGCGGATCGTCTCCGACATCATCGCCTATACCTCGGCCATGATGCCGAAGTTCAACAGCATTTCGATCTCGGGCTACCATATGCACGAGGCCGGGGCGACCGCGGTGCAGGAACTCGCCTTCACCATCGCCGACGGCAAGGAATATGCGAGGCGGGCGATGGCGGCCGGCCTCGCGCTCGACGATTTCGCCCCGCGCCTCAGCTTCTTCTGGGGCATCGGGATGAACTTCTTCATGGAGATCGCCAAGATGCGCGCCGCGCGCCATCTGTGGCACGATGTGATGAGTGAACTCGGGGCGCAGAACCCCAAGTCCAAGATGCTGCGCACGCACTGCCAGACCAGCGGCGTCAGCCTCCAGGAGCAGGACCCCTACAACAATGTCATCCGCACCACGGTCGAGGCGCTGGCGGCGGTGCTGGGGGGCACGCAGAGCCTGCACACCAATGCGCTCGATGAGGCGATCGCTCTGCCGACAGACTTCAGCGCCCGGATTGCGCGCAACACGCAACTCGTTTTGCAGGAGGAGAGCGGCGTCACGCGCGTGGCCGACCCGCTCGGCGGTTCATACTATGTCGAAGCCTTGACCGCCAAGCTGATGGAAGAGGCCGGGAACCTGCTCGCCGAGATCGATGCGGCGGGCGGCATGACCGCCTATGTCGCGACCGGCAAACCCAAAGCCGCGATCGAGCAGGCCGCCGCCGCCAAGCAGGCGAGCGTCGACAAGGGCGAGACGGTGATCGTCGGCGTCAACAAGTACCGCAAGGCGAGCGAGGACCATCTCGACACGCTCGACATCGACAACCACGCCGTGCGCGAGAGCCAGATCGCGCGGCTCGAGCGGGTGAGGGCGGGGCGCGACGAAGCGGCGTGTCAGGCGGCTTTGCGTTACCTCACCCTTGGCGCCAAAGAATCTCCCCCTCTGGGGGAGGCGGCGGCGCGAAGCGCCGTCGGAGGGGGAGCGGCGTCGCGCTGGCCCCCTCCGTCAGCCGCTGGCGCGGCTGCCACCTCCCTCAGAGGGGGAGTCTCTGGTTCTAATCTCCTCGCCCTCGCCATCGAAGCCGCCCGCCACGACGCCACGCTGGGCGAGATCAGCACCGCGATGGAGGTTGCCTTCGGACGCTACGACACCGTGCCCACCCCGGTGCGCGGGGTCTATGCCGGGGCCTATGCCGGAGACCCACGCTACGCCCAGGTGGTGGAGGGCGTGGAATCGGTCGCCCGCCGGCTCGGCCGCAAGCCCAGGGTGATGGTCGCCAAGATGGGCCAGGACGGGCACGACCGCGGGGCGAACGTGATCGCCAGCGCCTTCGCCGACATGGGCTTCGATGTGGTCAGCGGCCCGCTGTTCCAGACCCCGGCCGAAACCCGCGACATGGCGCTGTCCGAGGGGGTCGACGCGATCGGCGCGTCGAGCCTCGCCGCGGGGCACAAGACGCTGATCCCCGAGCTGATTCAGCTCCTGCGCGAGGCGGGCCGGGCGGACGTCAAGGTCGTCGCCGGTGGCGTGATCCCGCCGCGGGACTACGACTTCTTGCGCGAGGCCGGCGTGCAGGGCATCTACGGCCCCGGCTCGAACGTGATCGAATGCGCGGCGGATATGCTGCGCCTCCTCGGGCACAACATGCCACCGGGGGGCGAAGAGCTCAGGGAGGCTGCGGAGTGAGCGACTATCAAACTACCCCCATTCGTGTCGAGCGAAGTCGAGACACGCCGCGCCAACGTGTCTCGACTTCGCTCGACACGAACGGATCTTTGGGAATTGGTGGTGTCAGGAATGACTGGACCCGCGAGGAAATCGCGGCGCTGTTCGAACTGTCGTTCACCGAGCTGCTGTTCCGCGCCGCCACCGTCCACCGCGCGCACCACGCGCCCGATCAGGTCCAGTTCTGCACGTTGCTCTCCATCAAGACCGGCGGCTGTCCCGAGGATTGCGGCTATTGCTCGCAGAGCGTGAAGGCCGACAGCGGGGTCGCCGCGACCAGGCTGATGGATGTGCGCGAGGTGCTGCAATCGGCGGCGCGCGCCAAGGATGCGGGCAGCCAGCGGTTCTGCATGGGCGCCGCCTGGCGCAACCCGAAGGACCGCGACATGCCGGCGATCTGCGCGATCGTGAAGGGCGTGCGCGCGATGGGACTCGAGACCTGCATGACGCTGGGAATGCTGACGCCCAGGCAGGCCGACATGCTCGCCGAGGCGGGGCTCGACTATTACAACCACAATATCGACAGCAGCCCCGAGTACTACGAGCGCGTCATCACCACGCGCAGCTTCGGCGAGCGGCTCGACACGCTGGCCAATGTGCGCGCGTCGGGGATCAACGTCTGTTCGGGCGGGATCGTCGGCATGGGCGAGACGCGCGCCGACCGCGTGGGCTTCATCCACACGCTCGCCACCCTGCCGCGGCATCCCGAAAGCGTGCCGGTCAACGCGCTGGTGCCGGTGAAGGGCACGGTGCTGGGCGACATGCTGGCCGGCACCCCGCTCGCCAAGATCGACGACATCGAGTTCGTGCGCACCGTCGCGGCGGCGCGGATCGCGATGCCGCTGAGCATGGTCCGCCTCTCCGCCGGCCGCGAGTCGATGTCCGAGGCGACCCAGGCGCTGTGCTTCCTCGCCGGCGCGAACTCGATCTTCACGGGCGACAAACTGCTGACTGCGCCAAACGCCGGCGACGACAATGACGCCGCATTGATGGCGAAGCTGGGGCTGACGGCGCTCGAGGGTGCGGAGCCGCTGCGGTCGATGGCGCTTGACGAAACTACCGTAGCGTAGTTACAAATATGGAGTGGATTTGGAACGAGGCAAAGGCTGCTGCAAACTATCGCAAGCATGGTGTCCGGTTCGAGACTGCAACGCAGGTGTTCGAAGACAGCCACTGTGTGAGCACGCCCGATCCACACAGTGACGATGACCGTTGGCGCACGATCGGAATGGTCGGGATCTCGACCCTGTTCGTAGTGCACACTTTGCTTGAAGATGACGGAACGGCTCGGATCATCAGTGCCCGGCTGGCGACTCTGAGCGAAAGGAAATGGTATGAAGCGCTACATTTCTAAGGGCATTACGCCCGAGATCGCCGCGAACCTCGAGGAAATCGCGAAGATGCGCGACGAGGATATCGACCTGTCGGACATGCCGGAGGTGACCGACTGGTCGAACGCGGTGCGCGGCAAGTTCTATCGCCCCGTCAAGCAGCAGTTGACGCTGCGGCTCGACGCCGACGTGGTCCACTGGTTCAAGACCCACGCCGATGGCGCGAAAGGCTATCAGACCAAGATCAACGCCGCGCTCCGGCAGTTCGTCGATCGAGAGATCGAACGCGAGCGGCGGGCGTGAGCGCGAGCGACGCCGCGCTGTTCGCCACGCTGGGGCTGACGGCGCTAGCGGGCGAGGAGCCGATGCGCGCTTGCAAGGCAATGGAGCCGGCGGAGTGATCACCCTCCAACCTCGTCACCCCGGACTTGATCCGGGGTCCCGCTTTTCTTCAAGCGCCGCGCCGGAAGGTAGCGGGATGCCGGATCAAGTCCGGCATGACGGGAATTGTATGTGGACGGAAAAGTGAGGTTGCGGGGATTCCTCATTTGTAGCGGAGCCTACGCCGCTGTCGCGACGTTCGTCTGGATTCAAATCCTCTTGCAATGCGGACTGGGGCCAGACAGCCCGGTTGCTTGCAATGACAGCGCAGACAGCCAGGCGGCATGGTTCAGCGTCGCCGCAATCACACTCTACCTAGTCGCTTCAATTGCATTCTGGCGTCGCAAGCGCGCAAGGGACTAACGATGTTCTCCAAAATCCTCATTGCCAACCGGGGCGAGATTGCGTGCCGGATCATCCGCACCGCGCGGCGGATGGGTATCGCGACGGTTGCGGTCTATTCGGACGCCGATGCGCGCGCGCCCTTCGTGCAAATGGCCGATGAGGCGGTGCATATCGGGCCTTCGCCGGCGGCGGAGAGCTATCTGGTCGCGGACAAGATCATCGCCGCGGCCAAGCAGATCGGGGCCGAGGCGGTGCATCCCGGCTATGGCTTTTTGTCCGAGCGCACCAGCTTCGCCGAGGCGCTCGCGGCGGAGGGGATCGAGTTCATCGGGCCGCCCGTGGGCGCGATCGCCGCGATGGGGGACAAGATCGAATCCAAGAAGCTCGCCAGGGAAGCCGGGGTCAACGTGGTGCCGGGCTTCGTCGGCGAGATCGAGGACACCGGGCACGCGGTCCGCATCTCGTCGGAGATCGGCTATCCGGTGATGATGAAGGCCAGCGCCGGCGGCGGCGGCAAGGGCATGCGGCTCGCCTATAACGAAACCGACGTGCGCGAGGGCTTCGAGAGCGTGAAGCGCGAGGGGCTGAACAGCTTCGGCGACGACCGCGTGTTCATCGAGAAATTCATCCTCAATCCGCGCCACATCGAAATCCAGGTGCTCGGCGACAAGCACGGCAACATCGTCTATCTCAACGAGCGCGAATGCAGCATCCAGCGCCGCCACCAGAAGGTGGTCGAGGAAGCGCCGTCGCCCTTCGTCACGCCCAGGATGCGTGAAAGCATGGGCGAGCAATGCGTCGCGCTGGCGAAGGCGGTGGGTTACTATAGCGCGGGCACGGTCGAGCTGATCGTCAGCGGCGCGGACGCCTCGGGCGAGAGCTTCTACTTCCTCGAGATGAACACCCGGCTGCAGGTCGAGCACCCGGTGACCGAGGC
Organism: Qipengyuania sp.; assembly: GCA_019745075.1. GTDB lineage: Bacteria > Pseudomonadota > Alphaproteobacteria > Sphingomonadales > Sphingomonadaceae > Qipengyuania. Next base: position 25,111 of record JAIETR010000015.1, read on the forward strand.
GATTACCGGCGTGGACCTCGTCGAGCAGATGATCCGCGTCGCGGCGGGCGAGAAGCTGCCCTTCGCGCAGGGCGACATTGGCATCAACGGCTGGTCGATCGAGAACCGCGTATATGCCGAGGATCCTTACCGGGGCTTCCTTCCCAGCACGGGGAGGTTGGTGCGGTATGCGCCGCCGTCTCCCAAGTTCCACCAGGCTCCGTTCGTGTCGAGCGAAGTCGAGACACCGGCGCAGGGCATCTCGACTTCGCTCGATGCGAACGGTCCGGGTTATGTAAGAATCGACGATGGCGTGACCGAGGGCGGCGAGGTCAGTATGTTCTACGACCCGATGATCGCCAAGCTGATCACCTGGGCGCCCACGCGCGAGGAGGCGGCGGACCTTCAAATCGAGGCGCTCGACGCCTTCCGGATCGAGGGTCTGGGTCACAACGTCGATTTCCTCAGCGCCATCATGCAGCATTCGCGCTTCCGCAGCGGCGAGCTGACCACCGGCTTCATCGCCGAGGAGTGGCCCGAGGGATTCCACGGCGCGGCGGCCGAGCCGAGGTTGCTCGAGGTGCTCGCGGGTGTTGCCGGGGTTCTGGCGACCGCCGACGCCGACCGGGCGCAACGCATCGCGGGGCAGCTCAACGGCCCCAATCCGCCGCCGGGGGACTGGGCGGTACGGATCGCGGGGGAAGATCGCCTGGTCGGCCTCGAGGAGGAGGCGATCACCGTCGATGGCGAGCCGGTGGCGCTCGAGCTGGAATATGCGCCGGGGGAGCGTTTCGTCGAGGTCGCGCTGTTCGCCGACAACGACGACGAGGACGCCGCCCCGCTCGAAACCTACGGCATCCAGGTCGAGCCGCGCCGCGCCGGCTATCGCCTCACCACGCGCGGCGCCAGGCACGAGGCGCGCGTCCTGCCCACCCGGATCGCGCATCTGGCCGCGCATATGCTCGAGAAGATGCCGCCCGATCTTTCCAGACTGCTGATCTGCCCGATGCCCGGCCTGCTCGTGAAGCTGCATGTCGAGGAGGGCGAGGAGGTCCAGCCCGGCCAGCCGCTCGCCACCGTCGAGGCGATGAAGATGGAGAACATCCTGCGCGCCGAGAAGGCCGCCACCGTCGGCAAGATCAACGCCGCCGAGGGTGCCAGCCTGGCGGTCGACGAAGTGATCCTGGAGCTCGAGTAGTGCATCTGAGCCACGCACCCGATGCTCCGGTCGAAGAGGCCATCGCTTTCGACTCCTTCCTTGAGGTCGACATCCGCGTCGGCACCATCGTCGCGGCGGAGGGGTTTCCCGAGGCGCGCAAGCCCAGCTACCGGCTGCGGATCGACTTCGGCCCCGCCATCGGCGAGAAGAAGAGTTGCGCCCAGATCGCCGCCAACTATCGGCTGGAGGAGCTGGTCGGGCGTCAGGTCGCGGCGGTGGTCAACTTCCCTCCACGCCAGATCGGTCCGGCGATGTCCGAGGTGCTGACGCTGGGCTTCGCGGATGCCGCCGGCGAGGTGGTGCTGTTCGCCCCCGATTCGCCAGTACCCAACGGATCGCGGCTGTTCTGATTGCGCGCCCGCGGCGTTGGATCGTGGTTAACCGGCAATTTTCGCAAAGCTGGAGGCTGCGTTAAGCATCGCCTCGCGCCGCCCGATGCATTTTGATGGTTAATCCGCTGGTTATTTTTTCATCCTGCGAGAGATTCGAGGGTGAGCCCAGGGGATTTCCCTTGGGGCAAGGAGTGAGCATCATGGCACGCAAGGGCATCGGCTTCTTCGACAGCAAGGGCCATTTCTTCAAATCTCCCGAGGACGCCACGGTGAGCGACATCGCCGCGCTGCTCGGCAAGGTCGGCGAAGGCGAGAGCCTGGCGCCCGGCATCGCGCACATCCTGCTGCGCCGCCGCGACGACCTGCAAAAGCTCTTCGCCGAGCACGACGCGATGATGAAGGGCCATGCAGCGATGATCGACAAGACCGTCGATGCCTCGCCCAATGTCGCCAAGCTGCCCGAGAAGCGCAGCGCGGCGGCGTGAATGATCGGCCGCGGCGGCAAGCCCGCCGCGGCCTTCGATCAATGCGCGCGCAGTTCCTCGTCGAGGAAGGCGGCGACATCGGCGAGATCGACATCGCGGGCGAGGAAGGCCTCGCCGATACCGCGCAGCAATACGAAGGGCAGGCTGCCCGCGTCCATCTTCTTGTCGTGCCGCATGCGATCGACGAGCGCGGCGCCGTCGCAATCGAGGCCGAGCGCCGCGATCTCGGCGGGGAGCCCGGCGGCGTCGACCGCGGCGCTCACCCGTTCCGCCTCGCCGTCGTCCATCGGCCCGCGCCGCGCCGAATAGCGCGCCGCCAGCACCATGCCGAGCGCGACGCTCTCGCCATGAAGCAGCCGGTCCGAAAACCCGGTTTCGGCCTCCAGCGCATGACCGAAGGTGTGGCCGAGGTTGAGCAGCGCGCGCGCGCCGGTGGTCTCCCGTTCGTCGTCGGCGACGATGCGCGCCTTGGCGGCGACGCTGGTCGCGACGGCGTTCTCGAGCGCTGCCGGGGCCAGGCCCAGCACCGCCTTGTCGTTGGCGCCGAGCCAATCGAAGAACCCGCGGTCGCCGAGCACGCCGTATTTGAGCACCTCGGCGTAGCCCGCGCGCAAATCGCGGGGCGAGAGCGTCGCCAGTGTGTCCAGATCGGCGAGCACAAGCGAAGGCTGGTGGAAGACGCCGACGAGGTTTTTGCCCGCGGCGGTGTTGATCGCCGTCTTGCCGCCCACCGAGCTGTCCACCTGCGCCAGCAACGTGGTGGGCAGTTGCACGAACCCGCAGCCGCGCTTGAGGATCGCGCAGGCGAAACCCGTCAGGTCGCCCACCACTCCGCCCCCGAAGGCCAGCACATGGTCGCCGCGTTCGACCCCTTCGGCGAGCAGCCAATCGGTCAGGCGCGCCAGCTCGCCCCAGCTCTTCGCGCTTTCGCCCGGAGTGGTCTGGAACAGCGCCAGCTCGCGTTCCGCCGCCGCCAGCCCCGCGGTCAAGCGCTCACCGTGCGCATTCCAGGCCGCAGCGTCCGCCACCACCGGGACGCGCCGCTTGCGCAGGAAACGGGCGGCCTCTTCCCCCGCGCGCTCGAGCAAGCCGCGCCCGATCCGGACCTCGTAACTGCGGCCGCCAAGCGCGACCGGGATCACAGCCATTGCTCGATCGCCTCCAATATTCTCACCGCAGTCTGAAGATGCGGCAGATCGCCGGTCCCGATGCGGATCGGCGCCTCGGCATAAGCGGGCGCGCGCTCGGCGTGCAAGCGGGCGAGGATTTCCGCCGGATCGCCGCTCCTGAGCAATGGCCGCGTGTCGCGCCGCCCGGTGCGCGCGACCAGCGTCGCAACATCGCAATCGAGCCATACCGCGATCGCGCGACCGAGGATCAGGGCGCGCGTTTCGGCATTGGCGAAGGCGCCGCCGCCGGTGGCGATCACGCCGTGCCCCTCACCAATCAGCCGCGCGATCACGCGGCGTTCGCCGTCGCGGAAATAGGACTCTCCGAATTCCTCGAAGATCTCCCCCACGCTGCGCTGCGCCGCTTCCTCGATGGCGGCGTCGCTGTCGATGAAGTCCTTGCCCAGCAGCCCCGCCAACCGCTGGCCGACGGTCGACTTGCCCGCCCCCATCAGACCGACCAGCACCACCGGCCGATCAAGCCGGCGCGCGAGCGCGGAGATCCGTTCAGCCGTGATTTCGCCTGCCAGGGTCATTGCCGCACGGCGTAGTTCTCGGCTATCGGGCGCGCAAGCCGAGTGAGTTCGATCACGCGGGGAGCCGCTTTGCCGAAACTGGGAAGAAGGAAAACCGGGTTGCTGATCGTGGTCGCGGTGCTGCTGATCGTCCTGGCCTGGTATCAGGGCGGCGAACGGTCGCTGCGGACGATCGAGGAAGAGATCCCCGTGCCCGAGGGTGCGCTGTGAAGCGCGTGTCGATCGCATCGGCCGCAGTGCTGCTGGCAAGCGGCTCGACGCTGGTGCTGGCGCAGTCGCAGCCCGAAGACCTGCTGCCGCCGGGCTTTGACCAGCCGGCGCCGGCGCCCACCGCCACCCGCGCGCCCCGGCCCGGGCCGTCGCCAACGGCGACCCAGGCGCCGGACGCGCCAGCCGGTCCCGCGATGCAGCCGGGCGAGGTGGTCCAGGCGGTTCCTGGCGTCACGGCTGCCAACGGAGACGCGCCCGCGCTCGGCACCGGGATCGACCTGGCGCGCCTGCCCACGCTCGAGCAGCTCGAGGCGATGTCTACCGACGATCTCGACGAGCTGTTCGGTCTCAAGCCCAAGGTGGACATTCCCGCGGCGGCCCAGCGCGGGATGGATCGCGTCGGCGTGGTCGCGCCCGGCGAGGGCGGGCTGCCGGCGTTCTCGCTGGTCAGGCAGCCGGCCGAACTGGTCCGCGCGGCGCTAGCCGGCACCAGGGGCCCGGTGGTGTCGCGTTGGGGGCACATCCTGTTGCGCCGCGCGCTGGCGAGCCGCCTCGCCGCGCCCGCGGGCATGGACCCGGCCGAATTCGTCGCGCTGCGCGCCGCGCTGCTCAACCGGATGGGCGAGTTCGCCGTCGCCCGCGCGCTGGTCCAGGATGTCGACACCGCCAATTATAGCCCTGCGCTGACCAACGCGGCCTTCGATTCGTATATCGGCACCGCCGACATTCTCGGCGCCTGCCCGGCCGTGCGGCTCGCGCGGAGCGACCGCGAGGACGCCGAATGGCGGATGACGGCCGCGATTTGCAGCGCCTTCTCGGGAGAGGCCACGAACGCCGAAAGCGATCTCAGGCGGTTGATCAACACCGGGCGCACCCAGCGCATCGACGGGTTGCTGGCGCAGCGCTATGCCGGGGCCGCCGGTGGCGGGCGACGCTCTGTCACGATCGAGTGGAACGACGTCTCCGAGCTCACACCGTGGCGCTTCGCGCTGTCCAACGCGGTCGGCCAGGAGATTCCCGCAACGCTTACCGCCGATCTCGGCGCATGGTATGCGCTGTCGGCAGCGACAGCGCCGATGCTGACCGCCGCGCAGCGCGCGCCCTCGGCCGATCTCGCGGCGCGCCGCGGTGTGCTGTCCGCAGCGGCGATGGTCGATCTCTATGCGCAGATTTTCGAAGAGGAGGAAGAGGGTGCGCTGGCCGATGCCGCGCAAAGCCTGCGCACCGCCTATGTCGGCGCCGACGCGGCGACGCGGCTCGCGGCCATCAAGGCTTTGTGGGGGGCGAGCGAAAGCGCGGACGATCCCTATGGGCGCTGGGTGCTCACCGCCAATGCGGCCGCGCGGCTCGATCCCAGCGAGGACATGGCGGGCGATGCCGGGCCGCTGATCGGCTCGATGCTGGCCGCCGGCTTCGACCGCGACGCCGCGCGCTGGGCGAGCGTGGTGCCGGCCGGGAGCCTGGGTTGGGCGTTGCTAACCCTCGCGCGGCCGCAGGCGCAGCCGGCGAGCGGCGGTCAGGTCGGCGATTTCCTCTCCGACGACGCCAGCAGCGAGCAGGCCAAGAGCCGCATGCTGATCGCCGGGCTGGCGGGCCTCGGCCGCGTCTCGCCCGGCGCCGCCTCCGACATTGCCGAGGATCTCGGGATCGATCTCCAACGCCGCAGCCGCTGGACCCAGGCCATCGACGCCGCTGCGGCGGGGCGCAACCAGGTGCTGGTCGTGCTGCTCGCCGGGCTTGGCATGCAGGGCGAGGCGTGGGAGCAGATGACCGCAGTGCATCTCTATCACGTGGTCAAGGCGCTCAACGATGTCGGGCTCGGCGCGGAGGCGCGGATGATCGCCGCCGAGGCGGTCGCGCGCGCCTGATTTGAGCGCGATCGACGACTTCCTGGCGATGCTCGCCGCCGAGCGCGGCGCGGCGGCGAACACGCTGGCCGCCTATCGCCGCGATCTCGAACAGGCCGAGGCGTGGCTCGGCGATATTGCGGTTGCGGCGCCCGCGGACCTTGCCATCCTCGAAAAGCGCTGGGCCGGGCTCGCGCCATCGAGTGCGGCGCGCAAGGCTTCGGCTCTGCGCCAATTCTACGGCTTCCTGATCGACGAGGGCCGCCGCGGCGACGATCCCAGCCACGCCCTGCCGCGCGCCGCCACCCGCCGTCCCCTGCCCAAAATCCTCGGCCATGGCGACATCGCCGCGCTGTTCGCGCGGGCCGAACTGGAAGCGGACAGCGGCGACCCCGCCGCCGTTCGCCTCCTTGCGCTGCTTGAATTGCTTTACGGCTCGGGCCTGAGGGCGACCGAACTGGTGTCGCTGCCGCTCGCCGCGGCGCCGCGCGATGCGCCGTTCCTCACGGTGACGGGCAAGGGCGGCACCCAGCGGATGGTGCCGGTCGGCGCGCGCGCGAGACAAGCTCTGACGCGCTGGCTCGCGGTGCGGCCGGCGGGCTCGAAGCACCTGTTCCCCGGCCGGAGCGGGCACATCACGCGGGTGCGGCTGTTCCAGATGCTGAAGGCACTCGCGGTACGGGCCGGGCTCGATCCCGCACGGCTCAGCCCACATGTCCTGCGCCATGCCTTCGCGACGCATCTGCTCGAGGGCGGGGCCGATCTGCGCGTCCTCCAGACCCTCCTGGGCCATGCCGATATCGCGACCACGCAGATCTACACCCACGTCGATGCCGCGCGGCTCGTGGCCCTGGTCAACGAGCGCCACCCGCTTGCGCGCGTGCGCGCGTGCGACTAGCGCCGCGCGATGCTTTCCTACCTCGAATTCGAGAAGCCGGTCGCCGAGCTCGAACAGCGCATCGCCGAGCTCCGCAAGGCCTCCGAAAGCGACGAGGTTGACATCTCCGCGGAGATTGCGCGGCTCGAGGAGCGCAGCGCCGAGCTGCTCGAGCGTACCTATGCCGGGCTGACACCCTGGCAGAAGACGCAAGTCGCGCGGCATCCGTCGCGGCCCCATTTCCGCGACTATGTCGAGCAGGCGTTCGAGGAATTCGTGCCGCTCGGCGGCGATCGCTCGTTTGGAGACGATCAGGCCATCCTGGGCGGCTTCGCGCGGCTCGGAGACCGGCGGGTGATGCTGATCGGCCACGAGAAGGGTCACGACACCGCCACCCGCATCCGTCACAACTTCGGCATGGGCAAGCCCGAGGGCTATCGCAAGGCGATCCGGCTGATGGACATGGCGGGCCGCTTTGGATTGCCGGTGGTGACGCTGGTCGACACCTCCGGCGCCTTTCCCGGCATCGAAGCCGAGGAGCGCGGTCAGGCGGAAGCGATCGCCCGCGCGACCGAGGCCTGCCTGGCTTTGCCGGTCCCGATGGTGGCGGCGATCGTGGGCGAGGGCGGCTCGGGCGGCGCGGTCGCGCTCGCCAGCGCCGAACGCGTGCTGATGCTCGAGCACGCGGTTTATTCGGTCATCTCGCCCGAGGGCTGCGCCTCGATCTTGTGGCGAACGGCGGAGAAAGCGCCCGAGGCGGCCGAGGCGATGAAGGTCAGCGCGCAGGAACTCGGGAAGCTGGGAGTCATCGACCGGATCGTGTCCGAGCCGGTCGGGGGCGCGCATCGCAATCCGGCTGCGGCCGCGGTCACGCTGGGCGAAGCGCTGGGCGAGGAACTCGACCAGCTGGCTGGCAAGCCGGCCGGCGAACTGATCCGGCTGCGCGAGGAGCGCTTCCTGCGCATGGCCGGCTGAGCCGCGCCCTCGCCTGGCCGGGAACATCGGCGGCCAGCCCAAGTTTTCTTCCCATTCTATCGTGCATCGGCCGGCGGTGTTCGGTCTGGGAAGGATTTTGTCATGATAACAACTCACCCTGCGCGGCCCGTGCGCGCGCTTCTCCGCACTTCGGTCGCTGCTCTCGCCGTCGCGGCCTGCCCCGGCGCCAGCGCCCAGACCCGGACGGCTTCGACACCGCGGATCGCCCAGGCGGAGGCGCAGCAGGGGGCTCAGGCCAATACGCAGATTCTGCAGGAGTTCGGCGGGGCCATGACGGGGCCACAGGCGCAGTATGTCGAATCCGTAGGCAAGAACATCGCCGTCCAGTCGGGTCTCGCCAATGCGCGCGATTCCTTCAATGTCGCGCTGCTTAACAGTTCGGTAAGCAACGCCTTCGCTTTACCCGGTGGTTATATTTACACCACCCGTCAGCTCGTCGGACTGATGAACAACGAGGCCGAGCTGGCCGGCGTGCTCGGCCACGAAGTCGCGCATGTGGCCGCGCGCCACTCCCAGAGTCGCCAGCAAGCCGCGCAGCGCAACACGGTCCTGGGGGCTCTGGGCTCCATCCTTTCGGGTGTGCTGCTCGGCAACAGCGGGCTGGGCAGAGTCATCGGCCAGGGCATCCAGCAGGGGAGTCAGCTGCTGACGCTCAGGTTCTCGCGATCGCAGGAGCTCGAGGCCGATCGGCTCGGTCAGCAATATCTCGCCCGCGCCGGTTACGATCCGCGAGCGATGGCGACCTTGCTCGCCAGCCTGGCGCAGCAGACCACTCTCGATTCGCAGCTGCAAGGACGCAACTCGGCTCAAATGCCGGCCTGGGCCTCGACCCACCCCGATCCCGCGAGCCGGGTCGCCGCCGCCAATCAGCGTGCCGGGCGCGCGGGCGGCATGACCAACCGCGATACCTTCCTGACCCGCATCGACGGCCTGCTCTATGGCGAGGATCCGAGGCAGGGCGTGATCGAAGGCCAGCAGTTTATCCATCCGGACCTGCAGCTGGCGTTCACCGCCCCCAATGGCTTCTACATGGTCAACGGCACCACCGCGGTCAGCATCAACGGCCAGAGCGGGCAGGCGCAGTTCACCGCTGGCCGGTATGCCGGGAACCTCGAGAACTACATCTACGATATGTTTCGGCAGATTGCCGGCCAGAATGCGCAGATCCAGCCTTCGGCGGTGCGGCGCACGACCGTGAACGGACTTCCCGCGGCCTATGCAACCGCGCGCGCCAACTCCGGGAACGGCCAGGTCGATGTGACGGTGTTCGCCTATGAATTCGCGCGCGACCGCGCCTTTCATTTCCAGGCCTTGACCGCTGCGGGGCGTTCGGGCGTGTTCAACCCGATGTTCGGATCGATGCGGCGGATCACGTCCGCCGAGGCCGGTCGCGCGATCCCGCGCCGGATCGACGTGGTAACCGTCGGCCCGCGCGACACCGTGCTCTCGCTCGCCGGCCGGATGGCCTATACCAATGCCCAGGTCGAACGCTTCCGGGTCCTCAACGGGCTGAAGGCGTCGGACAGGGTCGCGCCCGGTCAGAAGGTCAAGCTGGTCGTCTACGCCCGCTGAGCACGCGTTTCGCGATCCTAAAAAGAAAGCGGCGGGGTTGCCCCCGCCGCGTTCGCGTCTGTCGCTGGTCGCAATTACGCGCCGGTCATATTGTTCGACACCTTGGTGAAGGTGCTCGACAGGTTGTTGCCGAGGCTCTGCATCGCGGTGATCGCGGCGACCGCGAT
>JAIETR010000040.1 GCA_019745075.1 Qipengyuania sp.
AGCGCGCCGCCTGCGGCCAGCGCGGTGCCCGCCGCGGCGCCCGCGCCGAGCTGCGGGCCGCCCGAGACGATGCCGTTGGCGATGCCGGGACCGAAGATCGACAGGCCCAGGAGCGACAGCGCGGCGAGCGCGATGGCCATGACCTGATTGATGTCGGGCGCGGGGCCGAGGGCCGCGCCGGTGAACTGGCTGAACAACGTCGTGCCGATGCCGGTGATGACCGCAAGCACCAGCACCTTGATGCCAGTCGAAACGACATGGCCCAGCACCTTTTCGGCCATGAAGGCGGTCTTGTTGAAGAAGGCGAAGGGCAGCAGGACGAAGCCGGCGAGCGTCACCAGCTTGAACTCGATCAGCGTGATGAAGACCTGCACGGCGATGATGAAGAAGGCGAGCACCACGATCACCCAGGCGAGCAGCAGCACGAGGATCAGCGCGAGATTCGAGAACACGGCCCAAAGGCTGGAGAACTGCCCCGCCGCATCGAGCAGCGGCTTGGCCGCTTCGAGCCCCTTGGCCGCGATCGTGCCGGGCTTCATGAACTCGTCGATCGTCATGGCGCCGCCGCTGGCCTGGAGGCCGAGTCCGGCGAAGCTCTCGAACACGATGGTCGCGAGCAGCGCGAAATTGCCGATGATGAAGGCGAAGGTGCCGATATAGAGCGTCTTCTTGACGAGGCGTTGCAGCACGTCCTCATCCGCGCCCCAAGCCCAGAACAGGCCGGCGAGCGTCACGTCGATGGCGATCAGCGTGGTCGAGAGGAACGCGACCTCGCCGCCGAGCAGCCCGAATCCGCTGTCGATGTAGCCGGTGAAGACACCCAGGAAATTGTCGATAACGCCGGTGTCGTTCATGGCCGGACGCCTTCGTCCGGCGCCATGTCGCCGCCGCGCACGGTCGCGGGCGCGGACTCGTCCTGGCGGAAGAAGCGACGGCGGTTGGCGGCCCAGGCCGCCTCGCACCCGCTGTCCGGCATGGTGAGCGAGGCGCAACGGTCCAGCTCGCGGGCGAGCCTGGCCTGGCTTTCATCCGCCGGCAGGACGAGCGGCGGCGCGGGCGCAGGCTCATCGGGCTGGATGGCGGCGACGATCGCCACCGTCATCATCAGCCCGGCCAGCGCCGCCACCCCTGCGATCTTCGCCGTGCGCGACATCGGGCGTCTCAGGTGCCCATGAAGCGGCGGAACCGCTCGCGCCCTTCGGCCTCCTCGGCCGCCTGCCGGGCGGATTGCAGCGCCTGCGCCCGGCCCTGCGCCGCAACGGCGGCGGTGAGGTCCGCGAGCTGCTGCGATTGCAGAGCGAGAAGCTGGTTGCCCGCCTGCGCCGCCTGAAGCGCGCCCGTCGCGGACTGGCTGGCCGAGACCAGGCTGTCCATCGTCGTGCGCGTGCCTTCGATGTTGCCGACGACGCCGGCCTGCACCTGCAAGGCATCCTGAAAGGCCCCGACGCTATCCTCCCAGCGAGAGTTCGCGTTGGCGACCATCTGCGCGTGATCGCCGGTCAGCGCCGCGCCCTTGTAGCGGCCGTTGAACGCCTGCTGGATGTCCTGCACGTCGTAGGCGATGCGCTGCGCCTCGCCGAGAAGCTGCTGGGTGCGCTGCACCTGTTGCTGGAGCTGCTGGAGCGAGGAGAATGGCAGCGAGGTGAGGTTGCGCGCCTCGTTGATGAGGCTCGTCGCCTGGTTCTGGATTTGCTGGATCTGATTGTTGATCTGCTGGAGCGACCGGGCGGCCGTCAGCACGTTCTGCGCGTAATTGGTCGGGTCATAGACGATGCCGCCGAACTGCGCGTAGGCCGGCATGGGCGCGATCATCGGCACGACGGCCGCGCTGGCGAGGACGCCGGCCAGGATGGCGCGGCGCAGAGTCATTTTGGTCATAGCGGTAACTCCTGCTGGCTGGGGGGAAGAAGTTCGACGGCCCAGGCGCAGCCGCGATGGCGCAGCCATTCGGCCGCGAACGCCGGTGCCCCGTGGGTTTCGATGATGTCGGCGATGGCGAGCTGGTCGGTCTTCGACGACGCGGCGGTAAAGGTCAGCGCGACCTCACCCAGCCCCAGCTCGAACAAGCGATTGCCGCGCCTGCTTTGACAGTAATAATCCCTCTTGGGCGTCGCCCGGCTGAGGATTTCGATCTGCCGGGCATTGAGCCCGAACCGCTCGTAGATGGCCGCGATCTGCGGCTCGGCCGCGCGCTCGTTCGGCAGGAAGATGCGCGTCGGGCAGCTCTCGATGATGGCCGGCGCGATGCTCGACGTCTCGATGTCGGCGAGGCTCTGCGTCGCGAAGACGACGCTGGCATTGCGCTTGCGCAAGGTCTTCAGCCACTCGCGGAGCTGCGCGGCGAAGTCCGGGCTGTCGAGGACCAGCCAGCCCTCGTCGATGATGATGAGCGTCGGCGAGCCGTCCAGCCGCGCTTCGATCCGGTGGAACAGGTAGGAGAGCACTGCGGCGGCCGAGCCGGCGCCGACCAACCCCTCGGTCTCGAAGGCTTGCATGTCGGCTTCGCCCAGCCGCTCGGCCTCGGCGTCGAGCAGCCGGCCCCACGGCCCGCCGATGCAATAGGGCGCGAGCGCCTGCTTGAGCTGCTGGCTCTGCAACAGCACCGCGAGCCCTGTCAGCGTGCGTTCGGCGGGCGGTGCGCTGGCCAGCGATCCGAGTGCCGACCAGATATGCTCCTTGGCCTGGGGATCGACCGCGACGCCTTCGCTGGCGAGGATCGCCGCCAGCCATTCGGCCGCCCAGGCGCGTTCGGCCGGATCGTCGATATGGGCGAGCGGCTGCAACTGGACGCCGACTTCATCGTCGGAGAGGCTACCGCCGAGATCCTGCCAGTCCCCGCCACAGGCGATGGCGGCGGCGCGGATCGAGCCGCCGAAGTCGAACGCGAAGACCTGGGCGTTCTCGTAGCGGCGGAACTGCATCGCCATCAGGGCCAGAAGCACCGACTTTCCGGCGCCGGTCGGGCCGACGATCAGCGTGTGCCCGACATCGCTGCCATCGGGGTGAAGGGAAAACCGGAACGGGGTCGAGCCTTCGGTCCTGCCGTAGAGCAAGGGGGGTTGTCCGAAGTGCTCGTCCCGTTCCGGCCCCGCCCATACTGCTGATAGGGGGATCAGGTGGGCGAGATTGACGGTGGAGATCGGCGGTTGCCGGACGTTGGCGTAGGTGTGGCCGGGGAGCGAGCCGAGCCACGCTTCCACGGCGTTCATCCCCTCGGGAATGACGGTGAAGTCGCGGCCCTGGATGACCTTCTCGACCAGCCGCAGTTTTTCGGCAGCGATGGCGGGATCGCGGTCCCACACCGTCACCGTCGCGGTGACGTAGGCCATGCCAGCATAGTCGGCGCCCAGCTCCTGCAAGGCGGTGTCGGCGTCGGCGGCCTTGTTCGAGGCGTCGCTGTCGAGCAGCGTGGACGCCTCGTTGGTCATGACTTCCTTGAGGATCGCCGCGACCGACTTGCGCTTGGCGAACCATTGCCGCCTGATCCTGGTCAGCAGCTTGGTCGCGTCGGTCTTGTCGAGCATGATCGCGCGGGTCGCCCAGCGATACTCGAAGGCGAGCCGGTTCAGCTCGTCGAGCAGGCCGGGGAACGTGACGCTCGGGAATCCCGTGATCGTCAGCGTGCGGAGATGATGATCGCCCAGGCGCGGTTCGAGCCCGCCGGTCAGCGGCTCGTCGGCGAGCAGCGCGTCCAGGTGCATCGGCGTCTCGGGGACGCGCACCCGCTGGCGCCGGGTCGAGATGGTGCTGTGCAGGTAGGTCAGCGTCTCGCCGTCATCGAGCCAGCGGACCTCGGGCACGAAGCCTTCGACCAGATTGAGAACGCGGTCGCTGCGATCGGTGAAGCCCTTGAGCAGCTCCCACGGATCGACGCCGCTGGTGGACCGGCCCTCGTAGAGCCAGCCTTCGGCCCGCGCGGCTTCCTCGGCCGGCGGCATCCACAGCAGCGTCAGATAATAGGCGCTCTCGAAGTGGGCGCCTTCCTCGCGGAACTGTTCGCGCCGCTCCATATCGACCAGCGCCGAGACCGGATCGGGAAACTCCGATTCCGGATAGTCGAGCGCGGGCGTGCGCTGCGCCTCGACAAAGATCGCCCAGCCCGATCCCAGCCGGCGGAGCGCGTTGTTGAGCCGCGCCGTGGTGGCGACCAGCTCGGCCGGCGTGGCGCTGTCGAGATCGGGGCCACGGAACCGCGCGGTCCTCTGAAAGCTGCCGTCCTTGTTGAGAACGACGCCTTCGCCGACCAGCGCGGCCCAAGGCAGGAAGTCGGCCAGGTGGGCGGCGCGATTCCGGTATTCGCGCAGGCTCATCATGGCCGCATCCACGCCGGATAGCGGAGGTGCCGGCGAGCCACGTCCACGAACTGCGGATCGCGGCGCGCGGCCCATACCGAGAGCGCGTGGCCGATGGCCCAGATGGCGAGGCCGGCGATCCAGAGGCGCAGGCCGAGGCCGATCGCGCCTGCCAGCGTGCCGTTGACGATGGCGAGCGCGCGCGGGGCGCCGCCGAGCAGGATCGGCTCGGTCAGCGCCCGATGGACCGGGGCGTAGAAGCCGGCGATCGGCTCGACGGGATCGGCCGCGCCCGTCATGCGATCAGCGCTCCGCCGCCGAACGAGAAGAACGACAGGAAGAAGCTCGACGCGGCGAAGGCGATCGACAGGCCGAACACGATCTGGATGAGGCGGCGAAAGCCTCCCGACGTGTCGCCGAAGGCGAGCGTGAGGCCGGTGACAATGATGATGATGACGGCGATGATTTTCGCCACCGGCCCCTCGATGCTTTCGAGGATGCTTTGCAGCGGGGCTTCCCACGGCATAGACGAGCCGCCAGCGTGGGCCGGAACGGCGAAGGTCAGCGCGATCACGCTGGCGGTGGCGGTGAGCATGGCGCGACGCGCGCCATGCCGAAGGGCATGGATCATGGCAGGTCTCCGGGGTGGGGGGTGGTGAGCGGTGCGAGGCGGTAGTCGCCGGTCGCGGGGTCGAGCCCGTCGACGCGGGCCAGCTCGGTCAGCCGGCGCCCGTGCCCGTCGCGGACCAGCACGGCGATCAGGTCGATGGTCTCGGCCAGCAGCGCGCGCGGGACCGTGACGACGGCCTCCTGGATGAGCTGCTCCATGCGGCGCAGCGCGCCGAGCGCGGTCCCGGCGTGAATGGTGCCGATGCCGCCGGGGTGGCCGGTGCCCCAGGCTTTGAGAAGGTCGAGCGCCTCGGCGCCGCGCACCTCGCCGATGGGAATGCGGTCGGGGCGGAGCCGCAGCGAGGATCGGACGAGATCGGACAGCGAGACGACGCCATCCTTGGTCCGCATGGCGACGAGGTTGGGCGCGGCGCATTGCAGCTCGCGCGTGTCTTCGATCAGGACGATGCGGTCGGTGGTCTTCGCCACCTCGGCGAGCAGCGCGTTGACCAGCGTGGTCTTGCCGCTGCCGGTCCCGCCCGCGACGAGGATGTTGGCGCGGGTCTCGACGCCATCGCGCAGAGCCGCCGCCTCGGCCGCCGACATGATCCCGGCGGCCGCATAGTCGTCGAGCGTGAACACCGCGACGGCGGGCTTGCGGATCGCGAAGGCCGACGCGGCGACGACGGGCGGCAGCAACCCCTCGAACCGCTCGCCCCCTTCCGGCAGCTCGGCCGAGACGCGCGGGGACCGGGCATGGACCTCGACGCCGACATGGTGCGCGACCAGGCGGACGATGCGCTCGCCATCGGCGGCGCTCAGCGTCATGCCGGTGTCGCTGATGCCTTCGCCGAGCCGATCGACCCACAGCCGCCCGTCCGGGTTCAGCATCACCTCGATGACAGCGGCATCGTCGAGCCAGGCGGCGATCGACGGGCCGAGCGCCGTGCGCAGCATCCGCGCGCCGCGTGTCTTCGCCTCGGAATGGATGGGATGGACGGTCAAGAAAAAGCCCCTGATGAGGGCCGGGCGAACCGCCGCCCGGCGTCAGGGACACATCAAGAGAGACAGAAAAGTCCGTCCTTCAACAAGTAAATGCGGTCGTCGTAGTCTGGCGTAGAGAGACAAGAACTGGCGTAGTCAGCTCATTCTTCTTGGGGCGGAAAGTCCTCGCCGATTTCTTGTCTGACCTTCGGACCCTTCGCGAGTCGGCGGCCGAGCGCCTCCATGAAGGCGTCGTAGCGGTCGCCGCCCTGACGGCGCATCGCGGCCCGCTCGCTCTCGGGCGGCGGCGGGGTGTTCGACAGCCAGAAGCGCACGAACAGCGCGATCATCTCGACGCCGATCCCCGTGTCGCGCTCCAGCCGGGTCATGCGCCGGTCCAGCTTGTCGAGCCGCTTGGCGATGGCGGCCTCGCGCTGCTCATCGGCGTCGGGCGACAGGAAGGACGCGATGGCGGCCTCGGCGATCAGCGAGCGGGATTTGTCCCGCCGGTCGGCATAGGCGGCAAGCGCGCGCATCAGCTCCGGGTCGAGATAGACCGACAGTGGCGTCTTGGTTGTCATAGCTCGATGCCATCCTCGGGATCGAGCGACGCCTGCCGAGCCACGCGCTGCATCTGGCGGCGCACCGTCGCCTGCCGCGCCGCGTCGCTATCGGGGTCTGGCTCGTCCAGCTCGAACTCGTTGGCGGGCGCAGGCCGGGGCGTCGGCGCGATGTCTATATGGCGCTCCAACGCCGGCTCGCGGCGCAGGTCCGCATTGTCGGCATCGTCCTCAGCATCCGCCTTCTTGGTGGCCTTTTTCTTCTTCGGCTTCTTCGGCGCATCATGCTCGATCGGTTCGGGCATCGGCGGCGCCTCGATCGGCGCCAGGCCGCTCCAGTCGTCGGGGCGCGACGGGCCGCCTCCGACATTGCTATCGGGCGGCGACAGCACCCGCTGCGTGAACCGCCGGTCCTTGAAGTAGCGGACCTTCTTCGCCCGGATCGGCGGGATGCCCGCGACCATGACGATCTCGTCGTCGGGCGGAAGCTGCATGATCTCGCCGGGGGTGAGAAGCTGGCGGGCGGTCTCGGAGCGCGATACCATCAGATGGCCGAGCCAGGGCGAGAGGCGGTGCCCGGCGTAATTCTTCATCGCCCGCATCTCGGTCGCGGTGCCGAGCGCGTCCGATATGCGCTTGGCGGTGCGCTCGTCGTTGGTGGCGAACGACACGCGCACATGGCAGTTGTCGAGGATCGCGTTGTTCGGCCCGTAAGCCTTCTCGATCTGATTGAGGCTCTGCGCGATCAGGAAGCTCTGGATGCCGTAGCCGGCCATGAACGCCAGCGCGCTCTCGAAGAAGTCGAGCCGCCCCAGCGCGGGAAACTCGTCGAGCATCAAGAGCAGCCGGTGGCGCGACTGCCGCGCCTTCAAGTCTTCGGTCAGCCGGCGCCCGATCTGGTTGAGGATGAGGCGGATGAGGGGCTTGGTGCGCGAGATGTCGCTGGGCGGCACGACGAGGTAGAGCGTCACCGGCAGCTCGCCCTCGACCAAATCCTTTATGCGCCACTCGCAGGTGCGCGTGACTTGCGCCACGACGGGATCGCGATAGAGCCCAAGGAACGACATCGCGGTCGAGAGCACGCCCGATCGCTCGTTGGCCGATTTGTTGAGCAGCTCGCGCGCGGCCGAGGCGACGACGGGATGGACGCCCGCCTCGCCCAGATGCGGCGTCGTCATCATCGCCCATAGCGTGCTCTCGATCGGGCGGCGGGGGTCGGACAGGAAGGCGGCGACGCCAGCCAGCGTCTTGTCGGCCTCGGCGTAGAGCACATGGAGGATCGTGCCGACCAGCAAGGCATGGGAGGTCTTTTCCCAATGGTTGCGCTTCTCCAGCGAACCTTCCGGGTCCACCAGCACGTCGGCGACGTTCTGCACGTCGCGCACTTCCCAAGCGCCCTTGCGGATTTCGAGCAGCGGATTGTAGGCGGCCGACGCGCCGTTGGTCGGATCGAACAGCAACACCCGCGCGTGCTGCGCGCGAAAGCCGGCGGTGAGCTGCCAGTTCTCGCCTTTGATGTCATGCACGATCGCCGAGCCGGGCCAGGTCAGCAGCGTGGGCACGACGAGGCCAACGCCCTTGCCCGACCGCGTGGGCGCGAAGCACAGCACATGCTCGGGACCGTCGTGGCGCAGATAGTCGCGCCCGAGCCGGCCGAGCATGACGCCGCTGTCGCCCAGCAGCCTGGCGGCAGCGATCTCCCCGCGCGTCGCCCAGCGGGCCGAGCCATAGGTCTCGGCGTTCTTCAGCTCGCGCGCACGCCAGACCGACATGCCGATGGCGACGACGATCGCGGCGAACCCGCCCGACACGGCGATGAACGCGCTGGTCTGGAATATCTCCGGCGCATAGGCGTCGAAGGAGAACCACCACCAGAAGAAGGCCGGCGGCGGATAGATCGGCCAATCGCCGAGCATGAACCACGGCGACCCAAGCTCGGGCTGATAGGCGAGCGCCGCGGCCGTCCATTGCGTCGCGGTCCATAGGGCGGCGAGCACGATCAGGAAGACCGCGAAGACCTGACCCCAAAGGATTTTGGTTGCCGACATGGCATCGAAGTCGATGCGTGCCGGATACCAAATCAAGTCACTGTTATTATGAAGGAAAGTCTAGCGTAGAAAGACAGGGAGTAGCGTAGTTCGGCCTATTATATTTCCGAGCGTGATCGGCGTTATTGGACGGATATTCACGCGATAGCCGGACTACGGCCCGAATCCCTGTGCGTTCGATGCCAACGGTGATGCGCCGCGCCATCGGGATTGATGCGGCGCGTGGTGATCCGCCCTACAGGCCCAGCCCCCGACCGCGCCCGAACGACCAATCGACGCCGCCACCCGCGCGCATGACGCCGGAGATGTGCTTGCCGATCTGGCGGTCGAGCGAGGGGGACCAGGGCACGAGCTGGAAGCTCAGGCCGTTGTCGATCATCGCGAAGCGCCCCGAGGCGAGCGTGATGCGCTGGCGCACCGTGCCCGCGACATACTCACCGGCCTTGGACGGCGCGTGCGGCAGACCGATCTCGGCCGACAAGTCCTTGGCCGCTTCGTCCAAGTCGCGGCGGCGGAGCGTGTCGAGGAGGTTGCGCGCGAAGACGATGCGCTGGCCCTGCCGCCGCGCGAGCCCCTCGTCGGCGAGATGCTCGGCGCGGGCCTCCATCGCGGCGCGCACCTCGGTTCCGAAGCCGCCGCCGAGATCATGGCCGTCGCTCGACAGGTTGCGCCGGTCGAGCCAGGTCGCCCCCGGCGCGCGGACCTGCGCCTCGATGTCCATGTCGGAGCGCACCGCCAGCGCCACCCGCTGTCGGCCCTTCCGGTCCTCGAAGCGGCGCAGCTCGACGATCGCGCCGGGCCGGCAATCGCCGGTCGCCTCGATGTCGGGAAGCTGGACATGGTGGGTGCGGCCGTCGATCCCGTCCACGATCGCATAGGCTTTGCCGGTCAGCTCGTCATGCAGGTCGCGATCGACCAGCCTGCCGACAACGGGCTGAGCCGGATCGGCGTCGAGGACGTAGCTGCCGGCGCCCCGGTCAATGCCGCGGTCGCTCATCGCCTTGTGCATCCGCTTGATGATGTCGTCGCGCTCGCCCAGCTCGCGCAGCGCGGCCTGGGCATCGCCTGCCAAAGTCCACTGGCCGGGCGCGGTCTCGCTGGCGAGGCCGAGGCGCTCCAGCTTGCGCAGCCGGCCCATCCTCAGCACATGGTCGCCGTCCGGCCGGACGCCGGGCTCGGGCGCCATGTCGATCAGCCCGTTGCGCTGCATGGTCCGCGAAAGGTCGCGGTCGATCTCGGTCCAGCGTTCGGCCTCGACCTGCCGCTCCAGCGATTGCCGGATTTCAAGGTCGGTGCGCGGGCCGAGTTCCTGGGTGACGATCTCGCGCGCCTGCGCCCGCATCCCCTCGCGGATATAGTCGCGCGAGATGACGAGGTTCTGCCCGTCCTCGGCGACGCCGCGCACGATGATGTGGACGTGCGGGTTGTCGGTGTTCCAATGCTCGACCGCGCGCCAGTCCAGGTGGGTGCCGAGATCCTTTTCCATCCGCGTCATCAGCTCGCGGGTGAAGCCCTTGAGGTCGCGCATCTGCTCGGCGTCCTCGGGCGAGACGATGAACCGGAAATGGTGGCGGTCGTCCTCGCAGCGCGCCGCGAACTCGTTGCGGTCGAGGCCGTCCGTGTCGGCGCCGAACAGCACGCCCCGTTCGCCGTCGCGCGTGACGCCATCGCGTTGCAGATAGTTGAGATGGGCGGCGAGCGAGGCGCGGCCGCCATGCCGGACGACGCGCGCCTTGACGACGACCTGGCGCGATCGGTGGCCGAGCCGGTGGGTCGCACGCACGCTCGCCACGCGGCCCCGGCCGAAGGTCGAGCGGCCCGGCGCAACGATGCGGCCACGGCGCGAAACATGGCCGCCGGCCCTCTGCGCGGCGGCGAGCGCCTGGACGATGATCGGCAGCGCGCGTTGGCTGCCCCGCGAGCGGATGCGACCAGGCCGGATGCGGAAATCGTCGTCGCCGCTCATGGGGCGCCACGCCGCAATGTGCGGCAAACCCTGATGGCGACGGGCTTTGGCCCTGCGTCGCACAGTGCGGGATTTCCGCACACATTGCGCAGCAATGCCCGAAAGCCTTGAGAATCAAGGCCACAACCGAGGCGCAAGGGCTCCGCACATTGCCGCCCTTTATCTTGCCCTCGGCCTTCCCCCTTCAGAAAGACAGCCCTGCTCCCTTCCGGTGCTGCGAAAGCCTGCGCCGAAACCCGCCAGAGCGCGCGCGAGCCGCTCATGGCGGAGGCCGCACGGAAAGCGGGACGAACAGGCCGTTGGAGGGCGCGGGCGCGTCGGCCAGCACAAGCTCGGCGCGGTCGGCGGACGGCCGCTCCGGCTGTGCATCGGATGCCGTCCGGCCGGCGGTCGGTTGCGCGGTCGAAAGCGCTCCCGGCCGCACCGCGAACAGCGCAGCGCGACGCCATGCGAACGGATCGGATGGCGGCGCGGCGGCAAGCTGGGCGTCGTCCGAACCGCCCGTGATCGACGCCAGCTTTGCAAGATAGGCGCGCGTCTCGGTGGGCAGCGGACGGCCGCGCGACAGATATTCGTCGTAGCGGCCCGGCCCCGCATTGTAGGCCGCCAGCATCGCCGTCGCGTTGCCGTAGCGGTCGTGCATTTCGCGCAGATAGGCCGCTCCCGCCATGATGTTGTCGCGCGGATCGAACGGGTCGGACCCGAGCCGATAGCGCGCGCGCAGGCCGGCCCAGGTGCCGGGCATGATCTGCATCAGGCCCATCGCACCGGCCGTCGAAACGGCGCGGACATCGCCGTTGCTCTCGACGCGCATGACGGCCCATACCCAGCGTTCGGGGATGCCGAAGCGCCGGGCCGCATCGGCGACATGGGCGGCATAGGGATGGCGCGGGGCCGATCGCTCGGCGGGCGCGTCCTGCGCCAATGCGGCGACGGGCGCAGCGCCCGGCGCGAGCAGCAGCAGGACCGCGAGCATGGTGGCCGACCCGCCCCCGCTCCGCCGCCAACCTGCCAGCGTGCTCACTACGGTAAAGGGTGTGCGCGATGCGTCGGCCGGGGGCCGCCCTTGACCTTCGCTGCGCGCGCCGGCCGGCCTGCGACCGAGCGGGACGCAGGGATGAGACGGCCTTTCCTCGAACAGAGGGATGATCGGGGAAGGCACCGATCAGTTCCGATCGTCGCGCGGCCGAGGGCGCTTCCACGACAGCCGGAACGTCCGGCCATCATCATCGGCGCGGAACAGCACCGGCCGGAACGGCGATCCAAAGAGCGGGCTGTCGATCTCCAGCGCGATGTAGTCACCGGCGCGTTCGCCGACCCGTTTCCACGCGCCGCCGATTTCGGGGCCGTCCTCGTCGTCGAGGTGGACGCGGTAGTCGGGCGCGTTCTCGGCATCGCTCGGATCGAGCGCGACAAGCACGATCGCCTCGTTGATGCCGAAGTAGCGAGCACGTCCGGCATAGCCATTGGCGGTGGATTCAAAGATGTTCACTTGCATAGCCGATCTCCTTGGCTTGGGGGTTGAAGGCGGTGGCGGCGGCGGGCGCAGCCAGAGC
Source organism: Qipengyuania sp. (assembly GCA_019745075.1). Taxonomy (GTDB): domain Bacteria; phylum Pseudomonadota; class Alphaproteobacteria; order Sphingomonadales; family Sphingomonadaceae; genus Qipengyuania. The sequence goes on from JAIETR010000040.1 coordinate 12,016, forward strand.
GGCGTTGCGCGTCCGATGACGGCGGAGGCCGGCAGCGGGCCGAAATAGCGGCTGTCCAGACTGTCGGGATGGGCAGGATTGAGCAGCAGCAGCTCGCCCCGTCGCAGCGTGCGGCACCCCTGCCAGACCGGCAGCGGACGGCCTTGGCCGTCACGCGCGCGGGCGATGGCGACGCGCCGGGCATCCACGCTCACCATGACGCCGGCACGGCAAACCCGCTGTCCGGCCTTCGCCGCCACATGCTTCAGCAGCGGCACGCCCTCGGGCAGATAGCCGCGCGCCGAAAGCCAATGCGCCAGCCGTTGGGGCGGCGCGATGGCGATCAGCGCGCCTGTGGGCGGATCGCTATCGGGATGGATGCGGTAGAGCCCGATCGGCGCGCTCGCGCTGGCGTTCCAGATGACGCGCGGGAGCGGATCGGCGACGGCGATGGCGGTGAAGGCCGCGGCGAAGGCGGACGCGGCGATGGCCGTCGCTATGACATAGCGGCGGCGCTTCATCCCTCGATCTCACGGCGCTTGAGCCAGGCGTGATGACGCTCGATCGTGTAGAGGCGCGGCTGATGGCCGGCGGCGATGCGGTTGTGGACGTGCCGCCAATGGTCGGCCGCCGCGTCGCAGGGATCGACGCCGGCCGCCTCCACCGCGTCGATCGCGGCGAGCACCTGCTGGACCTTCGGCCAGCCTTCGATCTTGAGCAGGATGTCGCCACCCGGCCGCACGAACGGCAGCGTCGTGTAGGCTTCGTTGGCGGCGACCGCGCGCACCACGTCGATACGCGAAACGATCGTGCCGAAGTCGTTGGCCGCCCAGCGCACGAACGCGAAGACGGCGCCCGGACGGAAGCCCACGATGCGGGTGCGCCGCGTCAGGATGCGGTCCTGGGCGATCCGCCCGAAGCGTATCCAGTGCTCCAGCTTCTTCTCGATCCAGGTCAGCTCGACATGGGTGAGGCCGTCGCGGGCGAGCGCGCTGAACGCGCCGCCGCCGCGCACGGCGGGGGGCCGGTCGTCGATCATGGGAGGTCTCCGGGGATGGGGATCGCGATGGGCGCGGGGCGAGGCCGGCGGCTTGTCCGCCGACCGAACGCCAAGCCCGCAAACGGGCGCGCGCTGTCCACAGCCGCGCGTGCCGTTAGCAAGAATCCGAAGGATTCGATTCTATTAGCATCGTTAGAAGGGGGCCGATTCCGCGAGGATTTCTGCGGCTTTGCGCGAGGCGAGCGTTCCCGGAAGTCCGAGTCTCGCGTTCCCGATCGTCCGAATCCGAGCGTTCCCGATAGTCCGAACCTCATGGCCAGTTCTCCACAGGCTTGAGGCCGACGCGGCGCATGGCGGCGTCGAACGGATCGACGGGGACGGGCGTGAAATTCAGCCGGTCGCGGCCGAGCGCATGTTCGAGCGTGAGGACGTAACCGGGGAGCGGCTGGCGCGCGACGATGGCGCGCAGCTCGAACGCGAAGCGGCGAAGCGGCGAGAGCACGCCAGACTTGAGGTAAAGGTGCGGAACGTCGAAGCTCCAGCCGCCCTGCTGGCGCCCGCCATGCTTGCGCACGATGCGGTAGAGCCAGCGTTCGAGGCCGCCGGTGAGGTCGAAATAGGCGCGGTCGATGGTCAACACGAGCGCGCGGTCGAGCACGCCGGCATAGAACCAGTCGGGCAGGATCAGCTCGATGCCGAGCGCGCGGCCGTTGCCGTCCGCCAACTCGCGCCATTCGTTGATCCATGAGAAACGATGGCGGCGACGCTGGTGCTGCTGCCGGATCGACGTGGCGACGGTGGTGGATTGCAGGCGGTCGAGCGCGGCCTTCAGCCGTTCGTAGCTCGCCTTGCCGGTGCCTCGCCGGGTGAACGCCAGTATCTCGTGCGGCGTCGTCACCATCAGGCGCGAGGTCGGCCGTCCGGCGTCGCGCGCCTCGATGAGCTGGCTCGCCGCCCAGATCAGCACGTCGGCGTCCCAAATAGTCGCCATGCCATGCTCGGGCACGGCCTCGACCGAGATCCATGTCGCGCCCATGCGGAAGTCGATTGGCGCGGTGCGGCGGGCCTTGGCGAGCGAGAAGAACGGCCAGGCCATCAAGTCCTGCGCGTCGCGGGCCGCAAGGTCGCCGGGGACCGAGCGGAACAGCTCAAGCTGGGTGCGCTCGGCGCTCGACCGGCCAGAAAGGGAGCGTGCGGTGGGCATCGGCGCTCAGCGGCGCACGCAATCGGTGGGCAGGCGCTTGGCGGGATGGACGACGCCGTTCCCCGGATCGGACGTGGAACGGCGGGTGCCGAGCGCGGCCCAGGCGTCGAGATCGTCGATCGCATAGACGATCCGGCCGCCGAGCCTGCGGAACACGGGGCCGGTGCCGTAGCAGCGATGCTTTTCCAGCGTGCGGGCCGAGAGGCCGAGATGGATCGCCGCGTCGGGCGTCTTGAGATAGCGTGGCGTTGTGGCGGCGACAGGCTCGGCCATGATGATCCTCCTGGTGATGGCCGGCCCCGAAAAAGGGGTCCGGCGGACAGGAGGGAATGGTGGCGAAATGCCCCCTATGCGGAGAAGGGGACGCGGGAGACCGGGTTGGGAATGTCCCCCCTCAGCCGCCGCGCAGCAACCGGATGTAACCGCCGTCGCGCAGTTCGACGGCTTCCTTGAGCCAGCGCCTGATACACTTGCGCTCAGCGCTGTCCGTCCATTTGGTGGGAGTGTAACGGCGAACCTTGGGGTGGATCAGCGAGGCGGCCAACTCGCGCTGGCTGGCGCCGGCGCGGCGGCCGTCGAGCACTTGCAGCAGGGTGAGGAGATGTTCGCGCCGGAAGGGCGGCGGGCGCAGCGCCGGCGGGCCGGCCGCCATGCCGCTGAGGCGGCGGCACAGGCGCTCGGCGGACGCGAGGCGCGCGAGAGGATCGGGTTCGATCGGCAGCATCACCGCCATTGGGCGGCGGCACGAACCGCACACGCACAGATGTTCGTCGCCATCGGGATCGGCGAGGATGACATGCAGGAAGTCGCCCATCCTGATCTGTGCGCGAATGTCGCCCAGCGCCTCCATGTCGAGGGGACCGGCGCCAATGCCGGCGAGCGCGGGCGCGATGATGATGCTGGCCGGTGACAGGTCGGGGCGCGCGACCGCCAGCTTGCGATCGAAGGCCGCGCCAGGCGCGGCGTGGTAGCTGATGCCCCAGCGCCGCACGAGGCCGGCGGTCGCATCGTCGGCGGAGATCGCGCCGCGTTTCACGCGGCCGAGTGCGCGGCGGTAGTCGGAGCGATAGCCAGCGTTGCGGCCGAGATAGCCGATGGCGATGTCCGAATATTGCAGCGCGTCGTCCCCGGCTTCGTCCAGGGGCGCGCGCCAGTCCTTCTCAGGCGGCATCGTAACCCTCCCAAGCATGGCCCTCTGCGGAGCGCGTTGGAAGATGTTCGCAAGTCCGCCGCCCCGGAGAAGACCTGCCGGGCAGGCGGCCGCATAGCGGATTCAAGTCAGCATTTTGAAGGGATTATCTGCGCCGCCGCGCGTGTTTCCGGGCCGCTCTCAGTTCGGCGGCGGGCGCAGATAGTGCCGATAGCCGGTCTCGGTCATCCAGCGCGCGCGGGCGAGATGCGAGTCATAGACGGAGCGGGCTCGATCCGGTTCGGCGGCGGGGTCGATCCCGAAGATGATGCGGACGGCTTCGCGCCAATCGGCATTTTCGTCGGCCGCGTCGAGCAGCCGCCAATAGGTCCGATGATGGCGCTCATCATAGTCGGTGACATGGGGCGCGTCCGGGGCGCGATCCTCGAAAGCGGCTATTGCCATCGCCTCGTTCCGCTTTCAGCCATAGCCCCCTGCGCCTGCTGATTTACCGAATATACACCATAATGGAGCGAAGTAATCGCACCGTCTTTGCTATGGCCGTCTGACGACGCGCGGACAGTCGGACGCGCGCCGTTGCCGGTTACTTGCGCTGTTCGGGACTTGAATTGGTCACGAGCAGCACGCCTCGGCCCCGATCCGAATCAAGGAAGACGATCCCTGCCGCCTCAAGCGCCTTCATCACCTGATGCCGAGTATTGTCTTTCACGGCCTTATAACTCTCCGATTCCAGCCGCTTGAGTGCGGTCAGAGCAATAAGGGCTTCGTCGGCAAGCATCTCCTGTGTCCAACCGAGAAGTGCGCGAGCGGCCCGCACCTGGCGGGAAGTGATCATGCAAGATCACCTCCACAACCTTTGGGTCATTCGCTACGAAAACGACTATTATAGTCGTCTTGGGGGAATTGGAATATCCAATCGCGAGCCGGGCGAATGCCCGGCGAGCGCGACCCTTTCAGCGGCCGCGCAGAACATCGGGATGCGCAGCCGCCGCCGATCCGGGGAGCGGGTCGGCGGCGTTCTGCGATGCCCGAAAAGGAAAGCCGCAGGGCCGGACGGTCCAGCCCTGCGGCTCTAGGCGGTCAACCCGTCTTGAGGCGCTGCATCCCCTCGGCCAGCGTCCAGAGCGCGCGATTGAGCGTGACATTCTGGTCGATGCCGTTGATCGGACGCGAACGGCTGCGACGGATACGGCCTTCGGCATTGCGCTTGCGGCCATGCAGTCCGCCACGAATGACATTCTCCTGAATCACGTTGAACGTGGTCCACAGGCTGCTGCCCCGATCCTCGTAGCGGCGCGGCTCGATGATCTGCTCGGGGGTGAGCGGGCTTTCATCGTCGCCATAGCGGGCGACAAGGCTGACCTCGCCGAGCAAGCGCTGCTCATCCTCGGAAAGCCGGACCTCCTTCATCGTCTCGCTGGCGTCGATCAGCCGGGGGAAATCCTCCGCGACGGTGTAAACGCCCTCGATGATGTCGTACTGGATATTGCCCTTGTGCGGCACGCGGACCTCCTCGAACCGCTCGCCTGCAATCATGCTGTTGGTGCAGACGAAGCGCAGCATACCGGCGAACATCTGATAGGCGCTCGTTCCGTCATGGCTGTTGACGATGATGACCTCGGCGGCCTCCGGCTTGCCGATGCCGTCATCCCGGCGCAGGCGCAGCATGTGCTTGGCGTGGCCGTGGCGGCTGCCGTCGCGCGGGACCGACTGGACGGCGAAGAACGGGAACCATCCTTCCCGGCGCAGCCCCTCCACGATGTCGATGGTGGGGACATAGACATACCGCTCGGAACGGCTGTCGTGCGCCTCACGGGCGAAGATGGACGGGACGTGGCGATACAGCGCCTCGTTGTCGAGCGCCTCATAGCCGCCGATCTGATGGCTGTTGCGGCCGAACCGGGTAGCAAGGTGATGGATGTTCATGGGTCTTTCCCTTCCTTGGGTCTGGGTTTCCGCGCAGCGGAGCGCCGCGCTGAAACCTTGCCCGTCGGCGAGACCGGGGGTGCAACCGGAGTGGGCGGCTTCGCGGGGAACCGGCTGCACGGAACGCGCTTGCGCGTGGAGGAAGCTGGGCGGAAGCCGCTCCGAAGGGCGCTGGGGGCAGAGCCCCAAGCCACCCGCCGCGCCCCGCGCGGCGGATTCCCGATCAATGGGCCATCCTTCCCCAAGGGAGGGGGGATAGGGGTTTGGGGAAAGGGGTGGAGGGAACCGTCCCCCCTTTCCTCATGGGGAGAGCGGCGAGAGGGGGCGCCCCGGCCCCCTTTCGTCAGCGCGGCGGGCGGGTCGATCCCGCCCGCCGCGCTGCACGGCACGAGCGCCGGCGGGAGTGGCAGGCGGCGCAGGACCGCCTGCCGTCCGGGTCAATCGGTATCCGGTCCCCAAAGCGGGCTGTTCTCCGGGTAGAACGGGGCCGCCAGCGCCTCCAGCACGGCCACCACGGACCACAGGGTCCGGTCGTGAATGGCCATGCGCTCCTGCGCGACGAGGATGCTCACCGCCGTCGCGTTCGCCTCGATCCGCTGAACGGCGTTCTCGAAATCGTCGAAAGGCTCGATGTTCTCGATGGGGATCACGTCGCCGTCCTCGTCATAGCCGCCATGCAGGTAGAGCGGCGCGGTCTTCATCCACTCCCCGGCTTCCTCGGCTTCACGGATCAGGGCGAAGGCTTCGCGGCGCTCACGCCAATATTCTGCGCTGCCACCGTCAACATGCTTGATATTGTCCATGACTGTTTTCCCTTCTGCAAATCGTCCGCGGGCGATGGCCAGGCCATCGACCCTGCCTTCGCGGCGAGCAGCCGGGGGTGTGGGGGGCAGCAAGAATCTGCCGGGGTGGTGCGGGCGCAGGGAGCGCAGCGACTGAGCCACGGCCCGGCCGATTGTTGTTGCTGGGGAGCGGGGGCGGAGCGCCTTGCTTCCCGCTTACATGAACGACAGCCGGGATACCGGCGCGGCCGTCAGGCCGATGAAACGGCGCGTCAGTCGAACAGGTCGCCTTGCCGGTATTCGGCGGGTTCCTCGCCCTCGCGGCCCTGCCAGACGATGCGATCACCCTCATAGATGGTGACGAAGCCCTGGCCGCGGCGTTCCTCGTCGGTGGGCGGCGGCTTGGCCTCGAAATTGTAGCACCAGGACCGCCCCTTGGTGCCGGCGAACGCGACCGGGCCGCCCGGCCGCAGCATCACGCGATCACAGGCGCCCGAAGGCTCGGCGACGCGGCGGCGGATCACGCCCATCTGATAGGCGCGATATTCGCTTTCTTCACGTTCGCTCGGCGGACGCCAGTGGCGGCAGCGCAGGCAGCTCGCGCCGTCTGCGGGGCCTGGTCTGCGATCGTCGAGCGGCGGGCCGCCATTATGGCCGATGCGATCGGTCATGGCGAAGATCCTTTTCGGGAGCGGAAAAAGGAGCGCCCCGCCCATTTCGGGCGGGGCGCGGAGCCGGTCAGCTTGCGAGCAGCTCGTATTCGCCGGCCACCGTCTCGGACTCGAAAAGCCGGAGATAGACCGGCTGAGCGACGACGGGATTGAGCTTGAACGAGATGTATTTGCGCCCCTCCTTGCTGGTTTTCCGCCAGGCGGCGCCGAACTCGATCCGCTCGTCGTCGGCTGCGACGATGCGGAAGTGGGGGGCCTTCTCGTTGTCCTGGTCCTCGATCGGGAGGAGCACGACCTCTTCGCTCTTGCCGAAGAAGCGGATTTCGCCGGTGAAGCCGTCGTCGGTGAAGGTGAAGTTTCCGCAGATCATAACGTCAGTCCTTTCTTGCCTCGGGACCGCGCCTGTCACGGCCTCGATGGCTGTCGATCGGACGGGGGACGACCGGCCCGCACCCGAAGGGCGGAACGAAGTGGCTGGCGGCGGCGGGCGGTTTTTTTGGTTTCGCGATGCAAAGCCGGCATGGTCGGCGGCGGAAAAAAATCGCCCGCCGCCGTTGCGGGAAGACGGGCGGGCTTCGGCCAGACAAGCCTTTGGAGAGGCCGCGTGGGCGGCGGTGCCGTGCAAGAAGATCAGCCTGACGGGATGATCGGAGGGGCTTTGCCGCCGCCGGCATGGCGCTGCCGGCGATGGTCCGGTGTCCGAGGCAGGCGTGACGGGCGGGTTTCGACCGGGCGAGATGCAAGGGCGACGTGGCCCCGGCTTTCGTGGCGTTGCGGCCGATGCAGCGGAGCGCGGCGCTGCCATGTGGAAAATCAGCGCGCGGGGAGCGGCGTGCGTTTCGGACAGGTTCACGCCCGGCCTGTGCGATGCCGGTCGAGCGCCGGATTCGGGACCGGGACGCTAGCGAATATGGGCTGGCTGCGCTGGCCGGTGCAGCGCGTCGCCTGGAATGGGCAGGGCGCTCCCTCTCCGCCGTCCGGCTATGGCGCCACTTTCCCTTGCCTATCGTTCGCTATTTGTTCCAACATGCGCCTTTGCGAATCGAGATCGAGGAACGGCGTATGAGCGTGATGATCCGCGGCCAGGACTGCACGAGATTGAAGGTGATGGGCGATGTGGAGGCCGAGCTGGAAGTTCCGACCGACAGTGCGGGCCGTTGCTGGCTCAGCTTCTCGGACGGCACGTTGATCGAAGCCGCCTATGGCGAGAACGACGATTGCCGCTTCGCGATCAGCGAGGAAGGCGCGGGGATCGCGCGGATTCGGCGCGGGCACGATGGCGACGTGCTGCGGCTCGATTGGCGGGTGGAATGGGTGACGGTCGCGGCGGCCGATAACGCGGCCCGAGCGACAGCGCGCGGCGAACCCATGCCGGTCCTGCCGGGACTATTTTCGTCGCCAGATAGTGAAGCCGTAGAGGTATGTTGATATGGAGCGGCAATGGTGACGCTCTTTTCGCAGGAACATCTTGAAGCCATCTCTGGCGCTCTTGGCGACACCGATGTCGGATTGAAAGGTTCGGAGATCGCCCTGTTGATCGTTGCTTGCGGAATGACCGATCCCGGCGAGATAACGAAGCGGCACCGCATCTATAACGCCTTTGCCGCCAGCCAGAATGCGCGACAGGATCGGACGCGAATCCTCGGCTTTATTCGCAAGGCTATGAGCCCGGCCCGCTATAGTCGCGAACCGCACCGCTACGAACCGATGCGGGCCAATCTCAACCAGGCCCTCGCCTTTGCCGGTCTCGTCGTCAACGAAGCCGGGAAGATTGAAGCCGTCGAACAAGCGACGACGCTGCCGGAAGCGCAACGGCGAGCAAGGGAACTGCGCACCGACCTAGAGACTCGGGGCGTCCATCCTGACGTGCTGCGCTTCTGTCGCGCGGAATTGCTGGTCGACGACTATTTCCATGCGGTTCAGGAAGCGGTGAAAAGCGTCGCCGACAAGATGCGTGCCAGGACTGGCCTAACCGACGATGGCGGCACGCTGGTGGATCGCGTGTTGTGCGGGGAACCGCCGATGCTGGCGATCAATCCGCGCGGGACGGTCAGCGAGCGCAGCGAGCAAAGCGGCTTCGCCAATCTCGTAAAAGGCATCTTCGGGATGTTCCGTAATCCGACCGCTCACGAAGCGCGTATCCATTGGCCGATGGACAAGACGGACGCCGAGGATCTTCTGACGCTCGTATCGCTCGTCCATCGGCGGCTCGACGCCAGCTATATGTCGCCGCGTTCCTGATCGTCGATCACAAGCGGCCGCGCCCGGTTGGGGCGCGGCCGCGAATTTTTGCGGGCAGCGAAAGGAAGGAAAGGCCGGGACCGCCTGCGCGGCCCCGGCCCATGCCGCTATTCGGCGGCCACAGAATAGGCGGCCTCGCCGTCCTCCGCTTCGGTATCGGGGGCCTCCGCTTCGGACGGCTCCGCGATCCCGGCGTCCTCGTCCTCGGCGGGAACGGGCTGCTCCGCTTCGGGTTCGGGCATCCGCAGCACGGCAGGGAGCCATCCGGCCCCGGCGACAAGCTGCTCCGCCGCCTCGGCCATCTCCGCCTGCGGCTTCGACCGGATACGCTCCGCCGCTTCGGGAGACACTGCCTCGCTCACCGCCGCCGCGATGTGCGCCTTGGTGACGCGACCGAAATAGCTGTCCTTGGTCGCGGTCCAGTTGGTGGCCATGTCGAGGTCCACGGCCTGCGCCAAGACGTCCGCCGCCGCAATGTGCGCGACGGAACGATCCCACGGCACCTTCACCGCATCCACGGTGAGCGAGACGCAATGCGCGAGAAGCGCCGTGCGGCTGTCGCTGTCCAGCGCCGCGATGCAGGCCCACAGGTCGGCGGGGTCGCTCGGAAGCTGCGCGCCCCATTGGTCGTGCCGGGCGCACAACGCCTCCGCCGCGCCGGTGGCGGTAATGCCGGGAGCGTGGTTGTCGAGGGCAACGCTGCCCGCGCCGATGTCGAGACAGGACTGCTCCGCGCGGTGATAGAACAGGCCCAGCACAAGCGCATGGGTCAGCGCCGCCATCGCCACGTCCGTCCGCTCGCCAAGCGCGAGGCGAAGGCCAAGCGTCCGATGCGCGGTGAGGTCGCGGATCAGGCCGTCCGGCAGGGGCGCGTCGGCGTCCCCGTCGTCCTCCACCTCATCCTCGTCCTGTGCAGCTTCGCCGTCCTCCGCTTCGATGGCGTCCTCGTCTTCCGGCTCCGCCTCGGGTTGCGGCTCGTCCTCGGCGCGGACGAAACCGCACTCGATGCGCGCCTCGCCATTCGAGCCGAGCGAGACGAACACGCCGCCGCGCGCGATCACGTCCGGGTCATAGCCGAAGCGCTTGGCGCTGATGGCGTCGATCTCGTCGCTCAACGCCGCCACCTTGGCCGCTACATCCTCCGGCAATTCGTCGTCGGAGTCATAGCCCGCCGTAAGGGCGTCATGCTCCGCCGCCGCCTCCGAAAGCCGGTCCTCGTCCTCGTCGGACAGGGCGAAATGCTGCGGATAGTAGCGCCGAAGGCCGTTGGCATGGGGGAAGTCGATGCTGGCCTCCGCCCATTTCCAGCCCTCCGCCAGCGCCTCCGTGGCGATTTCGCGCAGCCGCTCGACCACCAGCGTATCGAGCAAGACGGCATCCTCGAACCACCCGCCATGATCTTCGATCAGGTCACGCAGGATCGTGCCGCCCGCTTCCTCGTAGGCGTCCGCCCCGACGAAAACCGCGCGCCGGTCGGTGGCGGGCACCTTGCCAGCGGTGAGGTCGCGCCGGATGATCCACGGCTCCTTGTTGTAGGACAGGTTCTCGAACACCTTTTCCTGCCGGTCATGGTCGTCGGTGAGCGCGAAGGCCATCAACTGGTCCAGCGTGATCCCGTCCTGCCGGTAGATGTCGATCAGCTTGGGGCTGACCGCGCCGAGTCGAAGCCGACGCTTCACGAAGTCCGGCGTGCGGCCGAAGCGCGCGCCGATTTCCTCCGCGCCCCATCCCTTGCTCACGGACAGTTCGTGGAACCGCTCGTATTCGTCGGCGGGATGCAGGTTCTCGCGGTTGACGTTTTCGTCGAGGCTGATTTCGCTCGGATCGTTCACCGTGTCGATCACGCAGCGGATCGGTTCGGTTTTCTTGATCTGCCTGCGCTTCACACGCAGCAACTGCGCCTGCCTGCGGCCTTCGCCGATGGTGACGAGATAGCAGCCGGTCGGCTCGCCGTTGGCCTTGCGCTCCGGCTCCACCACAAGGTTTTGCAGGATACCCTTGGCATGGATGCTCGCCGCCTTGGCCTCGATGGACGCCTCGCTATGCGGCTTCTTCCGGGCGTTGAGCGGGTGCTTCTTGAGCTTGTTGAGCGGGATATAGACCACGGCCTCGGTCGCCTCGACGGGGGTCGTTTCGGTCTGGATGGTATCGGTCATTTTCTTACTCCTTCGGCTTGGGTTTCCGCGCAGCGGAAGCGCCGCGCTGAAACCCTGCCCGTCGGCGAGACCGGGGGTGCAAACGGAGGGGCGGCTTCGCGGGGAACCGGCTGCACGGAGCGAAGCGGAGGAAGCTGGGCGGAAGACGCTCCGAAGTGCGCCGGGGGCGGAGCCCCAAGCACCGCGCCGCTTGCGGCGCCACCAAGAGACGCACCCTTGCGGCGGACGGCCGGCGCGGCGGTGTGCGCGCGGACCTGGGGGCCAGCCGTCGCCGCGCCCCCTGGCCAGAGCAAGTGTGCTGCGCGGCCAGACAAAACGCGCGACCCCTGCGCGGCTTCAGCCGCCAGAGTGGGCTCACTAGATCCCCGCGCTCTGTTTGGGCGTTGCGGGGTATCCCCGCTCGAAGGGGTCTGGCGAGACCCGCCTGGGGATCGACAGTAGGGGAAGGCTTTCCCCCTCAAACCGTATAGGATGAAGACAGAAACAGCGCGAGGCGCACGCAGGAAGCCCGTTGCGATGACTATCGGCTGTGGCCAGAATAAAGTGCCCCGGCGGGGACCACCGGGAGACACGGGCTCCATATGGACTGTCAGGGCAGAAAAGCCACTGAACAAATTTCTCTCGGATAGTCGGCCACTTGGTTACACTGCGAGAGCGCCGCACCGTTTGCGCAGTTGTCATGACGACTCGGTGCCTATACCCGTCTGTTTGCAGGAAAGGAGGAGCGTTGATGTCAACCAAGCAGATCGTCGCGCTGCTCAATTCGCACGTTGCCGGAGACGAAGAACAATTCCTGTCGATCGCGCTCCAGGTCGCTGCGCAGCAAGCGCGCCAAGGCAATGCCGAGGAGGCGAACCAGTTGAAGCGCCTCGTCCAAAAGGCGCGCGAACGGACAAGCCGGGCGCCTGTCGGTCAGGCACCAATTCCCTTGGCTCGCCCGCGGGGCGAATTGCAGGGGCTGGTCGAAAGCAGCTATCCGAAAACCAAACTCGACAACATGGTGCTGACCGACGCCATCCGGTCGCGATTGCAGCGCGTCGTGCGCCAGCAAGGCGAGCGCACGACTCTGCGCGATCATGGACAAATTCCGGCGACGCATCTGCTGCTTGTCGGGCCTCCCGGCACCGGTAAGACGATGACGGCGGCAGCGCTCGCGGGCGAGTTGCGGTTGCCTCTGTTCACGGCGCGGCTCGACGCGCTGTTCAGCCGCTTCTTCGGTGAAACCGCCGGCAAGCTGCGGCTGTTGTTCGACCAGATCGCGCAGACCCGCGGGGTCTATTTGCTGGACGAGTTCGACGCGATCGGCTCGCGCCGTGGCGACCCGAACGATGTTGGCGAGATTCGCCGCGTGCTCAACTCCGTGCTCTCGTTCATGGAAGAACCGAACGCGACGGACAGCATCGTCATTGCCGCGACCAACCATGCCGAGATTCTCGACAAGGCATTGGCGCGCAGGTTCGATGAGGTCGTGGAATATCGGGTGCCCGATCTCGAGGCCGCGCGCGCGATCCTGTCGCGTCGACTGGGGCGCTATCGCCTGACCGCCAAGGCTTGGGGGTCGATCGCGCCGATGACGGAGGGTTTAAGCCAGGGCGAGCTAGTGCGCGCGGCCGATGCTGTCGTGAAAGATGCCATCCTCGAAGGCGCGAAGTCGGTTTCGGCCGATCAACTGCGTGCCGCCCTCCAGGACCGCCAAGCCTTTCGGCAGAGCTTTGGACATTGAAGCGTCGGCACCGCTCGGCCGCGAGAAGAAACCGCTTGGGGAAGCGGTAGAAACGATTTGAGAGGGGTATGCCCGTAAACGACGCCGGCGCAGCGGATCGCCAGCCGCATATCACGATCACACGTTGGCGCGAGGCCGCGCAATATGTGTATCCCCGACTTGGGCGCGAACGACGCGAGCGGCGCGAGGATTATCATGCCCATGCCGACGCGCTCCTTGGGCAATTGGCCGAAGCGCTCGGCGCCGTTCCACCGGCCCCGGACGATAGCCGCATCGCCGTCAACGGGCTGAAACGGGGCGTTCTCGTCGAAGTCGAGACGATGACGCCGGGGGAGCGCGCCAAGGCGACGAAGATACCGGCGCTGGACTTCCCCGCACAGGAGATCGTGGTCCTGCGCTCCGAGCGGAGCGAGGATCGCACGGAACGGGCGGTGCTGTTCGTCCCGGACGATGCGCGCGGGTTCCTCACTGATCGGATCGCCGCCTATGGCACCGAAAACCTCGGCAATCGCGAACGTCCCGACATCGACAAATTCGAGGTGATCGAAACGATCCGGGGCGCTGCGGCGCGAGCGCTCGTCACCGGCACGCCCGATTTGGCATCGCCGGCGCCGCAATGGTGGGAGCTATGGCTGCGCCGGCCCGATGCGATCGCCGATGCCGTCGTGGCGGCGGCGCAACAGGCCGGGCTCGATGTCCATCCCGATCGGCTGCAATTTCCTGAAACCACCATCGTGTTCGTGCTCGGGACCGCGGAGGCGGTTCTTGGCCTCGTCGGGCGCCTGAACGGCGCGATCAGCGAGGTGCGCCGCGCCAATCAGAGCATCGAACCCTTCCTCGACCGGGGCGACAAGGGGCTGGGCCAGCACGACCTGGTGGCCGAATATTGCGCGCGCGTGACGGCGCCGCCCCAGGACGCGCCCGTCGTCTGCGTTATCGATACTGGCGTTGCTGCCGCCCATCCGCTGATCGCGCCGGCTCTGGCCGGCGCCTGGACGGTGAACGATGCGTGGGGCACCGATGATCATGCCGCCCACGGCGGGCATGGAACCGGCATGGCCAGCCTGGTCCTGCACGGCGATCTCGTTGGCCCTATGGGGGATCAGCGCCAGGTGGTGCTGGGCCATGCCGTCGAATCCGTGAAGTTCCTTCCGCCGGGCGGCTTCCCGGCGACCGAGCCGGCACGCTATGGCGTGATCACGCAAGCGGCGGTGGCGGTGGTGGAGATCGAGCGCGCCAATATCCCGCGCAGCTTCTGCATCGCCACCTCCTCGCCCGATCTTTCCTCTGAAGCGCCGTCGAGCTGGAGCGGTGCCGTCGACCAGATTTGCGCCGGCTCGATGCCCGGCGAGCGGCAGGACGGAGTTGCGGCGAAAGACCATCCCAAGCGCTTCGTGCTGGTCGCGACCGGCAACATGGATGGCGGCCTCAAGGGTGTGGTCGAGCAGCATCACGCGCTCGAAGATCCTGCCCAGAGTTGGAACGCCCTCACCATCGGCGGATACACGGCCAAGGCTGATCCTTCGGAGCAAGAGCCGGAGCTGATCCCGCTGGTCGCGCCAAACGAGCGCAGCCCATTCAGCCGAGGATCGCAGACCCTTCCGGCGGACCTGACGCCGATCAAGCCCGAAGTGCTGTTCGAGGCCGGCAACATGATGATGGACAATGCGCAGTTCTGCGGCTGGCACCCGGCGGTCTCGCTGCTCTCGGCGGGCAGGGATGTGGCTACGGAGCCGCTGGTGCCCTTTTGGGCGACCAGCGCCGCGACGGGCGTGGCGGGCAATTTCATCGGGCGGCTCAAGGCCGATCTTCCCGGCCGGTTGCCGGAAACCTACCGCGCCCTCACCGTCCATTCCGCTGAATGGCCTGGGCCGATTCGTAAGCTGCTGATCGGCACCGGCCGGAGCTGGAAGACGGGCAGCAAGGGCACGAAGCAGCAAATCCTGCGGAGCATGGGCTTTGGCGTGCCCAACCTTGTTCGCGCGGCCGCGTCGGCACGCAATGATGTGACCTTGCTCGCCGAGGCCGAGATTCAACCTTATGCCGCTTCGGCCGACGGACGCTCGGCCGTATTCAACGAGGTGCATTTCTACGCCCTGCCTTGGCCGAAGGCGGCGCTCGAAGCCCTGGAGAACGCTTCGGTGATGATGAAGGTCACGCTTTCCTATTTCATCGAGCCCAATCTTTCAGGCCGGGCCAGCACCCGGCCAGACACCTACCGCTCCTACGGCCTGCGCTTCGCCTTGAAGAAGCGGCGCGAGACGGCCAATGATTTTAGGACACGATTGAGCAAGACCGAGGAGAAGGCAGAGAAGGCCGGTCAGGAGACCGACTATTGGTTGCTCGGGCCGCAAGCTGTTCAGGCCGGGTCGCTGCATTGCGACCTGTGGCGAGGTCCGGCGATCGACCTCGCTTCGCACGACCAGATCGCGATCTATCCGGTCGGCGGCTGGTGGAAATCGCACATCGGGCAGAACCGCATGAACGACAAGGGCCGCTATGCGCTCGCGATCTCCATCTCGGCGCCGGATCAGGACGTCGACCTCTATGCCGAGATCGCGGCGGCGGTGGAGGCGCGGATCGCCGCCGAAGTGGCGGTAGCGGCCGCGCCGGGTCAAGGGTGATTAGCCTCGTTCGGTGCCAGCCGCGCCTCATGCTGAGCCCGCCGGGCTTCCAGCCAGTCCAAACCGGCGTCCATCAACTCCCAGCGCTTCGCTGCGTGATCCCCCGACCCAATGCAGCGAACCCATCCGCGCTTCTGTAAATCGGAAGCCGCGAGACCAACGGATCGGTAGAATTTGAACGGCTTGCTGAGGCGATCCTGAATCTCGCGGCTGGTGAGCGGGCCGGTTTCGAGAAGCGCGAGGATTTCTGGCGTGCGCCCCTGGCCGGGCGATGAATGGGGCCTGGACGCAGCCTGCTGCGCACGGCCCAAGGCATCGCGTTCGACTGCACGGCGTGCTTTGGCCGGACTCATCGCCTTGCCGGCGAGCTTCGCGGCCGCGATTGCGGTCGTGCCCTGTTTGGTGAGACGGTAGATCGGCGCGCGTCCCGGCATCGGCCTTTCCTGGACGATGTAGCCCGAGATCCTCAATCGCTGGAGATACTGACCCGCGCTTGGAGCCTGCTTCGATCGGACACCCGCTGCGGCGCTGATGTCGAGCGCGCGGGCTGGCCCCAGCGCGTCGAGCGCGAGCAGGAGTCGCACCTGCTCGGGTTTCAGCGCGGCGGAGACGTCGTTGCCTGGTAGGTGTTCGCCTTCGAGATCATAGGCGCTGTGCGCCAATCCCTTCTGAGTGAGCCGAATAAGCTGGCGTTTGGGAGTCCCAGCCTTCTCAACAAGCCCCTTGGCGACAAGGCGCTTGAGCGCGCTGTGGGTCGACGGACCGAGCCGCTCGACGAGCGCTGCTCGGCGCGCACCGCCGACCGGCGGAATGAGGCTCAGCGCCGCCTTTTCGAGCGAACCGATCTTAGGTTCGCGATCAACGAGAACGTCGATCGTCCTTTTCCCGCTTTGTGCATAGACCCATTCGGAGGACTCGCCGGGTGTGGGCAGGCGGCGGATGAGGCCGGATTTCATTAGCTTCTTGAGAATCTGGTCCACAGCTTGACGGCTGACACCCTCTCGTTGGCGAAGTTCCGCCGCGGTAGCTGGCTTTGCCAAAGCATCGTAGATGACTTGTTGCCGTGCCCCGAGTTGCCCACGAAAATAGGGCTCGCGTTGCTTGACTACGATCTCCGCGTCGAGCGGCCGGCTCCCATCGCGAAACATGCCATGACGAACGCGCACGAGATGGCCATCCATTAGCAGCAATTCGAGCGCGGCCCGTGCATTGCGCACATGTTTGATGTCGCGCCAGCGCACGACGCCTCTCTCGCGAACAATCTCAAGCATGTCGTGCGCACCAGTCCCCGCATTGGGTTCCCATCGGGGCGGCTCGGAAGGTAAATCGTCGGACGTTGCCGCACGCACGGCAACCCGCACTTCAGTAGCCCCAAAATGATGCCGCAGAACCTGCTCTAGTCGAGCGGCATCCACTATAGGACAGTCAAACTCAACATTGACTCGATACCCTTTCGACGTCCGCACAACTTCCCCCCAACGGAGTGCCATCACCGCAATAGCCGCAATGGAAGCAAGCGTCACGGTATGCGAGCATCACGACTCTGACCGTCGCGCAGGCGGTCGCCCGGTTCCTGCCGAATTGAGCGCCCCGTCCATGCGGGCGGGGCGCATGAGCCGCCGTCAGGTGATGATAACGCCGGCCGCGACAGCCATGCGGGCATAGCGGCTCAGCGGATATTTCGCCTCGAAATAGAGGTCACGTTCGACCGGGAGGCCGAGCTTGCCGCGCAGGGCCTCCAGCTCGGCGAGGCTGACGGTGCCCAGCTCCGGCTCCCCGAGGCCGGGATCGCAGAGGCCGTAGAGAATGTCGGGCTCCTGGGGATCGCATTCGCTGATGAGCCAGGTGGCGCCGGCGTCGGGCGTGAACAGTTTGACGACGGGCTTGGGGTCGAACTCGGGATGCTCGATGCCCAAGCGGCCGTTGGCGATGAGCTGCTCGCGGATAGTGTTGGTGATGAGCTGCATGGAAGCCTCCATTCGGAAAGCCCTCCGATCGAGGGCGTGGAGGCGTTCGACCGGCGCAAGCGAGCGTCGGGGTCAGGCCCTACTCGGTTTGGTGCGGGCCGGGCTTGACCCCGACGCGGCGCCGGTCAGGCGTCCGAAACCGCCTCGCCGGGGAGGCCGAATGGGGGCGTCAAGCGGCTTGGTCCGAGGTGCGCGCAAAGCGACGGCGGCAACGGCCATGCCACCGCCGTTGAGCGCGTTGTCTCCAGGTTCCGCCCGATTGTCTCCAGCCACGGGATCACCAGGATGGGGCGAAAAGGCCGCGCAGCAACACAGGGAAGCGTGCGCAACCTTCGCCAGCCAACGCCAGAGGCCGCCCATTCTTGCCGATTTTCTGGAGACATTATGGAGACAGCGGGCTTTGCCGAGGGCGTTGTCTCCAACAAAAAAGCGGCCCGAAGGCCGCTAATCTGCTCATTTTATTGAAGAAAAATGGAGCGGGCGAAGGGATTCGAACCCTCGACCCCAACCTTGGCAATATTCAGGGCTTTGCTAACAGCCTGAAATTACGGAAAAATAATGCATCAAGTTCGATCCGTAGGTGTTCCGAATACAGTAGGAAGCATCGTCGACAGTCAAACAACAGTATAGTGCCACTAAAAACTGCTAGGCACTTACAATAATACTTGACACAAACCGAATATATGGTAGTTTGTGATGTGGCTGAGATTCGGCCCCCCCCAAATAATCCGCTTCAACTAGCTCTTATTGAGAGGCGACTACCTATGCCCTATCCAAATTGCCCCACTCACCTCCTACCCAAACTCCCTATTCCCCCATACACTCGTAACGGGCCGTCTCTTAACGTGACTGTCTCAGAATCAGATGTCTGTGGTCACAAGGTCCTCATCACCTTCATTGATAACGAGTTTGTGGGCATTTTCATCGAAAAGAACGATGAGAAGGTCTTCTCGTACCTTGAGGACGCTGATTCGGTTCAGCAGTCCAGAAAGGCCTCGTGAACAGGGTCCAGCGATCCGAATATCGGGACGCTTTCCGATCATTCGTTGACCTCAGCAAATTCGTGAACCCACACTCCGTCACTCTGACTTTGAAGCAGTCTGTCGTTGTCCGACACGGTCGGTCGAGGGTCCATAGCAGGATCACTTCTGACCGAGCGGTTCAAAATTTCAGCCATTTCATGAACCTCCTCAACCGAAGGTTCTACGGACACAGCCACCAGAGACATGGAAAACGAGTTCAGGTGATCCCGATCCTCGAAGGGGGCGGGCTAACCCGCTTCCACTACCACTGTGTGATCGACTGCCCACGACCCACCGACATGTTTCCCTTCATCATCGAAGATTGCTGGTGGCGGACTAGCTACGGCTATCATGAAACTGACATTCAACCGCTCTGCAACGAGGGGTGGATCAATTACATAAGTAAGTTCAGGAGCAAGTCCGAATTCGATCAATCGATCGATTGGATCAACCTCTATCAGAACTGATCGCTGGGTATAAACCCCTTTCAATTCGCTTTCTGCCTGCAACACTCGGAACTTGTCCGGATCACCCTTCCGGCCTTGATTCTGGAAGTATGCCTAAGGGACTTTGGCATCTGCTAAGCCTCTCTGAATTCCAGTTGAGCATCCACTATGAACTGTAAGAGGCCGTCAAAGGTAAACCAACGTTTGCCTTGGACGGAGACCGCGAATGACGAGGTTCGTAGCCTATCTGAGAGTTTCTACCTCGAAGCAGGGTAAGTCCGGGCTGGGACTGGCTGCACAGCGGTCAAAAATCAGCGAATTCCTTTCTGACGAGGATGAGCTTCTCGCCGAATTTGTCGAGACGGAATCCGGCCGCAACGACAGCCGCGAAGAGCTGTGGAAGGCAATTCGCCATGCTAAGCGCAGCTCTGCAAAGCTTCTAATTGCTAAGCTGGACCGCTTCTCGCGGAAGGTAAGCTTCATCTCTCGTGTGATGGAGGAAGGGGTGGGCCTGGCGGTCGCCGACATGCCCCACGCAACGGACTTCCAGCTGCATATTTTTGCCGCTCTCGCTCAGGAGGAGCGTCGGCTGATTTCAGAGCGAACCAAGGCCGCATTAGCCGAAGCAAAGCGGCGAGGGGTGGTCCTCGGAAAAAACGGAATGGTGCTAGCTGCTAGAAATCGAGAGGAGGCAGCTAGGTTTGCGGCTCAGCTCTTGCCGCAGATCAAATCCCTGATCCACGAAGGAGCATCGCTTTCGGTGATTTCACGGCAGTTGAACGCCCTAGAAGTGCCAACAGTCCGAGGACGGAAGTTTCACCCGCAAACGATCAAAAACATCCTTAGACACGAAATTTCGATCTCGCTGGCGCCGGCGTAAGCGCAGCAAATTGGGACTCTCAAAGATCTATCAGTCCTGTAAGGTGTCCGCAGTAGTTACGTCGGCTGGAGCAGTTGGAGTATCTTCCTCTTGCTCGCTTGGTAACGATTGCACGACCGGCTTTTCTACGAATATGATTTGCTGCTCAGGAGCGGACGAGTTGACCGCATCGGCTGTATCCTCTGCTGCGCTGTCCGCTTCGTAACCTTCCGGAACACTCGCGAGCGACGGTTCGACTGAAGTAGGTGGTTCAGCACTCTCGACCGTCTCGGATTGAGCGCTTGCGTCTGACGTCGCGGAGGGCGGAGCTCGGTCACGGTCGCCGCTGAAGAAAATAAATGCAGCTGCGGCTGCGACCAAGAGAACAAACAAGTTCTTGAAAAAGCCTCGTTTCGACTCGGCAATTTCGATTTCATCTTCAGAATGGCCGCGGACCCGCATACTCGCTACTCGGTCGCGCTTTTCCTCCAGCGCCATGCGTTCGCGATGACGTCGATTTTCCTGTTGTTCCTTTTCTCTCCGGATTTGATCTTCCCGAAAGCGATGCTGAAAATCGTCCAACTTTCGACCCCCCCCTTGCCGACTCATTCACTATGGATGCTGGCTTTGAACCTCCGGCGAATATCACTTGCGGCGGCAGCTAGCTTTTCGTCAAGTTTTCCCAGCAGGGTCATCGCTCGAACCTCACACAGAGCATGTTCGATCTCATCAAGGTTTTGACACTCGATCGACCCCATTCCTTTTTGAAGCTCAAGCGTCTGCTTGCCATATTTGATCGGAAGGAAGTAGGTCCCGGTCTCGTCCATCCAGACCCATGAAGCTCGGGGACGATTTCCCTCGATCATCTGCCGGACAAACCCGATCTGCTGGTCGATCCTGTTGATGAGCTTCTCCCGACGCTGCACCTCGGGAATGACCTTGAGAGGACGGGCCTTGTCGGAAAACTTGAGCTTCATTGAAACCTCCATCGTGAACGAATGGAGGTGCCGTCCCCTTTTTCATTTGAGAGACAACAGCCCTTAGCTCTTCAACCAATCGAGTGCTGATTTTGGCTTGCCGGTGGACAGCTCATTCGAACGAGGAGAGCGGACCTTTCGTTTGGTAAGCTCATCCGCCGCAGCCACGTTCGAGGTGTGGCCATAGTGCTTCTCCAGCATGGCCACTGAGGTTCCCATGTTCTTAGCCAAGGTATAATGGTTGACCCCTTCCTGGAGGCGGAAGGTCGCGTACGTGTGTCGAAGGGAGTAGATCGTTCGCCGCTGTCCAAACGTGTCGGTTTCCACTCCTGCTGATTTCAGCAGGCTGGCAAACGACTTTTTGAAGCTCAGAATTGGTGAGCCGTCCGGATGACAGAACACAAGGTCGTCGGCTGAAGGGTCAGTTGCCTTCCCAGCAATCTTGGTCAGTTCTTTACACCGAAGCTCGAAAATCCTCTTAAAGTATTTCGAGACATCCTCCTTGCTGGCCACCACCTCCCGCTGGCCAGTTTTTCCCGAGACCATGAGGACGATGTTGGTCGATCCATCTCCACGGACCTCTCGAATGTCCCTCCATTTCAAGTTCCGAGCCTCACCCCCTCGTATGCCTGTGTTGGCTAAGATGAGAACGTAATCCCTCAGCATCATTCGATCCCGAAGGGTTTTCCCATTCGTGACCTTCACGAACTCCCTCAAATGACGAGCTAGCTTCCTCCAGGCGGCTGGATCGAAATGCGGCCGTCTCGAATGCTTGGATTTGAGCCGAGGAAATTTTGGAACAGCAGGAAGGTAGTCCTCCTCCACACACCAGTTCAGGAAGTTTTTGAGGTCTGATTGCTGCCGCTTGACCGTATTGGCTGACAGCAATCCCTTCGCTGAGGTTTCCGACAGGTGGTCAAACAGCTTGTCGAAGAACGACGTGTTGAGGTCAGCGAACGTCTTCTTCCCGAAGAAGGGCTTACACCTCTCAAGGAACTGGAGCCGATACCGTACCGATAGCCGGTCCTCGTCCCGTTTGAACCTCTTAGAATAGCTCTCAATCGCCTCCGAAATTCTCCGGGAATTGAGGTCTGCTCCCCCTCGAACTTTGACCAGAATCTCGTGGTAAAGGTCATCGGCAAACTTGTACGCTTCGTGTTCATTCGTGGTTCGGGTCGAGCGGCAGGTGTACCCTTTGATACCCGGAACCCGAACCCGACACATCCATGTTGGCTTTTTGTAATCGGCTCGAACAAACAGGTAGATTGCTCCGTCCTTAAAGGACCGAGACATGAGGATGTTCTTCTCTACGGATTTCGAGGTTTCGGACCCGTCACCCGCTATGGGAAGCTTCTGACCGCCTGCACGTTTTCCCAAATCGTCTCATCCCAAATCGGCTATCCGTAGCTGATCCGTACATGGATTAAATCGGAGATTTGGGGAACCAGAGGTTTGTAACCTCTTGAAAAACTGGAGCGGGCGAAGGGATTCGAACCCTCGACCCCAACCTTGGCAAGGTTGTGCTCTACCCCTGAGCTACGCCCGCTC
>JAIETR010000028.1 GCA_019745075.1 Qipengyuania sp.
CAACGGCGCCTCGATTTCGTTCAACGACTTCACGTGTTTTCGAGCAGATGTTCCGCGGCGATCCTGGCCTTCCACTCCGCCGGAGCGAGGGTGTGGACGTTGTTGCCGGCGGCGTCGACGGCGACGGTCACCGGCATGTCCTTGACCTCGAACTCGTAGATCGCTTCCATGCCGAGATCCTCGAAGGCGACGACCCGCGCGCCCTTGATCGCGCGGCTGACGAGATAGGCCGCGCCGCCGGTCGCCATCAGATAGGCGACCTTGTGCTTCGCGATCTCGGCCACCGCGCCCTGGCCGCGCTCGGCCTTGCCGATCATCACCAAGAGGCCGAGGCCGAGCATCGTCTCGGTGAACTTGTCCATGCGCGTAGCGGTGGTCGGGCCGGCGGGGCCGACCACCTCGCCCATGACCGGATCCACCGGACCGACATAGTAGATCGCGCGGTCCCGGAAATCGACCGGCAGCGCCTCGCCCTTGTCCAACATGTCCTTGATGCGCTTGTGCGCGGCGTCGCGGCCGGTCAGCATCTTGCCGGTGAGCAGGATGCGGTCGCCCGCGTTCCAGGTGGCGACCTCTTCGGGCGTGAGCGTGTCGAGATCGACCCGCCGGGCCGCCGCGTCGGGCTGCCAGTCGACCTTGGGATAGTCGTCGAGGTTGGGCGGCTCGAGATAGGCCGGGCCCGAGCCGTCGAGCGTGAAATGCGCGTGGCGGGTGGCGGCGCAATTGGGGATCATCGCCACCGGCTTGCCCGCCGCATGGCACGGCCAGTCCATGATCTTGACATCGAGCACGGTCGAGAGCCCGCCCAGCCCCTGCGCGCCGACCCCTTGCGCATTGACCGCGTCGTAAATCTCGATCCGCAGCTTTTCGAGGTCGCTCGCCGGCCCGCGCGCCTTCAATTGCGCCATGTCGATCGGCTCCATCAGGCTCAGCTTGGCGAGCTTCATGCAATGTTCCGCCGTGCCGCCGATGCCGATGCCGAGCATGCCCGGCGGGCACCAGCCGGCGCCCATCAGCGGGATCTGCTCGATCACCCAGTCGACGATCGAATCGCTGGGGTTCATCATCTTGAACCTGGACTTGTTCTCGCTGCCGCCGCCCTTGGCCGCGACATCGATCGAAACCGTGTTGCCCGGAACCATATCGACAGAGAGCGTGCACGGCGTGTTGTCGCGGGTGTTGCGACGGGTGAAGGCGGGATCGGCGAGGATCGAGGCGCGCAGCTTGTTGTCGGGATCGTTGTAGGCGCGGCGCACGCCTTCATCGACGACCTCCTGCAAGCTCCGGGAAGAGCCGAGGCGGCAGTCCTGGCCCCACTTGACGAACACGTTGACGATGCCGGTGTCCTGGCAGATCGGTCGATGGCCTTCGGCGCACATCCGGCTGTTTGTGAGGATCTGCGCGATCGCATCCCTGGCCGCGGGGCCCTGCTCGGCTTCGTAAGCGACGCCGAGCGCGCGGATATAGTCCATCGGATGATAGAACGAGATATATTGCAGCGCGTCGGCCACGCTGCCGATCAGGTCCTCTTCGCGGATTGCGGTCATGTCGCTCATCGGGGCGGCTTTCTCTCCGGTCGAATGCGGGATTGGCCATAGGCGCGCCGGCTGGCAGGCGTCAAAGCGCTTGGAAGCAAGCAATGTTGTCCCTAAGGCAACGCCCGTTCCGCAAAGGCCTGTAAGACAGACGCATGATCGCCACCGAAACCCGTTTCGAGGACGCGCGCCGCGCCATGATCGACAGCCAGCTGCGGACCAGCGGAATCAACGAGCCTTTCGTGCTGGCGCGCATGGGCGCCGTCCCGCGCGAGGATTTCGTGCCCGAGGGCCAGCGTGCCGCGGCCTATGCCGATCGCGCCGTCCGCCTGCCCGGCGGGGGGGCGTTGCCCGCACCGGTGTTCCACGGCCTGCTGCTCGCCGAGGCGCGGCCCGCCAACACCGACCATGTGCTCGCGGTCGATGGCGGCAGCGGGTACCTGCCCGCGCTGCTCGAGCCGATGGTGCGCGCGCTGGCCGTGGTTTCGCCCGAGGAGGCCGCGGCGGGCCGGATCGGGAGCAACCCCTCGCTGGTGCTGATCGACGGCGCCGTCGAACATCTTCCCGATGCGCTCGTCCGCAAGCTGGCCGACGGCACGCGGATCGTCACCGGTCTGGTCGAGCGCGGCGTCACCCGCCTGGCCGTCGGGCGCAAGACCGGCGGGGTGCTGGGCCTCGTGGCGCTGGCGGAGACCGGAGTTCCGCGCCTCGCCGCCTTCGACCGGGAGGCCGGCTGGAGCTTCTGATGCGGATCGGGAGGGTTCTGCGCGCGGCGCTCGCGGCCTCGGCGCTCATGCCGCCGGGAGCCGCCCGCGCAGACACGCTGCAGGAGGCCCTGACCGCCGCCTACCGGAACAACCCCACGCTCGCCGCCGCCCGCGCCAACCAGCGGGCGACCGACGAGGGTGTGCCGATCCAGAAGGCCGCCGGGCGCCCCAGTCTGACCGCCTCGAGCCAATATCTCGAATTCGTCAAGAAGAGCTCGACAAGCTTCATCAGTCCCGATCGGGCGGTGAACGGACAGCTCAATCTCGGCATCCCGATCTATTCGGGGGGCGCCGTGCGCAACGGGGTGCGCGGCGCGGTGGCGCGCGTCGAAGCGGGCCGCGCCGATCTGCGCGGCGCCGAGAGCGATCTGTTCACCCAGGTCGTCGCCGCCTATATGGACGTGCTGCGCACCCAGGCGCTGGTCGGCTTGCAGGCCAACCAGGTCGATGTCCTGTCGGTGAATCTGCGCGCCACCAGCGACCGCTTCGAGATTGGCGACCTGACCCGCACCGATGTCGCGCAATCGCAGGCCCGACGCGCGCTTGCGCAGAGCGATCTTCGCACCGCGCAGGCGAACCTGATCGCGGCGCGCGAGACCTATGCCCAACTCACCGGCATGGCCGCCGACGATCTTCAGCCGCCGCCGCCGCTTCCGGGTTTCCCGGCCAGCGTCGAAGAAGCGGTCGATATCGCGCAGGCGCAGAACCCGGACATCGTCGCGGCCAAGGACCGCGCGCGCGCCGCGGGCTTCGACGTCGATGTCGCGGGCGCCGGACGGCTGCCGAAGGTGTCGGTCGTAACGGCCGGCACCTACAACAATTATCTCGGCTCGCTCGGGTCGATTGGCATTGGCGGCGGGAGAACCTCGTTTCCCCAGGCCAGCACCGCGGTGCAGGTGGGCGTCCAGCTCAACCTGCCGCTGTTCCAGGGCGGGCTTCCCGCGGCGCAACGCCGCCAGGCACAGGCGCGCGAGGGCGCCGCGCTCGAGACGGTGATCGCGGCCGAGCGACTGGTGACCGCGCAAGTGCGTTCGGCGTGGTCGAGCTGGCAGGCCGCCACCGCGGTGATCGTCAGCGCGCAGACCGCGGTCGATGCCGCCGCGCTCAGCCTCGAGGGGGTTCGCGCGGAGAATTCGATCGGCAACCGCACCATTCTCGAAATGCTCAATGCCGAGCAGGAGCTGCTCAACGCCCGCAGTCAGCTCGTGACCGCGCGCCGCAACGCCTACGTGGCTGGTTTTCAATTGCTCGCCGCGATGGGCCGCGCCGAGGCGCGCGATCTCGGCCTGGTCGAGGAAGGACTGCTTTACGATCCGGTCGCCAATTACGAGCGCGTGCGCGGCAAGTGGTTCGACTGGGACGACGATCGCGCTCCGGTGGCGACCGCCACCAGCACCGACACCGTGCCGTCCGCCACGGCCGAGATCCCCTCGGACGCCGTGCCGCAAATGGGTGAAACCGGGAACAGACCGGGTTAAGGTCGCGCTTCCGGCGATTCGCGCCGGGGCGAATCGGAGGCGGACACGATGCAGCAACCGGGCGAACCGTCGGTCGAGGAGATCCTCGAATCGATCAAGAAGGTGATCGCGCGCGAAAACGGCCCGGTAAGCGCCGCGCCGCGCCGCCGTGCCGTTACTCCATCCGTTGGCGAACCGGTCGGGCCGGCCGCGGCCGAGGAGGCCGAGGAAGTTCTCGATCTCGACGAAGCGGCGATGCTGGCGCTGTCGGACCCGGAAAACGAAGCCGAAGCGGAGGCGGTGCCCCCACCCCTGACCGGAGACGCCACCGTCACCGCCATGCGGGAAAACTTCGCCGCGCTGGCCATGCTGTCGCAGCCCGGCCGCCAGCCGCAGATCGTCCGCTCGGGCGAAACCTCGCTCGAGGGGCTGACGCGCGAGCTCTTGCGCCCGATGCTCGCGCAATGGCTCGACGAGCACCTGCCGGGCATGGTCGAGGAACTGGTCAAGGCCGAGATCGCGCGCATCGCGGGCAAGAAGCGCTGACCGGAACTTCGCGAAGAAACAATTTTCCTACAGCGCGGGCAATTTGATAGGACTGCCGAATCGCCTTTTGTTCTGCGCCTGGAGCGGGGTCCAAAACCTGGGTGGAACCGCAGTATTCGACAGCGTTTCAGGTGTCGCCTTTGCGTCGCCTTTGGCGAGCCCACGCGCGGCTGGCCATGCGGAAAGGAGTCCTTCGCTCATGCGCTTAACATTCGCCCCCGCTCCGTCGAGCCCGTTGCCGGATATGAGCACACACCCCAGGCCGGGCGCCATGACCGCACGCATCGGGCTTGCCGCCCCGCTCGCCAGCGCCTTGGCGCTTGTCCTTGCCACCCCGCTCGCCGCCCGGACCGCGGCTCCTCCGGCCCGACCGCCGATGACGGCGCGGGATCTCGTCATCATGCCGCGCCTCGGCGCGCCGAGCGTCAGCCCCGACGGCGGATGGGCGGTGTACCCGATCACCGGGACCGACCCCGCCAGCTACGAACGGACCACCAGCCTGTGGCTGCGCGCGCTGGATGTTCCCGCCGCGAAGCCGGTCAGGATCGCCGGGCTCGACGGGGCCAGCGACGCCAAATTCGCCAGCGACGGCTGGCTCTATTTCCTCGCCGATGGCGTTACCCCCCAGGGTAAGGAGGCGACCAGCCAGGTCTGGCGTGCGCGGGTGGGGCCCGACGGCGCCGCCACCGGCAAGGCGCAGGTCAGCGATTTCGCCACCGGCGTCACCGGCTTCGCCGTCGCGCCGGGCGGCAACCGGATCGCGGTCTGGGCCGACATCGCGCGGACCTGCGCGAGCTTCGGCTGCCCCGCAACCGATGCCAAGGCGCACCTGCCCGGCCCCGGCACCGGGCGGCTCTACCGCGCGGACGACGGCTTCGTGCGCCATTGGGATGCCTGGGAAACCCCAGGCACCGTCAGCCGCGTGTTCGTGTTCGAGCTCGCGGACGGCAAGGCGGGCGGGCGCGGCATCCCCGTCGACGGCCCGGCCGGTCCCGGCGCGCTGACCGGCGACACGCCGGGCAAGCCGTTCGGCGGCAATGAGGACGTCGCCTGGAGCGCCGATGGCAAGAGCCTGTTCTTCGTCGCTCGCAAGGCCGACAGACACGAGCCGCGCTCGACCAATCTCGACATCTGGCAAAGCCAGCTGACGGGCGGCGCGCCGGTCAATCTGACTCTCGCCAATCGGGCAACGGACGCGCTACCGACGCCCTCGCCCGACGGGCAGTATCTCGCCTATGTCGCGATGGCGCGCCCGGGCTACGAAGCCGATCGCCAGGTGGTGCAGCTGCGCGATCTCAAGACCGGCGCCGTTACCGCGCTCACCGATAAATGGGACCGCTCGGCCGGCTCGCTTGCCTGGACCCCCGATTCGCGCTGGCTGATCGCGACCGCCCAGGATGTGCTCGACACCCCCGCCTTCCGCATCGACCCGCGCACCGGCGAAGTCCGCAAGCTCGATCTGATGGCGGGGAACGAGGCGCACATTGCCGATATCGTCCCGCTCCACGGCGAGAAGCTGGTGTTCACTCGCGATTCGGTGGGCGCGCCGCCGGAGATGTTCCTGTCGCGCGGCTGGCGGCAGGCGGTGCCGCTGACCGACGCGGCGACCACCCGCATGGGCCGGCTCGCCCCGACCGTCACCACCCGGTTCAGCTTCGCGGGCGCCAACGGCGACACGGTCTGGGGACAGATCACCAAGCCCGAGGGGGCGGCTGGCAAGTTGCCGGCGATTCTCTATGTCCACGGCGGGCCGCAGGGCTCGTTCAACGACGCGTGGTCGAACCGCTGGAACCCGCGCGTGGTCGCGAGCCAGGGCTATGCGGTGATCTCGGTCGATTTCCACGGCAGCACGGGATACGGGCAAGCCTTCACCGACAGCATCAGAAACGACTGGGGCGGCAAGCCGCTGGAAGATCTGCAGAAGGGCCTCGCCGCCGCGCTGCGTCTCGACCCTCGGATCGACGGCGACAACGCCTGCGCCATGGGCGCCAGTTACGGCGGCTACATGATGAACTGGATCGCCGGCAAATGGCCGGACCGGTTCAAGTGCCTGGTCCAGCACGACGGGGTCTTCGATGCGCGTGCGATGGCCTATGAGACCGAGGAGCTGTGGTTCGACATCTGGGAGCACGGCGGCAAGACCTATTACGAGGATCCGGCCGCCTACGAGAAATGGAACCCGGCCAACCACGTCGCCGAGTGGAAGACCCCGATGCTGGTGATCACCGGAGAGAAGGATTTCCGCATTCCTTACACCCAGGGGCTGGCCAGCTTCACCGCCCTCCAGATGCGCGGCGTTCCCGCAGAGCTGCTGGTGTTCCCCGATGAGAATCACTGGGTGCTCAAGCCCAAGAACTCGCTCCAGTGGCACAACACGGTGTTCGGCTGGCTGGCGCGCCATCTGAAGTGATCCATACACTCGAACTGGCGCGTGAATGTGAATTGGCCGAGGCCGCGCTCGCCAAGATCGGCGGCGAGCGCATCGGGCGGCACATCTTCCTGTGCGCGATGTCGGAAAAGCAGGCCTGCTGCCCGCGCGAGGTCGGTGCCGAGGCCTGGGCCTTCCTCAAGCGGCGGCTCAAGCAACTGGGGCTGGTCGGCAGCGCGGTCCAGCGCACCAAAGCCGATTGCCTGCAGATCTGCGCCGCCGGCCCCATCGCCGTCGTCTGGCCCGACCGGGTCTGGTATCACTCCTGCTCGCCCGCAGTGCTCGAGCGGATCATTCAGGAGCATCTGATCGGCGGGGCGCCGGTCGAGGACTACCGGCTCCGATCCTCGCCCACCGCGTCATCGTGACCGGTGCCGTTGGAGAGGAACACGAGCCCCATCAGTGCGCCGGTCAAGAGCATCATCACCCCGATGCCGAGCGCGGTGGCGATGTAGAAATGGACCGAAACCGGTTCGTCGCCAGTCGCGAACCACAGGAACGCGGCCCCAACCGTTAGCGTGGTCACCGCCGCCATCAGCGCCATCATCCTCCGCCACCGCTTCCAGGCGAAGGCGGCGGTCCGCGAATCCTCGAGCGGAGATTTGGGCGTCATGCCGGCGCCATGCGCCGGGCCGTGCGAGACTGCAACCACGCCGATTCGCCATTCGAGGCGATTCGTGGCATTCTCTCGCCGTCACAGGAGAGGACCGATGCAGGTTTCCACGCTGCTCGAAAACCGCGCCCGCGCCGACATCGTCAGCTGCGCGCCCGATGTCAGCCTTCACGAGGCGGTTCGCACCCTCGCCGAGAGACGAATCGGTGCGATGCCGGTGATGGAGGGCGGCGAGGTTGTCGGCATCATCTCCGAACGCGATGTGCTCTATTGCCTCGCCTCGAAGGGCGGCGAGAGCCTGACAAAGAGCGTGCGCGAGGTGATGACCGCGCCGGTGGTGACGGTCGAATGCACCACCTCCTGCGTCGAGGCGCTGGCGCTGATGACCGCGCGCCGCTTCCGCCATCTCCCCGTGGTCGAGCGCGGCGAGATGCGCGGCTTCCTTTCGATCGGCGATCTGGTGAAGGTGCGGCTCGAGGAGGTCAGCCACGAAGCCGAGGCGATGCGCGAATACATCCGCATGGCCTGAACCGGCCTTGAGGACCGGGGCGGGACGCCCTAGATCGGGGCAATGAATGCGATGCTGTCCCTCACTCCCGCCGCCGCCAGGCGCGTCGCCTGGATCGCCCAGCGGCAGGCGAAGCCCGCGGTGCTGCGGCTCGCGGTCGAGGGCGGGGGCTGCTCGGGCTTTCAATACACGTTCGAACTCGCGGACGGGCCCGAGAGCGGGGATTCGGTGAGCGAGACCGAGGGGGTGCGGCTGGTGGTCGATCCGGTCAGCCTCGACCTCGTCGCCGGGAGCACGGTCGATTTCGTCGAATCGCTGGGCGGCGCCGCGTTCAAGGTCGAAAATCCCCAGGCCGCCTCGGGCTGCGGTTGCGGTTCCAGTTTCGGCATCTAAAGCTCCGCGCATGCGGATCGCCAGCTTCAACATCAACGGCGTCAAGGCGCGCCTGCCCCGGCTGCTGGAATGGCTCGAGGAAACGCGGCCCACGGTTGCCTGCCTCCAGGAAATCAAGACCCAGGACGAGGGTTTTCCCGCCGCCGAGTTCGAGAAGATCGGCTATCGCGCGATCTGGCACGGCCAGAAGGGTTTCAACGGCGTCGCCATCCTCGCCCACGGGATTGAGCCGGTCGAGGCGCAGCGAACGCTTCCTGGCGATCCCGAGGACGAGCACGCCCGCTATATCGAGGCGGACGTGAACGGGGTGCGGATCGCCTGCATCTACCTGCCCAATGGCAATCCCGTCCCCGGACCCAAGTTCGACTACAAGCTGGGCTGGATGGAGCGGTTGCGTACCCGCATGCGCGAGCTCTGGGCGCTCGAGATCCCGGTCGCCGTGGTGGGCGATTTCAACGTCATCCCGGAGGACAAGGACGTCTGGTCGCCCGCGGCGATGGCGCCGGATGCGCTAATGCGGCCCGAATCGCGCGATGCCTACGCCCGGCTGCTAGGCGACGGATGGACCGACGCCATCGACACGCTCAATCCGCGCGGCGGGGTGTGGACGTTCTGGGATTATCAGGCCGGCGCGTGGCAGCGCGACCACGGCTTCCGCATCGACCACCTTTTGCTCAGCCCGGAGCTCGCCGACCGCATGATCGCGGCCGGAGTCGACAAGGCCTATCGCGGCCGCGAGAGGGCGAGCGACCATGCGCCTGTATGGGTCGAAGTCAGAGATCGGTAGCGGCCACGGGATTCTTCGGGGCGCACCGCGGCCCGCGAGCCTGTCCCGAGCGGCTGGCTTGCCATCCGGCCGAAGGGGCCGAACGCCGCCCGCAGGCGCCCCGGACCCCGGACTTGATCCGGGGAGAGGGAGCAGCGCCGAGGATGCCCGCGCGGAGGCGCGGGCGAAACTACCTATAGAGACGTGGTTTCTGATCCGCGCGGCGGCCTGACGGCGGCCGCTCCAGGCGGGCGAGACGTGGCGGGCGTGGAAGTAGAGCGCATCCTTCGCCGCGCTGGTCCACAAACCGCGATGGGCGATCTGCGCGATCGCCTTCGCGCGCCGATAGGTGGCGGTGGCGGTGGGCGCCGCCGGCATGCGGCCGCGCTTGACGAAGCTGAACTGCGACTTCTGCGTCACCACACCGCAATAGCTGGCCGGGAAGCGGCCGCTGGCGGCGCGGTTGACGATCACTTCGGCGACCGCGAGCTGGCCGGCGAGCGGCTCGCCGCGCGCTTCGAAATAGATCGCCCCGGCAAGGCATTCGAGCTGGTCGTCGAGCGCGGCATCGCGCGGCATGCCGGCGACGAGTTCGCCGAGGCTGGAAGCCGTGGCCGGCTGCGTCGCGTCGGCATCCGCGGTCTCTTCGCCTGACTGCACGACTTCGCGGGCGACGAATTGCGGAACAATCTCTTCCGCGGGAGGGTGGGTGTGCTCGGCGACAATGGCCGGATCGGCCGTTTGCGCGAGGGCGCCAGGCGCCTCGACCGGTGCGAACACCGAGGCCAGCGAAACGGCAAGCGCCGCCACACCGGCGGAAACATTCATGCGGATCATGTGCGTCTTGATCAGGGCGGTGAACGCGCCTGTCGCAGGCTGCGACGGGGCATGCGATTGGCATGTCCGATCCCGTCGATGGCGGCCTGCCGGCCGTTCCCCGTCTGCGCGCCAGCTTGCCGACCCCAATGCCGTCCAAGCCGCCTGCGCCTTCGATGCGCCCTCGACTAGTCACATCTGCAACCGGGTCAAGTTAACGCGCGAACTCTGCGACGAGCCGTTCCGCATTCGGGATATCCAGTTCGACCAGCCAGATATCGCGGTCCCGCGCCGTCCGACGCGCCAAATACTCGCCGAACTCTTCCTGCGTTTCAGGTGTTTGCTCTCGAACAACTTCGAAAACCCGCTGCCCGTCGAGCCGTGGCATGCGCTCCCACAAGCGCGCGCTCCCGTCCCTCTCGATGGTTAAGATCAGGATCGCTCCGGCGTCGCGCTCGCCCTTGGCCACGACCGTCGCGAACCCGCCCGCCGCCTCGGTGGCGCGAATCAACCCCGCGACCTCGAGATGCGCCGGTAGCCGGGCCTCGCTCACGCTTCCCACGCCCGGTA
Source organism: Qipengyuania sp. (assembly GCA_019745075.1). Lineage (GTDB taxonomy): Bacteria > Pseudomonadota > Alphaproteobacteria > Sphingomonadales > Sphingomonadaceae > Qipengyuania. Next base: position 10,400 of record JAIETR010000028.1, read on the forward strand.
GCCGGGCAGGCTCGACAGCGCGATCCGGCTGCGCATGAAGGTGCCGGTGCCGCGCCCGATCTCCTCGCCCTCTGCATCGACCAGCCGCGCCTCCGCCACGAACACGCGCTTGCGGCCCGAAACCCAGCGCCCCTCGGCCACCACCGCGCCCTCGCGCACCGGCCTGGTGAAATGGAGGTTGAACGAGGTGGTCAGGAGGAAGCTGTCGGTCGCAAGGCTGTTGGCGGCATAGAAGGCGGCATCGTCGAGCATCTTGAAATAGATCGTGCCATGCGCCGCGCCGGCGGCGTGGAACACCTCGCGAGTGACCTCGAACTCGATCCGCGAGCGGCCCTCCGCGGCGATGGCCAGTCGTGAGGCAAACAGCGCATTGACCGGCGCCGAAGCGTAGAGCCGCTCCAGCGCGCGGTAATGCAGCTGCGCACCCGCGACGGTCATCACCACTGCGCCGCGCGCGTCAGCGCGGCTCGACCCAGCCGATCGAACCGTCGCGCCGGCGATAGACCATGTTGTGCGCGCCGGTGCCCGCGTTCTTGAACAGCAGCGCGCCGGTGTCGCGCAGGTCGAGCATCATCACCGCATCGGCCACGCTGGCCTCGGGAATGTCGGCGGTGGTCTCGGCGATCACCGGCGGCGCGTCCTGCGCGTCGGCCTCGTCGTCATCGGCGGTGCCGGTCGGCGCCGCGAACACGGTATAGGCGGCTTCCTCCTCGGCCTGCGAATGCGCGACCTGCTCGTGCCGGTCCTTGATCCGCCGCTTGTAGCGCCGCAATTGCTTGTCGAGCTTCTCCGCCGCCTGATCGAACGACAGATGCACGTCCTGGGCATCGCCGTGGCTCTTGAGAATCAGCCCTTTGTTGACATGTGTCACGATGTCGCTGGTGAAGGCCCCGTGCGCGCCCTTGCCGAAGGTGACCTGCGAAGAAAGCGCTCGACTGAAATATTTCTCGACCATCCCGTTGAGGCGGTCGGCGACATAGGTTTGCAGCGCTTCGCCGGTGTCGATCTGGTGTCCCGAGACGCGGATATCCATGGGCGGCTGTTCTCCTTTTGCTTCCATCCCAACCCCCGAACGCCGCCGCGGCGGCTGTGGCTCTCAATGCGCGAGTGGCGGGGTGGTGCCCCACAGCGCATCCTTGATCCCGGCGATGAAGCCGGCGTGCCGTGCCATCTCCGCCTCGCTCGCGGCGTGCGGGCGGGGCGGGCGGCGCGCGCCGGCCGAAGCAGCGAAGGTTCTGAGTTCGGGAACGGCGCTCGTCGCCCCGGCGCGGTCGGTCGCGAGCTCGAGACCGATCTGCCGCCCGCCGCGCAGCTCGACATAGACTTGCGCCAGCAGCTCGGCATCGAGCAGCGCGCCATGTTTGACCCGGTGGCGGCGATCGATCCCGTACCGCGTGCACAGCGCATCGAGCGACAGCTTGGCCCCGGGGTGCCGCCTCTTTGCCATCGCGACGGTGTCGATCATCCGCGACATGCAGATCGGGTCGCGCGCGCTGGCCGCGATCTCGGCGTTGAGGAAGGCGAAGTCGAAGCCGGCATTGTGCGCGATCAGCGGGGAATCACCGATAAAGTCGAGCAAGGCCTCGAGCTTGTCGCGGAAAAGCGGCTTGTCGGCCAGGAATGCGGCGGAGAGGCCGTGCACCTGCTCGGCACCGGCGGGCATGTCGCGCTCGGGGTTGAAATAGGCGTGGAATGTCTGCCCCGTGGGCACGAGATTCACGAGCTCGATGCAGCCGATTTCGACCATCCGGTCGCCCGTTCGCGGGTCGAGGCCGGTGGTTTCGGTGTCGAACACGATCTCGCGCATTGCCCTTCCCCTCTGCGCCGCTTGCCGGGGCGGCGCAAGCCCGGAAAGCGCCTAGTCGCTCGACAATTCCGCGATCAGCGCGCGCACCTCGCGCTCGGTTTCCCCGAGCGAGACACCGGTGTCGATCACGTGGTCGGCGCGGGCGCGCTTTTCGGCATCCGGTGTTTGGAGCGCCAGGATTCGCGCGAATTTCTCCGGAGTCATCCCCGGTCGCGCCAGCACGCGCGCGCGCTGGACTTCGGCGGGAGCCGACACGACCACGATCCGGTCCACGGCTTCGTATCCGCCCTTCTCGAACAGCAGCGGAATGTCGAACAGCGCCAGCGGCGCGCCGGCATGCGCGACCAGGAACTCGGCCCGGCGGCGGCCGACCGCGGGATGGATCAACGCCTCCAGCCGGGCGAGCGCCTCCGCATCGCCGAACACCCGCGCCCCGAGCGCGTCGCGCCGCACGCCCTCGGCTCCGGTGCTGCCGGGGAACTCGGCCTCGATCGCCGCCAGCAGCTCGCCGTCCGGCCCCTGGAGCGCGCGCACCTCGGCATCGGCATCGAACACCGGCACCCCGGCCGCCGCGAACATCGCCGCCACGGTGGATTTGCCCATCCCGATCGAGCCGGTGAGGCCGAGGACGAGGGGCTGCTTCATCGGGTGAGGAGCTGCCGCAATTCGTCATCGTATTCACGCGGCGCGGGCTGTCCGAAGAACATCTCGAAAGCGAGCGCGGCCTGGCCGATCAGCATGGCCCGGCCATCGATGGTCGCCAAGCCGGCCGCCCGGGCATCGCGCAGGAATCGCGTCTCGGGCGGATCGGTCACGATGTCGTAAGCCGTGCTGCCGGGCGGCGCATGGCTCCAGTCGAAGGCCAGGGGCGGCTGGCCGCGCATTCCGAGCGGACTGGCATTGACGATCAGGTCGCAGCAGCCCGCGCGATCGTCGAATGCGAAGTCCGTCGGCGCGGCGAAATGTGCCAGCTCGATGGCACGGTGTTCGCCCCCGGTGGCTCCGGGTGGCGCGAGCTCGTCGAGCAAGGCTCGCGCCTTCGCCGGATCGCGGCCCGCGAGCACGATCGTGAAACCCTCGCCGGCGAGCGCCGCGACGATCGCGCGCGCCGCCCCGCCGGTGCCGAGCACGCGCGCCATGCGGAAATAATGCTGCCGGGCGAGATCGCGCCGCAGCGGTTCGAGAAAGCCGCCGGCATCGGTATTGTATCCCACCAGCGCATCGCCTTCGCGCACCACCGTATTGACCGCGCCGATCGCCCTGGCGAGCGGATCGAGCCGGTCGAGATGGGCGATCGCCGCCTGCTTGTGCGGCATCGTCACATTGCACCCGCGCCACTCGGGCTCGCGACTGCGCTCGGCGAAGTAGGCGGCAAGGCCGCCTGTTCCGACCAGCCGGCGGCGATAGTCGGCCGCAAGGCCCACGCTTTCTAACCAGAACCGGTGGATCGCCGGCGATTTCGATTGCGCGACCGGGTCGCCGATCACCTCGGCATAGGGTGTCATGGAACAAGCACGCCGCGTTCGCGCAGCGCCCCCAACACCGGGAACAGCGGCATCCCGAGCACGGTGAACTGGTCGCCGATCACCCTCTCGAAAAGCTGCACCCCCGGCCCCTCGATCCGGAAGCACCCGACGCAGCCCGCCACCGCGGGCCATTCGGCGTCGAGATAGCTCTCGATGAAGTCCGCGCTCAGTTCCCTCACCTGCAACCGGGCGAAATCGCCCTCCACCCAGTCGATCCTGCCGCCACGCGCCAGCGCGGCGGCGCTGTGCAGGGTCATCGTCCTGCCGGAAAACAACGCCAGATGCTCGGCCGCCTCCTCGCGGTTCGACGGCTTGTCGAACCGGCGCGCCGCAACCTCGACGAGCGAATCGCTGCCCAGCACCCACTGGCCCGGCCGCGAGGCGGAAACCGCCGCCGCCTTCGCCGCCGCGAGCGCCTGGGCGATCTCGGCCGGCTCGCTGTCCGCCATCTCGACCTCGAGCGCGCGCTCGTCGATCCGGGCCGGAACGGCCTCGAAGGGCACTCCGGATGCTGCGAGCATGGCCCGGCGCGAGGCGCTGGCCGAGGCCAGCACGATGCTCTCGCGCACCAGGCCTGTCCCGAGCGGCGCCGAAGGGCTCATATCGGCTTGACCCCTTCGAACTCGCCCGCCCGATCGCCGCCGACCGCGCCACGCTCTCGCTCGCCCAGCAGGCGGATGATGGCGGCCGCGGTCTCCTCGATCGAACGCCGCGTGACATCGATCACCGGCCAGCCGCGATCCGCGAACATGCGCCGCGCGAAGGCGACCTCGGCCTGAACGCGCTCGGCATCGATGTAGTCGGTGCGCGCGCTCTCGCCCAGCGTGAGCAACCGGTTGCGGCGAATCTGGACCAGCCGCTCGGGCGAATTGGTGAGGCCGACGATCAGGGGATTCCTGAGTCCGAAAAGCGCCGGCGGCGGCGGGCTTTCGACCACCAGCGGGACGTTGGCGACCTTGTAGCCGCGGTTCGCGAGATAGATGCCGGTCGGCGTCTTCGACGAGCGCGACACCCCGGCAAGCACGATATCCGCCTCTTCCCAGTCCTCCGCGCCGATCCCGTCGTCGTGCGCGATGGTGAACTGGATCGCATCGACGCGGCTGAAATAGGCCTCGTCCATCAAGTGCTGGCGACCGGGACGGCCGTGGGCCTCGCGGCCCAACGCCTGCTCGAGCGCCTCGGTCACCGCATCGAGCACCGGCACGCCGGGTAGCGTAAGATGGCGGCAATGCTCCTCGAGCCGGGCGCGCGTCTCGACATTGACCAGCGTATAGAGCACCAGCCCGGGATTCGCGGTCAGCTCGGGGACGATTCGATCGAGATGTTGGCGGCTGCGCACCATCGGCCAGAAATGGCGCACCACCTCGGCGCCCTCGAACTGCGCCAGCGCCGCCTTGGCGATCATCTCCAGCGTCTCGCCGGTCGAATCCGATACCAGATGGAGGTGAAGGCGCTTCACGGCGTCGGGCGGATCCGCTTGTGGGCAATCGCCGGCATAAACCACGGGAGCAATGGGCCGACAAGCATGGGACAGGATTCGCTCCCCGCTATCGGCCGATTCGCCCGCGGCGTTACGCGCCCGCCGCCGAGCTATCGACAGCTTGGGGACAAGCCGGAAAACTTTGACTCGACTCCGCAACCGCGCGAGTCGATCCGCCACGCCGCGCTGTCAAAGCCGGGAGAATTCGGGCAGGAGCCCGCTGTCCCCGCTTTCCACAGGGCCAACAGACTCCATCATCCATCTTAGAATCTTAGTTTTATTGAAGTGAGACCAGACCACGATGCCCGGCCTGCTGCTCGATACGCTCAAGGGACGACGCCGCGAGCAGGTTCCGGTCTGGCTCATGCGCCAGGCGGGGCGCTATCTGCCCGAATACCGCGCGCTGCGGGAGGAAAGAGGCGGCTTTCTCGAACTGGCCTATGACAGCGCGACGGCGGCGGAGATCACGCTCCAGCCGATCCGCCGCTTCGGCTTCGACGGCGCGATCCTGTTCTCCGACATCCTGGTGATTCCGCATGCGCTGGGGCAGGAGCTGTGGTTCGAGGCGGGCGAGGGGCCGCGCCTGGCGCCGCCGCTGGTCGACGGCGCCTGGGCTGCGCTGGAAGCCGCGCCGCGGCGTCTCGACCCGGTTTACCAGACGGTCCGGCTGACCCGCGCGGCGTTGCCCGACGGCGTGACCATGCTCGGCTTCGCGGGCTCGCCCTGGACGGTGGCGACCTACATGGTCGCGGGCCAGGGCTCGAAGGACCAGCACCAGGCGCGCGAGCTGGCTTACCGCGAACCTGTCGCCTTCGCCTCGCTGATCGAGGCGATCGAGACCGCGACGTTCGGCTATCTGCTCGGCCAGATCGACGCCGGGGTCGAAGCGGTGCAGCTGTTCGACAGTTGGGCGGGCAGCCTGGCGCCCGATCAGTTCGAGCGCTGGGTGATCGCGCCGACCGCCCGGATCGCCGCCCGGCTGCACGAGGCGCGCCCGGGCGTGCCGGTGATCGGCTTTCCCAAGGGCGCGGGCGCCAAGCTGCCCGCCTATGCCCGCGAGACCGGGATCGACGCCGTGGGCGTGGACGAAACCGTCGATCCGCTGTGGGCGGCGCGCGCATTGCCCGCCACGATGCCGGTCCAGGGCAATCTCGATCCGCTCCTCCTGCTGGCGGGCGGCGAGGCGCTGGATGCACGGATTCGAGCCGTTCTCGCGGCCTTCGCCGACCACCCGCATGTCTTCAATCTCGGTCACGGCATCGGCCAGTTCACTCCGATCGCGCATGTCGAGCGGCTTATCCATGCGGTTCGCGACTGGCGGGGATGACGCGCCGTGGGGCTTGGGTTAGACCGGCCCGCGATGCAGCAGACTCTCGCCATCCTCTACCCCTGGCTCAAGTCCGGCCATATCATCTTCGTCGTGTTCTGGATGGCGGGGCTGTTCATGCTGCCGCGCCAGATGCTCTATTGCCTTTCCGCGACGCCGGGCTCGCCCGAGGAGGCGCTGTGGGCCGAGCGGATGGGCAAGCTGCGCGCCATCATCCTGACCCCCAGTATCGTCGCGGTCTGGATTCTGGGGCTCGCGCTGGCCGCGGGGCTCGATGTGTGGGACCAGGGATGGCTGCACGCCAAGCTCGCGCTGGTCGTGGCGCTGAGCGGCTTGCACGGCTATCTGGCCGCGCAGGCGAGGAAGATGGCGCGGGGCCTGCGGCCGCTAAGCGAGCGCCAGCTCCGCATGTGGGGCGAGCTCCCTGCGCTCTTGCTCGTGCTGATTGTCGTGCTGGTCGTGACGAAGCCGTTTTGAACGGATTGACGCTTCGTCCTGCGGGACTTATCTGACGGCCACCATTCGGCGTCGGGTTTTCGCGTTTCTCGTGCGAAGCCGGGTCTGCTTTCTCCAAGCCCATCGACCTCAGCCGGCCATCTCCCAGGACGGACCATAGCGATGCATCTGCGCGAACTGAAAATGAAGCCCCCGGCCGAGCTGGTCTCGATGGCCGAGGACCTCGGCGTCGAGGGCGCCAGCACCATGCGCCGCCAGGACCTGATGTTCTGCATCCTGCGCGAGCTTGCCGAGGACGAGGAATACGAAGAGCCGATCATGGGCATCGGCACGATCGAGGTGATGCAGGACGGCTTCGGCTTCCTGCGCAGCCCCGAGGCCAACTATCTCGCCGGCCCCGACGACATCTACGTCAGCCCCAACCAGGTCCGCAGATGGGGCCTCAGGACCGGCGACACCCTCGAGGGCGAAATCCGCGCCCCCAAGGACGGCGAGCGCTATTTCGCGCTCACCAGCCTCAAGAGCGCCAATTTCGACGATCCGGAGGCGGTACGTCACCGCACCAATTTCGACAACCTCACTCCGCTTTACCCCGACGAAAAGCTTAGCCTCGATTCGCTCGATCCGACGATCAAGGACAAGAGCGCCCGGGTGATCGACATCGTCAGCCCCCAGGGCAAGGGCCAGCGCGCGCTGATCGTCGCCCCGCCGCGCACCGGCAAGACCGTGCTGCTCCAGAACATCGCCAAGGCGATCACCGACAACCACCCCGAGGTGTTCCTGATCGTGCTGCTGGTCGACGAGCGGCCCGAGGAAGTCACCGACATGCAGCGCAGCGTGAAGGGCGAGGTCATCTCCTCGACCTTCGACGAGCCCGCGACGCGCCATGTGCAAGTGGCGGAGATGGTGATCGAGAAGGCCAAGCGTCTGGTCGAGCACAAGAAGGACGTCGTGATCCTGCTCGATTCGATCACCCGCCTCGGCCGCGCCTACAACACCGTGGTGCCGTCGAGCGGCAAGGTGCTGACCGGCGGCGTCGATGCCAACGCGCTCCAGCGGCCCAAGCGCTTCTTCGGCGCCGCGCGCAACATCGAGGAGGGGGGCAGCCTCTCGATCATCGCCACCGCGCTGATCGACACCGGCAGCCGCATGGACGAGGTCATCTTCGAGGAGTTCAAGGGCACCGGCAACTCGGAGATCGTGCTCGACCGCAAGGTTTCCGACAAGCGCATCTTCCCGAGTCTCGACGTGGGCAAGAGCGGCACCCGCAAGGAAGAGCTGCTGGTCGAGAAGGACAAGCTCACCAAGATGTGGGTGCTGCGCCGCATCCTCATGCAGATGGGCACCGTCGACGCGATGGAGTTCCTCCTCGACAAGATGAAGGATTCCAAGACCAACGAGGATTTCTTCGCGACGATGAACCAGTAGCGGCAGTCGATTCGGCTCGTCTGACTCAAGACTCCGTTCGTCGCACGAGTCTTTCGCTTCGTCGCTCCATATGTCAGGGAAGTGTCAAGGGGACAGACGATGCCTGACCTGCGCCGCGCCGAGATCGATCAGAACTACGACTTCTTTCAACGGAATTTGAAGCGGATGCTTTCTCGGCATGAGGGCCAATACGCGCTTCTGCGGCATAAAGAGATCGTGGGTTATTACGCCGCCGTCGGCGAAGCCTATCGTGACGCGGTCGGCCGCTTCCCCGATAGGCTCTTTTCCATCCAGCTCGTAACTCTTGAACCGGTAGAGCTCGGTAATTGGTCAGTTGCCGTCGCTTGAAGGTATTCATGACCGGCGTCGGGTGGTTCTACCGGTCGCCGTCTTGGGCGCCGACAATCCGTCTGATTTGACCCACATTGCCGGAACTGCGCTGCTCGACACCGGCGCGACTTCAAGCGCAATCGCGCCCAAATTCGTTCGGAAGCTTGGTCTGATCTCGACCGGCAAACGTTCAATCATGGTCGCGACCGAGCAAAGGCTCGTCGATTTTTTCGTCTTCCGCTTGGGATTCTTTTGCGATTCAGTAGGGTTGGCAGAGTGTGCTTCTTGGCCGCATGTCTTTGCTGAAACAGAAGGGTTTCAGATCAAGCAATCGCATAACTTCGACGTCCTTCTTGGAATGGATGTACTCGGGCAATGTGATTTGGAAATTTCCAGAGCAGGTAATTGGCGATTGGGATTCGGTTAATCCTTCATCCTCCCAAGCCGCGCCGCCATTGCCTCCCGGACCTTGTTCACCGCCTTCAAGGGCCGCACCATGACCTTGAAGTCGGCGATCATTACATCGGCATCGAAGCGGATCAGGTCCACGCCGTTGACGTGGATGCCGTCGATCTTGGTCTCGAACTCGAGCAGCGCCTCCTCTCCATCGACTAGCTCGCGGACATAGCGGAAGCTGGCGTTGCCGAGCGTCTGGCCGGCGGCGGCGAGATAGGAGACGACCAGCGCGCGGCCGCGCTGCGGAGTGTGGACCACGGGCGAGTGAAACACCGCGTCCTCGCGAATGATCTCGGCCAGCGCCTGCGGCTCGCTCCCGCCGGCAACCGCCGAGTGCCAGGCTGCCAGCCCTTTGGTTGCGTTCATTCGGCGTCCTCCCGTGCATCGCCTGCTTGCCTTAGGGGCGCGGCAATTCCAAGAGAGGGGCGGAAAAAGCATGGAGCCTGCCGCATGAAGGTCAATATCGAAATCGACTGCACTCCCGAGGAGGCGCGCGGCTTCATGGGCCTGCCCGATGTCGGCAAGGCCAACGCGGTCTATGTCGACCTGATGTCGAAGGCCATGCAGGACGTCTCCGATACCGAGAAACTGCAGGAATACGCGCGCCAGCTCGCCCCGATGGGGCAGGCCGGCTTCAAGCTGTTCCAGAGCTTCATGGAGGGCGCCAGCGCGGCCTCCCGCCGCGGGAAGGACGACGGCGACGCGGGGAGCTGAGCCGCCGGCGCGGACGTGACCGACACGATCTTCGCACTGTCGAGCGGTGCGCCGCCGGCCGCGATCGCCGTGGTGCGGGTCAGCGGCCCCCAGGCTCTCGAGGCGCTCGAACGGCTCGCCGGGCCGCTTCCACCAGCCCGCCGCGCGGCATTGCGCAGATTGCGCGAATCAACCGGCGCACCGCTCGACGAGGCGCTGGTGCTGGTCTTCCCTGGTCCTCACAGCGCCACCGGCGAGGATTGCGGCGAGTTGCACTGTCATGGCGGGCGCGCCGTGGTGGCCGCGGTCTGCGCCGAACTGGGCGCGATACCGGGTTTGCGCGCGGCCGATCCCGGCGAGTTTACCCGCCGCGCCTTCGCCAATGGCCGGATCGATCTGGCGCAAGCGGAGGCGTTGGGCGATCTGCTCGAGGCCGAAACCGAGCTGCAGCGTCAGGCGGCGCAGGCGGGTGTCGGCGGTGCTCTGTCGGAGCAGGTCGAACGATGGCGCGACGAGGTTCTGGCGCTGTCGGCGCTGGTCGAAGCGATGCTCGACTTTTCGGATGAGGACGACGTGGAGGTGGTACCTGCCAGCGTCCTCGACCGGTGCGCGGTGCTGCGCGGTCAGATCGAAGGCGTTCTGGCGCGTCCCCGCGCGGAGCGGCTTCGGGAGGGCATTCGGGTGGTTCTCGCCGGTCCACCGAACATCGGGAAATCAAGTCTGTTCAATGCCTTGATAGGAGACGGCGCCGCCATCGTCTCGCCCCAGGCCGGAACCACGCGCGATTTTCTCGAGCGCCCGGTCGCCTTTTCGGGGGTTCCCTTCGTACTGGTCGATACTGCGGGCCTGCGAGCGAGCGGGGCGGGTGAGATCGAGGCGATCGGCGTGGCGCGCGCGCAGGATCAGCTTGCGTGCGCCGACCTGGTGCTGTGGCTCGGTCCGGAAGGCGAGGGACCGGGCGGGGCGATCGAAGTGCAGCCGCGCGCCGACGATCCCGATGCTCCGCCCAAGCTCGACCCCGATCACGCCGTTTCGAGCGTGACGGGCGCGGGCCTCGCCGGGCTCGAAGCCGATCTCGTGGTGCGGGCTCGGGGATTGTTGCCCAAGCCGGGGTCTGCCGCGGTGAACGCGCGGCAAGCCGAACTCCTGGGCGAGGCTTCAGGCTCGCTTGGCGATGCCGATGCCGACGATCCGCTCTTGCTCGCCGAGTCGTTGCGCGTGGCGCGAAGCGCGTTCGACCGCTTGCTGGGCCGCGCCGGCGTGGAGGACATGCTCGACGCGTTGTTCGGCCGCTTTTGTGTCGGCAAATAGGGTTTCACGTGGAACATCCCGGGCTTTTGACGGGGTGGCCCGGTTCGCCTAGAGGCGCGCGGTGACGCGCTTCGACATCATCGTGATCGGCGGAGGCCACGCCGGCGTCGAAGCCGCCGCAGCCGGCGCGCGCATGGGTCTGCAGGTGGCGCTCGTCACCTTCGATCCGGCGCGGATCGGCGCGATGTCCTGCAACCCCGCGATCGGAGGTCTCGGCAAGGGGCACCTCGTGCGCGAAATCGACGCGCTCGACGGGATCATCGCGCGCGCCGCCGACGACGCGGCGATCCACTATCGTATGCTCAACCGCTCGAAGGGTAGCGCGGTCTGGGGTCCGCGCGTTCAGGCCGACCGGGCGCTGTTCCGCGCGAGCGTGCAGCGCCAGGTGGCGGGCTTGCCCGGCCTGACGGTCCTGGCGGGCGAAGCGGCCGGGTTGCGCCTCGGGGGAGCGGTGCGGGGAATTTCGCTGGCCGATGGCGCCATGCTCGAAGCGCGACACGTCATCCTGTGCACCGGGACTTTCCTGGGTGGGGCGCTGTTTCGCGGCGAGGAACGGGTCGCCGGCGGGCGAACCGGAGAGCAGGCGGCGACGGTGCTGGCCGCGCAATTGCGCGAAGCCGTGTTGCCGATGGCGCGGCTCAAGACGGGCACTCCGCCGCGTCTCGACGGTCGCAGTGTGGATTGGGCGAGGCTCGAGGCGCAGCCTTCGGACGATGAGACCTGGACGATGTCCGCGCTCACGGAACGGCGCGCCAATCCACTGCTCCATTGCGCGATCACGCGCACAAACCTGCGGACGCACGACATCGTGCGCGCCAATTTCGATCGTTCGCCGCTGTTCAGCGGGGCCATCCACGCTTCCGGCCCACGCTATTGTCCCTCGATCGAGGACAAGATCCACCGCTTCGGCGACCGCGACGGGCACCAGATTTTTCTCGAGCCCGAGGGGCTGGACACGCCGCTTGTCTATCCCAACGGGATCAGCACGTCGCTTCCGGTCGATGCCCAGCTCGCGATGCTCCGCAGCATTGCCGGGCTGGAGCGCGTCGAGATGGCCGCCCCCGGCTACGCCGTCGAATACGATCATATCGACCCGCGGGCTTTGGGACCCGATTTGCAGGTTCAGGCGATCCCAGGCCTCTATTGCGCCGGGCAGGTCAATGGCACCACCGGCTACGAGGAAGCCGCCGCGCAGGGGCTCGTCGCGGGTCTCGGCGCCGCCTGCGCGGCGCGCGGGATCGCGGCGCCACCTTTCGACCGCGCCAACAGCTATCTGGCGGTAATGGTCGACGACTTGACGCTGCAGGGCGTGACCGAGCCCTATCGCATGCTGACCGCGCGCGCCGAGTACCGCCTGCGCCTGCGGGCCTCCAACGCCGACACGCGTCTCACGCCCGTGGGGATCGCGCTCGGCTGCGTGAGCGAGGAGCGGGCGCGCTGGTTCGAGCGGCGCGAGACGCTCCGCGCGGCGATCGAGGCGCGGTTGGATCGGGTTCCCGAGGCCACCGAATGCAACGCCTTGCAGGCGGCAGCGGTCCCCCGGTCGTCGCTCCGCGCATTGATCGGAGGCGGGCGCCTGGAACGCGCGCAGGCGCACGCGCTGTTGGGCGGGGATGCGTCTGCCGAGCTGATCGACGAGATCGTCGAGGACGCGCGCTACGCGCCCTATCTGGCCCGACAGGAGCGCGAACTGCACGACATGCGCGCGGCACGAGGTCAGCGCCTGCCGGATATCGCCTATGGCGAGATACCCGGGCTGTCGCGCGAGATGATCGAGCGACTTTCCACGGCGCGGCCACGAACCATGGCCGAAGCGGGTTTGATACGGGGGATCACCCCTGCGGCGCTCGCGGCGGTGCTGGTTCACGCCCGCAAGCAGGTGGCCGCCGTTGCTGCGTAGTGAGAGCGAATCGCGTGCATTTGTCGCCGCACGGTGCTCTCAGGAGGCACTGGAGAGGCTGGATCTTTTCGCGGCCCGCCTGCGCGAAGCGAACGCGACGCAGAACCTAGTCGCCAGATCGTCTCTCGACTGTCTGTGGCTGCGCCACATTGCCGATTCGGCGCAGTTGCTCGCTCATGTTTCACGCGAAACATCGCTCTGGCTCGATCTGGGTTCGGGCGCGGGCTTTCCGGGGTTGATCGTGGCGGCGATGCAACCGGACCGAAAAATTGTGATGATCGAGTCACGGATCCTGAGAATTCAATGGCTTGAAAGCATGATCCGTTCTCTCGGTTTGGAAAAATGTCGCGTGATCGGAAAGGATATTCGCCGCGTCGATGCATTCGAGGCCGACGTCATCAGCGCGCGCGCATTTGCACCCTTGCCCCGGCTCGTCGAACTTTCCGCACGCTTCTCCACAAATGCAACCGAGTGGGTGTTGCCCAAGGGACGGTCGGCGGCGCAGGATATCGCCGCGCTGCCCGCGCATTTGCGAACGAGGTTCCACGTGAAACAATCCTGCACCCATTCGGAAGCCGGCATCATTGTCGCGCGCGGGCACATGGAAATGTCCGTATGATCACCGTCGCAGTCGCCAATCAAAAGGGCGGGGTGGGCAAGACCACCACCGCCATCAACATCGCCACCGCCATGGCAGCGACCGGCTGGCGCACGCTGCTGCTCGATCTCGATCCACAGGGCAACGCCTCCACCGGGCTGGGCATTCCGAGCGCCGATCGCGACATCTCGAGCTACGATCTTCTCATCGAGGGCAACTCGCTCGCGCAAATCGCTCGCGCGACCAGCATTCCCGGGCTCGACATCGTTCCCGCCACGCAGGACCTTTCGGGAGCCGAGGTCGAACTCGTCTCGGCCGAGGATCGGGCCCAGCGGCTGCGGCAGGCGATTCGTTCGGGCGGCAGCCGCCACGACATCTGCTTCATCGACTGCCCCCCTTCGCTCGGGCTGCTGACGCTCAACGCGCTCACCGCCGCCGATACCCTGCTGGTGCCGCTGCAATGCGAATTCTTCGCGCTCGAGGGCCTCAGCCAGCTCCTGCAGACGGTCGAGCGAGTCCAGCAGCGCTTCAATCCCGATCTCGGCATCGTCGGCGTGGTGCTGACCATGTTCGACCGGCGCAACCGACTCACCGATCAGGTGGCCGACGACGTGCGCGACTGCCTTGGCGCGCTGGTCTTCGACGCGGTGATTCCGCGCAACGTACGCCTGTCCGAGGCGCCCAGCCACGGCCTGCCGGCGCTGGTTTACGATCATCACTGCGCGGGCAGCCGGGCCTATATCGCGCTCGCGCGCGAGCTGATCGGGCGCCTTCCCGCCCAAAGGATAGCCGCATGAGCGACACCACCGATCCCCACGCTCCCGCGGCGCCCGCGCGCAAGAAGCTGGGCCGCGGGCTGGGCGCGCTGATGGGCGAAATGCGTCGCGACGAGCCGATCGTCCGCCTCAACCCGCGCGCCATTCTCGAAGATATGGGCGCGGCGACGCCGCCTCCCGGCGCGCAGAGCAACCAGTTGAAATTACTAGCTGTTGCGGCGATCGAACCGCTTCCAGGCCAGCCACGGAGCCATTTCGACGAGGCGGCTCTCGGCGAGCTGGCCGAATCGATTCGCGCCCGCGGCGTGATCCAGCCGATCATCGTCCGCCCGCGCGGGCACGGGCATTACCAGCTTGTCGCCGGCGAACGGCGCTGGCGAGCGGCGCAGAAGGCGCAGCTCCACGAGATTCCCGCGATCGTGCGCGAACTCGACGATCGCGAGGTCATGGCGCTGGCGCTGATCGAGAATCTCCAGCGCGAGGATCTCAACCCGGTCGAGGAGGCGCGGGCCTACCGCCGGCTCGCGGAACAGGAGGGCATGACCCAGGCCGAGATTGCCGGGCTTGTCGACAAGTCGCGTAGCCACGTCGCCAACATGCAGCGCCTGCTCGATCTCCCCGACGATGTCTTGGGGCTGGTCGCCGCGGGCAGCCTCTCGATGGGCCACGCCCGGGCCCTGATCGGGCATGCGGAGGCTTCGGCGCTGGCGCGCAGGGCCGCCGATGAGCGGCTTTCGGTGCGCGACGTCGAACGCCTGGTCCGGCGCGGCCGCAAGCCTGCGCGGATGGTACCCGCCGGGCCCGCCGCCGACAGCAGCAATGCCGATATCGCCGCGGTTCAGACGCATCTCGAGGACTTCCTCGGCATGCCGGTGCGAATCGTCACCGACAAATCCCCCCAGCAGGGCGCGGTGACCATCCGATACCGCACGCTCGACCAGCTCGACCTTATTTGTCAGAGGCTTACCGGGGGCGATATCTGAGTTAACAACGTTACGCGGCTTTGCTTAAACACCCGGTAAGGGTTTCCCACTACTGCGTTCGGGTTGAACGGGAACCTGTGCGGACGCAATGAGCGGAACACGGCTAATTCTGGCGATCGTGGCCGCTGCCCTGATGGCGGCTCCCGTCGCCGTGTCCGCCAATACCCTGACCGGCACCATGAATGCCCGCATGCGTGTGGACACCTCGTGCCGAATCACCACCGAGCCGCTTTTTTTCGGGAACGTCAATATCTTCTCCGGCGTGGTCGATGCCACCGCCAATATCCGGCTGCGCTGCGGCCCGGCCGTCGCCTACAGCGTGGCGATCGACAATGGCCAGAACCCCAATGGGACCCAACGCCGGTTGTGGAACGGCGGCGGCTGGTTCCAGTACGTAAACTACCAGATCTATCGCAACGCCGCCCGCACGCAGGTGTGGGGTTCGACGGCGGGGAATGTGGTCACCGGGACGACTCCGGCGAATGGCCAGGTGACGCTGGTCGCCTATGGCCGTGTGCCCAACAGCATCGTCATGCCGAACGAATATCGGGACGTCGTCACGGTCACAGTAACATTCTAGAAACCACTGGTTTAAGCCAAGATGCTTTATCTTCTGAAAAAGTGGTTTCCAAATTTACGCACCGTTAACCAAGCGAGCGCTAGGTATTCCTACGCAAAGAAAGCGAACGCTTTCGTCACGATTAGGCATTTCGCAACACATTTTCGGCATGGAGGAGCACGGCCCAGCGCCGAAGCTTTAAGGGATTTGACCATGCGTAAACTCACATTTGGACTTGCCGCCGTCGCGGTCGTCGCGTCGGCCCCGGCCTTCGCGGCCACCACCAGCGGGACCGTCAATGTCACTCTGAACGTCGACAATGCTTGCAGCCTCACCACCGGCGCGATCGATTTCGGCGTCGTGACCGACTTCACCGCCGCGACGACCGCCGCCTCGGCCACGACGCTCAAGTGCACGCCGAACGCCGTCGCGACCGTGACCGTGAACTCGGGCAACAACCCGATCGGAGCTCAGCGTCGCCTCGCCAGCGGCACCAACTTCGTCGATTACAACATCACCGATTCGGCGAATGTCGCCTGGCCCGCGGCCGGCCTGTCATACACCGGCACGGGCAGCGACGTATCGCTCGGCATGCGCGGCGTCGTGCCTGTCCAGGCCGCGCAGCCGGCCGGCGCCTACGCCGACCTGCTGACGATCACCGTTACCTACTAAACCTGTAGAAGACCGGAGACCGCAATGACCCGTTCCGCTTCGATCCTGCGCACCTGTGCTCCGATCGTCGCGGGCGGGTCCTTGCTCGCCGCCGCTCCTCCTCCGGAACCCGCCGCGGTCGGGGAGCAGGAGCCGAGCGAGAAGGCAGCGGCCCCGGGCCCGGCCATCCTCAGCATCGCCCCCTTGCGGGTCGAAATCGAGGGAACGGGCGCCGGCGCCACCGTCCGGCTCACCAATTCATCCAACCACGCGTTGCCGGTTCAGGCGCGCCTGTTCACCTGGAGCCAGGCGAACGGCGAGGACGTTTTCGCGCCGAGCAGCGAGCTCGTGGTTTCGCCATCGATCACTTCCATCCCGTCCGGAGAGACGCAGATCGTGCGCGTATTGCGCAGCGGTGCGGCCACGCCGGGCGAAAAACGGTTCAGGCTGGCTGTCGATCAGTTGCCCGATCCGGCCCAGGCGCGTCCCGGCCAAGCCCTGACGCGCATCCGCTTCACCCTTCCCGTATTCGTCGATCGCGAAAAGGCGCAGCCCGCCGCTTTCGCCTGGCGAATCGCGAACGACCGGATCGAACTCGCCAACACCGGCGGCGCCACCGCGCGGGTGCTCGAGCTTCAGGTGAAGACCGCGGACGGCCGCATCGTTCCGGTGGAGCGCAACTCCTTGCGCTACGTCCTGGGCAATTCGACGATCGCCTGGCCGCTCGGGAATGGCTGCTCGCTGGGCCCGGTCCGCGTGACCGCCCAGATCGACGGCCAGGCGGTCGACGGTGTTGCTGCGTCCGCGTGCGGTTAGTCCTCTTCTCGCGCTGATCGCCGCCGCAATCGCCGTTTCGGGCGGAAGCGCCCGCGCCCAGGAGAACGACCCCTTCGCGCTTCCCAAAGGTGTGACCGTCAAGGCCGTCGAGCAGGCGGCGGGCCCGGGGCTGTCCGAAATCGAAATCGACGGCGTCGTTCGCCGGCGCATGGTCACGCTGGCTGGCCGAGACCAGGCGTTGACGATCGACGCCGAGGAAGCGCGCGCCGCAGGCATGCCCGTGGCCGATGGAGTCGCCGGACCGGTTCGGCTTAGCGCTCTGCCGCTCTACCAGTGGCGGTTCGACAGCCTGCGCCAGCGGCTGATCGTCAAGCTGTTGCGCAACAATGACGGCGCCAACTTTCGCGATCTCTCCAGGCCCAACTGGGCGCTGACCAGGACGACGCCTCTGCTCGCCCTGCGCCTTGACTACGATCTCACCGCCTCCGTCACCCCCACCGGGCGCAGCGCGGGCGGGCTATTCGAGGCCGCGCTGGTGCGCGGCGATGTAGCGCTCGCGACCAGCGCCCGCGCGGATTCCAACCCGGGCCTCCAATCCAACCTCCTCGTCCGGCTCGACAGCGCGATGCACTGGAACCTGCCTCGTCTCCGCACCGCCGTGACGATCGGCGATTTCGTCAGCGCGGGCACGGTCACCCAGCGCGCGGTGCGGATGGGCGGCATCCAGGTCGCCTCCAATTTCGAGTTGCGGCCCGATCTTGTCACCACCCCCTTGCCCAGCTTCTCGGGCAATGTCGCCGTGCCTACCAGCGTCGACATCCTGACCGCGGACCAGCGCTATCGCGCGGCCGAAGTCGAACCGGGCAGTTTCACGCTGCGCAATGTTCCGCTGGGCAACGGGCGCGGCGAGTTTTCGGTCGTCACCCGCGATGCGCTTGGCCGCGAAGTGATTCAGGCAATGCGGTTCTACACCTCGCGCAATCTGCTTGCACCGGGCCTGACCGGCTATGCGGTTAATGCCGGATTCGTCCGACGACGATACGGCGAGGTTAGCGATGAGTACGGGGATCTTGTGGCCAGCGCCTTTCTGAGGCGCGGGCTTTCGCCGTTTCTGACGGTCGAGGCGAGCGGCGAAGCCACCGCCGGCCTCGCCAATTTCGGTGCGCGCGCCGATTTCACCGTCGGGAATATCGCGCTGATCAGCGCCGAAGGCCGCTACAGCCGGGACGCCGACGCGCGAAGCGGCGCCTTGATGCGGTTTTCGATCGAATCGACGAGCGCGATGTTCGGAATTCGCGCTGGAATCGTGCTCCCGAGCGCCTCCTACCGCGATGTCGCCAGCCGGTTGGGTGACAGAGCGCCGTCACGACAGCTTTTTGCCGATATTTCCTACATTCTGGGCCCCAACACGCGGGCCTATGTCGCCTATGTGCGCCAGGATGACCGTTTCGACTCTCGTTTCGGCACGCCCGCGCGGCGCCTCGAAACGCTGAGCGGCAATTTTCGCATGCCGCTGTCCTCGCGAATCGACATGTTCGCGGCCGGGGGCCTGCGCCGCAGCGAGCAGCGGAGCACGCTGTTCGCCTCGATCGGCGTCTCGGTCAACCTGGGCAGCCCGCGTCAGCTGGGCGCCTACGCCGGCATCGAAGGCGACCGGCCGACCGCCGGGATCAGCTATAACAAGAGCGACCAACGCGTGGGCGACCTCGGCTATCGCCTCGCGGCCAACGTCGCGCCCAACTACCAGCGCATCGGCGGCAGCGCCCTGTGGCGGGCCCGCCCATTCGCGCTCGAGGGGCAGGTCGAGGAAGTGAACGGCGCCTTCGCCGGGCGCGTCAACGCGCGCGGAACGCTGCTCGTGGCCGACGGGACGGTCTACGCGCGCAGCCAGACCGGGGGCAGCTTCGCCCTGGTGCGGAGCGGCACGGTTCCGGACGTAGCGATCAAGCTTGAAAACCGCGTGGTGGGCAGGACCAATCGCCGGGGACGTCTGCTGGTGGAGAACCTCCTGCCGCTGGTGCCGATGCATGTCGATGTCGATACCGAGCAGCTTCCCGCCGAGGCGATGGTCCGCCAGGCCAAGCATGTGATCGCGGTGCCGCGCCGCGCGGTGGCGCTGGTGGCGATGGACGTGATCGCCTTCCGCCCGGTGCTGCGCAAGATCGTCGACGGCGCGGGCAATCCGGTCCAAGCCGGTCTCGCGGTCACCGCCGCGCCTTCGGGCGAGGGCTCGCTGATCGGTTTCGACGGGATGGCGGAGATCAATGCCGCCGGCGGCGACCGGCGCCTGCTGATCGGCCCGCCGGGGCGCGGCTGCGCGGTCGATCTGCCCGACGCGGTCGCGCTCGAGACCGAAGAGACGCCGCTGGTGTGCCGGGTGGAGACCATCGCGGGCGCGCAGCCGGCCGAGGATCGGCGGGCCGGCAAACGGCGACGCCCGGTGAAAGTCGCGCGGCGCGACTAGATCCGATCCGCGAGCAGCCGTGCCAGCGCCTCGATCCCCGCGACGTCCTCGTCGTCGAAGCGCGCCAGTTCAGGGCTGTCGAGATCGATCACCGCCACCACCCGGCCCTCCCGCACCACCGGCACGACCAGTTCCGAGCGGCTGGCCGAGTCGCAGGCGATGTGACCGGGAAAGGCGTGGACGTCGCGCACCAGCTGGGTCGTTCCGCTGGCCGCCGCCGCGCCGCAGACGCCCCGGCCAAGCGCGATGCGGATGCAGGCCGGGCGGCCGGCGAAGGGGCCGAGAACCAGCTCGCCGTCCACAACCCGGTAGAAGCCGGTCCAGTTCACGGCGGGCAGATACTCCCATAGCAGCGCGGCGACATTGGCCATGTTGGCGACCGCGTCGCGTTCTCCCGCGGTCAGTCCGTCGGCGGCGGCCAGGAGATCGGCATGGAGCGCGGCCTTGCCGGCGCCGGGAGCGGGCCTGAAATCGTACATGGCCGCGATGTAGCGAGGCGCGCCATTGCCGCAAGGTGCGAGCCCGCCTAAATGGTCGGGCATGAGCATCGCGAAGAAAATCGGCATCGGCTTCGTCGTCGCAATCCTGATTCTCCTGATCGCCGGCTGGCTGTACACCCGCCCGGACCAGGCCGACCTCGCCTGGGCCAGGGTGACGGGGACCGATCCGGAGCTCGGGCCGCCGCAGGGCGAAACCTTTCCCACGGTCGGGATCGCCGAGCCGATCGGCTGGGCGGCGGGGGCCGCGCCCGCGCCGGCCGCGGGCCTCGCGGTCAGCCGGTTCGCCGAGGGACTCGATCACCCGCGCACGATGCTGACGCTGCCCAATGGCGATGTGCTGGTGTCGCTCACGCGCGCGCCCGCGATGAAGGCGCCGGGCGACGACATCTGGCTGCGGCAGAAGATTCAGGGCTACCTGTTCCGCAAGGCGGGCAGCGGCGGGACCTCGCCCGACCAGGTGCTGCTGCTGCGCGACGCCGATGGCGACGGCCGCGCGGAGGGGCGCTTCGTGCTCGGAAACCGGTTCGCGTCACCCTCGGGCCTCGCTTGGGCGAACGACCGGCTGTTCGTCGCCAGTCACGATGCGGTCTGGGCTTGGCCGTACAAGCTCGGCGAGACCGCGCTTGCCGGGACGCCGACCAAGATCATGGACCTCGCCCCCGGACCCAACCACTGGATGCGCAACCTGCTGCTCAGCCCCGACGCGAGCAAGCTCTATGTCGCGGTGGGGTCGGCTTCGAACATCGGCGAGAACGGGATGCAGGCCGAGAAAGGCCGCGCGCTGATCTGGGAATATGATTTCGCGACCAAGAGCCGGCGCGTGTTCGGCGCGGGGCTGCGCAATCCCAACGGGCTGGCCTGGAGCCCGTGGTCGGGCGAACTGTGGACCACGGTTAACGAGCGCGACATGCTGGGCTCTGACCTGGTGCCGGACTACCTCACCAATGTGCCCGTCGGGGTGCAGTACGGCTGGCCGTGGGTCTATTGGAAAAACAATATCGATCAGAGAGTTAAGTCCGGGATGCCGCAGTTCATGACCGAGTACACGCGGCGGCCGGAGTATTCGCTCGGGCCGCATGTCGCGCCGCTGGGGCTGGTGTTCTCGCAGGGCGGCTCGCGGCTCGGTCCTCGATTTCAGCAGGGCGCGTTCATTGCCCAACACGGCTCGTGGAACCGCAGTCCTCCGTCGGGCTACGACGTGGTCTATGTCGCTTTCGACGCGCGCGGCAATCCGCAGGGCAAGCCGATAACGGTCCTGAGCGGGTTCCTGACCGGCGACGGCAAGACCCAGGGCCGCCCGACCTGGCTCGCCTGGGCCAAGGATGGCGCGCTGCTGTTAAGCGACGACACCGCCGGAATCATCTGGCGCGTGATCGACCCTTGGGCCGAGCCTGCCCCGGCGATTGTGCGCGAGACGGGCCGGCCGCTGCCGCCGCAGAGGGAACTGCGGGGTCTGCAAGGCGCGTTCAAAGAGGATTACGCGCGGCAGTAATGCCTAGGAGTCGTGGACAATTAGCGTGACCAGATGGCGGCGGCGACGAGTTGGATCATGGAGAGATAGGCTCTGGCGGTTTGCTCGTAGCGGGTGGCGATGCGGCGGAAGTGTTTGGCTTTGTTGAAGAAGCGTTCGACGAGATTGCGCTCCTTGTAGATGACGGGGTCGTGGTCGATGCGCCTTGCGCGGCTGCGGCTGGAGGGGATCGCGGCTTTGGCCCCGGCCTGGTCGATGGCGGCGCGGAAGTGATCGGCGTCATAGGCCCTGTCGGCGAGGACATGCGCGGCGGGCAACCCGGCGATCAGGGCCTGGGCGTGAGTGACATCGCCGGCCTGACCGGGAGTGACGAGAAAGCGGACCGGCATGCCCAGGCCATCGACCGCGACATGCAGCTTGGTCGTCAAGCCGCCTCGGCTGCGGCCAATGGCGCGATCTTCAGGCCCCCTTTATGGATGGCCCGCCCCTAAATCGAACCGTTGTCGTCTCACGACAGTGGGTCGTTTGAGGAAGGAGCGAGGATCATGGACGTATCAGTTCTTGGAATCGACTTGGGGAAGAACAGCTGCAGTGTGGTCGGCTTGGATGCGACCGGCAAGGTCGTTGTCCGCCGGCGGATGCGGCGCGAGACGGTCATCACTTACGCGGCGACCTTGCCGGCCTGCGTCGTGGCGATGGAAGCCTGCTGCGGGGCTCATCACATGGGTCGCGCATTGGCACGACAAGGCCATGCCGTTCGGTTGATGTCGCCGGAGTATGTCCGTCCCTACGTCAAGGCGCAGAAGAACGACGACCGCGATGCGGAGGCGATCGCGGAAGCGGCGACACGGCCGACCATGCGGTTCGTCGAGTTGAAGACCGAGCAGCAACTCGACATGCAGACGCTGCACCGCATTCGCGACCAGCTAGTCGGTGATCGCACCTCGTTGATGAACCAGATCAGGAGCCTTCTGCTCGAGCGCGGCCACATCGTGCCGCAAGGACGGGCAAAGCTCGCGGTTCGGTTGGGTGAGATGCTCGATGGCGACGAGCCGGTGCTCGGCTTTCGCATCCACCGGCTCGTCGGCGATATGCGCTTGCGCTGGATCGCCCTCGATGAGCGGATCGCAGATCTCGATGCCGAGTTCGCCGAGGCTGCCCGGACAGATGAGCGGACGCGGCGGCTGC
The DNA here is from genome assembly GCA_019745075.1 of Qipengyuania sp. Classification (GTDB taxonomy): domain Bacteria; phylum Pseudomonadota; class Alphaproteobacteria; order Sphingomonadales; family Sphingomonadaceae; genus Qipengyuania. Next base: position 33,081 of record JAIETR010000028.1, read on the forward strand.
TGACCATTCCCGGCATCGGTGCGCTCAATGCGACCGCGCTGGTGGCAGCGGTCGGCGATGCCCGGACCTTCGGGCGTGGTCGCGATCTTGCCGCCTGGCTTGGCCTGGTTCCGCGGCAGGCGACGACCGGAGGCAAGCCGCGGCTGCTCGGCATCACCAAGCGCGGCAGTCGCTATCTGCGCAAGAACCCGATCCAGGGCGCCCGTGCGTCATTGCCGACAATGAGCAAGAGCGATACGCGACTGGGCGCCTGGCTGCGCGGTTTGCTGTCGCGGTCCCACCCAACACCGTCGTAGTGGCGCTGGCGGCCAAGATGGCGCGTATTGTCTGGGCGCTGCTGCGTCATGAGCGCACCTATGACCCGGTCGCGCAAGCGGCCTGAACAAGATCGGCCGATGCCCCTTTGCACCGGCTGGATGATGTCTGCGGGAGGTGAGTGACAGATGGCCTGACAGTCGACCGGTGTCCCGGAACCCTACGGCGTAAGATGGCACTCGATGCCGGCCCCTTTATGAGGACCAGGACGCGCGGATCTCCATCTTGGCCAACGACCTCGCGTCGAAAGGCCGGATACGTTTTCGCAGACTGCTCAGAAACATCGGACACAAACCGCTTGCCGACGGGGCGGGCCATACGTTTTACCCGTGGCGTGCTGATGCGCCCGGACGATGGTGGAATCGACGATCAGGTAATCGAAGTCCGGATCCTCGGCCAGCGCATCGAACAGCCTCCG
>JAIETR010000022.1 GCA_019745075.1 Qipengyuania sp.
AATTTACCGCATTCTTAACTCTTGATCAATCGTAGCTGATCGGTCTGTCCCAAGCTGGGGCAATATGCGAAGAAAAGCCCCGCCGGATCGCTCCGGCGGGGCCTGTTGTTGCGGTTCGGTGCGTTCAGGCGAAGCCGACGCGAACCGAGCGCCTGGTGCGCCGCATCGCCGCGCCGGTCAGGCCGAAGCCCAGGATCAGCAGCGCCCAGGTCGCTGGCTCCGGGACCACGCCGACGCGGAAGGCGTAGTTCGTGTACTCCGGACCGATCGCCCAGTCGTTCACGTAGGCGCTGGTGTCGCCGGGGTTCTGATAAAGACCCCCGGTGCTTTGCGCGAAGGTGTCCGCGACTTTGGTGCCGCACGGGAAGCTTCCCCCGCAGGCGCCACCCCAGGTGCTGACCCAGGACTGGCGGTCGATGTTCCCCACGGTGTTATCGACGGTGGAAATGTAATAGTCCGAAGCAAGGCCGCCGAACAACAAAGCGGCTGCTGCCTGCCCCGTGTAGGCGGGCGGCACGACCGTCCAGTTCGGACCGTCATCGACTCGCCAGCTGCCGACGAACGCAATGTGCGTAACGGCGCTGGCCGGCACCGCGACGGCGGCAGCCAGCGCGACCAGAGAGACGCGTGTAAAGAGTTTCATGTTTTACCTCCCAACCGATAGGCCGCTCGCGCAAGCCATTCCCCGACCGGTTCCGGCATGGGCGGACCCCATCGTTGCCAGTCACATTTACAATACATCGGATCGGCCGTGAGACAAAGGCAATAATTGCCCTCGTCTGTCCCAGAATGAGCCAGGGCTTTTTGGGTTCGCGGGTTCGGGATGCGCGGGAAAGGGCCGTCCGACGGTCACTGCTTTCATGGCGAACCGTGCGGCTTATCGGTCGCTTGCGGGTTCTGCCCCCAGCTTCAGACCGTGCTGGGCATGAAAAAAGGCCCGCCGGAGAGCCGGCGGGCCTTGGATGAGCAAATTGGCTTCGCGCGACTATTCGATTACGCTGTCTTCGGCCGCCTCGGCGTTGAGGTAGTCGCCGGCGTCGGCGTCGGTGCCGTGAGTCTCGCCCTCCAGCACCGAGATCGGATCGTCGCCGATCGCGGCTTCGGGGCCCTGCATCAGCTCGGCCGCGTGCTCTTCCTCGGCCGAGTTGGCGGCGATGAGCGCTTCCTGGGTGCGCTTCCACTGCGCCCGCAGCGCCGCGTCGCGGCCGCTGGCCGTCACGCGCAGGCGGTTCATGCCCGCGCCGGTGCCGGCGGGGATGAGACGGCCGACGATGACGTTTTCCTTGAGCCCGATCAGCGTGTCCTTCTTCCCTTCGACCGCCGCCTGGGTGAGCACGCGGGTGGTCTCCTGGAAGCTCGCCGCCGAGATGAAGGAGCGGGTCTGGAGCGAGGCCTTGGTGATGCCGAGCAGCACCGGGGTGCCCTGCGCCGGTGCCTTGCCCTTGGCGAGCCTGGCGTTGAGGTCGCGCATCTCCTCCATGTCGATCTGCTCGCCCGGCAGCAGCGTGGTGTCGCCGCCGTCGGTGATCTCGACCTTCTGCAGCATCTGGCGAACGATCACCTCGATGTGCTTGTCGTTGATCTTGACGCCCTGGAGCCGGTAGACCTCCTGGATCTCGTTGACGAGATATTCGGCGAGCGCCTCGATCCCCATCACCTCGAGGATGTCGTGCGGATTGGGCGAGCCCGAGATGAGCGTGTCGCCCTTCTTGACGTGGTCGCCTTCCTGGACGTCGATCACCTTGGTCTTGGGGATCAGATACTCCACCGGATCGCCCTCCTCGGGCACGATCGCGATCTTGCGCTTGGCCTTGTACTCGCGGACGAATTCGATCTTGCCCGAGATCTTGGCGATCACCGACACGTCCTTGGGCATGCGCGCCTCGAACAGCTCCGCCACCCGCGGCAGGCCGCCGGTGATGTCGCGGGTCTTGGCGGCCTCGCGGCTGGCGCGCGCGAGAATGTCGCCGGCCTCGACCCGTTGGCCGTCCTCGACCGACAGCGTGGTGCCCGGCGCGAGCATGTAGCGCGCGGCCTCGGTCTCGTCCCCGGACTTGACCGCGCTGTCGCCGAGCAGGGTGAGGCGGGGGCGCAAATCGTCCTTCTTCTTGCGCCCGGTGGTCTTGATCTCGGTCACCACGCGCTGGGCGATGCCGGTCGCGTCGTCGACGCGCTCCTCCATCGTCTGCGTGTCGATGAGATCCTGGTATTTCACCACGCCGCTCTGCTCGGTGATGATCGGCAGGGTGAACGGATCCCACTCGGCCAGCCGTTCGCCTTCCTGCACCGCGTCGCCATCCTTGTGCATCAGCACGGTGCCATAGGGCACCTTGTGGATTTCGCGCTCGCGGCCCTCGGCGTCGATCACCGCCAGCTCGCCATTGCGGGCGAGGCTGAGGATGCGGCCCTTCTTGTCGGCGATGGTCGGCATGTCGCGATAGACGACCTTGCCGTCCGACACCGCCTCCAGGTGCGAGGTCTCGTTGAGCTGCGCGGCGCCGCCGATGTGGAACGTCCGCATGGTCAGCTGCGTGCCCGGCTCGCCGATCGACTGCGCCGCGATCACGCCGACCGCCTCGCCGATGTTCACCGGCGTCCCGCGCGCGAGGTCGCGCCCGTAGCAGGCGCCGCAGACGCCCTGCTCCGCCTCGCAAACCAGCGGGCTGCGGATCTTGGCGGACTGCGTTTCGGCGTCCTCGATCGCCTTGACCATCGGCTCGTCGAGCAGCGTGCCGGCGGGCACGATGACCTCGCTGGTCGCCGCGTTGACGATGTCCTCGGCGGTGGTGCGGCCGAGGATGCGCTCGCCCAGCGAGGCGATCACGCTGCCGCCCTGGACGATCGCGCGCATCTCGAGCGCCCGCTCGGTGCCGCAGTCTTCCTCGATCACGACGCAGTCCTGCGACACGTCCACGAGGCGGCGGGTCAGATAGCCCGAGTTCGCCGTCTTGAGCGCCGTGTCGGCCAGGCCCTTGCGCGCGCCGTGGGTCGAGTTGAAGTATTCGAGGACGGTCAGGCCTTCCTTGAAGTTGGAGATGATCGGGGTCTCGATGATCTCGCCCGAGGGCTTGGCCATCAACCCGCGCATGCCCGCGAGCTGCTTCATCTGCGCCGGCGAACCGCGCGCGCCGGAGTGGCTCATCATGTAGATCGAATTGATCTCGGACTCGCGGCCGTCCTTGTCGATCGGGCGCGCCTTGATCTCGTCCATCATGGCGTCGGCCACCTGGTCGCCGCAGCGGCTCCAGGCGTCGATCACCTTGTTGTATTTTTCCTGCTGGGTGATCAGGCCGTCCTGATACTGCTGCTCGTAATCGGCCACCAGCGCCTTGGTGTCGTCGACCATGCCGTCCTTGGAAGCCGGGATGATCATGTCGTCCTTGCCGAAGGAGATGCCGGCCTTGAAGGCATGGCGGAAGCCCAGCGCCATGATCGCATCGGCGAACAGCACCGTGTCCTTCTGACCGGTGTGGCGATAGACCTGGTCGATGACGTCGCCGATCTCCTTCTTGGTGAGGAGACGGTTGACGATGTCGTAAGGCACCTTGAAGTTCTTGGGCAGGCACTCGCCGATCAGCATGCGCCCCGGCGTGGTGACGAAGCGCTGCATGGCAATCGCGCCCTTCTCGTCGGCCTGCGGCACCCGCGCGACGATGCGCGTGTGGAGCGTGACCGCCTTGGTCTCGAGCGCCTGGTGGACCTCCGCCATGTCCGAGAACATCGGGAGCTTCTCTTCGCCATCGACGTATTCCGGGGTCTTTTCCTGCCGCTCCATCGAGAGGTAGTAGATGCCCAGCACCATGTCCTGCGAGGGCACGATGATCGGCTTGCCGTTGGCGGGGCTGAGGATGTTGTTGGTGCTCATCATCAGCACGCGCGCCTCCAGCTGCGCCTCGAGGCTCAGCGGGACGTGCACGGCCATCTGGTCGCCGTCGAAGTCGGCGTTGAAGGCCGAGCAGACCAGCGGGTGCAGCTGGATCGCCTTGCCCTCGATCAGCACCGGCTCGAACGCCTGGATGCCGAGGCGGTGGAGCGTCGGCGCGCGGTTGAGCAGCACGGGATGCTCGCGGATCACTTCGTCGAGGATGTCCCAGACTTCCTTGCGCTCCTTCTCGACCCACTTCTTGGCCTGCTTGAGCGTCATCGACAGACCCTTGGCGTCGAGGCGGGCGTAGATGAATGGCTTGAACAGCTCCAATGCCATCTTCTTGGGCAGGCCGCACTGGTGCAGCTTCAATTCCGGACCGGTCACGATGACCGAGCGGCCCGAATAGTCGACGCGCTTGCCGAGCAGGTTCTGGCGGAAGCGGCCCTGCTTGCCCTTGAGCATGTCGCTCAAGGACTTGAGCGGACGCTTGTTGGCGCCGGTGATCACGCGGCCGCGGCGGCCGTTGTCGAACAGCGCATCGACCGCCTCCTGCAGCATGCGCTTCTCGTTGCGGACGATGATGTCGGGCGCGCGCAGCTCGATCAGCCGCTTCAACCGGTTGTTGCGGTTGATGACGCGGCGGTAGAGGTCGTTGAGGTCCGAGGTCGCGAAGCGGCCGCCGTCGAGCGGCACCAGCGGGCGCAGCTCGGGCGGGATCACGGGGATGACCTCCAGGATCATCCATTCGGGACGGTTGCCGCTCTCGATAAAGCTCTCGACCACCTTCAGCCGCTTGATGATCTTCTTGGGCTTGAGGGTGCTCTTGGTTTCCTCGAGCTCCTTGAGCAGGTCTTCCTTCTCCTGCTCGAGGTCGAGGTCCATGAGCATGACGCGCACCGCTTCGGCGCCGATCGCGGCGGAAAAGCCGTCCTCGCCGAACTCGTCCTGCGCGTCGAGCAGCTCGTCCTCGGTGAGCAGCTGGAACTTCTCGAGGCTGGTGAGGCCGGGCTCGGTGACGATGTAGCTCTCGAAATAGAGCACCCGCTCGAGCTGCTTGAGCTGCATGTCGAGCAGCAGGCCGATGCGGCTCGGCAGCGACTTGAGGAACCAGATGTGCGCCACCGGGGCGGCGAGCTCGATATGGCCCATGCGCTCGCGGCGGACCTTGGTGACGGTCACCTCGACGCCGCACTTCTCGCAGACCACGCCCTTGTACTTCATGCGCTTGTACTTGCCGCACAGGCACTCGTAGTCCTTCACCGGGCCGAAGATGCGCGCGCAGAACAGCCCGTCACGCTCGGGCTTGAAGGTGCGGTAGTTGATCGTCTCGGGCTTCTTGATCTCGCCGAAGGACCACGAGCGGATGCGCTCGGGGCTGGCGATCCCGATCTGGATCTCGTCGAAGGTCTCGGGCTTGGCGATCTGGTTGGTGAATTTGGACAGTTCGTTCATCGTTCCGGTTCCTTAGCCCCTCCCCTTCAGGGGAGGGGTTGGGGTGGGGATTGTAACAGGATGACGGCCTGCGACAGGCCCCACCCCCATCCCCTCCCCTGAAGGGGAGGGGTGAATTGGCTCTCTACTCCGCCGCGATCGCGAGGCCGTCCCCGTCGCCTTCCTCGGCGATCGATTTCAGCTCCACATTGAGGCCGAGGCTGCGCATTTCCTTGACGAGCACGTTGAAGCTCTCGGGGATGCCAGCCTCGAAGGTGTCGTCGCCCTTGACGATCGCCTCGTAGACCTTGGTGCGGCCGACCACGTCGTCGGACTTCACGGTCAGGATTTCCTGCAAGGTATAGGCCGCGCCATAGGCCTGCAGCGCCCAGACCTCCATCTCGCCGAAGCGCTGGCCGCCGAACTGCGCCTTGCCGCCCAGCGGCTGCTGGGTGACGAGGCTGTAGGGGCCGATCGAGCGGGCGTGGATCTTGTCGTCGACCAAATGGTGGAGCTTGAGCATGTAGATGATGCCCACGGTCACCTTGCGGTCGAAGGCCTCGCCGGTGCGGCCGTCGTAGAGGACGGTCTGGCCGGACGAGTCGAGCCCCGCCTTGACCAGCATGTCGGTCACATCCGCCTCGCGTGCGCCGTCGAACACCGGGGTGCCCATCGGGACACCGGTGACCAGGTTGCCCGCAAGCTCCACGACGTCCTCGGCCGAACGGCTGTCGAGGTCGGCGTGGTATTGCTCGCCGTAGACTTCCTTGAGCGTGTCGACCACCGCCGCCGGGGCCTTGGCGGCCTTTGGATCGGGGTTGGCGGCGCGCCAGTCCTCGAGCGCGCCCGCGACCTGCTGGCCGAGGCTGCGCGCGGCCATGCCGAGGTGCGTCTCGAAGATCTGTCCGACGTTCATGCGGCTTGGCACGCCGAGCGGGTTGAGCACGATGTCGACATGGGTTCCGTCGGCGAGGAACGGCATGTCCTCTACCGGCAGGATGCGGCTGATCACGCCCTTGTTGCCGTGACGGCCGGCCATCTTGTCGCCCGGTTGCAGCTTGCGCTTCACCGCGACGAAGACCTTGACCATCTTGAGCACGCCCGGCGCCAGCTCGTCGCCGCGCTCGAGCTTCTCCTTGCGGTCCTCGAACCTGGCGTCGATAACCTTGACGGCCTCGTCGTACTGCGTCTTGATCGCCTCGATCTGCGCCTGGCGGGTGTCGTCGGCGACCGCGAACCTGAACCATTCGTGCCGCTCGACGCTTTCGAGCACCTCGTCGGTGATCGCCGCGCCCTTCTTGACGCCCTTGGGCGCCGCCGAGGCGGTCTGGCCGCTCAGCATGTCCCTGAGGCGATTGTAGGTGGCGCGGTTGAGGATCGCCCGCTCGTCCTTGCTGTCCTTGCGGAGGCGTTCGATCTCCTCGTTCTGGATCGCGCGGGTACGGTCGTCGACCTCGATGCCGTGGCGGTTGAACACCCGCACCTCGACGATCGTGCCCGAAACGCCCGGCGGCAGGCGCAGCGAGGTGTCGCGCACGTCGCTGGCCTTCTCGCCGAAGATCGCGCGCAGGAGCTTTTCCTCGGGCGTCATCGGGCTCTCGCCCTTGGGCGTGATCTTGCCCACCAGAATGTCGCCCGGGTGAACCTCGGCGCCGATGTAGACGATGCCCGCCTCGTCGAGGTTGCGCAGCGCTTCCTCGCCGACATTGGGGATGTCGCGGGTGATGTCCTCGGGCCCCAGCTTGGTGTCGCGGGCCATGACCTCGAACTCCTCGATGTGGATCGAGGTGAAGACGTCATCCTTGACGATGCGCTCGGAGATGAGGATCGAATCCTCGTAGTTGTAGCCGTTCCAGGGCATGAAGGCGACGAGGCTGTTGCGGCCCAGCGCCAGCTCGCCGAGATCGGTCGAGGGGCCGTCGGCGATGATGTCGCCCGGCTCGACCACGTCGCCCACCTTCACCAGCGGGCGCTGGTTGATGCAGGTGTTCTGGTTCGAACGCTGGAACTTCTGCAGGCTGTAGATGTCGACGCCCGACTGGCCGGGCTCGACCTCGCCGATGGCGCGGATCACGATGCGGGTGGCGTCGACCTGATCGACCACGCCGCCGCGGGTCGCGGTGATCGCCGCGCCCGAGTCGCGCGCCACGGTCTCTTCCATGCCGGTGCCGACGAAGGGCGCCTCGGCCTTGACCAGCGGCACCGCCTGGCGCTGCATGTTCGAGCCCATCAGCGCGCGGTTGGCGTCGTCGTTCTCGAGGAACGGGATCAGCGAGGCGGCCACGGACACGAGCTGCTTGGGGCTGACGTCCATCAGCGTGATCTGCTCGCGCGGGGCCATGAAGTAGTCGCCGTTCTGGCGCGCCGAGACGAATTCCTCCACGAAGCTGCCGTCGCCGGTCAGCTCGGCCGAGGCCTGCGCCACGGTGTGTTTCTGCTCCTCCATCGCGGAAAGATAGACGACCTCGCTCGAAACCTTGCCGTCCTTGATGGTGCGGTAGGGAGTCTCGATGAAGCCGTATTTGTTCACGCGCGCGAAGGTGCTGAGCGAGTTGATCAGGCCGATGTTCGGGCCTTCGGGCGTCTCGATCGGGCAGATCCGGCCATAGTGCGTCGGGTGCACGTCGCGCACCTCGAAGCCGGCGCGCTCGCGGGTGAGACCACCGGGCCCGAGCGCCGAGACGCGGCGCTTGTGCGTCACTTCGGAGAGCGGATTGGTCTGGTCCATGAACTGGCTGAGCTGCGAGGAACCGAAGAACTCGCGCACCGCGGCCACCGCCGGCTTGGCGTTGATCAGGTCGTTGGGCATCACGGTCGAGACATCGACCGAGCTCATCCGCTCCTTCACCGCGCGCTCCATGCGCAGCAGCCCGACCCGGTACTGGTTCTCGAGCAGCTCGCCCACCGAACGCACGCGGCGGTTGCCGAGGTTGTCGATGTCGTCGACCTCGCCCTTGCCGTCCTTGAGGTTCACCAGCTCCTTGACCACCGCCAGGATGTCTTCCTTGCGCAGCGTGGTGATGGCGTCCTCGGCGTCGAGGCCCAGGCGCATGTTGAGCTTGACGCGGCCGACGGCGCTGAGGTCGTAGCGGTCGGCGTCGTAGAACAGGCCTTCGAACAGCGCCTCGGCGGTTTCCTTGGTCGGCGGCTCGCCGGGCCGCATGACCTTGTAGATCGCTTCCAGGCCCTCGTCGCGGTTCTCGGCCTTGTCGACCTTGAGCGTGTTGCGCATCCACGGGCCGGTGTTGACGTAGTCGATGTCGAGCAGGTCGAGCGAATCGACGCCCGCCTTGTCGAGCGCCTCGAGGTTCTCGGGGCTGACCTCGTCGCCCGCCTCGATGAAGATGCGGCCGGTGCTCTCGTCGATCATGTCGCGCGCGGCGAAGCGGCCGAAGATCTCCTCGGTCGGCAGCAGCAGCGTGGCGAGCCCGTCCTTGGCGGCCTTGTTGGCGGCGCGCGGGCTGATCTTCTGGCCGGCGGGGAACACCTCCTCGCCGGTCTTGGCATCGACCAGCGCGAAGGCCGGCTTGGCGCCGCGCCACTGGTCGGCGACGAAGGGAATCCGCCAGCCTTCTCCGGCCTTGCCGGACGAGCGCTTCCACACCACCGTGTCGTAGAAGTGGTTCAGAATATCCTCGGCATCGAGGCCGAGCGCGTAAAGCAGCGCCGTCACCGGCAGCTTGCGCTTGCGGTCGATGCGGACGTTGACGATGTCCTTGGCGTCGAACTCGAAATCGAGCCAGGAACCGCGATAGGGGATGATGCGGGCGGCGAACAGCAGCTTGCCCGAGCTGTGCGTCTTGCCGCGATCGTGATCGAACAGCACGCCCGGCGAACGGTGCATCTGGCTGACGATGACGCGCTCGGTGCCGTTGATGATGAAGGTGCCGTTCTCGGTCATGAGCGGCATGTCGCCCATGTAGACGTCCTGCTCCTTGATATCGAGGACCGAACGGGTCTCGGTCTCGGTGTCGACTTCGAACACGATCAGGCGCAGCGTCACCTTCATCGGCGCGGCATAGGTGATGCCGCGCTGGCGGCACTCGACGATGTCGTATTTGGGCGGCTCGAGCTCGTAATGCACGAAGTCCAATTCGGCGGTGCCGGCGAAGTCGCGGATCGGGAACACGCTGCGCAGCGTCTTTTCCAGGCCCGAGACATAGCCGGTGCTCTTGTCCGAGCGCAGGAACTGCTCGTAGCTTTCGCGCTGGACCTCGATCAGATTGGGCATCTCGACGACTTCGTGGATGTCGCCGAAGATCTTGCGGATGCGCCGTTTCGCGGTGCCCGAAACCTGGGTGTCGCGGGACTTCGCCCCGGGAATCGTCCCGCCGATCGCCTTGGTCGCCATGAGTGCAGTTCGCCTTTTCGCTGCCGGCCCGCCTCGAGGGGGCCGAGTCGTATGTCTCATGCGCGTGAGAGCCATGCCGGGACGCCAAAAGGCCGCAGCGGAATGCGCACCGTTCCCGGCGGCTGGCTGCAGCTCCTCAAAAGCGTCGCGATATGGAAACGCCGCTTCCATCCTGAAGCCGATTCCCGCGCATGAATCGGCCCTGCTCGAAGCGGGCGGTCGCGGGGCATATAGGGCGAGCGCGCCGCGGGGTCAAGCAGGCAGCGAGCCGTCAGGGTGAACCAGCGCGACGGCGCCCGTCGGAAAGGCACGCCCTCGGGTTCGCCGTCGAGACAGGCGATTGTTCGCTGCACGATGGCGGAAAAATGGCCGCGGGTGCATTTTTCGCTTGGAACCTCGCCCAAATGTGGCCATTTTATGGCTGCCGCTCCTGGCACAAGGAATCATGTCCATGAAGAAGTTTGCTCTCATCGCTCTCCCGCTCGCCCTCGCCGCCTGCTCGCAGACCGCCGACAAAACCGCCGTCGAGCCGACCGCCACCGAAACCGCCATGACCGAGCCGATGGCGACCGACACCGCCGCTCCGGCCGCGACCGACACCGCCGCTCCGACGGCGGCCGACACCGCGGCTCCGGCCCACGACGAGGCCACTCCGGCCGCGACCGAAACCCCGATGTAAGCCGCCTGGTCGGCGCACCCGCGCCGGCTTGACTTGGACGGTTTTTCGTCTAGAGGCCCGCCCGCGACGGCGGGCCTCTTTGCGTCTGTCGTTCATCCGTCCGAGACCGCCGGCGCCCCGGATTTGATCCGGGGCTTAATTTCCGGCCTAGACGGGGAATAGAGATTTAGCGGTGCGGCTTCGGCCATTCCGTCATTCGCGCCAAGCGGCGCGCCTCCTTCCCTTTCGACGGACTCGCTCGCGGCATCGCTCGATGCCGTGGCAACGTAGCCGGCCGTCGCGGGAATCATCCCGCCCGGTCATTGTGAAGGAGTATGGCATGGATCGTTCGCAGAAAGCCGATTCGGTCGCCCGGCTCAACGCGGTCTTCCAGGAGGCGGGCGTGGTGGTCATCACCCGCAACCTCGGCATGTCGGTGGCCCAGTCCACCGATCTGCGCACGAAGATGCGCGATGCCGGCGCGTCCTACAAGGTCGCGAAGAACCGTCTCGCCAGGCTCGCCCTGAACGACACCGATTACGCGGGCCTGTCGGAGTATCTGACCGGCCCGACCGCGATCGCCTATTCGACCGATCCGGTCGCGGCGGCGAAAGCGGCGGTGGACTTCGCCAAGACCACCGACAGGATCGAGATCGTCGGCGGTTCCATGGGCGGGCAGCAGCTCGACGAAGCCGGGATCAGGGCGCTCGCCGCGTTGCCTTCGCTCGACGAGTTGCGGGCCAAGCTCATCGGCCTCGTCAACGCGCCCGCGACCAAGATCGCGCAGGTCGTCAACGCCCCGGCCGCCAAGCTGGCGCGCGTCTTCGGCGCCTATGCCGCAAAAGAGGCGGCGTAAGCTCAACGCTTTTCAATGAAATCCATGGGGCAGTCTAAGCCCCGCCCAATCTGGAGTGAACCATCATGGCCGATATCGCCAAGCTCGTTGAAGACCTTTCCAAGCTGACCGTCCTCGAGGCAGCCGACCTCGCCAAGGCGCTGGAAGAAGCGTGGGGCGTTTCCGCCGCCGCCGCCGTCGCCGTGGCCGGGCCCGCCGCGGGTGGCGGTGACGCCGCTCCCGCCGAGGAGAAGACCGAATTCGACGTCGTCCTGACCGGCGACGGCGGCAAGAAGATCCAGGTCATCAAGGAAGTCCGCGCCATCACCGGCCTGGGCCTGACCGAAGCCAAGGCCCTCGTCGAGGGCGCGCCAAAGGCCGTCAAGGAAGGCGTGAACAAGGCCGAGGCCGAGGAAATCAAGAAGAAGATCGAGGAAGCCGGCGGCACCGTCGAGCTGAAGTGACGGACAGGGGCCATTCCGGCCCCGCCGTCATGCCCGCGAAGGCGGGGATCTCGATCCTCCTGGTCCGAACGGACCGGATTGAACAAGCGAAGGGCGGTGCCGCAGGGTGCCGCCCTTTTGCCGTGCTACTGACTATAACTCTGGCATCTTAAGCAGACCCGGACATTGCTGATGCCAGTTGTGAGGCAAGTTGTTGTTGCCCCGCCCCGGGGTCATCTCAACAAACCCCATCTCGCGGTAACTCCAAAGGTATGCCTTGCAGTCTTTCAGCGCAGCTCCGTGCATGAACGGATTGAACTCGCGCGGAGCATTGCGGACCGAGCCGAAGAACGAGCTTTCGAAATGTTCGTCCGGCTCGAAGCGGCCTGTCTCGATCCAGCGAAGGGTCTCGGCGTAGACGCCGACGAGAAACACCGAGCCGAACATCGCCGCAGCGATGTAGAGCGAATAGAGCCACTCGGATCGCCAAAATTTTCTCCAAACGATCAGCGCGGCTAGGGTAAACGCCACGATGACCAGCAACGGCCAATAAGGTGCGGCAAGGCGATCACCAAAAAAGAACATCAACCACAGGGGTTTCAATGGTCCTCCAAACAGAATGAACGACGACACGATATATGTCGTGAATGTCAGGAAGAATGTGGCACAGCCGCTGCTTGGTGTCTCGTCGATGGGTAGCAGATCATCGACGGCATCTTTATCCGGCGATGATCGGTCCGGTAGCACGCCCATCTCCTTCTTCGTTTACATGCGCATATTCACCCGCACCCCGATCATGTCGATCCCGGGGTTTTGCTCGCTGTTGAACAGCCGCGCGCCGCTGATGTGGACCCAGCTCGCCTCGAGCGAGGCGCCGCGGCCGAGATCGACGCCCACGCCGAGCTCGGGCGCGAACAGCACGCGGCTGCCGAGATCGGTACGCGTGCCCTCGGCATCGACGCGCCGCTCCGGGCCGTTGTTCAGCGACAGCCCCACGCCGGGCCGGACGTAGAGGCGACCCAGCTCGAACTTCCACGCCAGCCCGGCGGCGAGGAAATCGGTGTCGCCCGCGGTGTTGACCGAGGCGAAGCCATAGGGTGCGGGGCTGCCGATCGCGCTCAGCGCCCGGATGGGGTCGGCGCGATAGCCGAGCTCGATGTCCGCGCCGCCCTCGCCGCTGTTCAGGGACAGCGGCGTCTCGACGGCGTGCGCATAAAGGCCGCCGAAGACCTCACCCGCTTGCGTTGGCGCGCAGACGAGGGCGGAAAGCGCGCCGACCAGCGCTGGGGTGGTTTTTTTGGCCATCGCTATCGACCTTTGCCGACCATCGGCTTTCGCGGCGCTTAAGAGCCCGGGCGGGCGCTGTTGCGGCGCTGCGCCACCGCGGCGGAAAATGTCCGCTTTCGCCGCTGCGCATTGAGGCCCCTGCCCGGCTCGCCTATCCGGGCCGCCCTTCGGCTGGCCGGCAGGCCGGCCGCTCAGGACAGGACTACATGACGCATGAGCACGCCCTGAAACCCCTGCCGATCGGCGATTCGGGCTGGCGCGGCGAGCTGCGCGAGACGTTCCGGCTCGCCTGGCCGCTGGCGCTCGCCAATCTGCTGCAGATGCTGGTCCATGCGGTCGACGTCGTGTTCGTGGCCCGGCTGGGCGAGCGCGAGCTGGCCGCCTCGGCGCTGGCGATCGCGCTGTTCGGGCTGCTGATGTGGGCGCTCTCGGGCCTCACCGGCATCGTCGCCGCGCTGATCGCCGAGGAATTGGGCCGCCGCCGCCACGCGGTGCGCGAGGTGCGCCGCTCGGTCCGCATGGCGCTGTGGCTGGCGGTGGCGAGCGGCCTCATTGGCATGGCGCTGTGCTGGCAGGGCGAGACGCTGATGCGCCTCACCGGCCAGCCCGACGCGCTCGCCACCCGCGCGGGCGATTTCCTGCGCGTGATCATGTTCGCGATGATCCCGATGATCGCGGCCAGCGTGCTGCGCAGCTTCGTCAGCGCGCTCGGCCGCCCGATCTTCGCCACCGCGATCACCTTTATCGCGCTGTTCGCCAGCCTGCTGTTCAACTACGCCTTCGTGTTCGGCAATCTGGGCGCGCCCGCGCTCGGGCTCGAAGGCTCGGCGCTGGCGAGCGTGCTGACTTCGCTGGTCCAGCTCGCAAGCTACGTTGCGGCGATCCTGACGGACCGGCGGCTGCGGCGCTACCGCATCTTCGGCAACTGGTGGCGCGCCGAATGGAGCCGGCTTGGCGAGCTGCTGCGGCTGGGCTCGCCGGTGATGATGATCATCGTCGCCGAAGCCGGGCTGTTCAGCGGCGCGGCCTTTCTGATGGGGCGCATCGGCGAGGCCGAGCTGGCCGGGCACACGGTCGCGCTCCAGCTCGCCGCGCTCGCCTTCCAGATTCCCTTCGGCGTCGGCCAGGCGGCGACGATCCGGGTGGGCTACCACTATGGGGCGCGGGACCACGCCGCGATCGGCCGCGCGGGCTGGGCGGGGATCGCGATGGGCGGCGGCTTCATGCTGCTGACCGCGGCGGCGATGCTGCTGGCGCCCCGGCTGCTGCTGTCGATCTACATCGATCCGGTCGCGGCGAAGAACGCGGCGATGGCCGGGTTCGCGGTCCAATTCATGGCTGTGGCCGCCGCCTTCCAGCTGTTCGACGGCATCCAGGCGGTCGCGGCCGGCGCGCTGCGCGGCTTGCAGGACACCAAACTGCCGATGGTGATCGCGATCTTCAGCTACTGGCTGCCGGGCATGGGCACCGCGCTGTGGCTGGGCTTCCGGACCTCGCTGGAGGGGACCGGCGTGTGGATCGGGCTCGCCATCGGGCTGGTGTTCTCGGCCAGCCTGCTCACCTGGCGCTGGGCGCGGCGCGAGCGGCTGGGGCTCACGCTGGCGCGGTAAAAATTTCGCCGCCGCCCGTTGACTTGCCCCGGCGCTCTCCACATATGCGCGCCGCTGGCACTCGCCCCAGGGGAGTGCCAAACACTCATCATCAACGAGTAGAGAGGTCATCATCATGGCATTTCGTCCGCTGCACGACCGCGTGCTGGTCCGTCGCATCGAAGCCGATCAGAAGACCGCCGGCGGGATCATCATTCCCGACAGCGCCCAGGAGAAGCCGAGCGAGGGCGAAGTCGTCGCCGTCGGTTCGGGCGCCCGCGCCGAAGACGGCACGGTCACGCCCTGCGACGTCAAGGCCGGCGACCGCGTGCTGTTCGGCAAGTGGTCGGGCACCGAGGTCAAGATCGACGGCGAGGAGCTGCTGATCATGAAGGAAAGCGACATCATGGGGATCATCGGCTGATGAACCCCTGAGTCCCCGCGAAGGCGGGGACCTCAGTCGTAATGGCACGAGACCCCCGCCCCAAGGAATCCCGGCGCGGGGAATCAGAAATCTTCGAAAGGACAATACAATGGCTGCCAAGGACGTACGCTTTTCGCGCGACGCGCGCGAACGCATTCTCGCCGGCGTCGACACCCTCGCCAATGCCGTCAAGGTCACGCTCGGCCCCAAGGGCCGCAATGTCGTGATCGACAAGAGCTTCGGCGCGCCGCGCATCACCAAGGACGGCGTCACCGTCGCCAAGGAGATCGAGCTCAAGGACAAGTTCGAGAACATGGGCGCGCAGATGCTGCGCGAAGTGGCCTCGCGCACCAACGACAACGCCGGTGACGGCACCACCACCGCCACCGTGCTGGCCCAGGCGATCGTGACCGAGGGCATGAAGTCGGTCGCCGCCGGCATGAACCCGATGGACCTGAAGCGCGGCATCGACATCGCGGTCGACAAGGTCGTCGAGAACCTCAAGAGCCGCTCCAAGGAAGTCACCGGCTCGTCGGAGATCGCGCAGGTCGGCATCATCTCGTCCAACGGCGACCGCGAAGTCGGCGAGAAGATCGCCGAGGCGATGGAGAAGGTCGGCAAGGAAGGCGTGATCACCGTCGAGGAAGCCAAGGGCCTCGAGTTCGAGCTCGACGTCGTCGAGGGCATGCAGTTCGACCGCGGCTACCTCAGCCCCTATTTCATCACCAACCCCGACAAGATGACCGTGGAGCTGGAGAACCCCTATATCCTGATCCACGAGAAGAAGCTGTCGAATCTGCAGTCGATGCTGCCGGTGCTCGAGGCGGCGGTGCAGAGCGGCCGTCCGCTGCTGATCATCGCCGAGGACATCGAGGGCGAGGCGCTGGCGACGCTGGTGGTCAACAAGCTGCGCGGCGGCCTCAAGGTCGCGGCGGTCAAGGCGCCCGGCTTCGGCGATCGTCGCAAGGCGATGTTGCAGGACATCGCGATCCTGACGCAGGGCGAGATGATCAGCGAGGACCTCGGCATCAAGCTCGAGAACGTCACGCTGAACATGCTCGGCCAGGCCAAGCGCGTGTCGATCGACAAGGACAACACCACCATCGTCGATGGCGCCGGCTCGCATGACGACATCAAGGCGCGTGTGGGCGAGATCCGCACCCAGATCGACGCCACCACCAGCGACTACGACCGCGAGAAGCTCCAGGAGCGTCTCGCCAAGCTCGCGGGCGGCGTGGCCGTGATCAAGGTCGGCGGCGCCTCGGAGATCGAGGTCAAGGAGCGCAAGGACCGCGTCGACGACGCGCTCCATGCGACCCGGGCCGCGGTCGAGGAAGGCATCGTCCCCGGTGGCGGCGTGGCGCTGCTCTACGCGTCCAGCGCGCTCGACGGCGTCGAGGGCGCGAACGAGGACCAGACCCGCGGGATCGACATCGTCCGCAAGTCGCTGACCTCGCTGGTGCGCCAGATCGCCGCCAACGCCGGGCACGACGGCGCGGTTGTCTCGGGCAAGCTGCTCGACCAGCAGAACAGCGCCTTCGGCTTCAACGCCGCGACCGACACCTACGAAGACCTCGTCAAGGCCGGCGTGATCGACCCCACCAAGGTCGTGCGCACCGCGCTACAGAACGCGGCCTCGGTCGCGGGCCTGCTGATCACCACCGAAGCGGCGATCAGCGAGAAGCCCGACGACAAGCCGGCGATGCCGATGGGCGGCGGCGGCATGGGCGGCATGGGCGGCATGGACTTCTGAGCCGCGGGGCGACCGGCCGGCGCGAGCCGGTCGGGGCCCGCGCCGACGGGGCGCGCGAACTCGCTTCGCTCCGTCCCGTCCCCCTTTCCAGGACAAGCCGGGCCGGAGGAGCGATCCTCCGGCCCGTTTTGTCGGCACCGTCTCCTCGCCCGCTCGTTGGTGGCGCAGAGCAAGGAGATGCCCATGAAACTACCCGCCCAGGCTCACGTCGCCATCGCCGATGGCACCCGCTTCCTGCTGATGCGCAACACCGGCACCGCGACCGAACCCGCGCTCGAGCTGGCGGCCGAGCCCGATGTCTCGGAGACGGGCGAGAGCGGCGCGGTGGGCCATAACGATCCCCGCGGCGACGACTACCGCACCCAGGAGAAGCTCGATCGTGCCGCCGGCATCGCCGGCTGGCTCAATGGCCAGGTGCTCGAACACCGCATCGAGCAGCTCCTGATCGTGGCCGATCCCGATACGCTGGGGGAGATGCGCAAGCATTATCGCAAGGAAACCGAAGGCGCGCTGATCGGCGAGCTGGACAAGCAGGTGACCGGCATGCCGGGGCCGGAGATCCTCCGGGTCATCGAAGCGGCCTGACGCCGTGGTGGCGGGCGGCGAGGAGGCCCGGCGCGCCGCGATGGTGGAGCGGCAGATCCGCCGCCGCGGCATCGTCGATCCTGCGATCCTCGCCGCCTTCGCGCAGGTCCCGCGCAAGGCCTTCGTGCCCGAAGCCCTGGCCGAGTTCGCCTATGACGACGGGCCGCTCCCGATCGGCGCGGGCCAGACCATCAGCCAGCCCTATATCGTCGCGCGCATGATCGACGCCGCCAATGTTCGCGCCGGGGACCGCGTCCTCGAGGTCGGCGCGGGATCGGGCTACGCTGCGGCGGTGCTCTCACGCATCGCCGGCGAAGTGTTCGCCATCGAACGGCACGAAAGTCTGGCCAGCGAGGCCCGCGAGCGCATGGCGGCGCTGGGCTATGACAATTGCACGGTCGTAACCGGAGACGGGTTGGCCGGCTTGCCCGACGAGGGCCCCTTCGACGCAATCCTGGTCGCGGCGCGCGGCGCACGGGTGCCCCAAGCGCTCAAGCGGCAGATCGCGATCGGCGGCCGGCTCGTGATCCCGATCGGCGGCGAGGATGTCCAGCAGCTGCGCCGCATCGAGCGCACCGGCGAGGACGCGTGGTCGGCGCGGGATATCGCCGCGGTGCGTTTCGTCCCGCTGCTGCCCGACGTCGTGCCGGAGAACCGCGCTCCGCCGGAATGATTCGCCGCGAAGGTCGAGGCGCGTTGGCGCTGCGTCAGGCCGACGATCGACCCGCTTCGGCGCTTCGAGGAGTCGTCTCGTCGCGTTTCGCTTCCGTTTGCGGGAACGAAAGGCATTAAGGTTCTGCAAACCATGGAAGGGTTAGCTTCGGGGACATGGGGTTCAGGACGGCCTTCGGGATCATCGCCGCGACACTCGTGCTGGCCATGCCGGCGCGGCCTGTCGCGCAGGAACACACGCACGACGATCTGCTGGAGGCGCAGTTCGACAGCGCGCTCGGCACCCAGCTTGGCACCGAGCGGCGCGCGCAGGCCTATCGGCCGGTCGAGGGCAGCCCGCTGGCCCGGCGGGTGGCCGAGCTTGCCGGTGGCGCGCGCGGGCGCATCGGCGTCGCCGCGGTCGATCTCGCCACCGGCGAGGCGGTCAGCGTGCTCGGCGATCAGCGCTTCCCGCTCGCCAGCACCAGCAAGATCGCGGTGGCGGCGACATTCCTCGAGGGCGTGGAGCAGGGCCGCTGGCGGCTCGACCAGCGCTTTCCGCTGCTGCTGCCCAAGGCCTCGAAAGCGTTCTCGACTTCGGTTGCGCCTGTCTATGAGGGGCAGAGCGTCACGGCGGCAAGTCTCATCGAGCAGATGATCTCGCGGTCGAGCAACCCCGCGACCGATGCCCTGCTGCGCGTGGTCGGCGGGCCCAGGGCGGTCAACGCCTGGGTGCGCCGCGCCGGCATTCGCGAGTTCAGCATCGACCGCGACATCGCGACGCTGGTGCGCGACGACGGCGAGTTCAATCCCGCCCTCCACATCGACACGCGCGACAGCGCGACGCCCGATGCGATGGTCCAGCTTCTCGCCGGCATCTACCAGGGGAAATATGTCGCGCCCGAGAGCCGCCGCGTCATCCTCGGGGCGATGAGCCGCACCGTCACCGGGAAGCGCCGCATCCGCGCCCACATCCCCGCGGGCGCGCGCGTGCTCCACAAGACCGGCACGCTGAGCGGCACCGCCAGCGACATCGGCTTCATCGAGACGCCGGACGGGCACACGCTGGCGATCGCGATCTATGTCACCGGACATGGCACCAAGCCGGCGCGCGACGCGAAGATCGCGGCGATCGCCCGGGCGCTCTACGACGGATACGGCGCCATGTTGCCGCAGCAAGCGCCCGGGCGCGCCTATGCCAGCGCGACCTACGGAAACGGCGGCACGGACTGATTTCCGGCTACCGAGCGGCATAAGAAAAGGGCGGCGCCTCGCGGCGCCGCCCTCTTTTGCGATCGGTAAAGAAGGATCAGTCCTTCTTCGCGTCCTGAACGGTGGTGCCCTGCGCTTCGGCCTCAACCTTGGCGGCTTCGTTTTCGGCGGTCGTGGCGGCGTTGTGGGCAGCGGCATCGACACTGTCGGCGGCGGTGGTGGCGGCGTCGGTCACCGCGTCGCCCGCGGCCTCCGCATTGGCGGCAGTGTCGGCGGCGGCCGAATCGGCGGTGGTGGCCGCGGCGTCCTGGGTCTTCTCCGAACAGGCGGCGAGCGAGAGGGCGGCGCCGGCGGCGGCGAGCAGAGCAATCTTGCGCATGGTTGCATTCCCTTTTGATGGCGGGTCGAAACGGTCGGCCTCGGCCGCCCGCGCGAGCCCCAGATGGGCCTCACGCTTCGCAAGATAATGGCGAGAATGTGGCAATGCAAGCGCCGAGCGCCGCTCCCGCCCCGTTTCGGCCGCAAAGCTGCTCCGCTTCGGCATTCCCTTTCGCCGCACCCCGCTGCTAGAGCCGCCGCCATGAGCGACAGGAACCACCTCTATCTGGTCGATGGATCGGCCTATATCTTTCGCGCTTACCACCGGTTGCCGCCGCTGACCGATCCCGAGGGCACCCCGGTCGGCGCGGTCTATGGCTACACCACCATGCTGTGGAAGCTGGCCGACGATCTGAACAAGGCGGACGGGCCCACGCATCTCGCGGTCATCCTCGACAAGGGCGCGACCAGCTTCCGCAACGCGCTTTACGACCAGTACAAGGCCAACCGCCCGCCGCCGCCCGAAGACCTGGTGCCGCAGTTCCCGCTGATCCGCGACGCCACCCGCGCCTTCAGCCTGCCCTGCATCGAGGAGGACGATCTCGAGGCCGACGACCTCATCGCCAGTTATGCGCGCGAAGCGACGCGGCGCGGCTGGGACGTGACCATCGTGTCCTCCGACAAGGACCTGATGCAACTCGTCGGCAAATGCGCCGAGCCGCACGATGGTGTCGAGGGCGGTTGCATCGACATGCTGGATACGATGAAGAACCAGCGCATCGACATCCCCGAGGTGGTCGAGAAGTTCGGCGTCGCTCCCGATCTGGTGGGCGATGTGCTGGCGCTGATGGGCGACAGCGTCGACAATGTCCCCGGCATTTACGGCATCGGCCCCAAGACCGCCTCCAAGCTGATCCAGGACCACGGCAGCCTCGCCGGGGCGCTCGATGCCGCCCCGGCCATGAAGCCCTCGAAGCTGCGCGACCGGCTGATCGAGGGCCGGGCGATGGCCGAGCTAAGCCGCGTGCTGGTCCAGCTCAAGGAGGATTGCGACCTCCCGATCCCGATCGACGACATGAAGCTGGACGGCGTGCCGCCGGCGCCGCTCGCGGCCTTCCTCGCCCGGCACGGCTTCACCAGCCTGTTGAAGCGGCTCGACGGCGGCGCCGGGAGCCCGGAGCGCGCGACCCAGCTCGATCCGGCCAAACCGCAAACCGCCGGCGCCCCGGCAAACGCCGCGGGCAACCGCCAGCCGCTGCCCGAGATGCCGCCGATCGACCGCGGTGCCTATGAATGCGTGCAGACGCTCGAGCGGCTCGAGCACTGGGTTGCGCGGGCCTTCGATGCCCGGCTGGTGGCGCTGGACACCGAAACCAGCAGCCTCGACGCGATGCGCGCCGAGCTTGCCGGGATCAGCCTCGCGCTGGGTCCCAACGATGCCTGCTATATCCCGCTGGGGCACGGCGGCAGCGACATGTTCGCCGAGAAGCCGCCGCAAGTGGAGCGCGAGGCCGCCTATGCGGTGCTGCGCCCGCTGTTAGAAAGCGAGCAGGTGCTCAAGGTCGGGCAGAACATCAAATACGATCTCAACATCCTCGCCCGCTGCGCGAACATCCAGGTCGCGCCCGTCGACGACACCATGATCGTCAGCTTCGCGCTCGACGCCGGGCGCAGCCTCGAAGGGATCGGGGGCGGGCACGGCATGGACGAGCTGAGCCAGCGCCACCTCGGCCACACAACCCTGACCTTCAAGGACATCTGCGGCAGCGGCAAGAAGGCGATCCCCTTCGGCGAGGTGCCGCTCGACAAGGCGACGCAATACGCCGCCGAGGACGCCGATGTGACCTGGCGGCTCTACAAGCACTTGAAGCCGCGGCTCGCCGAGGAGGGGGGGACACAGGTCTACCAGCGCGTCGACCGGCCGCTGATCCCGGTGGTGGCGCGGATGGAGCGCCACGGCATCAAGGTCGATCGCGCGCGGCTCGCCGGGCTGAGCGAGGAGTTCTCCCGCGAGATCGCTCGGATCGAGCGCGAAGTGTGGGATTGCTGCGGGATCGAATTCACTATCGGCAGCCCCAGGCAATTGGGCGACGTGCTGTTCGAAAAGCTCGGATACAGGGGCGGGCGCAAGGGCAAGAGCGGGCAGTATTCGACCGACCAGGCGATTTTGGAAGGACTCGCCAATCAGGGCGCGGAGGTCGCAACCAAGGTGCTCGAGTGGCGCCAGTTGTCGAAGCTGAAGTCGACCTACACCGATGCCCTACAGGCCGCGATCAATCCCGAGACCGGTCGAGTGCACACCAGCTACAGCCTGGTCGGCGCGCAGACCGGGCGGCTGTCCTCGACCGATCCCAACCT
Source organism: Qipengyuania sp. (assembly GCA_019745075.1). Taxonomy (GTDB): domain Bacteria; phylum Pseudomonadota; class Alphaproteobacteria; order Sphingomonadales; family Sphingomonadaceae; genus Qipengyuania. The sequence continues at coordinate 21,764 of JAIETR010000022.1, forward strand.
TCAGAACATCCCGATCCGCACCGAGATCGGGCGCCAGATCCGCGAGGCCTTCGTCGCCGAGCCCGGCAATGTCCTGCTCGCCGCCGACTATTCGCAGATCGAGCTTCGGCTGGCGGCGCACATGGCCGACGTGCCGCAACTGAAGGACGCCTTCGCCAGCGGCGAGGATATCCATGCCCGCACCGCGCGCGAGATGTTCGGCGAAGTCACCCGCGATACGCGGGCCAGGGCCAAGACGGTCAATTTCGCGATCCTCTACGGTATCAGCCGCTGGGGGCTGGGCGGCCGGCTGGGGATCGCGGCGGAGGACGCGCAAGCCATCATCGACACCTATTTCCAGCGCTTTCCCGGCATCCAGTCCTATATTCACGCGACGCTCGAGAGCGTGCGCGAGAAGGGCTATTCGCAGACGCTGTTCGGGCGCAAGACCTGGTTCCCGCGGATCAATTCGAAGAACCCCAACGAGCGCAGCGGCAGCGAGCGCGCCGCGATCAACGCCCCGATCCAGGGCACCAGCGCCGACATCATCAAGCGCGCGATGGCGCGGATGATGCCGGCGCTCGCCGATGCCGGACTCGGCCATGTGCGCATGCTGCTCCAGGTCCACGACGAACTGGTGTTCGAACTGCCCGAACGGGATGTCGCCGCCGCCGCGCCGGTCATCGAGCGCGTCATGGCCGCGGCGGCGCTGCCCGCGGTAGCGCTCCACGTCCCGCTCGGCATCGACATCGGCACGGGGGCCAGCTGGGGCGCGGCGCACTGATGCGGAGGTCGCTGGTCTCCCTGCCCGGCGGGTCGGCGCGCTGGATCAACGCGGCGCTGATCGCGGCCACGGCGGCGGCGATGCTGCTGGTGATCCTGCTGGTCATCGGCACGGTGGAGGCCGAGCGCGGGCAACGCCGCCAGGCGCAGCAGACCAGCGCCATTCTCGACGAGTTGCGCGACATCGGCCGCGCCGCGCTCAATGCCGAGACCGGTCAACGCGGGTACCTGCTTTCGCTCGACCGGCGTTACCTTGGGCCGTTCTACAACGGCCGCGATCGGATGGAGCCGTCGCTGCGGCGGTTGCGCGCCCTGCTCGAACCGCGCGCCGACGCGCGCCAGCTCGCGCTGCTGGACGAGGTCGAGGCGCTGTCGCGGGCGAAATTCCGCGAGCTGGGGCGTAGCATCGCGCTGGTCGAGAACGGCGATCTGATCGAAGCGCGGCGCCTGGTTCTGACCGACGAGGGCCAGGAGACGATGGAGCGGCTAAGACGCGCGATCGGCGAGCTCGAGCGGATCGAGCTGGCGGAGCTCGCCGAGGCGGTGACGAAAACCGAGCGGGCCGAGCGCCGGGTGATGCCGCTCCTGGGCGGGCTGCTGGCGCTGTTGGCGATCTCGCTCGTCGCCGCCGGCCGGCTGATCGCGCGGAGCGCCCGCGCCGAGGCGGTGGCCGCCCAGGCCGAGGCGCTGGCGGCGGCGCGGGACCGGGCCGATCTGCTCGCGCGCGAGCTCAACCACCGGGTGAAGAACCTGTTCGCGGTGGTGCTGGCGATCGTCAGGCTGAGCGCGCGCGACGCGCCCGAAGCCAGGGCGGTGACCGATTCGATCGCCCAGCGCGTCCAGGCGCTGCTCAAGGCGCATGACGTCAGCCAGGGCGAGCTGGATCGCCCCGAGGTCTCGCTGGTCGCGCTGGTCGAAACCACGCTCGCACCCTATCGCTCGCCGACGCTCACGGCCTCGATCAGCGGCCCCCCGATCACGCTGCACGCGCGCTCGATCACGCCGGTGGGCCTGGTGCTGCACGAATTGACCACCAATGCAGTCAAATACGGCGGCTGGTCGCGGCCCGGCGGAAGCATCGCCATCGACTGGAAGCGCGAGGGGGGCGAGCTGGTGCTGAACTGGCGGGAAAGCGGTGTGCCGATCGCGGAGCAGCCGGCGCGCGAGGGCTTCGGCTCGATGCTGATGACCAGCGCGGCGCGCCAGCTCGGCGGCGGCGTCGAGCGCCACTTCCCGCCCGAGGGAGCGGTCATCACGATCCGGTTTCCCGCAGACGGCTAAGCTCGTCGGCCGGCTCCCCGTTGTCAGCCGGCCGCGCCACGGTTACCGCGCGCGTCATGTTCGACCGATACGATCCTCGCGGTTGGCAGCTCACCCCCCGCGATGCCGTGGAGGCGGCGATCGGCCTCGCGATCCCGGCGCTGATCGCGCTGGCGCTGCACTGGCTGGCCTTCGCGCTGCTGCACCGGGTGGCGCGCGCCTCGGCCACGCAGATCGACAATGCCATCCTCGAAGCGGTGCGCGGTCCGGCGCGGTGGGCGATGGTCGCCATCGCCGTCGCCATCGCGGCCCAGGTCGATCCGCTGCTCGGCGCCGGATGGAAGGTGACCGCGGCCTATCTGGTGCCGGCGCTGCTCGGCTGGGTCGCCTACGCCGTCGTCGATGGCTTCGGCACCGGGCTCGAGCTCGAGGCGGTGGCGCACGAGGATCCCAGCGCGATGCGCGCGCGCCGCACGCGCGTCGCGATCCTCGGCCGCACCGCCAAGGTCGCAATCCTGATCATCAGTGTCTCGCTGATCCTCTTCAACATTCCCGGCGTGCGGCAGGTCGGGGTGACGTTGATGGCCTCGGCAGGGCTTGCCGCGCTGGCGGTGGGCGCGGCGGCGCAGCCGGCCCTGAAGTCGCTGATCGCCGGATTGCAGGTGGCGCTCACGCAGCCGCTCCGCCTCGGCGACATGGTCAAGATCGACGGCCAGGCGGGACGGGTGGAGGAGATCCGCTGGAGCTTCGTCACCGTGCGCACCTGGGACGAGCGGCTGCTGGTGGTGCCGACCGCGCGCTTCCTCGACGGCAGCTTCGAGAACTGGTCGCGGGTCAGCGAGCGGCTGACCGGCCCGGTGTTCCTCCATCTCGACCCCGCGACCGACATCGCCCCTGTCCGCGCGGAGTTCGAGCGCTTCGTCGCGGCGCAAACCGAATGGGATCGGCGCACCGCCAGCCTGCTGATGACCGAGGCACGCCCCGAAAGCGTCGAGCTGCGGCTGTCGGTGAGCGCGGCGACGATCGGCGACCTGTGGCTCCTGCGCTGCAAGCTGCGCGAGCACATGATCGACTGGCTGCGCCGCGAGTTGCCCGATGCACTGATTCGCCATCGGCTTGTGGTTGGCGATGAAACGCAGGCAGCGGCCGAGGAGTCCCCCTAACTCTCCTTCGAGCCGGTCTTGAGCGCCGCAAGGGCGGCGAAAGGCCCGCTGGGTGCGTTGTCGTCGAGAATCCCTGACTCGCGCCGGACCGCCTCGGCGTCCGGGCCGACGGCATAGGGGTCGAGAGCGAGGCCGAAGCTTTGCGCCACCGCCTCGCCGAGGTCGAAGGACGCGCCGTCGTATTCGATCTCGTCGGGCTCGTCCGCGCCGAACTCCATCTCTTCGTCGTCGCTGCCCGGCGCGAGCGTGGGAACGAAGCGGATAGCCAGCGGCGCGTCGAGCCTATTGGCGAAGGGTTCGTCGGAGATGGCGCAGCGCTGATGAAATGCAGCGTCCAGGCGCCCCGTGGCGTCGATGGCATCGCCTGTCCGCCTCAGGGTCGTCACCGCATGCAGCCGCTCGATCGAGGGCAGGGCGAAGCGCTCCGCGAGCGCCGCGCGCTCGCTCTCGCTCGCCTCGATGGTGAGCGCGGCCGAGGGCAAGCGGTCGAGCTTGACGAGGCGCACGAACTCGCCGCTGCTCATGTGCAATCTCCCGCCAGCAGGTCCCGATCGCCAAGCGCCGCGAGCCGCGCCGCAAGAACGCGCAGTTCCTCGCCAACCGTCTCGGCGCGGCTGTCGTCGGTCAGGGCGATGTTGCGGCGAACCGTCTCGGCGAGCTCGCCGCCTCCCGCCGCGAGGGCCGCGCGGTAGGCGCCCATCCGCCCGCCCAGCGTGGCCATCAGCCGGCCGATCTGCTTGCCGACCATCAAATCGCCCACCCCCGACTGGCGCAATTGCCCGTCCATTTCCTCGACGAAGATCTCGGTCAGCGGCGCGGCGCGCGCGGCCAGCGCGGGCGTGGTCTCCATCCGCAGCAGGACAAGCGCAAGCACCGCGCTGACCATGTCGAAGCGCCCCCCGAGCGTGTCGGCGACACCGCGATCCCGATACCAGGCGGGATCGCGGGCCAGCGCGACCACCCTGGCCCACAACGGCCGCACCTCGTCGCGTGGGTCGGAGCGCGCGGAGAACAAGCGGTCGAAAAGGCGCATGGCGAGAGTCCCGGTGGCGTTCAGCGGCAATTCAAGCCCGTGCCGCGAAGCGCGGGCCAGGCCGCCCGAATGGCGCCCGCCCGCGTGTTGCTTGTCGGGGGCGGGCAGCCTAAGGGCGGCGCCAGGCATATAGAGCGCGCCATCGGCACGGCCAAGGCGCGCGAACCGGCAGGAGCAGGCGTGGGTATTTCGGGCGTATCGGGAAGCAGGATCGTGTCGGGCGCGGCGCTCGCGGCCGTGCTGGGCGTGCTGGCGGGGTGCTCCTCGATCAAGGATCATCGCGGCTATCTCGTGGACAATCTGCTCACGGGCGGCATTCGCGCCGGCATCGACAACCAGCGCTCGGTCGAAGGGACGCTCGGGCGGCCCACTTTCACCAGCCAGTTCGGCCAGCCGACATGGTATTATGTGTCGAGCACCACCGGACAGCAGCCGTTCGGCCGGCCCCGGATCGAGAACCAGGCGGTGCTCGCCATCCGCTTCGATGCCGCGGGCAATGTCGCCGAAGTCGATCGCTCGGGAATCGAGCGCGTGGTCTATCTCTCGCCCGACGGCGCCGAAACGCCGACGCTGGGCCGCGAGCGGGGCTTCCTCGAGGATCTGTTCGGCAATATCGGCGCGGTCGGCGCGGCCGGGCCGGCCCCCGCGGGCGGGCCCAACGGCTGATCGACGAATAGCTGGCCAATGGGTGCGCTGCGATCATGAACGGACGCCTCGCGATCGTGAACCGGCATTCGGCTTGATCGGACAGCCGCGCCCCCCATATCGCTGGCCATGAGTTCGGATCGGGCCGGCCACGGGCTTCAGCAGTGGCACTCCACCACCATCATCGGGGTGCGCCGCGGCGATGTCACGGTCATCGCCGGCGACGGGCAGGTGTCGATGGGCAATACGGTGATGAAGCCCAATGCGAAGAAGGTGCGGCGCATCGGCAAGGACGGCCATGTCGTCGCCGGCTTCGCGGGTGCCACCGCCGATGCCTTCACGCTGTTCGAGCGGCTCGAAAAGAAGCTGGAGCAGTATTCGGGCCAGCTCCTGCGCGCCGCGGTCGAACTGACCAAGGACTGGCGGACCGACAAATATCTGCGCAATCTCGAGGCGCTGATGATCGTGGCGGACAAGGAGAATCTCCTCGTCCTCACCGGCAATGGCGATGTGCTCGAACCCGAGGGCGGCGTCACCGCGATCGGCAGCGGCGGCAATTACGCGCTCGCCGCCGCGCGGGCGATCTCGGAATACGAGACCGATCCGGAAAAGATCGCGCGCAAGGCGATGGCTGTCGCCGCGGAGCTGTGCGTCTTCACCAACGGCAACGTGACCGTCGAAACCGTCTAGCAAAGCCCCTCCCCTTCAGGGGAGGGGTTGGGGTGGGGCCTGTCCCGCCCCTTGTTACAACCCCCACCCCCTTCCCCTCCCCTGAAGGGGAGGGGCGAAAGAAGAATATGACGGACAACCTCACCCCCAAGGCGATCGTCGCCGCATTGGACGAGCACATCGTCGGCCAGAAGGACGCCAAGCGCGCGGTCGCCGTCGCGCTGCGCAACCGCTGGCGCCGCCAGCGCCTCGGGCCCGAGCTGCGCGAGGAGGTGACGCCCAAGAACATATTGATGATCGGCCCCACCGGCTGCGGCAAGACCGAGATCAGCCGCCGGCTGGCCAGGCTCGCCGAGGCGCCTTTCGTGAAGGTCGAGGCGACCAAGTTCACCGAGGTCGGCTATGTCGGACGCGACGTCGAGCAGATCGCGCGCGACCTCGTCGAGGAAGCGATCCGGCTCGAAAAGGACCGCCGCCGCGATGCGGTGCGCGAGGCGGCGAGCAAGGCGGCGATGGACCGGCTGCTCACCGCGCTGGTCGGCGACAACGCCAGCGAGGCGACGCGCGAGGCCTTCAGGCAGCGCATCACCGACAATGCGATGAACGAGACCGAGGTCGAAATCGAGGTCGCCGATGCGCCCGGCACCGCGATGGACATTCCCGGCATGCCCGGCGGCGTCGGCATGATCAACCTCTCCGATATGCTCGGCAAGGCGATGGGCAAGACGCCCACCAAGCGCCGCAAGCTGAAAGTGCCCGACGCCTGGGACCGTCTGGTCGAGGAAGAGGCCGAGAAGCGCATGGACCAGGACGACGTCGCCCGCGTCGCGCTCGAGAACGCCGAGACCAATGGCATCGTGTTTCTCGACGAGATCGACAAGATCGCGGTCAGCGATGTGCGCGGCGGGTCGGTGTCACGCGAGGGCGTGCAGCGCGATCTGCTGCCGCTGATCGAGGGCACCACCGTCGCGACCAAATACGGCCCGATGAAGACCGACCACGTGCTCTTCATCGCCAGCGGCGCGTTCCACGTCGCCAAGCCCAGCGACATGCTCCCCGAGCTTCAGGGCCGCCTCCCGATCCGCGTCGAACTGCGCGCGCTGACCGAAGCGGATTTCGTCCGCATCCTCAGCGAGACCCGCGCCAATCTGGTCGAGCAATACAAGGCGCTGATCGGCACGGAAGAAGTGACGCTCGACATCCGCGAGGACGCGATCGCCGAAGTCGCCAGGATCGCCGCGCAGGTCAACGAGAGCGTCGAGAACATCGGCGCCCGCCGGTTGCAGACCGTGATGGAGCGCCTGCTCGAGGAGATCAGCTTCGAGGCCGAGGACCGGACGGGCGAGACGGTGACGATCGACGCGGCTTACGTGCGCGAGCGGCTGGCGGGGCTGGCGAGCGACACGGACCTCAGCAAGTATATTTTGTAGAGACTAACTCCCCTCCCCAGCGGGGAGGGGCCGGGGGAGGGGGAGCGCGCCGCAGGCGCGCGTCCTAGCCAGCGGCGTGGCAAACCCCCACCCAACCCTCCCCCGTTCGGGGGAGGGCTTTCAGGTCGGACAAATTACCGTCCCAGCAAATGCTTCTCCCGGAACGCCAGCGTCGCGGGTGCGCGCACCGATCGGCATGGTCACCTTGTGGAGCTGCGCGGTATTGGCGAAGCGCGTCGCGATCGGCACCGCGCGCTGCTTGGGATCCCAGCCCTGGAAGCTGGCGCCGCGCGATTCGAGATAGGGGCGGGCGCGGGCGTGGCGGCGGTGGCGAGAAGCACGACAGCAGGCGCGAATGCGGCATCGAATATCCCCCGAGACGCGGTCGAGTGTGCCGCATTGGATGGCGGAGTGCTACGCGGCGAGGGCAGCCGGGGCACAGAGGTCGCACCATTGAATCTCACACGAAGACACGAAGAAGGCAGTTCCAGCGGCGAAGCCGCTCCCAATCCGCCGCGTCCGTATTTGCCGTGAACGCCTGCGGGGCGCGCTCCCCTCTCCGTGTCTTCGTGTGAGACCTTTCTCCAAACCTCGCCACATGAGCCCTCGATGGCGTTTTCGGCGACGATCCGTTACCCCCTGGCCGCCTGGAAAGAGGGAGAATGCCGATGCCGACCGGTCGATGCCATTGCGGGGCCGTTGTCTATGAGTTTCAAGGCGGGCCGGTCCATGCCTCGGTCTGCCACTGCGAGGACTGCCGCCGCTGCGCGGGGGCGGCCTCGGTCGCGTGGATGGCGGTGAAGTCGGACGATTTCGCGATCCGCGACGGCCAGCCCGCGCTCTACCGCTCCTCGCCCGACGCCGAGCGCTGGTTCTGCGGCGCCTGCGGGACCGGGCTCTATTATGTCAACGAGAACATGCTGCCCGGGCTGGTCGATCTCCAGATCGCCACGCTTGACGACCCCGAGGCCTTTCCGCCGCAGATTCATGTCCAGATGGCCGACGCGCTCGGCTGGGAAGCGGGGCTGGACGCGCTGCCGAAATTCGAGCGCTACCCCGGCCCCTGACCGCCCGGATTAAGTGCCAGTGCCGTTCGTCCCGAGCTTGTCGAGGGGACTTGTTCGAGCGAAGCCGGGAACGCGGCCCTTGCCAACGCCTCGGCTTCGCTCGGCGGGGCCCTTCGACAAGCTCAGGGCGAGCGGGTTGTAGTGGTTTTGGCGAGTGATAACGGGCGGGAAAGCTACTCCGCCGCTTCGCCGAGCAGCTCGCTCTCGGCCTGCTGGCGCGCCCACATGTCGGCGTAGAGCCCGTCGCGCCGGAGCAGCTCGGCGTGGGTGCCCGCTTCGGCCAGGCGGCCCCGATCGATCACCAGAATGCGGTCGGCGTCGGCGATGGTGGAGAGCCGATGCGCGATGGCGATGGTGGTGCGATGCTCGGAGACTCGGCGCAGCGTCGCCAGGATGTCCTGCTCGGTGCGCGAATCGAGCGCGCTGGTGGCCTCGTCGAGCAGCAGGATCGGCGGGTTCTTGACCAGCGTGCGGGCGATCGCGACGCGCTGCTTCTCGCCGCCCGAGAGCTTCAAGCCGCGCTCGCCGACCTCGGTCTCGAAGCCGTCGGGCAGCCGCGCGATCAGCGCCGCGATGGCGGCGTCCTCGGCGGCGCGGACGATCTCGTCATGCGTCGAGCCGCCCCGGCCATAGGCGATGTTGTAGCCGATGGTGTCGTTGAACAGCACGCTGTCCTGCGGGACGATGCCGATCCGGGCGCGCAGCGATTCCTGGGTGACCCCGGCGATGTTCTGCCCATCGATCAGGATGCGTCCTGCCCAGGGATCGTAGAAGCGGAACAGCAGCCGCGCGAGCGTGCTCTTGCCCGCGCCCGAGGGGCCGACGATCGCGGTGCGCGAGCCTGCCGGCACCTCGAAGGTCAGGCCGTGGAGGATGGTGCGCTCGGGCTCGTAGCCGAACACGACATGGTCGAAGGTGACGCTCGGCCTCCGCACGATCAGCGCGGGCGCGCCGGGCGTGTCCTTCACCTCGGACTCGGTATCCATGAGTTTGAACATTGCCGCCATGTCGATCAGGCCCTGGCGGATGGTGCGGTAGACCATCCCGAGCATGTCGAGCGGGCGGAACAGCTGGGTGAGGTAGGTGTTCACGAACACCAGATCGCCGGTCGTGAAGCGCCCCTCGCTCCAGCCCCACACGGTGTAGGCCATCGCGAAGCCCATCAGCAGGTTCATGATCACCGCCTGCGCGATGTTGAGCGCGCCGAGCGAGTTCTCGCTGCGCACCGCCGCTTCGGCATAGGCGCGGGTGGCGCGGCCGTAGCGCTGGAGCTCGCGGTCCTCGGCGCCGAAATATTTCACCGTCTCGTAGTTGAGCAGCGAATCGACCGCGCGCGAAAGCGCGGTTCCGTCGAACTCGTTCATGCGTTCGCGAAGGGCGGCGCGCCAGTCGGTGATCCAGCGGGTGACGACGATGTAGGTGACCACCGCGAAGCCGGTCGCCGCGACCAGCTCGCCGCCGAAATGCAGCCAGAAGATCGCCGCCACCGCGGCCAGCTCGATAATCGTGGGGGCGATGTTGAAGAGCAGGAAATAGAGCATGGTGTCGATGCTCTTGGTCCCGCGCTCGATGGTCTTGGTGACTTCGCCGGTGCGGCGCGAGAGGTGGAAGCGCAGCGAAAGCTGGTGGAGCCGCGCGAAGGTGTCCTCGGCGAGCGCGCGCGTGGCCTCCTGGCCGACGCGCTCGAAGGTGATGTTGCGCAGATTGTCGAACACCACGCCCGTGAGGCGCCCGGCGGCATAGGCGATCACCAGCGCCAGCGCCGCCATCGCCCCCTCGTTGGCGGGGGTGGTCATGGCATCGACCGCGCGCTTGTAGACATAGGGCAGCGCCAGTGCGGTTGCCTTGGCGAGCAGCACGAAGCCCATCGCGCCGACAATCCGGCGCTTCAGGGCGGGACGGCTCGCGGGCCAGAGATAGGGGACGAAGCGACCGAGCGTCCGCCAGCCATCCGGCGGTTCGCGATGTTCGGGATGTTCGGGCTTAGGGGCGGGGGGCGACATCGCGCCCTCACTTGGGCGCTGCGATCACCTTTGCCAAGCTAACCCCTCGTCCGCGCCAGCGCGAACAGCGCCTCGAGACGGTCGCCGCCCGCGCCCTTCGGCACGTCGAACAGGATGCGGCGGGCGGCGAAGTCGATCGCCACCCGGTCGAAGGGGCGCAGATTGCCGAGGCCCAGGATCAACGCGGGCTGGTCGGCGAGACCGAGCGCGGCGAAGGCCGGGCTGTCGGCGAAGCCGACCGGCAGGCCGGCGAGGCCGAGCCGTCCGATCTGCAGCTTGCCGAGCATCCCCGTGTCGCTGGGTAGCGTGCTGCCGGCCACATCGGTGTAGCTTATCGTTTCGGTGCGCCTGGCGCGCAGCCTGCGCTGCAGCGCGCGATTGCCGAGCGAATGCCACGAGCCGGTGTCGATGATGACCGCGGTGCGGACCCCGTCGATCCGGGCATCGGCGATGATCATCTGCCCCAGCTTGCGCCGCGCCCGGACCACGATCTCGTAACCGCTGCCGCTGTTCGCCGGCGCGTCGATCACGGTGATGGCGTCGGCGCGGAAATCGATGACGACACGCAGATCCTGGAGCGAATCGAGCCCGATGATTCCGTCCGCGCCGATGTCGGACCCGCGCAACAGCGGGGTGGTGAGATTGTCGAAGCGGCGTCCCGCGAACTCGAGCCCGTCGAGCGCGATGGTGTCGACCGACGTACGCGAGGCCATCGCCACCAGCGTCGCGCGGCCGCTGGGAACCAGGCCGAGCGCGTCGGTGACGCGGGCGGTCACCACCGTCGCCTGCGCGCCGGTATCGACCAGGAAGCGGTAGGGTCCGGCGCCGTTGATGGTCACGGGCACGGTCATGCGTCGGTGGCGATCGAGTTCCGCCTCCAGCACCGCGGGCGCCAAGGGGTCGGGATCGGGCGGGGACGGCGCCTGCGCTCCCAGCACCGTGCCCGCCGCGACGGCGGCCGCGGCACGGGCGCTTCGGGCAATCGGGCGTCTGGCCATGCGCTCCATCCTCGCGACGAGCATATCACCGCGCGGGAATCGCGGCAAAGGAATCGCGCGCCCGGCGCGGAGTCGGTTCCTGGCGGTTTGCCGCCCATCGCGGCCGCATTCCGAATGGAGAGGAAAATGGAGCCGAATCAGCGGTTTGGTGGGACAGGAAATAAAATTGCAAAAAGCCGTTGACCCGGCGCGGCGCCCTCCATATATGGCCCCTCACCGACGCGGCGCTGCCGGTTTTCGAACTGGCTCTGCTCGCTACGGTCGCCAACACAATCGGATAGCCGGTCCCCCGGTGTAAATCGGGGAAACCATCGCTGTCCGCTCAATTATGTCGGCGGCTCTTTGACATCGTTGGTTTTCGATGAAGGGACATGTGGGCGACGGCGCCCGGTCCGGGGAGTTTAAGGCTCCGGATACCGGTTAACCAAGCCGATTGCCACATCCTGATCGCCACCACGGCGGTCTGTGATGATGCATGTTCATTCGTATCCATTACGTTTGACAGTGCAGGTATCGGCTCCTTGAAGCTCATGCCCTGCGGGTCGGCCCCGGACCTGATCCGGGGTGCCTGCTTGGTATGTGACACAAACTTGAGAGTTTGATCCTGGCTCAGAACGAACGCTGGCGGCATGCCTAACACATGCAAGTCGAACGAACTCTTCGGAGTTAGTGGCGCACGGGTGCGTAACGCGTGGGAACCTGCCCTTAGGTTCGGAATAACTTCCCGAAAGGGATGCTAATACCGGATAATGTCTTCGGACCAAAGATTTATCGCCTTTGGATGGGCCCGCGTAGGATTAGCTTGTTGGTGGGGTAATGGCCTACCAAGGCGACGATCCTTAGCTGGTCTGAGAGGATGATCAGCCACACTGGGACTGAGACACGGCCCAGACTCCTACGGGAGGCAGCAGTGGGGAATATTGGACAATGGGCGAA
>JAIETR010000019.1 GCA_019745075.1 Qipengyuania sp.
CCTCGGGCAGCGCCTCGAACAGGTCGGCGAGCAGCCACAAGAGGAAGGTGGCGTAGAGCTTGGGGCTGCGCATCAGCTTGTCGGCGGCGAGGACGTTGATGACGCCGCGCCCCTGCTCATCGGTGCGGATGAAATCGGCGATCTCGAGCGCGGGCTCGCCGAAGAACTGCGCGCCGCCCTGCGCGTCGAGGCTGAGCAGCTGGCGCTGGATGATGCCGACGCTCTGCCTGGTGACATTGCCGTAGCGATTGGTGAGCTCGCCGGCCTGCTCCGCGGTGTGCGCGAGCATGGACTGAAGATCGGCGAGGTCGAGCAGCAGCAGCCCCTGCTCGTCCGCGAAGCGGAACACGATGTCGAGCACGCCGCTCTGGGTCTCGTTCAGCCCCATCAGCCGGGCGAGGAGCTGCGGGCCCATTTCGCTGACGGTGGTGCGGATGGGATGCCCCTGTTCGCCATAGAGGTCCCAATAGATCACCGGATTGTCGGCATAGGTGTAGTCGGTCAGCCCGATGTCGCGGGCGCGGGTCTCGAGCTTGTCGGCGTTGGGTGCGGTCGGGGAGCCGGGCATGGCGATGCCGGCGAGGTCGCCCTTCACGTCGGCGAGAAACACCGGAACGCCGCGCGCCGAGAAGGTCTCCGCCAGCACTTGCAGCGTCACGGTCTTGCCGGTCCCTGTCGCTCCTGCGATCAGACCGTGGCGGTTGGCCTGGGCGAGATGGAGAACCTGCCGCTCGCCGTTGTCGGCGAGGCCGAGGAAGATTTCACCGTCCGTCATGAGCTCCTCCAACCCTGCCTTCGCGCGGTTGTGGCACGAGCGACGCGCGGGTCAAGCTGTCTCGACAGCGACGGGGGAAGCGGTAAAGGACGCCCGCAATGGGTAAGCGTGCACCATTGGTTCTGCTGGACGACGCCCGCGTCGCCGGCGCTGCCGATGCGCAGCTTTACGAGGAACCGGCAGAGGTGTTCGTGGCTCGGCGGCCGGACGAAGTCGCCGCCGCGCTGGCCGCGGCCGATGCGGCGCGCCTGGAGAAAGGCGGAACCCTGGCCGGCTACCTCGCCTACGAGGCCGGGTTGGCGCTGGAAGACCGGCTGGCGCTGCGGGCAGCGGGACGAACCGGCGCCGCCGGCCCGCTGGTCTGGCTGGGTCGGTTCGATAATTGCCGGACAATTCCCGCCACCGAAGTGACCGCTCTTCTGTCCGAGCGCGGGCAGGGCACGGCGACGCTCGGGCCGCTCGATCCGCAAATCTCTCCGGCGGCCTACGAAAGCGCTTTCGATGCGCTCCAGCAGGCGATTGCCGCGGGCGATATCTACCAGGCGAACCTCACCTTCCCGCTGGCGGGCGGCTTCACCGGGGATCCGCTGGCGCTTTATGCCGCGCTCCGCCCGGCGGCTTGCGCCGGCTATGGCGGGGTGGTGTTCGACGGCGACCGCTGGCTGCTCTCGCTCTCGCCCGAACTGTTCGTCTCGCTCAAGGGGCGCGAGGCCAAGGTCAAGCCGATGAAGGGCACCCGCCCGCGTGGCCGGGACGACGCCGAGGACCGGTCGCTGCGCGATGAGCTCGCGGGTTCGGAAAAGGACCGGGCCGAGAATCTGATGATCGTCGATCTGCTCCGCAACGACCTGTCGCGGGTCGCCGAGGCGGGGAGCGTGCGGGTGGAAGACGCCTTCGCGGTCGAAAGCTATCCGACGGTGCACCAGATGGTGACCACCGTGCGCGCACGGCTGACCGAGGACGCCGGGCCGATCGAGCTGCTGACCGCGCTGTTTCCCTGCGGATCGGTCACCGGCGCGCCCAAGATCCGCGCGATGGAGCTGATCGCCGAGGTCGAGCGCGACGCGCGCGGGTCCTATTGCGGCGCGATCGGAAGGATCGGACCCGATGGCGACTCGGCCTTCAACGTGGCGATACGCACCCTGCGCCTGACCGAGATCGAGAACGCGCGCGGCAAGGCCGAACTGGGCGTGGGGGGCGCAATCGTGGCCGGCAGCGAGGCGCGCACCGAATGGCGCGAGGCGCTGACCAAGGGCGCTTTCGCGCGCGGCAGCGGGCCGGAGTGGCGCGCGCCGGCGATCGATCTGATCGAGACGATGCGCTTCGAACCCGCCACCGGCATTTCTCAACTGGAGTCGCATATCCAGCGCATGCTCGACAGCGCGGGGGCGCTGGGAATCGGTTTCGACCGCCATGAGGCGCGCAACCAGATCCACGCGCTGTGCTTCGATCTGGAGGGTCCGGCGTGCGTCCGGCTGATGGCCTCGCGCGGCGGCGCTCTGGCGCTCGAGGCGCGGCCGCTGCCGCCCGCCTGGCCAGAGCCGGCGCGCGCGATCCTGTTGCCGTTGCCGGTCGATCCGGGCGATTGGCGGCTGCGCCACAAGACCTCCGACCGCGGCTTCTACGACGATGCGCGCAGGGTCGCGGCCGGCGAAGGCGCCGACGAGGCCCTGTTCGTGCGCGATGACGGGCTGGTGACCGAAGGCGCGATCGCCAATGTGTTCGTCGCGCGCGACGGGATGCTGCTGACGCCGCCCGCGACGCTCGGACTGCTGCCGGGTATCCTGCGGGCGCGCCTGATCGCCGAGGGCAAGGCCCGCGAACAGGAGCTCGCCGTCGCCGATCTCGCTGGCGGTTTCCTGCTCGGCAATGCGCTGCGCGGGCTGATGCCGGCGCGGCTCAAGGCATGAGCCATCCGCCGATCCTGTTCGAGGATGCCGAAGCGCTGGTGATCGACAAGCCGGGCGGGCTGCCGATCGAGACGCCGCGCAAGGGCGGCGCGTCGCTCGGCGACCAGCTCGAGGCGCTGAAGCTGGGCTTCCACTTCGCGCCCGTGCCGGTCCACCGTCTCGACACCGACACCAGCGGCTGCCTGCTGCTGGCGCGCAATGCCAGGGCCTTGAAGCGCTTTGCCAGGGCCTTCGAGGAGCGCAGCGTGGGCAAGCGGTACCTCGGCGTGCTCGCGGCGGTGCCGGCGCGGACCGAGGGCACGGTCGAGTTGGCGCTGGCCAAGATCAGCAGCGAAGCCGCCGGCTGGCGGATGATCCCGGCGAGAAAGGGAAAGCCCTCGGTCACGCATTGGCGGGTGGTGGACGAGCGGGAAGGGCGGGCGCTGGTCGAGTTCCTGCCCGAGACCGGCCGCACGCACCAGATCCGCGTTCATGCCGCGAGCGGGATCCGCGTGCCGCTGCTCGGCGACCCGGTCTATGGCAGCGCAAAGGGGGCGCGGCGAACGATGCTCCACGCCGCCGGGCTGGAGGTGCCGCGCGCGGGCAAGGCGGCGATCGTGGCGGTGGCGCCGCTGCCCGCCGATTTCGCCGCGCTCGGCTTCGGCGATGCGTGAGATCGTCGATCGCGCGCTTGCGCTGGCGGAGGAGAAATTCGTCGTCGCCGGCGGGCCTGGGGGACAGAACGTCAACAAGGTCGCGACCGCGGTGCAGCTGCGCGTCGATATTTTCGCGCTTCGGCTGGCGCCCGAGGCGTTCCACCGCCTCCGGGAGATCGCCGGCGGCAAGCTGACCAAGGCTGGCGAACTGGTTCTTTCCGCCAGCGAATACCGGACCCAGGCCGAGAACCGCGAGGCGGCGCGGGCGCGGCTCGCGGCGCTGCTCGAGGAGGCGCTGACCCCGCCCAGGCCGCGTAGGAAAACTCGCCTCAACCGCGTGGGGAAGGAGGAGCGTCTGAAGGGCAAGAAGGTGCGCGGCACGATCAAGGCCCACCGCGGCAAGGTGGAGTGGTAGGACGGTTGACTTTCGCCGGTGAATCGCCCAATGGCCCGCGCCTGTGCGGCGGTGCATTCGCGCCGCCCTTTGTTTTTCGGGCCTGCGGCCCTGCACTTGACTCATTCAGGACACGACCATGGCGAAGCCCACCACCGTCAAGATCAAGCTCGTCTCGACCGCCGACACGGGCTTCTACTACGTCACCAAGAAGAACCCCCGGAACCACACCGAGAAGTTCACCTTCCGCAAGTACGACCCGGTGGCCAAGAGGCACGTCGAGTTCAAGGAAGCCAAGATCAAGTAAGGCTTTCCGCGACTTGGCTGAATGGCGGGAACCTCCCCTATTCAGTGCCGGTTCAAGGCTCCGCCCCCAACCGACGGAGCATGATCACCTTGCAGAAATTCGCCGCCAAACCGATTCGCGCCGCGCTCGCCGTGACGCTCGGCGCGGCCGTTCCCGCTGCCTTCCTGGCGGCTCCCGCCCCGGTGAGCGCCGCTGAGGGCGATCTCGACGCCGCGGTCGCGGCGCTGCGCGGCATCGGCTCGATGACCGCCGATTTCACGCAAACCGACCGCAACGGCGCCACCATCCCCGGCAAGCTGTTCCTCAAGCGCCCCGGCAAGATCCGCTTCGAATACGCGCCCAGCGCCAGGATGCTGGTCGTCTCGAACGGCAAGTCGCTCTATCTCGTGGATTACGAGGTCGGGCAGGTGCAGCGCTGGCCGATCGGCAATTCGCCGCTGGGCGCGCTGCTCGATCCCAGCCGCGACGTGAAGGCCTATGGTACGCTCGTCCCGACCGATCATCCCGATGTCGTCAGCGTCGAGGTCAGGGACAGGAAGCGCCCGGAATACGGCGTCATCACGCTGGTCTTCGTGCGCGACGCCTCCGCCCCCGGGGGTCTGCGCCTGACCAATTGGGTGGCGCTCGATTCGCAGAACAACCGCACCACCGTCCGGCTCAGCAACCAGAGCTATGGCGCCGCGATCGCGGACAGCAAGTTCACCTTCGTCGATCCGCGCCGCACGGGCGGTCGCCGCTGACGAACGGCGCAGCGGCGGGGCGAGTTCGACCTGCGACAATCCGATACGGCATGTTCATCGGGATGAAAGCCGCCGCGGCCTACGTGTGTTTCCACAGAGCGGTTGGAGGCGGGTTTCCCCCCTGTTGCCCAAGCCTCCGGTACTCCGCCCTGTACCAAGCGTGACGAACGCATGAAGGACCCTCGTGCCAATGCCCCCGGCACGAGGGTTTTTCTTCGCCTTCAGTCGAGGCCGAGCGCGCGCTTGACGATCTGGCCGACCCGGCTCTGTTCGAGCACCCCATGCACCTCCTGCGAGCCAGGCCCGCTGGCGTAGAGCGGCACATCCTCGCCGCCATGCGTTTCCGAGGGCAGCGGCACCAGCGATTGCTGGCGCGCTTTGAGGCTGGTGTCGGGCGCTCCGCGTGCGCCCTTCACCGCGCCGGGGCCATTGGCGTAGCCGAGCGTGGTGTAGGTTTGGCCGTCGCTGGCGATCGCCGGCCTGTCTGGCGAGCCGGCGCCTTCGCCGCCGCCCGTCACCAGCCCGAGGATCGGGTTGCCGCGCCGGGGATAGCCCGCGATCGTGAAGACATGGCTGTGGTCGGCGGTAACCAGGATCAGCGTCTCGCGCGGGTCGGTGTTGTCGATGGCATGCCGCACGGCGCGCGCGAACTCGACCGCTTCCTCGAGCGCGTAGCCCGCCTGTCCGGCATGATGCCCGTGATCGATCCGCCCGCCCTCGACCATCAGATAGTAGCCCCGGCCATCGGCCGCGAACCGTGCCAGCGCGTCGGCCGTCATCGCGCTCAACGTCGGCTGCGTGGTGTCGGGCTGGCGGTCGATCATGTAAGAAAGATGACTGGGTGCGAACAGGCCGAGCACCGGCTTGCCGCGCGGTGCCGCCGCCAGCGCGGCGGCGGTTTCGACATAGCTGCCGCCGGTCCGCCGCGCCCACCGCGCCGCGAGGTTGGCGGCGGGATCGAGCCGGTCGCCGCCCCCCGCGCTCCCGAAGAACTTGCCTCTGCCGCCGCCGAGCGCGACGTCGAACGGGAACGCGACGAGCTGCGCGGCGAGATCGGTGCAGCCTTCCGGGCGCTCGGCGGCGGGGATGTCGCTGTCCGATTCCCAGTCGCGATCGACGCTGTGGCCGAACACCGCCGCCGGCGTCGCATGGGTGATGCGCGTGGTGGTGACGATGCCGACCTGCAATCCGGCGCGCTTGGCGGCCTCGGCGGCCAGCGGCAGCGGGTTGGCCTTCGCGCTGGCGCAGTCGCCCCGCTCCGCCGCCTCCGACACCCCGATATAGCCGATCCGCGTCTTGACCCCGGCGTTCATCGCCGTGGCCGTGCCGGCGCTGTCGGGCACCTGCGAGTCGGTGTTGTAGGTCTTGACCAGCGCGGTCTGGGGGAGGGTCTCGAAGCTGAGCAGGTTCTCCTCGCCGGTCTGGCCGCGCTTCTGCCCTTCGTAGATGCGCGCCGCGGTGACGGTGGAGACGCCCATCCCGTCCCCGACGAACAGGATCACATTCTTCGCGCGGGTCGGGGGCGGCGGCGTGCTGGCGAGGCGGTCCTGACTGTATTGGCAGGCGGCCAGCGGCACGGCGGCCGCCAGCACGGCCATGCGGACAAGACGGTTCATTGCGGTTCCCTCCAGACTTCGCGAGCCTTGGTATCGACCTCTGGTGCGAGGGCAAGGTGACAATTTCGCGGCGCACCTCTAACTGCGCCGTCATGCCCACGCTTTCGGTTGCCACCTGGAACATCAATTCGGTGCGTCTGCGCCTGCCGCAGGTCGAGCGCTTCCTCGCCGAACACGCGCCCGACGTGCTGTGCTTGCAGGAGATCAAGTGTCAGGAGCACCAGTTTCCCTATGCGGCGTTCCGCGCCGCCGGATACGCGCACATCGCGGTCCACGGGCAGAAGGGCTACCACGGCGTCGCCACCGTCAGCCGCGTGCCGATCCGCGATTTCTCCAAACACGACTGGCAGGACAATGGCGAGGCCCGCCACATCGGGGTCGAACTGACCGATCCCGCCATGCGGGGCATGGTGATCGAGAACGTCTATATCCCCGCCGGAGGCGACGAGCCCGACCGGACGATCAACCCCAAGTTCGGGCAAAAGCTCGATTTCCTCGAGCGGATGACGCGCTGGGCCGACCGGATCGACCGGCCGACGCTGATCGTGGGCGATTTCAATGTCGCCCCGCTCGAATGCGACGTGTGGAATCACAAGGCGCTGCTCAAGGTGGTCAGCCACACCCCGATCGAGGTCGAGACGCTCCAGCGCTTCATGGACGCGCATGGCTGGGCGGATATCGGCCGCCGGCACATCGCCGCGCCGGAGCGGTATTACTCGTGGTGGAGCTACCGCGCGAAGGACTGGCGCGCGGGCGATCGCGGGCGGCGGCTCGATCACATGTGGGCCAGCCCCGAACTCGCCGCGCAGACCACCGCGCACCGCGTTCACGAGGACACGCGCGGCTGGGATCAGCCGAGCGACCACGTCCCGCTGGTCACGGAGTTCGCGTTCTGAGCGAGGTCTCGCCCCAAGTCTCTCCGGCGCGCCGGGCAGCACAGGCGATCGACGCGCTGCGCCATGGCTGGCCGTTGCGAGCCGAGAGCGCCCCGCTGCTCCACCCGATTGAAACCGCTTTCGGCCTGGAGATCCGCGCCGACACGCTTCTCATTTCGGCCAGCCGCGCCGCGACGCTCAAGCTCGCAAACCAGCGGGAGGCCGCGGTGCCCGGCGCGCCGGTGCTGCTGCGCGGCGCCGAGCCGTTCGACCTCGCCGCCGCGCGTGCGGTTGCCGATCCCTCGCTCGACCTACAGACCCCGCTCAAGGGTCCGTTCCAGGCCCTGCCGCTCGACTGGCACGACGACGCAGCGGCCGCGCTGGAGCTGGCGCGGCTGGCGGGCATCCTCCCGGCATTCATGGTGGAGCCGGATCCAGCCGGTGAGGCGCTCGGCTTCTCACCGCGCGACCTCGCTGCCTTCACCGATCCTGCGCGCCTCGCCATTGCCACACGCGCGCGGCTCCCGCTCGACGCGCTGGAGGAGGCCGAGGTCGTCGCATTCCGCAGTCCCGATGACATCCGCGAGCACGCAGCGCTGGTGATCGGGCGCCGCATCGCGGAGCATGTGCCGCTGGTCCGGCTTCACTCCGAGTGTCTGACGGGCGACGTCTTCGGCAGCCTCAAATGCGATTGCGGGCCGCAGCTCGACGGGGCGCTAGCCGCGATCGCCGCCGAGTCGGAAGCCGGCGGCTGGGGCGTGCTGCTCTATCTGCGCCAGGAGGGGCGCGGGATCGGTCTGATCAACAAGCTGCGCGCCTATCGCCTGCAGGATCAGGGCTTCGACACGATCGATGCCAACACGCGTCTTGGATTGCCGGAGGAAGCGCGCGACTTTCCGGTCGCGGCGCGAATGCTGGCGCTGCTGGGGATCGAACGGATCAGGCTGATGACCAACAATCCGGCCAAACTCGCGGCATTCGAGCGCGCCGGGATTGCTATCGCCGAACGCGTTCCGCTGACCTTTGGCGAGGGCGCGCACAACCGGCGCTATCTCGCGACCAAACGCGACCGCGCCGGCCATTTTCTGCCGTGACGACCACATCTTTTGCGGGAACCGGCGCGCCCGTCAGGCTTTGTCCATGTAAACAGCCCTTCGGGTCGCAACACATTGGACACTCGATGCGCAGTCTGCTTGGCGCTCTCGCCGCGACGACGCTTGCCCTCGGCGCCACCCCGTCGCTTTCGGCTCGGACAGCCGATCCCCAATTCACGCTCGCCGTCGTGCGGGCCGAAGCGGCCAAGGGGCAGGCCGACGCCATCGCCACGCTCGGCTGGATGTACGAAACCGGCAAGGGCGTGGTCGAGGACGACGCCAAAGCGGTTTCGCTCTATCGCACCGCCATCGCTCACGGCGATGCGTTCGGCCAATGGCGCATGGGCGTCATGATCGACGAGGGCGCCGCGCAGGGCACCAGCCAGCAGGCGGTCGCCCTGTTCCGCCAGGCCGCGACGCAGAAATCCGCCGGCGCCACCGCCAGCCTCGGCGTGATGTACGCCACCGGGCGCGGGGTCGAGCGCGATTACGAAGCCGCAATGCGCTATTACCAGGCCGCCGCCCGCATGGGCAGCGCTCACGGAATCGAGGGCATCGGCGTGCTCTACGCCAATGGCCAGGGCGTCGAGCGCGACATGGGCGAGGCGCTGGCGCATTGGCTGGTGGCTGCGGCCGCGGGCGACGAGGATGCGATGAAGCTCTTGATGGAGCATATGCCGGCATCGAGCACTCCCGAGGCCGGCCCGATCTACGACCGCGCCAACGCCATCGCCGATGCTTACGGCACTAGCCCCGGCGACGACGCGCAGGCCGCCTCCGCGCAGTAAATCACTTTTTCGGAGTGTCCGCGGGCGGACGTCCGCGCCTCGCCGGAGCCGTTCCCTTCGGCGTTGTGCCCCGCGTCTGCAACGCCTCGCGCAGCAGCATCTCGATCTGGGCGTTGGCGCTGCGCAGCTCGGCCGACGCCAGCCGCTCGATGGCGGCGTAGACCGCCGGATCGAGACGGAGGGCGAAGGCCTTTTTCTGCATCTCCTGGCGCCGGCGTTTACTGGTAGAGCGTGCCGGCGTTGACCACCGGCTGAGTGTCGCGCTCGCTGCACAAAACAACCATCAGGTTCGAAACCATCGCCGCGCGGCGCTCGTCGTCGAGTTCCACCACGTTCTTGGCGGACAGCGAGGCGAGCGCCATCTCCACCATTCCCACCGCGCCCTCGACCAGCGTCTTGCGCGCCGCAACCACCGCCTCGGCCTGCTGCCGGCGCAGCATGGCGCCCGCGATCTCCTGGGCGTAGGCCAGGTGCGTGAAACCGCACTCGTCGACGGTGATCCCCGCGAGTTTCAGGCGCTCGATCAATTCGGTGCGCAGCTCGCCGCCGACCTGGTCGTGATTGCCCCGCAAGGTGACCTCCGCGTGGGTGAAGTCGTCATAGGGGTAGCGCGAGCCAATGGTGCGCACCGCCGCTTCCACCTGGACCGCGACGAAGGACTTGTAGTCATCGACATCGTAGAGCGCCTGTGCGGTGTCCACCACGCGCCACACCACCTGCGCCGCCATCTCGATCGGGTTGCCGCGCAAATCGTTGACCTTGATTCGCTCCGAAATCAGATTGTTGGCGCGCACCGAGATCTTGGTCTTGCCCATCCACGGCCAGACCCAGCGCAGGCCGGGATTGCGGTCCGTGCCGCGATAACTGCCAAACAGCGTGATCGTAGCCGCCTGGTTCGGCTGGATCATATAGAATCCGCCCGCAATCAGGGCGAGCAGCAGCACGCGCAGCGCGGTAATGACCATGAAACCGGTCGTGTCGCCGCCGTCGAGATAGCCCAGCGGCAGGTCGGCGGCGCCCCCGGCGGCGATTGCCACCGTCCGCCAGATCGTCACTGCCAAAAGCACCGCGAACAACAGCAGCATCAGATTCCCGCCGATGCTCCAGGCCGGGCGTTCCCGCGTGAAAGTCATGGCGTTATCAGTATCGGACATCGAAACCTCCCCCTTCAATAATGATGATATCATAAATATATCACCGGTAAGGGTCAAGCGCTTTCGATCGCCTCGAGGAAGCGCGCGCCATAGGCCTCGAGCTTGTTCGCTCCCACGCCCGGCAGCGCGCCGAGTTGCGCCAGCGAGACGGGCCGCGCTTCGGCCATCGCGCGGAGCGTCGAATCGTGGAAGATCACATAGGGCGGCACGCCGGCCTCCTGCGCCAGCTCGCGGCGCAGCGCGCGCAGCGCCTCGAACAGCGGATCGCCCACCGGATTCGCCGCGCCGCGCTCGCGTCGGCGGCCTGACCGCGCAGGCGGGACGACGATCTCGACGCTCTCGCCGCCAGTCAGAATCGCGCGCGCCTCGCCGCCCAACGCCAGCCCGCCGTGCGCATTTGCAACCAGCACGCCGCGCGCCTGCAACGCACGTGCAAGCGGCTGGAGCAGCGCCGCATCCTCGGCGCCGACGATGCCGAACACGCTCAGCCGGTCGTGGCCGCGCTGCCGCACGCGCTCGTCCTCTGCGCCGGTCAGCACCTTGGCGAGATGGCCCAGGCCGAAGCTCTGCCCGGTGCGGTAGGCGGCGCTCAGCAGCTTGCGCGCCAGCTCGGTCGCATCGGTGACGCCCGGCTTGTGCCGGCAGTTGTCGCAGTTCCCGCATTCGGCCGGCGGGTTCTCGCCGAAATGGCGCAGCAGCACGGCGCGGCGGCAGGCCGGCGTCTCGACCAGCGCGGCCAGTGCGTCGAGCCGGGCGCGCTCGGCCGGGCGGCGGTCCTCGGGCACTTCGGACAGCCGCTGGCGCGCGGTGGCGAAGTCGCCCGCGCCCCACAGCAGCACCGCCTGGCTGGCGTCGCCGTCGCGCCCGGCGCGGCCGGTTTCCTGGTAATAGGCCTCGATCGACTTGGGGATTCCGGCATGCGCCACGAAACGCACGTCGGGCTTGTCGATGCCCATGCCGAAGGCGACCGTGGCGACCACCACCATGTCCTCGCTGGCCACGAAGGCGGCCTGATTGGCGGCGCGCACCGAAGCCTCGAGCCCGGCGTGATAGGGCAACACCGGGCGCCCGGTCGCGGCGGCGAGCTGCTCGGCGAGTTTTTCGGTCTTGGCGCGCGTCGGCGCATAGACGATGCCCGGCCCCGGCTGCTCGGCCATCAGCTGCGCGATCTGGCGCGCGGCGTTGTCGCGCGGGCGCATCGCGTAGCGGATGTTGGGCCGGTCGAAACCGGCGAGCACCAGCCCATCCCCGGGGATGCCGAGCTGCGCCATGACGTCGGCGCGGGTCTGGCGGTCGGCGGTGGCGGTCAGCGCGAGCCGGGGCACCGCCGGGAAGGCGTCCATCAGCGGGCGCAGCTGGCGGTAATCGGGGCGGAAGTCATGGCCCCATTCGGACACGCAATGCGCCTCGTCGATGGCGAACAGGTTGAGCGGCGCCTCGGCGAGCAGGGCGCGGAAGCCCGGCTGGCTGGCGCGTTCGGGCGCGACATAGAGCAGGTCGAGCCCGCCGGCGCGGAACGCGTCCAGCGTCTCGCGCCAGTCGGCATCGACGCTGGTCAGCGTGGCGGCGCGGATGCCGTTGGCGCGCGCGCCGCGCAGCTGGTCGTGCATCAGCGCGATCAGCGGGCTCACCACCACGCAGGTGCCTTCCAGCAGCACCGCCGGAAGCTGGTAGGTAAGCGACTTGCCCGCGCCCGTGGGCATCACCGCCAGCGTCGATTGCCGCGCCAGCACGCGGGCCATCACCTCGGCCTGTCGCCCGCGGAAGTCTTCGAAGCCGAACAGCCGTTTGAGCGCGGCGCGGGCATCGTCGAGGGAGGGGGAGGGCATAGCGCCGCCCCTGCCAGAGCGGTGTGCCGATGGAAACGCGCGGACTCGCTTTTTCCCCCTGGCCGACCGTGGGGGCCATCTTTCGCTTTGAACCGGCCCGGCGCTGTGGCTACTGATCGGGCTTCCAGACAGGAGAGACCCATGAAACTGCGCGCCGCCCTGATCCTCGCCACTCCGCTCGTCCTGGCGCTCGCCGGTTGCGGCCGCTCGGACAACGCCTCGACCGAGGCCGAGGCCGACACGGTCGAGATTCCCGCCAACGAGGCGCTCTCGGGCGTGAACGAGGGGCCGGTGACCGATCCGAACGCCAACGCCGCGCTCCCCGCCGGCGAGGCCACGCCCGCAATGACCGAAGAAGAGAAGATACAGGCCGCCGGCGACAGCGCCGCCGACACCGCCGCCGCCGCCGCCGACGCGATGGACGAGACCGCCACCGAGGAAAAAGCCCAATAGCGGGCCGAGCGATGCGCGCGCTCGCGGCCGCCCTGGCGCTGGCCCCGGCACTGGCCCCGGTACTGGCGGCGGGCGCCTGCTCGTCCCCGCAGGACGCGGGCACGCCGCCCGCCACTCCGGACGAGCGGCGCGCGCTCGCCGAGGCCGAGACGATGATCCCGGCGGGCGAGCGGTCGCCCGCCTCCGCCACCCCCGCGCCCACGGAGAGCCCTGCCCCATGAGCAACGAGGGAATGGACGCCGAGAGCTTCGAGCAGTTCATCGCGCAGCTCGATCGCTACGTCCGCGAGCGGCTGATCCCCGCCGAGCGCGAGACCATCGAGGGCGACGCCGTGCCGCCCGTGATTCTCGCCGAGATGCGCGAGATGGGGCTGTTCGGGCTGACCGTGCCCGAGGCCTATGGCGGGGCGGGGCTCAACACCAGCCAGTATGCCCGTGTGGTGAGGTCGATGGCCTATGCCGCGCCCGCGTTCCGCTCGATCTTCTCGATCAATGTCGGGATGTTCAACTCGGCGATCAAGAACGGCGGGACCGAGGCGCAGAAGGCCCAATGGTGGCCGCGCATCGCCGCGGGCGAGATCGCCTGCTTCGGTCTCACCGAGCCCGGCTCCGGCTCCGACAGCGCCGCCATGCAGACCACCGCGCGGCCCGATCCCTCGGGCAACGGCTGGATATTGAACGGCACCAAGCGCTACATCACCAATTCGCCCGAGGCCGCGGTCGGCCTGATCATGGCGCGCACCGAGAAGGAGGCGCTGCCGCGCAACGCGCATGTCAGCGCCTTCCTGGTGCCGATGGACGCGCCCGGCGTCTCGACCGGCAGCCCCGACAGGAAGATGGGGCAGGCCGGCGCGCACATCGCCGATGTCATCCTGGAGGATGTCCATGTGCCGGGCGAGGCGCTGCTCGGCGGCGAGACCGGCAAGGGCTTCGTCTTCGCGATGAAGAGCCTCGACAACGGGCGCATCTCGGTTGGCGCCGCCTCGACCGGCTATGCCCGCCGCGCGCTCGATTCGGCGCTGCGCTACGCCACCGAGCGCAAGGCCTTCGGCGAACCGATCGCCAACTTCCAGCTCATCCAGGCCATGCTGGCCGACAGCGAGACCGAGATCTACGCCGCCGAATGCATGATGGCCGATGTGACCGCGCGCGCCGATCGCGGCGAGAACATTCTGGTCAAGGCCGCCGCCTTCAAGGTCTTCGCCTCCGAGATGTGCGGCCGCGTGGTCGACCGCGTGGTGCAGATCTACGGCGGCGCCGGCTATCTCGCCGAATACGATGCCGAGCGCTTTTTCCGCGATGCGCGCATCTACCGGATCTACGAGGGCACCACGCAGATCCTCCAGCTGCAGATCGCCAAGCACATGCTGCGCGCGTTCGCGGTCCTATGAACCTCCCCTTCTGGGGGAGGTGTCGCGAGCAAAGCGAGCGCCGGAGGGGGCCAGTGCGAAGCACTGCAGACTGGCCCCCTCCGACCGTCGCTGCGCTCCGGCCACCTCCCCCAGAGGGGGAGATTCTTTAGCGATGTACTCCCTGCTCGAAGACCTTTCGATCGTCGAAGCCTCCAGCTTCGTCGCCTCGCCCACCGCCGGGCTCTATTGCGCACAGATGGGCGCCGAGGTGATCCGCGTCGATCACAAGGCGGGCGGGCTCGACTACGACCGCTACATGCTCACCGCCGAAGGGCGGTCGCTGAGCTGGGAAAACCTCAACCGCGCCAAGAAGTCGGTCGCGCTCGACTTGCAAAGCGGCGAGGGACGCGAGCTGCTGGTGGCGCTGGCGGCGAGCGCGGGCAACTTGATCACCAATCTACCCGAACAGAGCTTCCTTTCGCACGAAGCCGTCGCCGCAAGTCGTCCCGACCTCGTCAGCGTGCGGATCATGGGCTGGCACGATGGACGCCAGGCGATGGACTTCACCGTCAACGCAGCCAGCGGCTACCCGCGGATGACCGGGCCCGCGGAGTGGGACGCGAGCGACCCGCCGCCGGTCAATCACGTGCTTCCCGCGTGGGATTTCCTCACGGGCGCCTATTGCGCCTTCGCTCTGCTCGCCGCGATGCGCCACCGCGACATGACCGGCGAGGGCACGGAGCTGCGCGTCCCCCTCGGCGATGTCGCCATCGGCACCATGGCCAACAGCGGGGCGATGGCCGAGATGCTCTATCGCGGCGGCAACCGCGAACGCCTCGGCAACGCCATCTGGGGCGCCTTCGGCCGCGACTTCCGCAGCCGCGACGGCAAGCGCTTCATGGTCGCGGCGCTTACAGCCAAGCAATGGAGCGGGCTCGTGGCCGCCTTCGGTCTAGGCGAAGAAATCGCTGCGCTGGAAACGGAGTTGGGAGTGCGCTTTGCCGACGGGGATACACCGCGCTTCGCCCATAGGGGCCGCTTGTTCGCATTGTTTCAGCGGGCCGCCGACGGGATCGAATGGTCGGACCTCGAAGCGCGCCTCGCCGCCAACGCCTGCACCTACGAGCGCTACCGGACCATGCACGAAGCCGCGAACGATCCGGTGCTGGTGACGGACAACCCGCTGTTTGGGCCGTCGCCCGCCAACCCCAGCGGCTTCGCCTATCCGGCCACGCGCAGCTTCGCGAACATTCCCGGCGAGCCGCGTGGCGATCCGAGGCCCGCGCCGTTCCTGGGGGAGCACACCGAGGAGGTGCTGGCGGAAAAGCTTGGCCTGGGCTCGGGTCAGATCGCCGCGCTGGTCGACAAGGGCATCGCCCGGCTTTCGGACAGCTTGTCCTGAGTCCCGTTCGTATCGAGCGGAGCGCGCGGCGCGTAGTCGAAATACGCCGACCGCGCGCTTGCGTGTGTCGACTTCGCTCGACACGAACGGATAGGGGTGACTCATGACCGATAAACGCCGCGCTGCCATCTGTTCGCCGCTCCGGACGCCCGTGGGCCGATTTCTCGGCACGCTCGCGCCGCTCGAGGCGGGCGAGCTCGGTGCGATCGTCATCCGCGCGCTGGTCGAGCGCAGCGGGGTCGATCCGGCGCGCGTGGACGACGTCGTGTTCAGCCAAGGCTATGGCAGCGGCGAGGCGCCCGCCATCGGGCGCTGGAGCTGGCTTGCGGCGGGGATGCCGGTCGAAGTGCCCGGCTTCCAGCTCGACCGGCGCTGCGGCTCGGGCCTCCAGGCGGTGGCGACCGCCGCGATGATGGTCCAGACCGGCGTCGCCGACTGCGTGCTCGCGGGCGGGGTCGAGAGCATGTCCAACGTCGAGCATTACACCACCCGCGCGAGGCATGGCGCGCGGATGGGCGATGTCGTGCTGTGGGACCGGCTCAGCCGCGGGCGGGTAATGAGCCAGCCGGTCGAGCGCTTCGGCGTCATCACCGGGATGATCGCGACCGCCGAGAACCTGGCCAAAGACTACGGCATCACGCGCGAGCAGGCCGATGCATTTGCCGTCCGCAGTCACCGGAACGCGGCCAGGGCCTGGGACGAGGGCAAGTTCGACGCCCAGCTCGTGCCGGTCGAGATCGCGCGGAAGCGGGGCGAGCCGGTCGTGTTCGCGCAGGACGAGGGTTTTCGCGCCGACGCCAGCATGGAGAGCCTCGGCGCGCTCAGGCCGCTGGAGGGCGGGGTGGTCACCGCCGGCAACGCCAGCCAGCAGAACGACGCCGCCGCCGCCTGCCTGGTTGTGGCGGAGGACAAGCTCGCCGAGCTGGGGCTCGAACCGATGCTGTGGTTCCATTCGTGGAGCGCGGCGGGCTGCGAACCCAGCCGGATGGGCATCGGCCCGGTGCCCGCGGTCGAGCGGCTGTTCGTGCGCAGCGGCCTCGGCTGGACCGATATAGGTCTCGTCGAACTCAACGAGGCCTTCGCGCCGCAGGTGCTGGCGGTGCTCGAGGGCTGGGGCTGGAGTGAGGACGACAGCCGGCGCGACATCCTCAACGTCAACGGCTCGGGCATCAGCCTCGGCCATCCGATCGGCGCCACCGGCCTCCGCATCCTCGCCGACATGGCGCACGAGATGCAGCGGCGTAAGGTGCGCTATGGGCTCGAGACGATGTGCATCGGCGGCGGCCAGGGCATGGCGGCGGTGTTCGAGCGCGCGGCCTGATGGGCCGGTGGGAGGCCTGGATCGGGCGCGAGCAGCGCCAGGCCGACCGGCTCGACCCGGCGCTGGCGGGCCGCTTTCTGGCGACTTTCGACCTTGCCTCGCCGGGCACCTCCGCCATGCCGCAGGGCATTCACTTTTGCCTCTGCACCCCCGAAGTGCCGACACGGCTGCTGGGCGACGATGGCCATCCGCACCGCCAGGAGAGCCGCGTCGGCTTCCTGCCCCCGGTGCCGCTGCCGCGGCGGATGTGGGCGGGCAGCAGCATCGCCTTCCACCGCCCGATCATGATCGGCGATGCGATCGAGCGGATCGGCCGCATCGCCGCGATCGCCGAGAAGGCGGGCGCGACCGGGTCGCTGATGTTCGTGGAGATCGACCATGCCATCCATGCGGGCGGCGCCTTGGCGGTCGAGGAGCGGCAGACGCTGGTCTATCGCGAAGCCGCCCCCTCCGGCGCGCCGCTGACGCCGCCCGAAGCGGGCGCGCGGCCCTTCGACGACGCCGGGTGGGACGACTATCGGGCGATCACCCCCGATGCGCGGCTGTTGTTCCGCTACTCGGCGCTCACCTTCAACTCTCACCGCATCCATTACGATCTCCCCTATGCGCGGGACGAGGAACGCTATCGCGGGCTGGTGGTGCATGGGCCGTTGACCGCCAGCCTGCTGCTTCAACTGGCGGGCGCGCAGTTCGGCGACAACCGCCTGGCGCGCTTCTCCTTCCGCGGCGTCAGCCCGGCGATCTCGGGCGAGCCGCTGCACCTGGCGATGCGCGGCGCCGGCGACAGCCTGGAGCTGGCCGCCTTCGCGGGCGACGGGCGGCAAATCGTCAAGGCCGAGGCGGTGCTGGGGTGAATTGTAACCGCGCCGACAACAGGGTAGATTGATCCGATGGCCTCCCTCGCCGATCCCGCGACCGATTTTTCGCGCCTGCCCGAGCTGCCGGCCGAGGTCTTCACCGCGCCGCTCAGGCGTCCCGCGCATGTCGGCGAGGACTGGCTCGAGCCCAGGCAGGCGGACTATACGAGCGACGATCACGCGATCTGGAACGATCTGTTCGCGCGCCAGATGGACGTGCTGCCCGGCCGCGCGGCGAGCGCCTTCATGGCCGGCCTGCAGAAGCTCAGCCTCAACCGCGGCGGCGTGCCCGAGTTCGGCAAGCTGAGCGAGGACTTGGGCAACCTCACCGGTTGGAGCGTGGTGCCGGTGCCCATGCTGATCCCCGACCACGTGTTCTTCTGGCACCTCGCCAACCGGCGATTTCCGGCGGGCAACTTCATCCGCACCCGCGAGACCTTCGATTATATCCAGGAGCCCGACGTCTTCCACGACGTGTTCGGTCATGTCCCGATGCTGACCGACCCGGTCTATGCCGACTACATGCAGGAATACGGCCGCGCCGGGTGGAAGGCCATGCGCTTCAACCGGCTGAAGGCATTGGGCGCTCTCTACTGGTACACGGTCGAGTTCGGGCTGATCCAGGAAGCCGACGGGGTCAAGGCCTATGGCGCGGGCATCCTCTCCGGCCCGACCGAGGTGGTCTATGCGACCGAGGCGAAAAGCCCCAACCGGATCATGCTCAACGTCGATCGGGTGATGCGCACCGACTATGTGATCGACGATCTCCAGCCGACCTACTTCGCGATCGAGAGCTTCGAGGATCTCTACCACCAGACGGTGGAGCGCGATTTCGAGCGGCTCTACCGCAGCCTGCCGCCGGCCTTTACCTACGCCAACAGCGCGGTGATCGATATCGACGATGTGCTCAACCGCGGCACGCAGGAATATCTGCTGCGCGGCGGGCGGGGGAGCGGCGCGGCGCCGGTCTGACTGCCCCCAAGGAAAACGGCCCCGGATCGCTCCGGGGCCGCACATGTATTCTTGCGAGCGAAGCCGAATTACATCGGGGTCGTGGTCGCGGTCGGTGTGGCGCCGGCGTCCATTGCCTCGCCCTGCTTTTCCATCGCGTCGGCCTTGGCTTCGCCCTTGTCGATCATTTTGTCCGCCTGCGCGTCCGTGATCTGACCGGCGGCCGCGGAGGCCTCGGCAGCGGCTTCCGTGGCCTCGGCCTTGGCTTCGCCGGCGTCTTCCATCGCGTTTTCCTTCGGGCCGTCGCAGGCGGCGAGGCCGAAGCTCAGCGCGGCGGCCAGCATCGAGGTCTTGAGTACGGTCTTCATTCCATTTCCCCTTTTTAAAGAATGGACGGGCGCGGTGGTGCCGCTGGCCCGCCGGGTTGTCAAACGCTTCCGGCTTTTGTGCCCAGTCGCGTCACCACCGCCGCGTTGATGGCGACGATCGCCAGGATTGCGCCGGCCACGCCCCACAGGAGTTGCTCGGCGCTGACGCCGATAGCGAGCGGGACATCGCCCGCCAGCACCGCCGCTGCGACCGAGCCGAC
The DNA here is from genome assembly GCA_019745075.1 of Qipengyuania sp. Classification (GTDB taxonomy): domain Bacteria; phylum Pseudomonadota; class Alphaproteobacteria; order Sphingomonadales; family Sphingomonadaceae; genus Qipengyuania. The sequence goes on from JAIETR010000019.1 coordinate 19,042, forward strand.
CGTGCCGGCCAGCACACAGATCGCCGCGCCGACGCGGTCGTCACGCTCGACGACGATTGCGGCCAGCCATCCGAGAATGGCGCCGACCACGATCACGATCACAATCCCATTGGTCTTCGGCCCGGAAAGCTGCTTTGCGTTAAGCCCCAAAGCGCTCGCGCGGGCTTTGGTTCCGGCCATATGTCGAAAATGTGGCGAACGCCCCAATCAGCGGCTCGCGAGCCACACCACTGCCGCCGCGCCCGCCACGATCCGGTACCAGGCAAAGGGCGCGAAGCCGTGGCGGCTGACATAGGCGACGAAGGCGCGGATCACGATCAGCGCGACGACGAAGCTGACCGCGAAGCCGATCGCCACCTCGCCCCAGCCGACGCTGCCCGAACCGCTCGTCAGCTCGTCGGACTTGGTCGCCAGCTCGAGCGTGGTGGCGCCCAGCATCGTGGGCACGGCGAGGAAGAAGGAAAATTCCGCGGCGGTCTTGCGGTTCACGCCCATCGCCAGCGCGCCCATGATGGTCGCGCCCGAACGGCTGACGCCGGGGATCATCGACAGGCATTGGGCGAGGCCCACGCCGACGACCTGCTTCAGCGGCAGATCGGCCACGCCATCCTCGCCGTCGGGCTTGGCGACCTTCTCGATCGCCAGGATCGCCACGCCGCCCGCGATCAGCGCCCAGCCGACGACTTCGGGGCTGCCGAGCAGGATGTCGATATAGTCCTTGAGCGCCAGACCCAGCACCGCCGAGGGTAGGAAGGCGACCAGGATGTTGCGCGCGAAGCGCACCCCCCGCGGCTTCCAGCCGAGCAGATCGAGCAGCGCCTGCCAGAAAGTGCCCCAGTACTGATAGACCACCGCCAGGATCGCACCCAGCTGGATGACGACATTGAACAGCGCCCATTGCGCCGCGTCGTAACCGAACAGCTCGGTGGCGAGGATCAGGTGCCCGGTCGAGGATACGGGGATGAATTCGGTCACCCCCTCGACGATGCCGAGCAGGATGGCGGTGAGGGTCTCGTTCATGCGCGCGCCCAAGACGGAAGGGGGCGCCAAGTCAAGCCGACCTGACGCCCCCGATACCGTTTGGGAAGGCCCGGCCTACCAGATGACGACGCGCTGTTCCGGCGGCAGATAGAGCGCGTCGCCCGGGGTCACGTTGAAGGCCTTGTACCAGGCATCCATCTGGCGGACGACGCCGTTGACGCGGTACTCCTCGGGGCTGTGGCTGTCGGTGCGCAGCCGCTGGCGGGCGGACGCCTCGCGCTGCTGCGAGCGCCACACCTGCGCCCAGGCAAGGAAGAAGCGCTGGTCGCCGGTGAGCCCGTCGATCGCCTTGTCCGGCTTGCCGTTCAGCGACAGCTTGTAGGCGCGGTAGGCGAGGTTGAGCCCGCCCACGTCGCCGATGTTCTCGCCCAGCGTGAGCCGCCCGTTGACGCAGGTCTTGCCGTCGTCGAGCGGGCAGAAGGCCGCGTACTGCCCGACCAGCGCGTCGCCCTTCTTGTCGAAGGCGGCGCGGTCGGCGTCGGTCCACCAGTTGCGCAGCATGCCGGTGCCGTCGGACTTGGAGCCCTGGTCGTCGAAGCCGTGGCCCATCTCATGCCCGATCACCGCGCCGATGCCGCCATAGTTGACCGCCGCATCCGCCGTCAGGCCGTAGAAGGGCTGCTGGAGGATGCCCGCGGGGAACACGATCTCGTTCTTGGTGGGGTTGTAATAGGCGTTCACCGTCTGCGGCAGCATGCCCCATTCGGTGCGGTCGATCGGCCCCCCGAGTTTGCCGAGTTCGTAGGCGGTCTCCCAGCGCGCTGCCGCCATGCGATTGCCGAGCGGGGCGCCCGGCGCGATGCGAAGACCCTCGTAAACCTCGAGATTGTCGCGATAGCCGATCTTGGGATCGAACGCATCGAGCTTGGCCAGCGCTTCCTTCTTGGTGGCCGCGCTCATCCAGGAATTGGCCTGGATGCTGATCGCCATCGCCCTGCGCAGATTGACGACCAGCGCGTCCATCGCCGCCTTGCTCGCGGGCGGGAAATAGCGTGCGACATAGGCGGCGCCGACACGCTCGCCGATCAAGCCTTCGGTCTCGGCAATGGCGCGCTTCCACCGCGGCCGTTGCTCGGGCGTCCCGCTGAGCACGGTGCCGTAGAATGCGAAGTTCGCCTGGTCGATCGCGCTCGGCAGCACCGGGGCATTACCGGACAGGAAGCTCTTGACCGTCCAGGCCTGCAACACCTCGATCGGAGTGGCGCGCACCAGCGCCAGCATCGCCGGCGTGCCGCCGCCGATCTTCGCGAGCGTCGCCGCGTCCAGCTTCAGCTCGGCAGCTCGCGCCGCGGTCGGTTTCAGATCGCCCACGATGAAGCGGTCGGTCTTGCCGAAGCCCATCGCCGCCAGCATCTCCGCGACCGGGAAAGCGGGATCGAGCGCGGCCAGCTGCGCGGGGGTCAGCGCGTTGTAGGTCAGATCGCGGTTGCGCCGGGTCGCGCGGTCCCAGCTCACGGTGCGGGCGATCCGGTCCTCGAAGGCATAGACCTTCCCCGCCATGCCGGCCGCATCCGCATAGCCCGCCTGGCCCAGCAGGAAGGTCAGATAGTCCTTGTACTTGCCCTGGATCTCCACGTCCTTGGGCGCGCTGTTGAGGTAATAGTCGCGGTCTGGCAGCCCCAGTCCGCCGGAGCCGACATAGACCGAATAGCGGGTCGGCTCCTTGGCATCGACGTTTACGAAGCCGCCGACGGGCGAGGGGATGCCGGGCTCGCCCCACAGCCGCGCCAGCGCGCCCAGCGTCGCCGCACCCTTGATCCGGGCGAGATAGGGCTGCGCGGGAGCCAGGCCCGCCGCGTCGATGGCGGCGGTGTCGAAGAAGGCGCGATAGGCGCCGACGATCCGCGCCTCGTCGTCGGTCAGCGTCGCGGGGTCCTTCGCGACGAGCTCGTCGACCAGCTTCTTCACGTCGGCGGTCGATTTTTCGGCCAGCAGGTTGAAGGCGCCGAAGCGGCTGAACTCGGCCGGCAGCGGGTTCGCCTCGAGCCAGCTCTTGTTGGCAAATGCGAAGAAGTCGTCGCCGGGATCGACCGTCTTGTCGAGCGCCGCCGGATCGAAGCCCCAGGTGCCGAAGTTCATGGTCGGGAGCCGGGCCGGAGCCGCGGCCGGCGGGGCTTGCTGGGCCGCGGCGGGAGCGGCGACGACGAGCGCGGCGGCGCCGGCGGCAAGGGCGAGTCTGATCACGATGATGGTCTCTCCGAAAGGGACTTGGTTTGCGCGGGATCTGCGAAGTGGTTGTTTTTGCTAGGAACTGGGCTCAAAGGCGACACGAAGGCGACACCCGAACAGTGAATTGCCTCCAATCCGCCAGCTGCGGCATCCACCGGGCAACAGAGGGTTTGGAACCACAATGGCACATCGCGTTGAAAAAAACAACCAGAATCATGAAGTGATTCGCTGGCTATGGCGCGCAGCCTAGCCGATCGTCACCGCCGCGCGATGTCGTTCGTCGGCGTGGCAATGGCGTCGGTCGAAGCGTTCAGGCCGGCTCTGCGGCGAACTGCAGCCGGGCGAGCCGGGCATAGAGCCCGCCGGCCCTGGCGAGCGCGGCGTGCGTGCCCTGCTCGACGATGCGGCCATCCTCCATCACCACGATCCGGTCGGCGGCGCGCACGGTCGCGAGCCGGTGGGCGATGACCAGCGTGGTGCGGGTTTCCATCAGCCGTTCGAGCGCGTCCTGCACCAGCCGCTCGCTTTCGGCGTCCAATGCGCTGGTCGCCTCGTCGAGCAGCAGGATCGGCGCATCGCGCAGCAGCGCCCGGGCGATGGCGAGGCGCTGCTGCTGACCGCCCGACAGCCGCGTGCCGTTTTCCCCCAGGAAGGTATCGAGCCCCTGCGGCAGCCGTTCGAGGAAGCCGGCGGCATTGGCGGCGCGGGCCGCGTCCCAGATCTCCGCGTCGCTCGCGTCCCAGCGGCCGTAGCGCAGATTGTCGCGCGCATCGGCGCTGAACAGGACCCCGTCCTGCGGCACGAAAGCGATGCGTTCGCGGATGTCCGCCGGATCGGCGGCGGTGAGCGGGATGCCGTCGAGGCGAATGGTGCCCGCCTGCGGATCGTAGAAGCGCTCGGCGAGCTGGAAGATCGTCGATTTGCCCGCGCCCGAGGGGCCGACGATGGCCACGGTCTCGCCCGGCTCCACCTCGAGGCTGAAGTCGGTGAGAGCGGGCACCTCGGGCCGGGTCGGATAGCGGAAGGCGACGTTGCGGAACGACAGGCTGCCGCGCGGCGGCCGGGGCAGGGGCTGCGGGCGCGCGGGCGGGGCGATGGCGGGCGCCTCCTCGAGCAGTTCGTTCAAGCGGCTGGCCGCGCCCGCGCCGCGCAGCAGGTCGCCGTAAACCTCGGCCAGAGAGCCGAAGGCGCCCGCGACCAGGCCGGCGGTGATCACCACCGCGGCGATGGTGCCGCCGCTGATCGAGCCGCTCGCGACGCCGACAGCTCCGCGGTACATCAACAGGACGATGCCGCCGAACACGATCAGGATGACGATCGAGGTCATCGCCGCGCGGATCAGGATGCGCCGCCGCGCGGTGGCGAACGAATGCTCCACCGCGGCGATGAAGCGGTCGCGCTCGCGATTCTCCTGGTTGAAGGCCTGCACGATCTTCATCGCCGCCAGCACCTCGGTCACCAACGCGCCGATCTCGGCCACCCGGTCCTGGCTGGTGCGCGAGACCGCCCGCAGCCGCCGCCCGAAGACCGCGATCGGGACCACGACGGCGGGAATCAGCACGACCATCCACAAGGTGAGCTGGGGAACCAGCCAGAACAGGTAGATCGTGCCGCCGACCGCCATCAGCGAGTTGCGGAGCGCCACCGAGATCGTGGTCCCGACCACCTGCTCGATGAGCACCGTGTCGCTGGTCATCCGGCTGGAAATCTCACGCGGGCTGTTTTCCTCGTAGAAGCCCGGTTCGAGACGCAGGAGGTTGGCCTGGACCTTGCCGCGGATGTCGGCGACCACCCGCTCGCCGAGCCAGCTCACGAAGTAGAACCGCAGCGCGGTTCCGAGGGCGAGAACCACCACGACCATCGCCATCAGCTCGAAGGCGTGGTCGATGCGCCCCATGTCGGACCCGGGGGCGAAGCCCTGGTCGATGATGACCTTGAAATAGGCCGGAATCGCCAGCGTGGCGCTCGCGGTGATCGTCAGGGCCAGCAGCGCCAGCGCGATGTGCGCGGGGTAGTTCAGCGCCTGCCGCCAGATCATCTTCAGCGGCCGCAGCGATTTCGCCTTGGGGGGCCTGGTGTCGGCAATGGGATCGGGGGGGGCGTCGGCAGGCGCCTCGGCCCCGCTCGCCGTTCCGGTGTCAGCTCCGTCCATGCGTGCGAAGTAGGGACGCGGGCCGGATAAATCCACAGCATGCGTACCCGAATTGCAGTATTGTGCGTTGCACAAACAAGTCGGACGCGCCACATTCCAGCGGCAGAACCGGCCCAGATGACGGGCGCCGCAGGGGTAACCTATTGCTTTACAACGCGCACGAGCTTCAGCGCAGCTGGCTCAACATCGCCAGCGCCTGGGCTTCGATCGGGGCGGAAATGCTCTCCAACCCCGTCCTTCCCCTGAATTACATGGGGGGCTACCTGGGCCTGGGCCCGATGGCGGCCAGCGCGCTCGAGGTGTTCGCCCATGCCACGGCGCCGCGCGGCAAGCCCGAATTCGGCATCGAGAGTGTCTCGGTCGCCGGCGCGGCCTATCCCGTTACCGAGGCGATCGTGCTCAACCGGCCGTTCGGCGATTTGCGGCGGTTCAGCCATGACGGCCTCGGCGAGGATGCGCCGCGGCTGCTGATCGTCGCGCCGATGAGCGGGCATTACGCCACGCTGCTGCGCGGCACGGTCGCGCGGATGCTCGAAAGCTGCGAGGTCTACATCACCGACTGGGCCGACGCCCGCGACGTGTCGCTGTCGGAAGGACGCTTCGACCTCGACGACTACATCGACTATGTCGTCGCCTTCCTCGAGCACATCGCCGCCAGGAACGCGGCGGGCGGCGTGCACGCGATGGCGGTGTGCCAGCCCTCGGTCCCGGTGTTCGCGGCGACAGCGCTGCTCAATATGCACGACAGCCCGGCCGCGCCGCGCACGCTGACGATGATGGGCGGGCCGATCGATACGCGCGAATCGCCGACCACGGTCAACGATCTGGCGATGGAGCGCCCGATCGAATGGTTCCGCCAGAGCGTGATCGCCACCGTTCCGCTGCAATATCGCGGCGCCGGGCGGCGGGTCTATCCGGGCTTCCTGCAACTCGCCGGTTTCATGTCGATGAACCTGGGCAACCATTTGATGAGCCATTGGGAGATGTTCAAGCACCTCACCATCGGCGACCAGGAAGGCGCGCGCGGGACCAAGGCGTTCTACGAGGAATACCGCAGCGTCTGCGACATGACCGCCGAGTTCTACCTCCAGACCGTGGAGGAGGTGTTCCAGAAGCACTCGTTGCCGAACGGAACTTTCCGCCATCGCGGCGAGGCGATCGACCTGGCCCGGATCGAGGACACCGCGCTGCTGGCGATCGAGGGCGAGCGCGACGATATCTCGGGCCTCGGCCAGACCAGGGCCGCGCTCGAGCTGGCGACGGGTCTGGCGGCGAGGAAGAAGCGCTATCTGCTGGCCGAGGGGGCAGGGCATTACGGCATCTTCAACGGCAGCCGCTGGCGCGAGAAGATCGCCCCGGCGGTCGAGGACTGGATCGCCGCCAACCGCTGAGGGTCGGCCTCGGGATTCACGCCAGGCGACAGTCGGCGCGGCGCACGAAGGACCAGGATCGGCAGGCCGATCGCGTGACGCGCCGCACCGCCGCGCGCGTTCCCGCGCTCCTTCACCTGTTGGTAACGACGCGGGGAAACGAGCCGGCAACCGCGCCCCGTAAGCGGCTCATAAAGGTTTAGGCGCTAGGTTAATCCGGTAGTGAGGAATTGTCCGGATGTCGCGAGCGGGTCGCGCATCCCAAGCGAATGGGGATTGAGGATGCACGAGCTGCAGCGGATGTTCGCCACCGAGGAGGGTGAAGCGGCCTGGACCCAGGACATGCACGCGCTGTTCGGCGCGGGCGCGTTCGACGAGGCCGAGGCTCTGCTGGCGGAGGCACTCGCCGCGCTCGACACCGAACTCGCCTGGACCTGCCTCGAGCTGCCCCGCGAGGCGGTGGTGCTCTCGGGCTGGGAGGAGATGGGGGAGGCGATCGCGATGCACGAAGGCGATCCGGTGACCGGGGTCACCATCGCCATCGCCAACGAAAGCGACCGCGATTTCGAGAAGGGGCGGACCCACCACCCCTATGTGGTGCTGGGCATCTATACCGACGAAGCCTATGCGTTTTCCAGCGCCGTCCACTGGCAATTGCTGGACGAATGCCACGCCGAAATGCCGCGGTGGGCTGGCAACGAGGAAGACATCGAGGTCCATATGGACATCGAGGGGCTCGATCTCCTCAACACCAGGCTCGCGCACCACAAGCAGCGCCACTTCTTCCGCGATGGCGAGCCGGCCGCGGCGCCGCTGCGTTATGTGGAGTTCGTGCTCGGCTGCTGGTGGCGCGCGCTGCGCTGGCACCAGGCGGTTGGCACCGAATGCGCTATCCGCGGGCTGCCGCGCGCGATCCCGGTGGTCGCCGGCATGGTCGACATGCGTCCCGAGGCGGTGGCGATCCACGGCACGGGCAACGGCGAGGGAGGCCCGGCGTTGAAACTGGTCCGCAACGAGAGCGCGAGCCTCATCGCCGAGAGCTTTGGCGAGGGCTTCATCCAGCGCAAGGTTGCGGTCGAGGAGGAAAAGGCCCCCCCGACCGTCACCGAACTGCGCCGCCGCGCGCTGGTGGATGGCGAATTGCTCGACAAGCCGCAGAAGAGCGGGCTGTGGGCGCGCATCTTCGGACGCCGCTGACGCGCGATTGACAAGCTCGCGACCGTGTCCGCATGACGGCGCGATGCGAACCGCGATGACCGGTGCGGCGGCGGCGATCCTGATCGCATTCGCCGCGGGCTGCCAACCGGCGGGCGAGCGCCGCGCGCCCGCCGCAAGCGAAGATCCGGCGCGACGCCTGGAAGGCTCGGGGGCCCAGGTTCCGTTCGCCGCGATCGCCGCCGATGAAACGATTCGCTTCCTCGGTACCGAGCCGTTCTGGGGCGGGACGGTCCGGGGCGGCGGGATGGTCTTTTCGACCCCGGAGAATCGGCAGGGCGACACCATCGCGGTGCGCCGCTTCGCCGGCAACAACGGGCTCGGCTTCAGCGGCATGTGGAACGGCGCTCCGCTCGACATGGCGATCACCCAGGCGCCGTGCTCGGATGGAATGAGCGACCGGAGCTATCCCTTCGCCGTGACGCTGCGGCTGGGCGAGGAGCAGCGCGGCGGCTGCGCCTGGACCGACCGCAACCCCTTTTCCGGGCCCGCCAACCCCTGACGGCTGTGCCCCGCTCCGGGCCGCTCAGAACAGCGCCGGGTTGTCGCGCTGCGCGGCATTGGGGTTGCGCGGCCGGAGCAACTGATAGCGTTCCACCCCGCCTTCCGCGCCCAATGGCGCCGCGCCGTCGATCGGCACGCACAGCCGTCCGGCCAGGAAGTCCAGGGCCACGCTCACCGAGTTCTCCGCGGGATCGCCGAGCTGCCTCGTGAAATTGTCCGTGGCCGCGCAGGTGCGCGGCATCACCGAAGCCAGGCCGGTATAGTAATCGCCGGCGCCGTCGCGATTGACGGTGCGGAACGCGACCGCGCGCAGGCGGTCGTCGCAGGCCGAGCGGTCGAAGGCGTATTGCCCCACGGGCTTGCCATAGGTGTTCGCCCCCACCAGCGCGAGATTGGCGCCGAGGTAGGGAATGAAGGCATTGGCCACCAGCTCGCTCGCCGACGCCGTGCCCTGGCGGCCGATCACCGCGACCTTCATCGCCGCGATCGCCTGCGGCTGGGCGGCGAACAGATCGGTTTTGTTTTCGGACGCCTTCGCAGGCCTGAGCGTGGTGCGCGCGAACACCTGGCCGACCTTGTCCGCGGCCATCAGATCGCCAAGCAGCTTGGCGATCGAGACCAGCCCGCCGCCGTTGTAACGGAAATCGAGGATCACCTTGGCGATCCCCGCGCTCTTGAACTGCTGAAAAGCGGCGCGCAGCTGATTGTCGGCGTCCTGGACGATGAAGGTGCGCAGATTGACGTAGCCCACCGGGCCGGTGCCGTCGTCCAGGATTTTCACGCCGTAGCGGTCGGAAATCGGATCGAGACTATACTCGGCCTTGGCGATCGTGGCGGTCAGCTCGGTGCCCTCGACGGTGCGAAACCCGATGGTGCGCGTGACCCCGGCCTCGGTCGGACCGAGTGCGTCGGAAACGGCGGTCGAACCGCCCGAGGCCATCAGCGAGGCGACGCTCTTGCCGTCGATGGTGAGCAGTTCGGTGCCGCGGTCCATCCCCGCCCCGAACCCGGGGGCGGTCTCGAAGGCTTCCATCACATAGACCCGGTTGGCCGTGGTGTCGTAGGACAGGCGGATTCCGAACCCCGCGTTGGCGCCGGTCCGGATCAGCGCGTTTTCCTCGGCGATCGAGGTGATGTAGCTGAAATAGCGGTCCTTCGACTGGGCGCGCGCGGGCGCGACCAGGGCGTCGATATAGGCCTGGATGTCGGTGAAGCTGGCGGCGTTGACCGAGAGGTCGAGCAGCTCGGGGAAGAGATACCACTCGTTCATGGTGTCGCGCACCCACTGCGCGCGCGAGGCATAGCTGCAGGTAGCGCCGATGCTGCCCCCGCCCCCACCGCCTCCGGTGCCGCCGGTGGCGCCTCCCGAACCTCCCCCGCCGCCGCAGGCTGCGAGCGACAATGCGAGAATCGACGACAGGATGGTGCGACCCGTGTTCATGAATGACTGCTCCCCAGCCGTCGCGGGAATACGCCTGGCTGTCTCGATCTGTGCCCAAACCGAGGTTAACGGGCGCTTAGCGGACCCCGCCGGCGCAATTCCAGCCATGAAATCGCCGAAAAACGCGCGAGACTGCGGATAAAACCGGCTTTCCGCCGCTTTCCCCTTGGCGAGCCGCCCTCGGCGCGGGCAAGTTGGCCCGGTGAGTGCGCCTGCCATCGCGCCGTGCCGCTCAACGAAGAATTGGTGAAGCAGGCCTGACAAGGAAAGGAACTACGATCATGGCTGGCAAGAACAATGCGCTCCAGAAGCCGGTGACCCTCTCGCCCGAGCTCGAGGCGGTGTGCGGCAAGGGTCCGTTGACCCGCGCCCAGGTGACCTCGAAGGTGTGGGACCACATCAAGGCGAACAAGCTGCAGGACACGAAGGACAAGCGGATGATCAACCCCGACGACAAGCTCGGCAGGGTGATCGGCAAGGACCAGATCTCGATGTTCAAGATGACGGGCGCCGTCTCGAAGCACATGAGCTGAGCATATTCGATCGGAAGATTGAAGCGCGTCGATCGATCCATTTGCTCGACGTGTCGGTGACAGGTTGGGCGGCGCGCGAACGGCCAGTTCGTGACGCCGCCCGTCCACGGGGCGAGCCACGCCCGCACCGGCTGGAGCGCCAGCCGGGGCACGCGATGCGACAGCCCCCCACCGTGCCCGCGCGCGCACGACCTTCCCCAGGGGAACGGACCCTGGAAGCGTCTCGCTCGATCGCAAATCCGGGGAGTCCGGCCATTACAGCCCCCGCCATGAAAACCATCTTCGCCGCGCTGGGCGCGCTCGCGCTGTGCTCGGCACCGCTCGCGGCGCGGCAGCGCACGCCCGAGCAGGTCGCCGAGGCCGCCCTGCGCGCCGCCCCGGTGTTCGACGGCCACAACGACGTGCCCGAGGCGCTGCGCGGCCGCTACCGCAACGTCATCGCCGGCTTCGATTTCGACGACAGCAGCCGGGCGCCCTCGGCCGACGATGGCCCGTTGGGCATGCACACCGACCTGCCGCGGCTGCGCAAGGGCCGCGTGGGCGGGCAGTTCTGGTCGGTCTATGTCTCGGCCGCGCTCCCCGAGCCGCAGGCGGTGGTCGCCGTGCTCGAGCAGATCGATGTGATGAAGCGGCTGATGGCGCGCCATCGCAGGGATCTCGCCTTCGTGACCACCGCCGACCAGGCGGCGGCGGCGATGAAGCGCGGCCAGATCGCCTCGCTGCTCGGCATGGAAGGCGGCAATTCGATCGGCGAGAGCCTGGCGGTGCTGCGCCAGAGCTACGATCTGGGCGCCCGCTACCTCACGCTGACCCATTCGAAGACCCTGACATGGGCCGACAGCGCGACCGATGCGCCGCGGCACGGCGGCCTCACCGGGTTCGGCCGCATGGTGGTGCGCGAGATGAACCGGCTCGGCATGCTGGTCGACCTCAGCCATGTCAGCGAGGAGACGATGATCGATGCGCTCGACGAGACCAGGGCGCCGGTCATCTTCAGCCATTCGGGCGTCCGCGCGATCGACGGCCACCCGCGCAATGTGCCCGACAGCGTGCTCGCGCGTCTGCCCGCCAACGGCGGGGTGGCGATGGCGGTCGCTTACCCGGCGTTCGTGAGCGAGGCCTATCGCCAGTGGAGCGCGGACCGGGCGGGCGAGACCGCGAGGCTCGGCAGTCTATATCCCGGCGATCCGAAGGCGGTGACGTCGGGAACCGCGGCCTGGACCGCGGCGCACCCGCGTCCCGTGGCGACCGTGGCGCAATGGGCCGACCACATCGACCATGTTCGCAGGATCGCGGGGGTCGATCATGTCGGCCTGGGCGGCGACTACGACGGCATGGAGACCGGCCCGCGGGGGGCGGAGGACGTGGCCGGCTATCCGGTGCTGTTCGCCGAGCTGGCGCGGCGCGGCTGGTCGCAGCCGGAGCTGGAAAAGCTCGCCTCGCGCAACATCCTGCGCGTGCTGCGGCGCGCCGAGGCGGTGGCGGCGAGCCAGAAGGGCCTCGCCCCGCTGGAAACGCCCGCGGTGGGAACCGGCCGATAGCCAGACTGGGTCAGGCCAATCCCGGCTTGCCCGGTGGGTCAGTTCTTGACCACGTTGAGGTTGTTCTGAACGGCCTGTTCGTCGTTCGAGGTCTGAGCCGGCAGGGGCGCCGCTTCGCTGGCCGAATCGCGCTCCTTCTGGGCGGCGATCTTGGCGCTGACATTGGCGTTGTCGGCGTCGGGGTCGCTGCTGCTCCGCGCGCCGGCGATCCAGATGAGCGACAGCGCGCCGATGGCGAGGATCAGGCCGAAAATCAGCACCCAGCGCACCACGCCTTCCTTCGACCCGCCGCTGGCCTCCTCCTCGCTGACGTGAACCTCGTTGCCTTCGGTGTGCATGCTCGCCTCCTGTCGTGCGGCCCAAACGGCGCGATCCGCGCGGATGTTCCAGCCAAAGCTTCAATCGCGCAAGAGCTCGTTTATTCCGGTCTTGGCGCGGGTGCCGGCGTCGACCGTCTTGACGATGACCGCGCAGGCGAGCGCCGGGCCGCCGTCCGGATCGGGCAGCGTGCCGGGGACGACCACCGAATAGGGCGGAATATGACCGCGGATCACCTCGCCGCCGCGGCGATGCACGATCTTGGTGGATTGGGTGATGAAGACGCCCATCGCCACCACGCTGCCTTCGCCGACGATCACGCCCTCGACGATTTCCGAGCGCGCGCCGATGAAGCAATTGTCCCCGACGATCGTGGGATTGGCCTGCATCGGTTCGAGCACCCCGCCGATGCCCGCGCCCGCCGAGATATGGCACCCCTTTCCGATCTGCGCGCAGGAGCCGATCGAGGCCCAGGTATCGACCATCGTGCCTTCGCCGACATAGGCGCCGATGTTGACGAAGCTGGGCATCAGCACGCAGCCGGGCGCGATGAAGGCCCCCGCGCGCGCGACGGCGCCGGGCACCACGCGGATGCCGGCGGCGCGGAAGCGCGCCTCGTCCCAGCCGGCGAATTTGCCGGGCACCTTGTCGTAGGCCGGATGGCCCGCGCTGCCGCCCTCGACCAGCCGGTTGTCGGTGAGGCGAAAGGACAGCAGGACCGCCTTCTTCAGCCACTGGTTGACGCGCCAGCCACCGTTGCCATCGGGCTCGGCCACGCGCCCGGTGCCGGCATCGAGCATCGCCAGCGCCGCGGCCACCGCCTCGGCGACCGGGCGGTCGGCCGCGGAAACCTCGTCGCGGCGCTCCCAGGCATCCTCGATCAGGGCGGCGAGTTCGGCGGTCATGGATGCTCCTTGCGCGGCGGTGCCGCCGCGGTTAGGCGGCTCGTCCCCTCGCGGCAAGTCGCGCCGGGGTCATTAAGGATACTGCCAGCAGTTCCGCGCTAGGGGATCGGGCATGGAGACATGGCATGTTCGAGCGCCGGGCAAGGGTCTTGGCCGGCGATTCTCGTGGTGCGCCGCATCCGCCCTGGCGCTCGCGCTCGGCGCCTGCGGCGGCGGAGGCGGCGGCGCGCCCATCTCGACCCCGCCGCCCGCGCCGGCCCCCGCGCCTGCACCCGCCCCGGCGCCCGCACCGGCCCCGGCTCCCGCGCCTTCGATTTTCGACACCGCCGAATACCGCCGCTCGAGCGGTCCCCAACAGCATGGCGCGATCGCCGCCTGGGAGGCCGGGCGTACCGGCGCCGGCCAGGCAATCGCCATCATCGATACCGGAATCGATATCGACAGTCCCGAGTTCGCCGGACGCATCCTCGCCGCCTCGCGCGACGTGACGAACGGCGGCCGGTCGATCGACGCGGAGGACGATCACGGCACCAATGTCGCGCTGGTCGCCGCCGCCGCGCGCAACGGCAGCGGCGTCATGGGCATCGCCTTCGACGCCCGGCTGCTGGTGTTCCGGGCCGACGAGCCCGGGAGCTGCGCCGTTTCCGGACCCAATACCACCGAGGCGAGCTGCACCTTCCTCGATTCGACGATCGCGCGCGGGGTCGATGCCGCGGTGGCGGCGGGGGCCCGGGCGATCAATCTCAGCCTCGGCGGCAGCGACGGGATCGGCGGCGCTCTGCGCGGGGCGATCTCCCGCGCCTCGGCCGCGGGCGTGGTGGTGGTGGTCGCGGCGGGCAATGGCGGCGCGGGCAACAGGCCCAACACCGATCCCAATCAACCGACGGCTTTCGCGCAGCAAGTCCGCGCGGCCGGCGGCAGCAATGTGATCATCGTCGGCTCGGTCGACGAGGGCAACCAGATCTCCTCCTTCAGCCAGCGCGCCGGCAACGAAGCGGTCTGGTATCTGACCGCGCGCGGCGAACGGATTTGCTGCGTGTATGAGAACGGCCAGATCTTCGTTGGCCAGGATGCGAGTGGATCCTACAACCTGCTGTTCTCGGGGACCAGCTTCGCCACACCGCAAGTGGCGGGCGCGGTGGCGCTGCTGGCGCAGGCGTTCCCCAATCTGACCGGCCAGCAGATCGTGCGGCTGTTGCTCGACAGCGCGCGCGATGCGGGCGCCGCCGGCATCGACGCGACCTATGGCGCGGGCATCCTCGACATTGCCTCGGCATTCGCGCCGAGAGGGGCGATGACGCTGGCGGGGGGAACGACCGCGGTCAGGATCGGCATGGACACCGCGCTCGGTTCGGCGGCGATGGGCGATGCGCTCGCCCGAGCGGGCCCGGTGCAGGGCGTGGCGACGAAGGCGGCGAGGAGCCCGGTGGCGAAGGCCCCGGTCCGCTCGCCCCCCATGCTC
>JAIETR010000075.1 GCA_019745075.1 Qipengyuania sp.
TGGTTCTGGCTCGGGCGATACTGGGGCAAGCATAAGCTCGCGCCCTTCATAGCCAAACACGGCCGCTGGCTGACGCTGGAATGGCAGGATGTCGAGAAGGGGCAGAAGTTCTTCCGCCGCCACGGCCACTGGGTGGTGTTCGCGTTGCGTTTCTCGCCGTTCCTGCGGACGATGATCTCTTTGCCCGCGGGCCTGTCGCGGATGAGCAAGCTCAAGTTCGTCGCCTTCACCACGGCGGGGGTGTTCGTGTGGAACCTGCTGCTGGTCGAGGGCGGGCGGCGGCTGTCGCTGTGGATGGCGGAATCGCAGTATATTCTCGGCTGGATCGTCGCTGGCTGCGTGGTGCTCGCGGTCCTCGGCTACATCTGGCGCGTACTCACCTGGAAGCCGCGCGCCGAGCGCTAGGCCAAGCTCTCACGCCCTGGGGTGCGCGGCGCGATAAGTGTCGAGCAGCGTCGCGGCATCGACCTTGGTGTAGATCTGCGTCGAGCCCAGGCTGGCGTGGCCGAGCAGCTCCTGCAGGCTCCTGAGGTCCGCGCCCGCGCTCAGCAGATGCGTCGCGAAGCTGTGGCGCAGCGCGTGCGGCGTGGCGGTGGCGGGGAGGCCGAGCACCGCGCGGGCCCGCGCCACCGCCTTCTGGACCATGCCCTGCGACAAAGGCCCGCCCCTGGCGCCGCGAAACAGCGGCTCGGATGGTGACGGCGGCCAGGGGCAGCGGCGGACATAATCGGCCACCGCCTCGCGCACGATCGGCAGGATCGGGACCACGCGCTGCTTGTTGCCCTTGCCGGTGACCGTCAGCCGCTCGCCGAGCGGGTGGTCGGCGCCGCCGAGCGACAGCGCCTCGGCGATCCGCAGGCCCGCGCCATAGAGCAGCAGCAGCACCGCCCGGTCGCGCGCGCCGATCCATTCCTCCTCCGCCTGGCCAGCGACCTCGGCGGCGAGATTGACCGCCTCGTCGGGAGTGACCGGACGGGGCAGGCCCTTCTTGATCCGCGGACCGCGCAGCCGCGGCGGCGCGGTCTCGGCCTCGCCCGCCCGCGCCCGGGCGAAGGCGATGAAAGCCTTGAGCGCCGAGAGCTCGCGCGCCGCCGAAACATTGCCGAGCCCCTCCGCGCGGCGCGCGGCGAGCTGGGCGCGCAGGGCGGGGCCGTCGATCCGCGCCAAATCGCGCCAGCTTTCCGCGGCGGTCCGCGCGATCAGCCGCGCCGCCGCGCCGCCATAGGCGCGCACGGTATGCGGCGAGCGGCGGCGGCCCTCGGCAAGGTGGCCGCGCCAGGCCTCCAGCATGTCCGCGCCGGTCATGCCGCCTCGCTCGCCAGCGCGACCAACTCGGGCAGCAGCGCGTCGAGCAGCGGCATCCCGCGCTCGGTCACGATCAGCCGCGCCCCGTCGGTTCGCACCAGTCCCCGCGCTTCGTAAAGCGCCAGCTTGCGGGCATCGATCATCGCCTCGCGCGCCAGCCCCAGGCGGTGCGCCAGCGCGGCGGGGTCGATCCCCTCGGCCAGCCTCAGCCCCATCATCAGCGCTTCCTCGGCCTGTTCGCGCGCCGGGAGCACGCGCTCCTCGCTCACGCCATGCCCATGCCGCGCCACCGCCGCCAGATAGTTCTCGGGCTTGCGGTGCCGGACGGTCGCGATCCCGCCGCGCCGCCCGTGCGCGCCGGGTCCGATCCCGGCGTAGTCCCGATAGCGCCAGTAGACGAGGTTGTGGCGGCTCTCGCGGCCGGGCCGCGCGTGGTTGCTGATCTCGTAGGCGGGAAGTCCCGCGGCGGCGGCGGCGGCGCGGGTCAGGGCGAAAAGGTCCGCGGCGCGGTCATCGTCCAGCGGGAGAAGGGCGCCCCGGCGCACATCGCTGGCGAAGCGCGTGCCCGGCTCGATGGTGAGCTGATAGAGCGAGATGTGCTCGGTCCCGAAGCCGAGCGCGCGTTCCAGCTCGCGCCGCCACGCCGCTTCGGATTGATCCGGGCGGGCATAGATGAGATCGATCGAGACGCGCGCGAAATGGCGCTGCGCCGTGGTCAGCGCGGCCAGCGCCTCGTCCGCCGAATGCAGCCGGCCGAGCATCCGCAGCGCGGCGTCCTCGAGCGCCTGCACGCCCAGCGAGACCCGGTTGATCCCGGCGACGGCGAGCGCCGCGAAATTGTCGGCCTCGACCGAGGAAGGGTTGGCCTCGAGCGTGACCTCGATATCCTCGGCGAAACCGAACCGCCGCTCCGCCGCTGCGAGGATGTTCGCGACCAGCGCGGGCGGCATCAGGCTGGGTGTGCCGCCCCCGAAGAACACGCTTCCCAGCGGTGCGCGGCCCGGGCGCCTCGCTTCAAGCTCCAGATCGGCGAGCAGCGCGCGCTCCCAATCCGCGACCGAAATGCGATCCCGCACATGGCTGTTGAAGTCGCAATAGGGGCATTTGGCCAGACAGAATGGCCAATGCACATAGAGGGCCAGAGGGAGGGCGTGGGGGGCGGGTTCGATCATGGAAAATTAACCAGTCAGTGCGTAGAGCGAAGGTAATGGGTCGGGTTCGTTCCTCGTGGGGTCTGCGCGAAGCGCTCGGCGTTGTTTGTGCCCTAGCGGGCGCCGCTTCGGCAAGCGCCGCGCCGCTGCGGAGCGCGCAGATTCCGCATACCCAACCGCGCGCCAGCGAGGCCGAGCGCTTGCTTGTGGTCCACAATGCGGAGCGGACGCGGCTGGGCCTGCCGCCCCTGGCGTGGAATTCCGCGCTGGCGCGCGACGCCGGCGATTACGCCAGGAAAATGCTCGCGCGCGGCCAGCTGCGACACGCCAGCCCTTCCGACCGCAAGAACAACGGCGAGAACCTTTGGATGGGTACCGCCGGCGCGTGGGATTCCGCCGCGATGGTCGGGATGTTCCTCGACGAACGTCGCTATTTCCGCCCCGCCGCCTTCCCCGACGTGTCGCTGACCGGCAACTGGACCGACGTGGGCCACTATTCCCAGATCGTGTGGCGCGAAACCAGGGAAGTGGGCTGCGCCCTCGACACCGGCAACGGCAAGGACGTGCTGGTGTGCCGCTATCATCCCGCGGGCAATGTGATGGGAAAGAACCCCTACTGATCTAGCCGAACTGCTCGGCGACGAGCTTGGCGAAGGCGTCGGCGCGGTGACTGATGCGATGCTTTTCCTCGGGATCGAGTTCGGCGAAGGTTTCCTCGCGGCCGAGCGGCACGAACACCGGATCGTAGCCGAAGCCCATCGTCCCGCGCGGCGGCCAGGTCAGCGTTCCGGGCGCGGTCCCCTCGTATACCGCGCTCTCGCCATCGGGCCAGGCGATCGCCAGCACGCAGTGGAAGGCGCAGGCGCGCAAAGCGCCGGGCCCGAGCGCCTGGAGCATCCCCTCCACCTTGCCCATCGCCATGTACCAGTCGCGCCCCGGCTTGCCCTCGAACCACTGCCGTTCGGCCCAATCGGCGGTGTAGACCCCGGGCCGCCCATCGAGCGCCGCGACGCTCAGCCCGCTGTCGTCGGCCAGCGCCGCGAGGCCCGAGGCTTCCGCCGCCGCGCGCGCTTTGAGCAGCGCGTTCTCGACGAAGCTGGCGCCCGTCTCGGCGGGCTCGGCCAGCCCGAGCGAGCCGGCGCTGAGGCACTTGACGCCATGCGGCTCGAGCAGCGCGGCGATCTCCTTCAGCTTGCCGGCGTTGTGCGTGGCGATCACCAGCGATCCCGAGCCGAGTCTTCGCGGCATCTTACAACCCCCGCTCGTGCTGAGCCTGTCGAAGCACGCCTGCGCGACGGTTCCGCCAGCCGTCCTTCGACAGGCTCAGGACGAGCGGGGGGAGGGAAATGGGCACCATGGGCTTGGCTATTCGCTCATCCCCGCACCGCCGCTTCCTGCGCCGCGAAGATGCGCTCGCAGCCCATGCGGGCGAGGCGAAGCAGGCGCAGCAGTGCTTCCTCGTCGTAGCACACGCCCTCGGCGGTCGCCTGAACCTCGGCGATCTTCCCGCCCTCGATCAGCACGAAATTGGCGTCGGCGTCGGCCGAGGAGTCCTCGGGATAGTCAAGGTCGAGCACCGGCGTGCCCTGGTGAATGCCGCAGGACACCGCCGCCACCTTGGCGATGATCGGGTCCTCCTTGAGCGCGCCCGTCTCGAGGAGCCCGTCGACCGCGAGGCGCAGCGCCACCCAGGCGCCCGAGATCGCCGCCGTGCGGGTGCCGCCGTCGGCCTGGATCACGTCGCAATCGAGCACGATCTGGCGCTCGCCCAGCTTCCTCAGATCCACCACGGCGCGTAAGGAACGCCCGATAAGTCGCTGGATTTCCTGCGTCCGCCCGGACTGCTTGCCGCGCGCCGCCTCGCGGTCGCCACGGGTGTGGGTGGCGCGGGGCAGCATCGAGTATTCGCCGGTGACCCAGCCCGAGCCCTTGCCGCGCAGCCACGGCGGGATACGGTCCTCGACGCTGGCGGTGCACAGCACCTTGGTGTCGCCGAAGCCGATCAGGCACGAGCCTTCGGCATGGCGCGTGAAGCCGGTTTCGATGGCGATGGCGCGCATTTCGTCGGGCGCGCGGCCGGATGGTCGCATATCTGGTCACCTTTATCCGTTCGCCCCGAGGAGGGACAGAGCGCTAGCGAAGGCCCGTCTCGAAGGGCCCTTCGAGACGCCTCGGCCATGCGGCTTCGGCGCCTCGGGGCGAACGGGGTGGGGGCTAGTAGGCTGTGGCCCCTTGAGGCCGCAAGGGGAGGGTCTAGATAAATACCCATGCCGCCCACTCCGTCCCCGCCGCTGACCGACATGACAGACCGCGCCCGCGACATCTTCCGCCTGGTCGTCGAAGGCTATCTCGACAGCGGGCATCCGGTGGGATCGAAGGCGCTGGCGGGCGGCGGTGGGGTCAATCTTTCGCCGGCCTCGATCCGTTCGGTGCTGGCCGAGCTCGAGGGCTTGGGCTTGCTCGCCGCTCCCCACACCAGTGCCGGGCGAATGCCGACCGAGAGCGGGCTGAGGCTGTTCGTCGACGCGATGATGCAGGTGGGCGAGCCGAGCGAGCACGAACGCGCCGCGATCGAGCAGCGTCTGCACAGCGCCGGACCGATCGAACAGGCGCTCGAACAGGCCAGCGCGCTGCTCTCCGAGCTCTCGGGCGCGGCCGGAATCGTGATGGTGCCCACCCGCGAGCCGCGGCTGGCGCAGGTCAAACTGATGCGGATCGCGCCGGGCCGGGCGCTCGCGGTGCTGGTGGGCGAGGACGGGGCGGTCGAGAACCGGCTGTTCGACACCGCCGATGGCGACGCCCCGCTCGAGCAGGCCGCGAACTATCTCCAGGCGCGGATGACCGGGCGGACGCTGTCCGAAGCCGCCACCGAGATCGCCGCCGAGATCGCGGGCGGGAGGTCCGCGCTCGACGCCGCCAGCGCCGACCTGGTGAGCCGCGGCCTCGCGGTGTGGAGCGAGGATGCGGCGCGGCGCCCGGTGCTGATCGTGCGCGGCCAGGCCAAGCTGCTCGACGAAGCCGCGCTCGGCGACATCGAGCGCGTTCGTTCGCTGCTCGAGGAACTCGAGAGCCGCGAGGCGGTCGCGCGCCTGCTCGATCGCGCGCGCCGGGCACAGGCGATGCGCATCTTCATCGGCAGCGAGAACCGGCTGTTCTCGCTCTCGGGCTCCTCGGTCATCGCCTCGCCCTATCGCGACCGCGAGGGACGGGTGGTGGGCGTGCTCGGCGTGATCGGGCCCACCCGGTTGAATTACGCGCGGGTTGTGCCCATGGTGGATTTCACGGCCCGCCAGCTGGCCAAACGTATCGGATAGGGTGGTAATTTCGTGATCGACGACACCAGGGACACGCCGCGCGACGAAGCGGTGGAGAAGGAGCTCGAAGGTATTCCGCCGGAGCTTCGCGAAGGCGGCGAGGAGACGAAGGACGCGGAGGGCGACGATCCCGTCGCCCGGTTGCGCGCCGACCTCGATGCCGCGAAGCAGGAGGTGCTCTACGCCCGCGCCGACACGCAGAATCTGCGCCGCCGCATGGAGAAGGAAGTGCAGGATGCGCGTTCATACGCCTCGACAGGTTTCGCCCGCGACATTCTGAGCGTGGCCGACAACCTGGCCCGCGCGATCGAGGCGATCCCGGCCGAGCTGCACGATGACGAGCGGATGAAGGTGTTCGTCACCGGGATCGAGGCAACCCAGCGCGAGCTCGACAAGGTGTTCGGTCAGCACGGCATCACCCGCATCGCGGCCACCGGCCTGCCGCTCGATCCCAACCAGCACCAGGCCATGCTCGAGATTCCCAGCGAGGAGCACGAGCCCGGCACGGTGGTGCAGGAGATGCAGCCCGGTTACATGATCAAGGACCGGCTGCTCCGCCCCGCGATGGTGGGCGTCGCGAAGAAGCCGGACTGAGTGGCTGCGCCGCGGCGGGAAAGCGTTTTCCTACACGGAGATGGTGCTGCTATCATCCGCGAATCATGATCTGTTCTCGAAATCGCGGCCCCCTTGTGCGGTCAATGTGTCGCTTTTTCGCCTTTTTATTGTTACTTAACAGGGGCATGAGTGGGGTGACACATGGGCGACAGGTGTCACCCTTGTCGCCGCCACCCACACGGAGCGCACGGTTTGGCTTCCTCGCGATCCTGGCGCTTGTCGTGGCTGTTCCGGCACGGGCGCAGGATACCGGGGCCGATGCCCGGCTCGCGGCGCTGACCGACAGCTGGTATGCCTATCAGCTCGCCGAATACCACCAGATCGAGCAGCCCGATGGCAGCACCGAGGCGGGCGAGCGATACTGGTCGGCAACACCCGCCGCTTACACCGCGCGCGCCGAGCGCGCCCGAGCGACGCTGGCGCAGCTCGACGCCATCGCCGCCGCGCAGCTTTCGCCTGCCGCAAAGATCGACGCGGCGGTGTTCCGGACTTTGCTCGAGGAGCAGATCGGCGATGCGCGTTTCCGCGAATGGGAGATGCCGTTCAACAGCGACAGCGATTTCTGGAGCTATCTCGCCGAGCCCCGCGCGCTCGAGGATGGCGAGGCCTATCGCCGCTACATCGCCCGGATGCGCGACCTGCCGCGCTTCTTCGACGAGCAGATCGCCAATGCTCGCAGCGGGCTGAAGCGCGGGTTCTCGGTTCCGGCGGTCACGCTGGAGGGGCGCGACGCCTCGATCGCGGCTCATGTCGTGGACGATCCAGAGAAGAGCCCGTTCTGGGCCGCCTTCGCGCAGATGCCGGCGCGCATTCCGGCGGCTGAGGCGGCGCAGCTCAAGGCCGAAGCGCGCCAGGCGATCGCGCAGAGCGCGGTCCCCGCCTTCCGCAAGCTGCTCTCCTTCTACCGCGACGAATACCTGACCGGCGCGCGCAAGACACTCGCGGCAGAAGCGATGCCCGACGGCAAGGCGTTCTACGCGCAGCAGATCAAGCAATACACAACGCTCGACCTCACCGCGGACGAGATCCACCGGACCGGCCTCGCCGAAGTGGCGCGAATCACCGCCGAGATGGAGAAAGTGAAGGCCGACGCGGGGTTCAAAGGCACGCTAGGTGAGTTCATCACCTTCCTGCGCACCGATCCGCAATTCGTCGCCAAGACTCCCGACGAGCTGATGGGGGTGAGCGCCTATGCCGCCAAGCGAGTGGACGACGTGCTCGAGAAGTACTTCGGGCTGCTGCCAAGGAAGCGCTTCGGTATCCGCCCGGTCGATCCGGCGATCGCGCCGTTCTACACCGCCGGGCGCGGCGGGCTCGATGCCTGCCAGATGAACACCTACGATCTGTCGAGCCGGCCGCTCTACAACATCCCTGCACTGACCCTGCACGAATGCGCGCCGGGGCACAGCTTCCAGATGGCGCTGGCATTGGAGCGCGAGGCGGCGCCCAAGTTCCGCCGCCAGACCTATTTCTCGGGCTTCGGCGAGGGCTGGGGGCTCTACACCGAATTCCTCGGCGAGGAGATGGGGATCTACCGCACGCCCTATGAGCGTTTCGGCAAGCTCAGCTACGAGATGTGGCGCGCCGCCAGGCTGGTGATCGACACCGGCATCCATTCGAAGGGCTGGAGCCGCGAGCAGGCGATCGCCTATCTCGCCGACCACACCGCGCTGAGCGCGCGCGAGGTCGAGACCGAGGTCGATCGCTACATAAGCTGGCCGGGCCAGGCGCTGGCCTACAAGCTGGGCGAGATGACGATCCGGAAACAACGCGCGCGCGCCGAGCAGGCGCTCGGGCCCAGGTTCGACATTCGCAAGTTTCACGATGTGCTGCTCTCGCTGGGTTCGGTGCCGCTGCCGGTGTTCGAGGAGCGCATCGCCGCCTTCATCGCCGACGGCGGACAGGGCTTTCCGGGAGTGAAATACGACTGATGCTTACAGAAAATCTCAACACCGAACGCCAAACCTTTGTAACCCATCTCGAATGCTCGCTCACCGGCGAGCGGTACGAGGCCGACCGGCTGCACGGGCTGTCGGCGGCGGGCAAGCCGCTGCTCGTCCGCTACGATCTGGCGGCGGCGGGCAAGGCGCTCGCGCGCGACCGGCTCGACGCGCGCCCGACGGATCTGTGGAGGTGGCGCGAGCTGCTGCCCGTCCGCCGAACCGCCAGCATCGTCGGCCTGGGCGAGAGCGAGACGCCGCTGATTCCGATCCCCGCGAGCGGCGCCCCCAATGTGCTGGTCAAGGACGAGGGACGTCTTCCCACCGGCAGCTTCAAGGCGCGCGGCCTGGTCATGGCGGTGGCGATGGCCAGGGAGCTGGGCGTCACCCGGATCGCGATGCCGACCAATGGCAACGCCGGGGCCGCGCTGGCCGCCTATGCCACGCGCGCCGGGATCGAGACGGTGGTGCTGTGCCCCGACGACACCCCCGAGATCAACGTCCGCGAAATCGCGGCGCAGGGCGCGCGGGTCTATCGCGTCAACGGGCTGATCGACGAATGCGGCGCGATCGTGGGAAGGGGCGCCGCCGAAGGGCTGTGGTTCGATTTTTCCACGCTCAAGGAACCCTATCGGATCGAGGGCAAGAAGACGATGGGGCTCGAGCTCGCCGCGCAGATGGGCTGGCGGCTGCCCAGGGCGATCTTCTATCCCACCGGCGGCGGGACGGGGCTCATCGGCATGTGGAAGGCCTTCGCCGAGCTCGAGGCGCTGGGCTGGATCGGCCCCGAGCGGCCGAGGATGTTCGCGGTCCAGGCGAGCGGCTGCGCGCCGATCGTCCGCGCGTTCGAGGCCGGCGAGGAGCACGCCGAGCGCTGGGAGGACGCGCACACCGTCGCGGCCGGCATCCGCGTGCCCAAGGCGGTCGGCGATTTCCTGATCCTGCGCGCCGTGCGCGAGAGCGGCGGCAGGGCGATGGCGGTGGGGGATCCGGCAATCCTCCAGGCAGTCGCCGATTGTGCGGAGCGGGACGGCCTGCTGCTTTGTCCCGAGGGCGGCGCGACGCTCGCCGCCTATCGAACGGCGCTGGCGGCGGGCTGGGTCGAGCCCGAGGACGAGGTGGTGCTGTTCAACTGCGCGACCGGTCTCAAATATCCGCTCGCCGACAAGTCCCGTACGCTCGACAAGGACGCGCTCCCGCCGCTGGCGACGCTGTGACCTCGGGAACCTACGGGTCTGTTCGACGCTGGGGATTCAGCGGGGCGAAGGAGAGGCATGATGACCACCAGGCTATTGCTGGCGCCGGCGCTGGCGATCTCGACCATGACGCTGGGGGCCTGCGCCGAAAACTACGCCGTCGAGGGCGGCGCGCTCGGCGCGGCGGGCGGTGCGGGCGTCGCCGCGGCGACCGGGGGCGATATCGGGACCTTCGCGCTGGCGGGCGCGGCGGCCGGCGCGCTGGCCGGCTATTTCGTCGACAAGGACAACGGCTGCGACGGCTACGACCGCAACGGCTATCTCGACGACGACTGCTTCGGCACGCAGGGCTACCCGGTCGATCCCCGATGAGGAACAGATGGCCCGCCGCGAGGCGAACTCCCCCCAACTGGCTCAGACCTCGCCCGGCGCGGGTTGGGCCGCCCGGACGCCGCGCCGCGGGGTTCAGCACGTATTCACAGCCACCCGCGCAAGAGTCCAGCGTAACAACCCTTTAGGAGTCGGATCGATGATTGGCAGGCGACTTCTCGCTGTCACTGTCCTGGCTGCCGGGACCCTCGCCCTCGGCGCCTGCGCGTCTTACGGCGGCCATGGCGGCCAGGGCGTCTACAGCCTCGGCTACGGCCCCGGATACGGCCACGGTTACGGATACGGCTACGGCTACGGCTACGGTTACGGCTACCCGGGCTACGGGCCGGGCTATTACAGCCCCTATTATGCTCCCCGCGCGACCCATCGGATGCGCGGGGGATATGGCGGCGGTCATGGCGGCGGCGGTCACGGCGGTCACGGCGGTCACGGCGGTGGCGGGCACGGCGGTCATAGCGGGGGCCATTGAGGTTCGGGTCGGGCCGCCCCGAGAGTGCGCGAAAACGGTCTCGCGACGCGCGGTGAACGGGATCGGGCGAGGATCCGCACCACGGGCTATCGCGCCGATCCCCACGTCGCGCCGGGAAAGTTAACCAGCATATCGTAGGCCCGCGCGTCGGGCGCGCCGGCGAGTTGGACTCCGTTCCTCAGCCAGAAGGCGTGTCTCACGATCTCGGCCTGCTGCTCGATGCCGTACCTCTCCAGCCGCCAGCCCGGCTTGAGGCTGTAGTCGTAGCGGCACCAGGGGTGGCGGTTGAGGATCAGATACCATTCGCCCCGCGTCTGCGTCTGCCACACATGGGTGAGCTCGTGGATCAGCAGGCCCTGCGCGAGCACGCCCGCCTCCGCGAAATCGTCGCAATAATGGCTGCCAAGCGGATGGAAATGCAGGTGACCGCATGGAGCCATGACGATCCCGCGGGGCTGGAAGAAGGCCCATTTGCGCCGCCGCAGCGTGACCTTGCCGTAATCGATCGCGGTGCCGAAGACTCCGCGGGCGAGGTCGATCTCGCCCGCGGTCATCGCCCGCTCGCCGCCGGCGGGACAGGGCGGGGGCACCCCGGCTTCGGCGACCGGCGCTTCGCTCAGCGTTCGGCGTCCGCCGCCTCGACCGGCAGTTCGACGCTGACCTTGTCGCCGCCGGCGATGGTCAGCGTCAGCTCGGTCTTGCCGCCCGGTTTGAGCTCGGGCGAAGGCTCGAAGGCCATGACGTGCTTGCCGCCCGGCTCGAACCTGATCGTCTCGCCCGGTTTGATCGTCATCGGCCCCATGTCCGCCATCGTCATTTCGCGGTTGTATTCCATCATGTCATGGAGGGTGGCGCTTTTGGCGTTCGCGACATCGGCGCGGCGCACGGCCACGGCGCGGGTGCCATCGTTCTTGAGGTCGAAATAGACCGCGGCGGGGTCGCCCGCGGCCGGCGGCAGCAGCAGCCGGGCGTTGGCGACCGTCAGGCCGGTGGGGTTGGCCTCGGCCTCCGGCGCGGCCTCCTGGGTGCCCGAGCAGGCGGCCAGCGACAGCGATCCGACGACAAGCGCGGCAGCGGCGAACAGAGTTCTCATTTCGAGTAATCCCCTCTTGCGGCAGTGGGATTTTCTAGCCCGCCGGCTCTCTTGTGCCAAGCGTTCGCGCACCTATATCCCCCTCGCTACACGAGCCGCCGAAGCGCCCCGCCGATAGCCGGGGGGCCGGACGGGCGGTGTCCAACAACCGCTTCCAGATGGGGAAACCATGGCCAAAGTAATCGGTATCGACCTCGGCACCACCAACTCCTGCGTTGCCGTGATGGATGGAGGAAAGCCCAAGGTCATCGAGAATTCCGAAGGCGCGCGCACCACGCCCTCGATCGTCGCCTTCACCAAGGATGGCGAGCGCCTGATCGGGCAGCCGGCCAAGCGCCAGGCGGTCACCAATCCCGACAACACCATTTTCGCGGTCAAGCGCCTGATCGGCCGCCGCTTCGACGATCCGGTGACCAGGAAGGACACCGAGCTGGTTCCCTATACCATCGTCAAGGGCAAGAACGGCGACGCCTGGGTCAAGGCCGGCGGCGAGGAGTATTCGCCCAGCCAGATTTCCGCCTTCACGCTCCAGAAGATGAAGGAAACCGCCGAAAGCTATCTCGGCGAGACGGTCACCCAAGCGGTGATCACCGTGCCCGCCTATTTCAACGACGCGCAGCGCCAGGCGACCAAGGACGCCGGCCAGATCGCGGGCCTCGAGGTGCTGCGCATCATCAACGAGCCGACCGCGGCCGCGCTCGCCTATGGCCTCGACAAGGACGATGGCAAGACCATCGCGGTCTATGACCTGGGCGGCGGCACCTTCGACGTCTCGATCCTCGAGATCGGCGACGGCGTGTTCGAGGTGAAGAGCACCAATGGCGACACTTTCCTGGGCGGCGAGGACTTCGACAGCGCGGTGGTCGAATGGCTGGCCGATCAGTTCAAGAAGAAGGAGAGCATGGACCTGCGCACCGACAAGCTCGCCCTCCAGCGGCTCAAGGAAGCCGCCGAGAAGGCCAAGATCGAGCTGTCGAGCGCGCAGACCACCGAGATCAACCTGCCCTTCATCACCGCGCGCATGGAAGGCGGCAGCACCACCCCGCTGCATCTGGTCGAGACGATCACCCGCTCCGACCTCGAAAAGATGGTCGGCAGCCTGATCGAGCGCACCAAGGAGCCGATGAAGAAGGCGCTCGCCGACGCCGGCCTCAAGCCCGCCGACATCGACGAGGTCGTGCTGGTCGGCGGCATGACCCGGATGCCGCGCGTGCGCGAATTCGTGAAGGAGTTCTTCGGCAAGGATCCGCACACCGGCGTCAACCCCGACGAGGTCGTGGCGATGGGCGCGGCGATCCAGGCCGGCGTGCTGCAGGGCGACGTCAAGGACGTGCTGCTGCTCGACGTGACGCCGCTCAGCCTCGGCATCGAGACGCTGGGCGGGATCATGACCCGCATGATCGACCGCAACACCACCATCCCGACCAAGAAGGCGCAGACCTACTCGACCGCCGAGGACAACCAGAACGCGGTCACCATCCGCGTCTTCCAGGGCGAGCGCGAGATGGCCGGCGACAACAAGCTGCTCGGCCAGTTCGACCTGGTCGGCATCCCCCCGGCGCCGCGCGGCGTGCCGCAGATCGAGGTCACCTTCGACATCGACGCCAACGGCATCGTCAACGTGTCCGCGAAGGACAAGGGCACCGGCAAGGAGCAGCAGATCCGCATCCAGGCCTCGGGCGGCCTCAGCGACAGCGACATCGACCAGATGGTCAAGGATGCCGAGAAGTTCGCCGAGGAGGACAAGAAGCGCCGCGAAGGCGCCGAGGCGCGCAACCAGGCCGACAGCCTGGTGCATGCGACGACCAAGCAGCTCGAGGAGCACGGCGACAAGATCGACGCCGCGCTCAAGAGCGAGGTCGAGGAAAAAATCGCCGCGGTGAAGAGCGCGCTCGAGGGCGACGACGCCGAGGCGATCAATTCGGCCGCGCAGGACCTCACCCAGTCCGCGATGAAGATGGGCCAGTCGATCTACGAGAAGGAGCAGGCGAGCGCCGCCGAAGCTCCCTCGGGCGACGACGCCCCCGGCGAGGGCGCTGCGGAGGAAGAGGTGGTCGACGCCGAATTCTCCGAAGTCGACGAAGACGCGAAGAACTGATGATCTTCCCCTCCCCTTCAGGGGAGGGGATCGAGGGGTGGGGCATGTCAGCGAGCTCGAAGACCTCGACTTTCGACAGTCCCCACCCCAACCCCTCCCCTGAAGGGGAGGGGCTTCCGACGGCTCCAAGTCAATGACCACCCAAACCGACTATTACGAACTGCTCGGGATCGCGCGCGATGCGGACGGCGCGGCGATCAAGGCCGCCTACCGCAAGCTCGCGATGCAGCACCATCCCGACCGCAATTCGGGGTGCAAGGAAAACGAGGGCAAGTTCAAGGCGGTGTCCGAGGCCTATGACTGCCTCAAGGATCCGCAGAAGCGCGCCGCCTACGACCGCTTCGGCCACGCCGCCTTCCAGAACGGCGGCGGAGGTTTTGGGGGCCAGGCCGGGCAGGGTTTCGGCGACATCGGCGACATTTTCGAAACCATCTTCGGCCAGGCTTTCGGCGGAGGGCGCCAGCAGGCGCGCCGCGGCGCGGACCTGCGTTACGACATGGAGATCGCGCTCGAGGAGGCCTTTCACGGCAAATCCACCGAGATCGAGATCGAGGTCAGCCAGAGCTGTGGAACCTGTCGCGGCTCGGGTGCCACGCCCGGCACCGGCACCCGGCGCTGCAATCTATGCTCCGGCTATGGCAAGGTGCGCGCCAAGCAGGGCTTCTTCGTGGTCGAGCGCGACTGCCCCAATTGCCACGGCCGCGGCGAGGTGATCGAAAGCCCGTGCCGTGCATGCCGGGGCGAAGGGCGCATCGACAAGGCTCGCAAGCTGTCGGTCGATGTCCCGCCCGGGGTCGACAACGGCACCCGCATCCGCCTTTCGGGCAAGGGCGAGGCCGGTCCGCGCGGCGCGCCGCCGGGCGATCTCTACATCTTCGTGCACGTCAAGCCGCACCCGATTTTCACGCGCGAGGGAACGACGTTGATGACGCGTGTGCCGGTGAGCTTCACCACCGCTGCTCTGGGCGGCACGATCGAGTTGCCGGGCATCGACGGCAAGCCGGTCGAGGTCGGTATTCCCGTCGGCATCCAGTCGGGCGAACAATTGCGCCAGCGCGGCGTCGGCATGCCGGTGCTTCAAGGTCGCGGGCGGGGCGATGTGGTGGTCGAGGTCCAGGTCGAGACTCCCACCCGCCTGAGCCGCGAGCAGCGCACCCTGCTCGAACAGTTCCGCGACCTCGAAACCGGCGAGGAATGCCCCGCGAGCCGCGGCTTCTTCGACAAGATCAAGAGCGCGCTCGGGGGCTAGGCATCCGTCGCAAAGTCCGGCGATCATGCTTCGACAAGCTCAGCATGAGCGGAGGTTTCCGGTTCTCCCACAGCCGCTCGTCCTGAGCCTGTCGAAGGACGCTGGCATCACGCTGGACCCAGGCGCTCCTCGATTTCGCCCCGCAGCGCGTTCAGCAGTCCTGCCTGACAGCGCCCCGCCTCCTCCTCCTCCTCCAGCAACGCGACGAACAGGTCGCGCTTGAACGCGCGGCTCTCGGCATCGCCCGGCGTCTGGTCCAGGGTCGAGAACACCAGATCGACCATCCGCTCGGCACCGTGCAGCCGGCCCCACAGATAATCGTTCTCGCGGTAGGCGCGGCTGAAGAAGGCGCCGAAATTGTAGAACTCGGTCCCGCGCAGCGTCGCCGCGGTGCCGCCCTCGCGAATGCTCATGGCATCCTCGGGGCTGATCCGGTCCACCTTGATCGGGTCGTATTCGGTCAGGCTCTCGTTGTGCGACAGCGCCAGCGTGGCGGTGTCGTAGAACGGGAAGCCGAGATAGGTCAGCAGCATCCGCCGCCTGAGGTGCTGCGGCATGGCCTCGAGCATCTCGGCGAGCATCGCTTCGGCGCGATCGTCGACGTCGGGAAGCATCCGCCGCTCGGCGAGCATGTCGAGCGCGCTCGCGGGATCGCCGAGCACCTCCTGCGCCGCCGCCGAGAAATCCGGCCCCAGCCCGGTTACACCCTCACGCTCGAAATAGAGCGACAGGATGTCGTAGATGGTCTCGCGCGCACGCTCGAGCGCCTCGCCCGCGAGCTCGGGGTCGCCTTCCCACTCGCTCGCCACGCGCCGCGCCAGCAGCCGCAGGCGGCGGATGCGGAAGGCGATGTCGTGCGCGCGCAGGAAGGCGATCGCGTCGGGTTGGAGCCGCCCGCCGCCCACGCTCAGCGTGTCGAGCCCGCGCCGCGCCAATTCCTCGCGCAGCGCCGCCTCGACGGCCGCCTGGTCGAGCCGGCCCAACTTAGGCCCGGCTTCGCACAGCAGATGCGCCAGCCGGGTCACGATCCCCGCCAGCTTGGCCTGCGAATAGGTCTCGAAGGCGTAGCCGGCCTGCTCGGCGGCGGCGGCCTGCGCCTTCTGGCGCCACGCCCGCAGGCGCTTGGCGGTCGGCCGGTCGAGGAACAGCGTGCGCCCGAACAGCTTCTCGACCGTCTCATCGACCCGCGGGCGAAGCGCGGCGAGCAGCCGCTGGAGCCGCAACGCATCGCGGCTTTGCATCTCCAAGATCCCGAGGTTGTCGCGGATCGGCTGCTCGCGCGGGATGGTCGACAACGAGCCGAGGATCGAGGCGAAGAAGCCGATCGGCGCGCGGTCTTCGTCGCCCGCCGCCTGGACCCTGTGGGGGTGCGGATCGATGTAGACGAAGCGGCGATCGACCTCGCGCTGCGCCGGGCGGCCCTGGAGCGCCTTGATGGCCCCTTCGAACGGCTTGTTGTTGAGCACCGATCCGTCGAGCAGCGCCAACCCCTCGAGGCGGCCCTGCGCCAGCTGCGCGGGCAGCACGCGCTCGACGAAGGCATCCCGCCCAGGCCACTCGCGCCCCGCCGCCGCTGCGAGCCGGTCGATTTCGCCCAGCGTGGCGGGCGGAAAGGCGCCCGGAAAGCTCGCCGTCGCGCGCACCGCGAAGACCAGTTCGAGCGGATCGGCGATATCGTGCCCGGCGACCGCGGGCACGCGGCTCGAGAAGGAAATCGGCACGCGGTGCTCGCTCTCCTCCGCCACCGGGGGGCTGTGGAGGCGGAGCAGCGACATGTGGCCGCGGAAATCGGTGGCGGTCACGAACAGGTCGAGCGGGTGGCCGGGTGGCAGCAGCGGCTTTCCCGCGGGCGAGGCCGCCATCGCGCCCAGCGCGCGTTCGAGCAGCGCGGAGAAACCGGACCCGGAGAAGGGCGGCTCGAACCAGCGCCCGCGCACGAACCGGCTGACCTTGCGGCGCACCTCGGCACGAGTCTCGGGCGCCACGCTTTCGCTGACCGCATTGCCGGGGCGGCGCAGCAGCCAGGCGACGAAGGGCTGGAACCAGAACTTGCCGAAGCGCCACAGCGGACGGGCATCGGGGTCGGTGAGCTTCTCGACATCGGCTTCGCTCAGCCACAACTCGGTCAGCGGATCGAGCGACTGCCCCGAATGGATCGCCTGCGCCAGGAACACCGCGTTGATCCCGCCCGCGCTCGCCCCGCTGAGAATGTCTGGCAGCACGCGGAGCCTGAGGCCGTGCTGGTCCTCCACGTAACGGAGGAGGCGACTATAGACCGCCTCGACCCCGCGACTACCTTCAGCGCCGCCGTGGCTATCGCGGCTGGCGCGGGCGAGGCGCCACAGCTCCTTGGTCACGCCGTGCATGTAGACGGCAAGGCTGACCCCGCCGTAGCAGACGAGCGCAATCCGCAATTCCTTGTGCCGCATCGCGGGGGTTGTGGCCGAGCGCGCGATGGTTGGCAATTGCGTTCGTGCAATGTTCTGTTTATCGCGGCGCGCATGGCCAAGCCCAAACGCCGTTTCGTCTGCCAGGCCTGCGGCGGCGTCCACACCCGCTGGCAGGGGCAATGCGCCGATTGCGCCGAGTGGAACACGCTGGCCGAGGACGCGCCGGCGACGGTGTTCTCGCAGAAGCACGATCTGTCGAGCGGGGGGCGGGCGGTGGAGTTCGCGGGACTCGACGCGCCGGGCGATTTGCCGGTGCGGCGCTCGACCGGGCTTGCCGAATTCGACCGCGCGCTCGGCGGCGGCTTCGTGCCGGGCTCGGCGATCCTGATGGGCGGCGACCCCGGCATCGGCAAATCGACGCTGCTGCTCCAGGCAGCGGCGAAAGTGGCGAAGGCCGGGGCGCGGGCGATTTACGTCAGCGGGGAGGAAGCCGCGGGTCAGGTCCGGCTGCGCGCGGCGCGCCTCGGACTGGGCGATGCGCCGGTCCAGCTCGCCGCCGCGACCAGCGTGCGCGACATCCTCACCAGCCTCCACGCCATGCCGGCGCCCGCGCTGCTGGTGATCGATTCGATCCAGACGATGTTCTCCGACACTATCGAGGGCGCGCCGGGCACCGTCAGCCAGGTGCGCGGCTGCGCCTTCGAACTGATCCGCTATGCCAAGGACAGCGGGGCGGCGGTGGTCCTCGTCGGCCATGTCACCAAGGACGGCAGCATCGCGGGGCCGCGCGTGCTCGAGCACATGGTCGATGTGGTGATGAGCTTCGAAGGCGAGCGAAGTCACCAGTACAGGATCTTGAGAAGCCTCAAGAACCGCTACGGGGCGGTCGACGAAATCGGCGTGTTCTCCATGGCTGGGGAGGGGCTGGAAGAAGTCGCCAATCCGTCGATGCTGTTCCTCTCTGGGCGCGAGGAGCCGCTCGCCGGCAGCGCGGTGTTCCCGGCGATGGAGGGTACGCGGCCGATGCTGGTCGAAATCCAGGCGCTGATCGTGCGGCTGCAATCGGGCGCCACCCCGCGCCGCGCGGTGGTGGGCTGGGACGGCGGGCGGCTCGCCATGCTGCTGGCCGTGCTGGAGGCGCGCTGCGGGCTCAACTTCAGCTCCGCCGAGGTCTATCTCAACGTCGCGGGCGGCTACCGCCTCGCCGATCCGGCGGCCGACCTGGCGGTCGCGGCGGCGCTGGTCAGCGCGCTCGCCGACCGGCCGCTGCCGCATCGCAGTGTCTGGTTGGGCGAGGTCAGCCTGGCGGGCGAGGTGCGTCCGGTGGCGCATGGCGGGCTGCGGCTGCGCGAAGCGGCCAAGCTCGGCTTCGCGATGGCCTACGGCCCCGCGGATGGCGCGCCGGGCGGCACGGCGATCGACTATCGCGGCGTCGATCGGCTCGCCAAGCTCGTTGACCGGGTGATGGCGACGGCATAAATGACCGCAGGGTCATGACGGGCTTCGATTTCATCGTTCTGGGCATCGTCGCCATCGCGGCGATCGGCGGCTTCATGCGCGGTTTCGTGCAGGAGGTGTTCTCGCTCGCCGCCTGGATCTTCGCAGCCTTCGCGATCCGCTTCATCCACACCCCGCTGACCATGGCGCTGGGCGGATACATGGGTTACGGGATTTCGACCGCTATTCTGGCCTTCGCGCTGCTGCTGCTGATCCCTTATGCGGCGATGAAGGTGATCGCCAACAACCTGGGCTCGGCGGCGCGCAGCTCGCCGCTCGGCCCGATCGACCGCGTGCTCGGCTTCGGCTTCGGCGGATTGAAGGGCGTGGTGGTGGTGATCATCGCCTTCTCGCTGCTGGTGCTCGGTTACGACACGGTGTGGGGCATGGGCGGGCGGCCGACCTGGATCACCACGGCGCGCAGCTACGACCTGGTCGATTCGGGCTCGCGCAGCCTGGTCGAGATCATTGCCGAGCGCCGCGCCGAAGTGCGCGAAAGGCAGCCGGTCGCCGAACGGCGATGAGGGCCGCGCCAACCCGCCGGGGCAGTGCGGCGCTCTACACGCCGGAGATCCTCGCGCTGGCGGTCGAGCTGGCGAACTATCCGCTCGGCGGCGAACTCGCACAACGTGGCCTGGCGGCTTCGCGGGTCTGCGGTAGCAAGGTCACGGTCGCGCTTTCGACCCTTGCGGACGGACGCATCGCGCGGATCGGCGCGCAGGTCACCGCCTGCGCGATCGGGCAGGCGGCGGCGGCGCTGTTCCTGCGCGCATCGCAGGGCCGGGACGCCGATTCCATTCGCGATGCGCTGACCGAAATGGAAATTTGGCTCCAGGGGGAGGGCGATCTCCCCTCCTGGCCGGGCATCGACCAACTTGCGTCGGCCCGGCCTTATCCGGCCCGCCATGCCGCGATCCTGCTGCCGTGGAAGGCGGCGCTGGCCGCGCTTTCCAATCCCGTGCGCGCCGATTAGGACCGCTCCCGATAAAGGGAGAGCCGAGGGACAGATGGCAACCACCACCGCCGCCGCGACCGCGCCGCACCGCGAGGCGCCGGGAGAACCCAGCGCCAAGGAAATCCGCCTCGTCATCGCCGCCTCCAGCGCGGGGACGATCTTCGAATGGTACGATTTCTTCATCTACGGCACGCTCGCGGCGCTGATCGGCAAGGCCTTCTTCCCGAGCGGCAACGAGACGCTCGAGCTGCTGCTGGTGTGGGCGGGCTTCGCGGTCGGCTTCGGCTTCCGGCCGCTGGGCGCGGTGCTGTTCGGCTTCCTCGGCGACAGGCTGGGGCGCAAATACACTTTCCTCGTCACGGTGACCCTGATGGGCATCGCCACCGCCGGGGTGGGGATGATACCCTCCGCCGCGACCATCGGCGTCGCCGCGCCGATCGTCGTGATCGCCTTCCGCATCCTCCAGGGCCTGGCGCTGGGCGGGGAATATGGCGGGGCGGCGGTTTATGTCGCGGAGCACGCCCCGCCGGAGAAGCGCGGCTTCTACACGAGCTTCATCCAGGCCAGCGTGGTCGGCGGCTTCGTGCTCTCGATCGCGGTGGTGGCGGCCTGCCGCGCGCTTATCCCGGAGGCCGAGTTCGCCGCCTGGGGCTGGCGCCTGCCGTTCCTGCTGTCGATCATCCTGCTGTTCATCAGCCTGTGGATGCGGTTGAAGCTCAGCGAAAGTCCGGTGTTCCAGGCGATGAAGGACGCGGGCGAGACCGCGGGCAATCCCTTCGTCGAGAGCTTCACCTATCCCGGCAACAAGAAGCGCATCTTCGTCGCGCTGTTCGGCGTCGCCGGGGTGCTGACGGTGATCTGGTACACCGCCTTCTTCTATGGCCTGTCCTTCCTGCGCGGGCCGATGCGGATGGACGAGGGGGTGACCGAGGTCGTGGTGCTGGTCGCGGGCCTGATCTCGATGAGCTTCTATGTGCTTGTCGGGCGCTGGTCGGACCGGGTCGGGCGCAAGAAGCCGATCGTCATCGGCGCGATCGCGACGCTGGTGTTCCTGTTCCCGATCTTCTGGGGGCTGGGCGCGCTCAGCAATTCGGGCCTCGCGGCCAGCGCGCGCTCGGCTCCCGTGGTGGTCGAGGGGAGCGGATGCGATTACGATCCCTTCGCCGCCAAGCAAGCCACCGATTGCGGCCGGCTGCTGTCCGATCTGACCTCGCTGGGCGCGTCCTACGAACTGCGCGAGAACGCGACCGGTGCGCCGCCCACGCTGGTGGCGGGCGGCGAGCGGCTCACGGTCGATACCGCCTCCGCCGACGCGGCGCGCAAAGCGGGCGCGCAGGCCTGGCTGGAAGCGCGCGGTTATGATTTCACCAGGCAGAAACCGCCGCTCGTCAACCTTGTGGGAATCGTCGCGCTGCTGTGCTCGCTCGGGATGCTCTCGGCGCTAACCTATGGCTCGGTGGCGGCGCTGCTGGCGGAGATGTTCCCAGCGCGCATCCGCTATTCCTCCATGTCGATCCCCTACCACATCGGCGCCGGCTATCTCGGCGGCTTTCTGCCGCTGATCGCGGGCTACATCGTGGCGCGCACCGGCGATGCCTATGCCGGGCTGTGGTATTGCTGGGTGGTGATGGCCTTCGGGCTGCTGGTGGCCTGGTGGGGCATTCCCGGCGGGCCGCCGCGCGACTTCGAGGATGGCACGGACCCGCACGCCCCGCCGGTCGCGCCTTCGCTACCATGATCCGGGCATGAGCGAGGTTCCGCCGCCGACGCTGCGGCTGCGCATCGACGCGGACGCGCTTAGTCACAACTGGCGCGCGCTCGACCGCCTGAGCCGGCCGGGCCGGGCGGGGGCGGCGATCAAGGCGGATTGCTACGGCCTCGGCATCGACCGCTGCCTGCCACTGCTGCGCGAGGCCGGCGCGCGCAGCTTCTTCGTGGCGCATTGGCAGGAGGTCGCGCCGGCATTGCGGCACATTCCGGCGGCGGAGCTGTCGGTCCTGCACGGCCCGCTGACGGGGGGGGAGGCCAGCTATGCTCGCGCCACCGGCGTACGCCCGGTGATCAATTCGCTGCATCAGGCGCGGCTGTGGGGAGAGGGTGGGGGCGGGCCCTGCGACCTCATGGTCGACACCGGCATCAATCGTCTCGGCCTGAACCCGCGCGAGATCGGCGATCCGGCCATCGCCGCGCTCGATGTCGAGGTGCTGATGAGCCACCTCGCCTGCGCCGACGAGCCCGACAGCGCAATGAACGCACGCCAGCTCGCGGCCTTTCGCGAGATCGTCGCGCGAGTGCCGCACCGCGAGGCGAGCCTCGCCAACAGCGCGGCAATCGGACTGGGGAGCGACTACGCCTTCGATCTCACCCGGCCCGGCCTGTCGCTCTACGGCGGCGTCCAGCACCCCGCGCTCGCGGGGCTCATCCGGCAGGTGGCCCATCCCGAGGCCGCGCTGATCGCGGTCCGCCGGCTCGAGGCGGGCGACAGCGTCGGGTACAACGCCACCTTCACCGCGCCCGCCCCGATGCGCGCCGGCGTGGTGTCGCTCGGCTATGCCGACGGCATCCTGCGCTGCTGGAACGGCGGCGCCTTTGCCTGGCAGGGCCGCAGGCTGCCGATCCTCGGCAAGGTGTCGATGGACATGATCGTGGTCGATCTTACCGCCGCGCCCGACCTTGCCGAGGGCGACTGGGTCGAGCTGCCCTACGACCTTGCCGATGCTGCGCGGCAAACCGCTCTGGGACAATATGAATTGCTGACCTTGCTGGGGAAGCGCTTCGGCTGAGTCGCCTCATGTTGCACCGCAGCTATCGCGGGTGCTAAGCGCGATTCGATAGGAGACGCCCATGGCAAAGCGAGCGGACGACGGCGGCGCCGTGGTCATCAAGAAATACGCCAACCGGCGGCTCTACAACACCGGCACCTCGAGCTACATCACGCTCGAGGACATCGCCACGATGGTGCGCGAGGAGACCGACTTCCAGGTCGTCGACGCCAAGACCGGCGAAGACATCACCCACCAGATCCTGACGCAAATCATCCTCGACCAGGAGAACAGCGGCAAGGGCGCGCAGATGCTGCCGGTCAGCTTCCTGCGCGACATCATCGGCATGTACGGCAATTCGATGCAGTCGATGATTCCGGGCTATCTGGAGGCCAGTATGGCCAGCTTCCGCAAGAACCGCGCCGAACTGGCGGAGGCATGGTCGAAGGGCCTCAGCGCCAATCCATTCGCCAGGATCGCCGAGACCAATATCGCCATGATGCGCGCCGCGGCCGAGGCCTTCATGCCGGGCGGTAAAGCCTCTCCGCCGCAAGCGGCGAAGGACGACGATCTCGCCAGCCTGCGCGAACAGATGGCGGAGATGCAGAAGAAGCTGGATCGCCTGTCCAAGTGACCGGCCAGCTCCCGCTCGTGTCGAGCCCTTCGACAGGCTCAGGGTAAACGTAGTCGAGACACCTTACCGCCCCGCAATCGTGTCTCGACTTCGCTCGACACGAACGGCAAGGGCGGGCAAAATTCTCAAGGACAATTCCCGTGGCCCATATCCGCCATGCGCTCGCCACCCGGCGCGCCAACGACTTCGCCGCCTGGTACCAGGAGGTCATCGCCGCCGCCGACATGGCCGAGGAATCGGGCGTGCGCGGCTGCATGGTGATCAAGCCGTGGGGCTGGGGCATCTGGGAACGGATGCAGCGGCTTCTAGACGACCGCATCAAGGCGACCGGGCACGACAATTGCTACTTCCCGCTGTTCATCCCGCTGTCGAACTTTGCCCGCGAGGCCGAGCATGTCGAAGGCTTCGCCAAGGAGATGGCGGTCGTCACGCACCACCGGCTGATCGCCGACGGGAAGGGCGGGCTCAAGCCCGATCCCGAAGCGAAGCTGGAGGAACCGCTGGTGGTGCGCCCGACCAGCGAGACCATCATCGGCGATGCGATGGCTCGCTGGGTCCAGAGCTGGCGCGACTTGCCGCTCAAGCTCAACCAGTGGGCCAATGTCGTGCGCTGGGAAATGCGCACCCGCATGTTCCTGCGCACCAGCGAGTTCCTGTGGCAGGAAGGCCATACCGCCCACGCCGACCAGGCGGAGGCCAAGGAGCACACGCTGCGCATGCTCGAGGTCTATCGCGCTTTCGCCGAGGAGGACCTGAGCCTGCCCGTGATCGCGGGCGAGAAGCCCGAGAACGAGCGCTTCCCCGGCGCGGTCGAGACCTGGTCGATCGAAGCGATGATGCAGGACGGCAAAGCGCTCCAGGCGGGCACCAGCCATTATCTCGGCACCAATTTCGCCGAGGCCAGCGGCATCCGCTACCAGGACAAGGAAGGCGCCCAGACGCTGGCACACACCACCAGCTGGGGCGTCTCGACCCGCATGGTCGGCGGCGTGATCATGACCCACGGCGACGACGACGGGCTGCGCGTGCCGCCGAAGATCGCGCCGTGGCAGGTGGTCATCCTGCCGATGCTGCGCGAGGACGAGGGCGATGCGGCGCTGATCGACTATTGCGAAGGGCTGCGCGCCGCGCTGGCGGGCCAGTTCGCGCTGGGGGAGCCGGTGCGCGTGTTGCTCGACGTGAAGCCCGGCAAACCGGCGCAGAAGCGCTGGGACTGGGTGAGGAAGGGCGCGCCGGTGATCGTCGAGGTCGGCGGGCGCGACAAGGAGAGCGGCGTCGTCAGCTTGCTGCGCCGCGACGCACTGTGGGACGCGGGTACGGGCAAGCCGGCGTTCGAGACGCCGACACGCGACCTTGCGGGGCAGACGATCCCCGGCATCCTCGGCGACATGCATGCGGCGATGTTCACCGAGGCGCAGGAGCGGCGCGAGGCGAACATCACCCGCGACGTTGCCGACTTCGCCGCGGTCGAGAAGCACTTCGCAGCCGAAGCCAAGTTCCCGGGCTGGGTCGAGGTGCAATGGGCCAAGCCGACGGGTGCCGAGCTCGACAAGGTGGTGGAACGGCTGAAGGGGCTCAAACTCACCATCCGCAATGTGCCGCGTGGCTCGCTCCCACCGGATGGCGCCTGCATCTTCACCGGCGCCCCCGCGACCGAGCGGGTGCTGCTGGCGAAGGCTTACTGACGGCCTTCTCTCCCCTCGCGGGAGAGATACGGAGACTTGCCAGCTTGCTGGCTAGTCGAAGTTGAGAGGGGGCTGCGGCGCGAGCTACCGCTCGCGACCCCTCTCCCAACCCTCTCCCGCAAGGGGAGAGGGCTTGTGCCGGCAAGCGTCCCGCGCGACAGTGGGGAATGAAGAAGCTCGCTCTCGCACTCGCCTTCCTCTCAACCCCGCTCGCGGCGCAGACCGCGCCCGAGGCAAACGTGTCGCAGGCCCGCCTCAAGGCCGACGTCGAGCGTCTCGTCGCCTTCGGTACGCGCCACACGCTCTCCAGCCAGACCGACCCCAAACGCGGCATCGGCGCGGCGGTGGACTGGGGCGCCGACGCCTTCCGCGCCATCGGCCAACAATGCGGCGGCTGCCTGACGGTCGTTCTGCCCGAGAAGATGGTCTCGGGCGACCGCATCCCGACGCCGGTCCGCCTGCGCAATGCGGTTGCGATCCAGCGCGGAACCGAGCGGCCGAACGAGGTCGTGATCGTCCAGGGCCACATCGACAGCCGCGTCTCCGACCCGCTCGATTTCACCAAGGATGCGCCCGGCGCCAACGACGATGGTTCGGGAAGCGCGCTGGTGCTCGAGGCGGCGCGCGCGCTGTCGCAGCGCAAATACCCGGTCACGATTGTCTATGCGCTGCTCTCGGGCGAGGAGCAGGGGTTGTTCGGCGGGCGCCTGCTCGCCGACTACGCCGCGGCGCAGGGCTGGAAGGTGAAGGCGGTGCTCAACAACGACATCGTCGGCAATTCGTGCGGCTCTGACGGCAAATGCGAGTCCGACGTGGTGCGCGTATTCAGCGAAGGCCCGCGCTTCGACCTCACCGACGAGCTGCGCGCCGCCCAGCGCCGAAACGGGGGCGAGAACGACAGCCCGAGCCGCAATCTCAGCCGCTATGTCGCCGGGCTCGACGATCCGGCGTTCCGGGTCCGCCCGATCTGGCGCGCCGACCGCATGGGGCGGGGCGGCGATCACTTGCCCTTCCTCGAAAAAGGCTATCCCGCGATCCGCTTTTCCGTCGGAATCGAGAACTACAACAACCAGCACCAGGACCTGCGCACCGAGGGCGGCGTGGAATACGGCGATACCGTCGACAAGATGGACTTCACCTATCTCGCCAGGGTCACCGCGCTCAACATCCGCGTCGCCGACCGGCTCGCGCGCGCGCCGATGCCGCCCGCGCCGACGCTGAAGGGCGCGGTCAGCACCGACACCGTGCTCGAATGGGCCACGGTGCCGGGCGCGACCGGCTATTCGATCTGGCAGCGCCGCACCGACGAGGCCGCCTGGCCCGCGACCCCGGTGATCGCCAATGTCGTCGCCACCAGCGCGCGGCTCGAAGGCGTGCGTGGCGACGACTGGATCTTCGGCGTCAGCGCGACGGGCGCGGACGGCACGATGAGCCCGGTCGCGAGCGCGGTGCCGGCGGGCGAGTTCGCTCCGGTTTCGCCACCCAAACCCTAACTCCGTTCGTATCGAGCGGAGCGCGTAGCGCCTAGTCGAGATACCCGCGCGACCCGGCTCGACGACGCCCGACAAGAACGGGAACTGGATTTGTACGCGTGCATCTCCATATAAGTCGACATGCAAGACAAGAAGAAACGGGCGCCGAATCGCCCGCACAAGCAAGCGCAGGGACTGCCCTCGCGCGAAGACATCCTCCAAATCATCCAGACCGCCGACGGGCCCGCCGGCAAGCGCGAGCTAGCCAAAGCCTTCGGGCTCAAGGGCCAGGAAAAGATCGCCCTCAAGGCGCTGCTCAAGGACATGGCCGAGGAAGGCCTGATCGACGGCAAGAAGACCGCCTATCACCGCATGGGCGGCCTGCCCAAGGTCACCGTGCTCAAGATCGTCGCCATCGAGGATGGCGAGCCGGTCGCCGAGCCCGAAAGCTGGGAAAGCGAGGGCGAAAAACCGCGCCTGCGCCTGATCGAGAAAAAGGGCCAGCCGGCGCTTAGGCGTGGAGACCGCGTGCTCTCCCGCACCGAGGAGACCCCCAGGGGCTGGCGGGCCTTCCCGATGAAGAAACTGCCCGCGCGCACCGAGGGGCTGATGGGGGTGGTCGAGCTCGACGGGGCGGGCAAGCCCTGGCTCGCGCCGGTGGACAAGCGCGTGCGCACCTCCGCCCCCATCGCCGATCTTGGCGAAGCGAAGCCGGGCGAGCTGGTTCTGGCCGAACGCGTGGGCAAATCCGAGCGCAGCGGCGTCAAGGTGGTCGAGGTGGTCGGCGATCCGCTCGCCCCCGGCAGTTTCAGCCTGATCGCCATCGCCAGGCACGGCATCCCACACATCTTTCCCGACGAGGCCATCGCCGAGGCCAACCGCGCGGCCGGTTTGCCGCTCAGTCCCGAGACCCGCGAGGACCTGCGCCACCTCCCGATGGTCGCGATCGATCCCGCCGACGCGCGCGACCATGACGACGCCATCTGGGCCGAGCCCAATGGCGAGGGCGGATTTCGCGCAGTCGTCGCCATCGCCGACGTCAGTTTTTACGTCCGCCCGTCTGATGGTTCAGGGGGCGGAGCTTTGGACAAGGAAGCCCGCAAGCGCGGCAATTCGGTCTATTTCCCCGACCGCGTGGTGGCGATGCTGCCCGAGGTGCTTTCCGCCGACGTCTGCTCGCTGGTGGAGGGCGAGGACCGCGCGGCGATGGTCTGCCACATGACCATCTCGCCCGAGGGCAAGGTCACCAAGTGGCGCTTCACCCGCGCGCTGGTCCGC
Source organism: Qipengyuania sp. (assembly GCA_019745075.1). GTDB lineage: Bacteria > Pseudomonadota > Alphaproteobacteria > Sphingomonadales > Sphingomonadaceae > Qipengyuania. The sequence continues at coordinate 27,494 of JAIETR010000075.1, forward strand.
ATCGCGCACAACATCGCTTACGAGGATGCGCAGGCGATCGTCGACGCCCTAAAGCCCTCTCCCCTTCAGGGGAGAGGGTTGGGTGAGGGGGAGTCGGACCACGCTACCGACGGCCCCCTCCCCCCGACCCCCTCCCCTGGAAGCGAAGCTGTTCCGCAGGAACAACGGGAGGGGGAGATCGCCGGCATTCTCCAAGACCTCTGGGCGGCGTGGAAGCTGCTCTTCAAGGCCCGAACCGCGCGCGATCCGCTCGATCTCGAGCTGCCCGAGCGCCAGGTAAAGCTGAACGATGCCGGTCAGATCGAGGAAATCCGCCTGCGCGAGCGGCTCGACGCGCACCGCGTGGTCGAGGACTTCATGATCGCCGCCAATGTCGCCGCGGCCAAGGCGCTCGAGGCCAAGACAGCCCCGGTGGTCTATCGTATTCACGAGACGCCGAGCCGCGAGAAGCTGCTCAATCTGCGCGAATATCTCGCCACCCAGGGGCGCAAGCTGGCGCTGGGGCAGGTCATCACGCCGGGGCTGTTCAACCGCATGCTCAAGGACATCGCCGACAACGCCGAGCGCGAGCTGGTGATGGAGGCGGTGCTGCGCAGCCAGATGCAGGCCTTCTACGGGCCGGAGAACGCGGGCCATTTCGGCCTCGCGCTCGGTTCCTACGCGCACTTCACCTCGCCGATCCGGCGCTATGCGGACCTGCTGGTCCACCGCGCGCTGGTCGATGCCTACAAGCTCGAGCAGCCCGCGCCCAAACACCTGCCCGAGAAGTCCGGTCTCTCGGAGCGCGACCGCCAGTCGCTCAGCCAGATCACCGACGCGATCAGCCAGACCGAGCGCCGCGCGATGGAGGCCGAGCGCGACACGATCGACCGCTATGTCGCGGCGTTCCTGTCGGAGCGGGTGGGCGAGACTTTCCCCACGCGCATCACCGGCGTGCAGGGCTTCGGCTTTTTCGCGACGATCCCCGGGCTCGGCGGCGACGGGCTCGTGCCAGTGAGCACGCTCGGCCGCGAGTACTTCCGCTACGACGAAGCCGCCCATGCGCTGATCGGCGAGCAAAGCGGCACGCGCTACAGCACCGGCGACAAGCTCGAGCTCAAACTCGCCGAGGCCAATCCGCTGACCGGCGCGCTCAAGTTCGAGGTGCCAGGCAGCGAAGGCGGCATCGAGCCGCGCGGTTTCCGCCCCCCCGAGCGAGGCAGAAAGCCCGCGTTCCAGGGCAAGTCCTCACCGCGTCAGAGCCACGAGCAGGGCAAGCGCGGCCGCCCCGGCAACATCCGCCATCAGGGGCGGGGCAAGAAACGCTAGGGTTTCGCCCGCGCGTCTCGACACGAACGGAATTTTTTGGCTTTTCCATCCGTTCGTATCGAGCGAAGTCGAGATACCCGCTGAGGCCTTACGCCCCCCGCGCCGCGAGGGAATCCACGGCTGCGTTGTCGAGCCCGCCGGGGATCAGATAGAGCGGGCAGGGCAGCGTCCCCGCGTGGCCCGCGAAATGCGTCACCAGCGGCCCCGGGCTGCCATTCGCCGCCGCGCCCAGCACCAGCGCGGCGATGTCGCCGAGCTCCTCGATATAGGTGCCGATCACCTCGTTGGCGTTGCCGATCCGCACCGCGATCACCGGCATCTTGCCGCTCTCGGCGAAAATGTTGCCCGCGGCGGCATTGGCCATCACCTCGGCGCGCTCCGCCGCCTCGCGCTCGATGGTCGCCTGCACCCCGCCGAAGGCGTTGAAACTCTGCCGCGGGACCAGCGCCAGGATGTGCACGCTGCCGCCGGTTTCGCGCGCGCGCACCGAGGCGAACCGCAACGCCGTCTTGGCCTCCTCGGTCTCGTCCATCACCACCAGATAGATGCGCATCGCGGCCCGCTCCCCGCCGCGCTTATCGGCGAAAGGCCGGGGTGCTGCAAGAAACTTGCAGCACCCGCGCATTTTGGCCAGAGCCGTGGCGTCTCTCCGGTAAAGGACCGCGAACCCGCCCATGCCGACCCCGATCAAGATGCCCGCGCTGTCGCCCACCATGGAGGAGGGCACGCTCGCCAAATGGCTGGTGAAGGAGGGCGACACGGTCAGCGCCGGCGACATCATGGCCGAGATCGAGACCGACAAGGCGACGATGGAGTTCGAGGCGGTGGACGAGGGCACCATCGCCAGGATCGAGGTGGCCGAGGGCACCGAAGGGGTGAAGGTAGGCACCGTGATCGCGCTGCTGGCGGGCGAGGGCGAGGATGCGGGGGCGGCGAGCGCGGCGTCTGCGCCCGCTCCGGCCTCCGCAGCCAAGGAGAGCAAACCAGAATCCGCTCGTGCTGAGCCTGTCGAAGCACCCGCGCCGACGCCTGCCGCAAGCGCCCCGAACGGTGCTTCGACAGGCTCAGCACAAGCGGATGTTGGTGCAAGGGGGGATCGGATCGTCGCCTCGCCGCTCGCCAAGCGGATCGCGGCGGACAAGGGCATCGACCTCGCCGGCGTGAAGGGCAGCGGGCCGAACGGGCGGATCGTCAAGGCGGATGTCGAGACAGCCCGAGTCCCCGCGCAGGCGGGGACCTCGGTCGGCAGCGCGTCGATGCCCGAGGCCCCCGCCTCCGCGGGGGCTCAGAAGGCGCAGGATCCCTCGACTTCGCTCGGGACAGACTTCGGCATCCCCCACACGAGCGAAAAGCTCACCTCGATGCGCAAGACCATCGCGCGCCGCCTCACCGAATCGAAACAGCAGGTTCCGCATATCTACCTCACCGTGGACATCCGCCTCGATGCGCTGCTGAAGCTGCGCGGCGAGCTCAACAAGGCGCTCGAGCCGCGGGGCGTGAAGCTCAGCGTGAACGACCTCCTCATCAAGGCGCTGGCCAAATCGCTGCTCGCGGTGCCCAAGTGCAATGTCCAGTTCGCGGGCGACGAGCTGCTAACCTTCAGCCGCGCCGATATCTCGGTGGCGGTCTCGATCCCCAGCGGGCTCATCACGCCCATTATCAAGGATGCCGGCAGCAAGGCGGTCAGCGCGATCGGCGCCGAGATGAAGGACCTCGCCGCCCGCGCCAGGGAGGGCAAGCTCAAGCTGGAGGAGTTCCAGGGCGGCACCGCCAGCCTCTCCAACATGGGCATGTACGGGATCAAGCAGTTCGAGGCGGTGATCAACCCGCCGCAGGGCATGATCATGGCCATCGGCGCGGGCGAGAAGCGGCCCTATGTCATCGACGACGCGCTCGCCATCGCCACCGTCATGAGCGCCACAGGCAGCTTCGACCACCGCGCCATCGACGGCGCCGACGGGGCCGAACTGATGCAGGTGTTCAAGACCTTGGTGGAGGCGCCGCTGGGGCTGGTGGCGTGAGGCTGCAACGCATCCTGCGCGAGCCAAGTGTTCTCGTTGCGCTGATCGGTTTTCCGATCGGACTGGCGTCCATTGCGTTCAGCGACTGGCTGGACAGTAGCAATTCCGCGATCGAACGCGCATATGAAGCCGAGAAGAACCGCTGCGACCGGGCCTTCGCTGTCGCGCAGGACGATGCGCTGAACGCGCGATTTGCTGGCGATGACGAGTTTCTGGCAGAACAGCTGCGGATCGCGAAGATGTGTGGTAGAAGGAACCCCTGATGGAAACCGCAGGTATCATCATCCTGGTCGCGAGCCTCATGTTTCTCGCCTACGGGCTCATCAACGCGTCGCGGAAAGAGCGCGACGCGCGGTTCGATTGAGCGAGTCCCGCACACAGTGAACGCCACCGGCAGCTTCGACCACCGCGCCCTCGACGGCGCCGAACTGATGCAGGTGTTCAAGACGCTGGTGGAGGCGCCGCTGGGGCTGGTGGCTTAATGGCAGAAGCTCGCACCGCCAAGTGGATTGCCATTGCGCTTGGAACTGTTGAGTTCCTTTTTGGGCTTGTGCTGGCACTTGCCATTGTCCTCCAGCAATCTTGGTTAGATGCCGATCCGTCAGTTAAGTTCTCGGTGTGGCATTGGCCGCTGGTCTGGGCTTTCGCTGCGTGTGTGGTCATCGCGCCCCCTGCCATTGCCTATATCGCCGAACGAAGCGAAAGCCGCCGGGTGGTGATTATCTGCATTGCAGTACTCTTGGCTTACCCCCTCAGTTTATTTGGCTTCGCGCGGTTCGCGTAATGAACCGCGATCCCCTCATCCGCATCACCGCCATGCCGGCGGACACCAATCCCTATGGCGGGGTGTTCGGCGGCTGGCTGATGAGCCAGATGGCGCTCGGCGCGGGGGCGCTGGCGAGCCGGGTGGGGCGGGGCAAGGCGGTGGTGGTCGGCGCCAGCGATTTCGCCTTCCCCGGCGCGATGGCGGTGGGGGACGAGCTTTCGGTTTACTGCGAAATCGCGGCGACCGGCACCACCTCGCTCACCATTGCCGCCGAGGCCGTGGCCCGCGAGCGCAATGGCGAGGCAACCGCGGTGGTCGCGAAAGGCAGCTTCAAGTTCGTGCTGCTCGATGAGAACGACCGGCCGCGCGCGGTCGGCGAGGTGGCGCGGTGAGCAACAGGTTGCAGCCCCCTCTCCCCAACCCCTCTCCCGCAAGGGGAGAGGGGCTAGAAAGGCGAGAGAATTTGGGTGAAAACTCCTCTCCCCTTGCGGGAGAGGAAGGGGCCCGCCCGCGCCAGCGGGTGGGGAGGAGAGGGGGCCAGCGCAGCCTTCTCGATCTGGCGAAGGGCAACCGAAAGAACCTCACCGATGCCGAGCGCAAGCTCTGGTCGATCTTGCGCTCGCATCGCCTGCAAGGCTGGAAGTTCAAGCGGCAGGAGCAACTTGGCGATTTCATCGTCGATTTCGTTTGTTTCCGGGCGCGCCTTATTGTCGAAGCCGACGGGTCGCAGCACGCCGACAACGCCGACGATCTGGTCAGAACTACTTGGCTCGAAGGCAAGGGCTTCCGCGTCATCCGCTTCTGGAACAACGATATCCTGCTCAATCCCGACGGCGTTGCGACGGCCATTCTCGCTGCGCTGCCCCCTCTCCTTCCCACCGCTTCGCGGCGGGCCCCTTCCTCTCCCGCTAGGGGAGAGGAGAATTATCTCTAGGAAGCAATCATGGCTGACACCCGATACGACGTCATCGTGCTCGGCAGCGGGCCGGGGGGCTATGTCGCGGCGATCCGCTGCGCGCAGCTCGGGCTCAAGACCGC
>JAIETR010000013.1 GCA_019745075.1 Qipengyuania sp.
TGGCGCGCCGCCTCGGCATCGGCCGCTCGACGCTTTACCGCAAACTCGGCGAACTGGGCATCGACAGCGCGGCGTGAAGCCGGCCGGGCCCCCTACCATGTACGCCCTGTTCGCCAGTTTCATCGATAGTCCCGGCCTTGCGCTCTTGCCGGCCGGATTATTCGCCCTCGCCTGGGCTGCCGCTAGGTCGCGCTCAGCGCTCGCGATGGCGGCCGCTTGGTCGATCTACGCCCTGCTGGAATTTGGCAACAAAGCCCGGATCACTTGCTCGGGCGAATGCAACATTCGCATCGATCTCCTCGTCATTGCGCCGGCTCTGCTGCTCGGCAGCGCGACTGCGATTGTTTTGCTGATCAGGCGGGCGGTCCAGCAGCAATAGCCCTCGCTAGCCTGACCATTGTGCTTGTGCGCTATTCCGGCAGATCGTTGAAATCGGTCAGCGCCGCGTCCCTCAACCCTCGCCAGATGTTGCGGGCCTGAACGGTTTCGGGAACGTCGTGGACGCGCAGCAAGTGGACGCCGGCGTCCATCGCCGCGACCGCCAGCGCGATGCTGCCGCCGAGGCGCTCGTCGGCTGGGGCCTCGTTGCTGAGCGCGCCGATCATGCGCTTACGGCTGGCGCCCAGCATCAGCGGCTGGCCGAGCGCGTGGAACAGCGGCAGCGCGTTGATCAGCGCGGTCGATTCCCCCAGAGATTTGCCGAAGCCGATCCCGGGGTCGAGGATGATTTTCTCGCGCGCGATGCCCGCGGCCACGGCGGCGTCGCGGCGCGCGCGCAGGGCATCGAAGACATCGAAGACGACATTGGCATAGTCGCCGCCCTCGTGCAGGTCCTCGCCGCCGGCACCGGGAGCGTGCATCAGCACGACCGGGCAGCCCCGCGCCGCCACCGTTGCGGCGCTGCGGGCGTCGAACGCCAGCGCCGAGACATCGTTGACCATGTGCGCCCCGGCATCGAGCGCCGCCTCCATCACAGCCGATTTGCGGGTGTCGATGCTGACCGCGGCGCCCATCGCCGCGCAGCCCTCGATGGCCGGGACCACGCGCGCGATCTCGTCGCCTTCCCACACCGGCTTCGCGCCGGGCCGCGTGCTCTCGCCGCCCACGTCGAGAATCGCCGCGCCCGCCTCGACCATCGCGGCGGCGTGCGCGTGCCCTGCGTCGGCATCCGCGAAGCGGCCGCCGTCGGAGAAGCTGTCGGGGGTGACATTGAGGATGCCGGCGACCTGCGGCTGGTCGAGCCGCACCGTGCGTACGCCAAGCTCCAGCGGCGGGTGCGCGAGGCGCAGGTTCGCCCACTGCGCTTCGGCCTCGGCGCCGAGGCTGTCGGGGAGCGCGCCCAGCACCTCGGCAATGGTGTCCGGGCTCGCCAGCCAGCGCTCGATCACGCGGTCGTCACGGCGCTGGATCACGGCGAAGCGGCTGGCATAGACCATCCCTCCCGCCAGCCGGACCGCATTGCCATGCTCGCACTGCGGGCCGGGGGCGAAGCCGATCGGGCGGATATAGATGCGGTCGGTCATGGGCAGCGCTGTCGCGCCTCACGCGCGGCCAAGCAAGATCAAAGTCCCGTTCGCCTCGAGCGCAGTCGAGAGGCCCGCTCGCGGTGTCTCGACTGCGCTCGACACGAACGGGGGTGGGTCAGTTTTGTCCCTTGGCCGGCGTCAGGATCAGCACGCCCTTCTCCACGCGCCAGCCTTCGAGCCGGGAGAGCAGGTTCATGCCGATGATGTTGGTCTCGCCCAGACCCGGCGCGATCACCACGTCGATCCCCTCGGCGGCGATATTGCCGAAAGCGATGCGGTCGGCCGCGGCGATCTTGGCGGTGACCGCGCCATTGGCGGTCTTGATCTGGACCGGGATGCCGCCGCGGCGCGGCTCGAGACCGGCGGCTTGCGCCACCGCGGGCGAGACCGCGCTGATGGTGGCGCCGGTGTCGATGAGGAAATTGGCCCGCTGGCCATTGATGCGCGCGCGCACCCAGTAATGGCCGTCGGGGGCCAGCGGCACGCGCGTCTCGCCCCCCGCCACGCTCTGTTCGGGCAGGCCGAGCTGCGGCACCGCGATGTCGAGCCGGGGGTCGAAGCGCGAAAGCTGGAGCACCACCGTGACCAGGATCGCGCCCAGCGCCAGCGAGCTCAGCATATTCAGCGCGCGCCCGAAGGCGATCCGGCGCCGCACCAGCGCCGCGCCGATCCACCCGGCGAGCATGGCCGCGATCGCCGCGATCAGCAGCTCGGAACGCGGGATCGAACGGATTACCGAGGCAAGGCCGTCGAAGGCGGTTTGAAGCTCCATACCGCCTATATAGTCATGCGCGTTGACCTTGCCATGAATGGCGTTGCTCACGGCGCGTTGCGCGGGGCGGTCGCCTCGGCCAGAGTCAGCGAGAACTGCTTCGCGCGGTCGAGCCAGCGCCGGCGCGGCGTCCAGCCCGCCGCCGCCAGCAGCAGATTGCCGCTGCGGCGGGTGAACTTGTGGCTGTTCTCGGTATGGATGGTCTCGCCGGCCCGCATGGCGAAGCGCTCGCCCGAAACCTCGAAGCCGATGTCGCGGGTCGCCTCGAGGTGCATCTCGACGCGGGCGAAATCGTCGTTCCAGCGCGCGACATGGCGCAGCGCGTCCACGGGTATGGTGCCCGCGAGCTCGCGGTTGATGCGGTGGACGAGGTTGAGGTCGAAGGCGGCGGTCACGCCCCCGGCATCGTCATAGGCCGCGATCAGCACCGCGGGATCCTTCACCAGATCCATCCCGATCAGCAGCAGCGGCTGCACTCCGCGATCGGCCTGCAGCGTCAGCCGCATCGAGCGAAGCAGATCGACCGCAGTGCGCGGGACCATGTTGCCGATGGTCGATCCGGGGAAGAACCCGAGCTTGGGCACCGCCGACACGCTCTCCGGCAGTGCCACCTCGCGCATGAAATCGGCCTCGACCGGATAGACCGGCAGGCCGGGAAAACGTCGCGCCACCCCCGCCGCCGCATCGCGCAGGAAATCGCCCGCGATGTCGAGCGGGACATAGGCCGCCGGCGCGATCGCCGAGAGCAGCAGCGGCGTCTTGACCGAGCTGCCCGAGCCGAATTCGACCACCGCGCGGCCCGGACCGATGGCTTTGGCGAATTCGCCACCGCGCGTCTCGAGAATCTCGGTCTCGGCGCGGGTCGGGTAATATTCCTCGAGGGCCGTTATATCCTCGAACAGCCGCGATCCGGCATCGTCGTAGAACCAGCGGGCGGGCACGGCCTTCTGCGCCTGGCGCAGTCCGGCGAGCACGTCGGCGCGGAAGGCGCGGTCGATCCCGGCTTCGTCGCGATCGACCAGCGCGATGCCCTCGCGCGCGCCCATCACAGATCTTTCGCCAGCCGCAGCCCGGTGAACTGCCAGCGCTGGTGCGGGTAGAAGAAGTTGCGATAGCTCGCCCGCGAATGGCCGCGCGGCGTGGCGCAGCTCGCGCCGCGCAGCACCACCTGCCCGCTCATGAACTTGCCGTTGTATTCGCCGACCGCGCCGCTTGCGGGCTTGAACCGCGGATAGGGCAGATAGGCGGAGCGGGTGAATTGCCAGCAATCGCCGAACAGCCCCGCGCTGCCGGTGGGGAGCGGCGGGGCGGCGCGATCGAGCTGATTGCCCGCTGCGGGATCGTGCGCCGGCGCGTCGCCATCCTGCCCCCGCGCGACCGCTTCCCACTCGAACTCGCCAGGCAGCCGCGCGCCCGCCCAGGTCGCGAAGGCATCGGCTTCGAAGTAGGAGATATGCGTGACCGGCGCGTCCGGAGCGCGCGCGTGCCAACCGCGATGCGTGAAGTGCTCGCCCCCTCGATCGCTGGCGCTCCAGTAGAGCGGGGCCACGATGCCCTCGCGCCGCACCCAGGCCCAGCCGTCGGACAACCACAGCCGCGCCTCGGAATAGCCGCCGTCGGCGATGAATTCTTCCCACTCACGATTGGTCACCAGCCGCGCGGCGAGCGCGAAGGGCTCGAGCAGCACGCGGTGCGCCGGTCCCTCGTTGTCGAAGGCGAACCCGTCGGACCGGTGGCCGACCCGCGCGATGCCGCCGGGATGCGTGTGCCATTCAAAGCCCCTCCCCTTCAGGGGAGGGGATGGGGCGGGGGCCGTGCGGGAGGACTGGACCTGCGCTGCTGCGACATGCCCCACCCCCTTCCCCTCCCCTGAAGGGGAGGGGTGGTTTTCCCACATCGCCGGGCCGAGCGGATTGCACCACAGCGCGTGCTTGATGTCGGTGAGCAGCAGTTCCTGATGCTGCTGTTCGTGCGCCATGCCGAGCTCGATCGGATCACGGTGCGCCGGGTCGCCCAGCAGCGTGTCCATCGCTTCGGTCACATGCGCGCGATAGGCGAGCACCTCTTCCATGCTCGGCCGGGACAGCAGCCCCCGGACGCCGCGCGCGACGCGCGCGCCCTCGGCCTCGTAATAGCTGTTGTGCAGGAACGGCCAACGTTCGTCGAACAGGCGGTAGCCCGGCGCATGCTCGCGCAGAAGGAAGGTTTCCCAGAACCAGCTGGTGTGCGCCATGTGCCATTTGACCGGCGAGGCGTCGTCCATCGACTGGAGCGTGGCGTCGGCATCGGAGAGCGGAGCGGCCAACGCCTCGGTCAGCGCGCGCACCGCATGGAAACGGGCCCGCAAGCCATCCGCGAGATTCAGCGCATTGGCGTGCCTGCCGTTCATCGCCACCCCGAAGGAGACGCTGCCAGTCAGCGGCAGCCGCGACTCCATGCGGCCAATCGGTGACAATTGAAAGGCGAAAACGGAACAAACCGCGTCCGCCGCGTCGCCCGGCAACAGAAATTTTTAAACTTGCCCGATGCTTAGGCCGCCATGCGAATCTGATTGCGCCCTGCCATCTTGGCTTCGTAGAGGGCGGCGTCGGCGCGGGCGAACAGTGTCAGGCTGGTGTCGCTCGGCTCGAAGTTGGCATAGCCGATGCTGGCGGTGACGCCCGGCACGTCCTCGACGGCGCTGCCCGATTCGATGGTCCAGCGCAGTTTCTCGGAGAATTCGCAGGCCGCCCGCGTGTCGGCGCCCTGGAGCAGGATCACGAACTCCTCGCCCCCGAAGCGCGCGACCAGGTCGCCCCGGGGAACCAGCAGCTGCGCCAGGCGCGCGACCTTGGCGAGCACCCGGTCGCCGGCGATATGGCCATGCGTATCGTTCACCGACTTGAAGTGGTCGAGATCGAACACCAGCAGCGAAAGCGGCGATTTCTGCTTGCGCGCGACCATGATCGCGCGGTCGATCTCGCTCATCGCATAGCGGCGGTTGGCGAGGCCCGTCAGCGGATCGGTGTTGGCGAGTTCCTGCGCCCGCCGCGCGGTGGCCAGCGCCATCTCCTGCTCGGCCTTGAGCCGGCGCGCCTGCTCGTATTCCTCGGTCACGTCGCGCGCGACCATGAACACCTGAACCGCCGCGCCGCCGCCCGCGAACTCGTTGCGGGCGCGGGCGCGCAGCAGGCGATGCTCGCCATCGGGCCGCACGATCTCGAATTCGACCATGAAGGGCTCGCGATCGGTCTTGTGCCGCATCAGCGTCGCGGTGAGGCCGCCGCCGTCGGGGCCGAGCACCTCGCGCAGCAGCGCCTCGTCGGGCTGGCGCGGCGGATGGATGCCCATCAGCGTGCAGAGCTCGGGCGACCACTGGTGGCCGCCGGTACCGACGTCGAAGCGCCAGCGGCCTACGCCCGCGAGGCTTTCGGCCAGTTCGAGCAGGCTGATCGACTGCGCGAGCGCGCTGTTCTCTTCCGCCAGCCGTAGCACTGTCCCGCGCTCGTAAATCGCCAACGCCGCCAGCGACAGGATCGCCAACATCGCCATCGCGACGGGCGAGACCCCGGTCAGCGACAGGGCCGGCACCAGCGCCGCCGCCATCGCGGCAAAGGCGAAGGCATGCATTCCTCCACGGGACCGGCGACCCCCTGACACGTCCGCAATACTCCCCAACTCGCTGACTTCATTTAGGGTCCAAACCCAATCACCGCGCGGATCGAGATCGCCCGTGGGAGGTCGCCGACTAGGAGCGCAGCGCAGTCGCGTAGCTGAAGCTACGCGCCAGCAAGCGACGACGATCGGCGGCCTCCCACGGGCGACCGCTGCGCGGCGGGCGGATTTTGGCGCACGGCGGCGTCGCGCGTCGGTCACGATGGATCACCATCGCTCCCTCCTTGCTCCTGGCCGTGCGCCAAAATCCGCTCCGTCTCGACCGCGTGGTGATTGGGTTTGGACCCTAGAAGCCAACCCCCGAACGCCAGGAAAACAGGGTTGGGTATTTTTACCTTAACGGCGCTGGGAAACCATCGTCGCGGCGCCCGATCCGGGCGATCTCAGGCGGCGTCGCGGCGGCGTTCGGCGGCCTCGCGGTTGAGCATTTCGGCGATCAGGAAGGCGAGCTCGAGCGCCTGCGCGGCGTTGAGGCGCGGGTCGCAATGGGTGTGGTAGCGGTCGCGCAAGCCCTCGTCGGTGATGGCCACCGCGCCGCCGACGCATTCGGTGACATCCTGCCCGGTCATCTCGACATGGATGCCGCCGGCATGCGTGCCCTCGGCGCGGTGGACGGCGAAGAAACCCTTCACCTCGCGCAGGATGCGGTCGAAGGGCCGCGTCTTGTAGCCGCTCTCCGCCTTGACGACATTGCCGTGCATCGGGTCGCAGCTCCACACCACCGGGTGGCCTTCGCGCGTGACCGCGCGCAGCAGCGGCGGCAGCCCGGCCTCGACCTTGTCGTGCCCGAAGCGCGCGATCAGCGTGATCCGGCCCGGCTCGCGCCCCGGATTGAGCGTGTCGAGCAGGCGCAGCAGTTCGTCGGGCGCCAGGCTGGGCCCGCATTTGACACCCAGCGGATTGCCGATGCCGCGCGCGAATTCGACATGCGCGCTGCCCACGAACCGCGTCCGGTCACCGATCCAGACCATATGCGCGCTGGTGTCGTACCAGTCGCCGGTCAGGCTGTCGCGCCGCGTCATCGCCTGCTCATAGGGCAGCAGCAGCGCCTCGTGGCTGGTGTAGAAGCTGGTGCCCTTGAGCTGCGGCAGCGTCTCCGCATCGATCCCGCAGGCCTTCATGAAGTCCAGCGCCTCGCCGATCCGGTCGGCCACGTCGGAGAACTTGTCGGCCCACGGGCTGCGTCCCATGAAATCGAGCGTCCACTGATGGACCTGGCGCAGATTGGCATAGCCGCCGCCGGCGAAGGCGCGCAGCAGGTTGAGCGTGGCGGCCGCCTGCGAATAGGCGCGCACCATCCGTTCGGGATCGTTGCGGCGCGCGGCGGCGTCGAACTCGATGCCGTTGATATTGTCGCCGAGATAGCTCGGCAGCGTGATCTCGCCCTGGGTTTCGGTCGGGGCGCTGCGCGGCTTGGCGAACTGGCCCGCCATCCGCCCGACCTTCACCACCGGGCGCTTGCCCGCGAAGGTCATCACCACCGCCATCTGCAGCAGCACCCGGAAGGTGTCGCGGATGTTGTTGGGGTGAAATTCGGCGAAGCTCTCGGCGCAGTCGCCGCCCTGGAGCAGGAAAGCGCGGCCGTCGGCGACTTCGGCGAGATCGGATTTGAGCGCGCGCGCCTCGCCCGCGAACACCAGCGGAGGAAAATTGGCGAGCGTGGCGGTCGCGCGCTCGAGCGCCGCGCCATCGTCATAGCTGGGCAGGTGGCGCGCTTCGAAGCCGCTCCAGCTGTCGGGGGTCCACGCCTTGCTCATCACACCTGCCCGGTCGCTCCGACTTCGAGGAAAGGCCCTCGAAAGAGCCGAGCCCGGGTTATGGCGCAAGCGGGTTGTCCTTGGCCAGCGCAAAGCCCCGATTGCTGCGATCGCCCGCTCAGCGGTTGTGGCGAGCGCCTCGCGCCGGCGCCGCCGCCACCGACTGGCCCTCGGGAATGACCGCGAGCTGCCAGGGACGCGTGGTGAGATATTTCCCCGCCAGCGCCTGCATGGCTTCCGGCGTAGTCCGCGAATAATCGGACAGCAGCGAGCGCAGGAACGCGACGAGCCGCGGATCGTTGGTCGCGCCTTCGAGCTGGTAGAGCCAGAACAGGTTCCCGGTCGAGGCGCGGCTGATGTATTGTCGCAGCGGCTCGGTGACGCGCGCGAGCTCGTCCGCGCTTGCCGGCTGGGTGGCCAGCTCGCGCGCGATCCTCTCGGCCTCGGCGAAGAAGATCGGCACATCCTTGGGCTGGAGTTGCGCCATCGCGCTGATGCGGCCGCCGCCGGCGATGTCGGTTGGCCAGTCCGAACGCACCACCGGGGCGTAGCTCGCCCCCGCCCGCTCGCGCATGGCGTCGAGCAGGCGGTTGTTGAACAGCTGGACGAGAATCTGGAGCTGGCGCGATTCGCGCACCGCCGCCACCCCGCCGCCGCTCGGCCATTGCACCACCGCCGCCGCCTGGGCCGCATCGCCGCGGTGGGTCAGCACCGTCGTTTGACCCGCTGCCGGGTACCCCGGCAGCCGCGTCGCCGCGTCGATGGGAAGCGGCGTGCGCGGCGGCAATGCGCCGAAGGTGCGGGTCAGAGCCTGGAGCGTGGCGGCGCGGTCGAAATCGCCGAACACCAGCACCTCGACCGGGCCCTGCCGCAGGATCGGTTCCCACAGCTGGCGGAAGCCCCGCGGGGTGACTTCGGCGAGCTGCGCGCGGGTGGGCGCGGCGTAGCGCGGGTCGCCGCCGCGCGCGAGCCCGTCGAGCTCGCGCCCGAGCACCCCCGCCGGGCTGGTGGCATGGCTTTCGAAGGCGAGCTCGGCCGCCGCCTTGGCGCGGATCACCGGATTGGCGTCCCAGCGCGGCATGCCGAGCTTCGCCGCGAACAGGTAGAGCTGATCGGCGAGGTCTTCGCGCCGGGTCTGCGCGAAGAAGGTGAAGGCGCCGTCGTCGATGCCGAACTCGAAGCCCATCTTGCGCCCCGTGGAGATGCGGTCGAGCTCCTCCTGACCGAGCGGGCCCACGCCCGAGCCGACCAGCGCCATCTTGCCGAGCGCGGCATAGGCGGCATCGCCCTCGCCGAACGAGCGGTAGCCGCCGCCGAAACGCACCTTGACCGCGACCCGGCCCGGCTCCGCGTTGTTGGCCCACAGCAGCACCTTGACACCATTGGCGAAATCGACGCGTCCGATGTCGAGCACACCGAGCGGCGCGTCCTGCGCGATGGCGCCCGGCTTGCCGATCGCGGGGAGCTCGGCGAAGGAGATCGGCTTGGTGGAAAGCCGCGCCGTGGGGTCGGGCGCGACCTGGGCGAGCAGCCCGGCGCGCAGATCCTCGGCGCTCGCCTCGCCCGCGGCGGGGGTGATGTAGGTGGCGCGGATCACCGCGCCACCGAAGATGCGGCGCGTGCTGTCGAGGATCTGCCGCGGCGTGATCGTGTCCTTCATGCCGTTGAACACCGTCAGCACGGTCTCGGGCGCAGCGACCGCCTCGCGGATATCGACCGCGTTGACGATGTCGTCGGCGAGCCGCGAGGCCGCGAGCACCCCGCGCTCGGCGACCGAGCTCTCGAACACCTGCTGCTGTTCGGCGATCTCGCGGTCGAGTTCCTCCTCGCTCGGCGGGCGCTGGAGCGCATCGGCGATCACCGCGCGCACGTCCTTCAGCGCCGCGCGCCAGTCGGCGGTGAGCGGCGCGAAGGACACGAAGGTGGCGTCGGCGGAGCGGCTGACCTTGTCCTGCTGGACCTGCGCGTAGAGATAGCTGCCGCCGGCGCGGGCGCGCGCCTCCAGCCGGCGGTTGATCAGCGCCTGCGCCAGGACGTCGCGCAACACGCCCTGGTTGTAGGCGATGGTATCGTCGACCTGGCGCCACGGACGCAGCACCGCGAAGGTGAAGCTGCGCGGCAAATCGGGCTCGACCAGCACCGCGGTCTCGCCCACCGGATTGGCGGGGTCCGCCCCGGCCGGCGCGGCCGGATCGCCGAACGAGGGCGCCGGCGTCGCCGCGCCCTTGCCCCGCCAGTCGCCGAACCATTGCTCGACCTCGGCGGCGAGCAGCGCCGGGTCGATGTCGCCAACCACGGAAATGACCGTGTTCTCGGGCCGATACCAGCGCCGGTAATAGGCCGTCACGCTCCTGCCGCGGGCGCCGGTCAGCGCCGCTTCGGTGCCGATCGGGGTGCGGCTGGCGAGCAATTGCCCCGCGAACAGGGTCTCGCGCGTGGCGTCGCCGGTGCGTTTGGCGGGCCCGCCGTTCTCGCGCTTCTCGGCGAGCACGATCGGCACCTCGGCGCGCACGTTCCGCGTGCTCAGCACCGGGGAGCGGATCATGCCCGACAACAGCTTCATGCTTTCATCGACCTTGGCGGGGTTCGCTCCGGGCAGGTCGAGCTTGAACACGGTGTGGGTGGGGCTGGTCTCGGCATTGGTGTCGCTGCCGAAGGTGGCGCCGAGCCGCTGCCAGGTGGGGATCGCCTGCGCCGGGCCGAGGTATTTGCTTTGCCGGAACAGCAGATGTTCGAGGAGGTGGGCATAGCCGCGCTCGCTGTCGCGCTCGTAGAGCGAACCCGCGTCGATGCGGACGCGGATCGAGACCTGGCCCGGCGGCACGCCGTTGCGGCGCACCGCATAGCGCAGACCGTTGGGCATCTCGCCGAATAGCCATTCCTTGTCTTGCGGCACATCGCTGCCGCGATAGATCCACGGCGTCGTGCCCTCGCCCTGAAGGTATCGCGGCTGGGCGACGGCGGTCGGCGCAGCCCGAAGCGCGGCCGGCTGGGCGAAGACCGGCTGAAAGGCGACGAGCGCGGCGGGAATGAGAAGCGCGAGGCGCCGGGCGGCGCGCGGGACCAGGGGCATGGGCCGCGCTATAGTCCGCGCGGCGGTGAAGCGCGAGTGAATAGCGGGAAATCTTTCGTTGCGCCGCGCGGCTTGTGGCTTGCCCCCCCGCCTCCTACATCGCGAGCATGTTGATCGAAACGGAAACCACGCCCAATCCCGCGAGCCTCAAGTTCCTGCCCGGCCGGGCGGTGATGGGTGGGGATGGGACGCGCGAATTCGCCAGTCCGGAAGCCGCCGAAGCGAGCCCGCTGGCGCAGGCGCTGTTCGACACCGGCGAGGTGACCGGGGTGTTCTTCGGGTCCGATTTCGTCACCGTCACCGCCGCGCCCGGCTCGGATTGGAGCGATCTCAAGCCCACGGTGCTGGGCGTGCTGCTCGATCACTTCGTGTCGCAGGCGCCGCTGTTCGCGCCCGGAACCGCGGCGGGCATCCGCGTCCCGGGCGACGACGAAGCCGAGCTCGTGTTCGCGGACCGGCCCGAGGATGCCGACATCGTCGCGCAGATCAACGAGCTGATCGAAACCCGCGTCCGCCCGGCGGTGGCGGGCGATGGCGGCGACATCCGCTATCGCGGCTTCAAGGACGGGGTGGTCTATCTCGCGATGCAGGGCGCCTGTTCGGGCTGCCCGTCCTCCACCGCCACGCTCAAGCACGGCATCGAGGGGCTGCTCAAGCACTACGTCCCCGAGGTCACCGAGGTCCGCGCCGCCTGATCCGCCCGCAGGAGTGCCCATGACCAAGCAGTTCCACGATCATGTGCTGGACGACGCCGCGCTCGACCAGATCTTCCGCGAGGCGCGGACCTATAACGGCTGGCTGAACCAGGACGTCAGCGACGCGCAGATCGAGGCGATCTGGAACCTGATGAAAATGGCGCCGACCTCCGCCAACATGCAGCCCGTCCGTATCGTATGGGCAAGGTCGCGGGCGGCCAGGGACAAGCTCGCCGCGCTCGCCAGCGAAGGCAACAAGGCCAAGATCAGGGCCGCGCCGGTCACCGCGATCGTCGGCTACGATATCGACTTCCACGAGGAGCTGCCGTGGCTGTTCCCGCACACCGACGCCAGGAGCTGGTTCGAGGGCGACGAAAAGGCGCGCGAGCAGGCCGCGTTCCGCAACGGCTCGCTGCAGGGCGCCTATCTGATCCTGGCGGCGCGCGCGCTCGGGCTCGATTGCGGGCCGATGTCGGGCTTCGACAACGCCAGGGTCGATGCGGAATTCTTCGCCGACGCGCCCCGCCACCGCAGCAATTTCATCTGCTCGGTCGGCTATGGCGATCCGGCCAGCATCTTTGCGCGCAGCCCGCGCCCCGCGTTCGGGAAATTCAACCGCATCGCCTGACCGCTTGAAGCGCGGCGAGTGCTGGGGCATCGGGCCGCGATGCGGATGCTGGCGATAGAATGCGCGACGGAGGCCTGTTCGATCGCCCTGTTCGACGGCGGCGCGCTGGTCGATTCGCGCCACGAGATCCTCGGTCGCGGCCATGCCGAGCATCTGGTGCCGCTGATCGCGGCGCTCCCCGACAGGGGGCGCGCCGCGGAGATCCGCGTGTCGCTGGGGCCGGGGAGCTTCACCGGGGTGCGGATCGGCCTCGCCGCCGCGCGGGCGCTGGGGCTCGCGTGGGAAGCACGGGTGCGCGGCTATCCCACTCTGGCGCTGGTCGCCGCCACGGCTCGGCGGCAGGAACCCGGCCCGGTCAGCGTCTGCATGGCCGGCGGGCACGGCGAATGGTTCGTGCAGGACTTCGCCGCCGACGGCGTGCCTCAGGGGGAGGCCCGGTCGGTTGCGCCCGATGCCTCACGCGGGCGCTGGAACCACCGCCTCATCGCGGGCAACCGGGCGCGCGAAAAGGCCGCGCTCGAAGGCCCCGGGCACCGCGCGCTCGCCATTCTCCCCGATGCCCGCCTGGTGCCGGTGTTGCCGGCGGAGCTGGTCGGCGCCGATCTGACGCCGATCTACGGTCGCGGGCCCGACGCGCGGTTGCCGGCATGATCGGCGAGGCGGAGCTGGATGCCGTCATGGCGGTGATGGACAGCAGCTTCGAGCCGCATTGGCGCGAAGCCTGGACGCGCGGCCAGGTGCGCGATTCGCTCGAAATGCCCTCGACCTTCCTGTTGCTCGCCGATGGCGAGGGGAGGCCCGTCGCCGAAGGCGCTGCGGCCGGCTTCGTCCTGTCGCGGCAGGCGCTCGACGAGGAGGAGTTGCTACTGATCGCGGTGCGCCCCGAAGCGCGCGGCCGCGGCCTCGGCGCTCGCCTGCTCGCAAGCTACATCGCCGCGGCGCGGCGGCGCGGGGTGCGGCGCATCTTTCTCGAGATGCGCGCCAACAACCCGGCGCACGCGCTGTACAGCCGCTGCGGTTTCGCGGCGATCGGTACGCGGCCCCGCTATTATCTCGCGGCCGACGGTCAGGGGATCGATGCGATAACTTTCGCACTCAACTTCGACGATTGATTGCGCCCGGTCGATTACTTTTCACCGTGGCTCGCAATTAGCGGAAGCCATCAATCGACGCAGTTGACTTTTCGATGCCGGACCACGATGGACCGATTTCCCAATGGATCGCCCGAGATAAAGGAAAGCAAAAGATCATGGATGCCAGCGAATACGACCGCACCGAAACGCTCATCACCCTGACCTCCGACATCGTCGCCGCGCACGTCAGCAACAATTCGGTCTCCGCCGACGAGGTCGCGACGCTGATCGGCAGCGTCTATTCGGCCCTGTCCGGGCTTGGGGAAGACGCCGCGCCCGCCCGGGCCGCGCCCGAGCCGGCGGTTTCCATCCGCTCTTCGGTCAAGCGGGACCACATCGCCTGCCTCGACTGCGGCAAGAAGATGAAGATGCTGCGCCGCCACCTCTCGTCCGAGCACGACACGACCCCCGCGGAATACCGCGCGAAGTGGGGACTTGCCGCCGACTATCCGATGGTCGCCCCCGACTATGCCGAGACGCGGCGCGAACTTGCGGTCAAGATCGGGCTCGGCCGCAAACCCGGCCAGAAGCGCGGGCGCCGCAAGAAGAGCGCATAGCCGCTCCCCGCTTGAGAATGGCGCCCGGCGATCCTAGGGTCCGGGCATCCTTCGTTTTTGGAGCCAGGCCTTGAAGCAGCGGATCGACCTCGAGCAGCTTTGCGCCGACAAGGGTCTGCGCATCACCGAGCAGCGACGCACCATCGCCAATGTGCTGTCCGAGAGCGAGGACCATCCCGATGTCGAGCAGCTCCACGCCCGCGCCGCGGCGATCGATCCGGGCATCTCCATCGCGACCGTCTATCGCACGGTCCGCCTGTTCGAGGACGCGGGCATTCTCGACCGCCACGATTTCGGCGATGGCCGCGCGCGCTACGAGGCCGCGCCCGAGGCGCATCACGATCACCTGATCGACGTCGAGAGCGGCAAGGTGGTGGAGTTCGTCGATCCCGAGCTCGAGGCCTTGCAGAAGCAGATCGCGGAGAAGCTCGGCTACCGTCTGGTGGACCACCGCATGGAACTCTACGGTGTCCGCCTCGACCGCGAGGGTTAGAGCCAGCTGACACTACCCGGACCCGCCGTGACGGAGCCGATTTTGGCCGAGCGCGAGAAGCGAGGAGGGAGCCATGTCGAAGCATAGGGACCGACGAGCGACGCTGCGATCGGCCAAAAGCGGCCCGCCGCTGCGCGGTTGGCGCAGGAAGCGCCCCGGACGTCGTCGCGCTGCTGGTCCGGGCAACCAGCCCGGCCTGCGCGGCGCTCCTCGCCGAGACGCTTCCTGCGCCAATCCCGGTGGGTCCGGGTAGTGTCAGCTGGCTCTCAGCGCCGCGCGGAGAAACGACAGGCCGCCATGCGCGGCGAGAAGACCGCGCTGACCTTGCCCCAGCAGGCCCGGTTCGTGCTGCGCGCCCTGGCGCTGGTGCTGGCGCTGCTGGTGTTCGTGCCGCTGCACTATCTCTATCGGCTGTTCCGCTACGGCTCGCCGTTTCCGATGTGGTTCCTAGGCACCGCGGGCTGGATCTGCGGGGCGCGGGCGCGGCGCATCGGCACGCCGCTGCGGCGCGACGTCTTCTTCGTTTCCAACCACGTCAGCTGGATCGATATCCTCGTGCTCGCGGGCGCCAGCGGCACCGCCTTCGTCGCCAAGCACGAGCTCAGCCAGGTTCCGGCGATCGGCTGGCTGTGCGGCCTCAACCGCACCGTCTTCGTCAAGCGCGAGAACCGCATGGGCGTGGCCGAACAGATCAACGCGCTGCGCGAGGCGCTGGCCGACAACTGGTCGGTCACCGTCTTCCCCGAAGGCACCACCACCGACAACCGCTCGCTGCTGCCGTTCAAGACCAGCCTGCTGT
The DNA here is from genome assembly GCA_019745075.1 of Qipengyuania sp. Taxonomy (GTDB): domain Bacteria; phylum Pseudomonadota; class Alphaproteobacteria; order Sphingomonadales; family Sphingomonadaceae; genus Qipengyuania. The sequence continues at coordinate 15,088 of JAIETR010000013.1, forward strand.
CCATGCTCGATCCTCCGCCGCCCGGCGTGCTGGTCCAGCCGGTGATGCTCGATTATGGCGGAGTGGGCGAGGACATCGGCTGGGTGGGCGAGGAGAGTGGGCTCAACAACGCCCGCCGCGTGCTCGGGCGGCGCGGCAGCTTCCCGGTCCGCATCCATTTCCTCCCGCCGTTCAGCCCGGCGGACTATCGGGGCCGCAAGGCCATCGGCGCCAAGGCCCGCGCGGAGATCGAGGCGGCGCTGATCGCGGCGGTCGGCCCTCTGCGCGACTTCGCCCACACCGTCGCGCCGGTGCGTTACGAGCCGCCTGCACAGCGACTCTCTTGACGCCCACACCCGTTCGTATCGAGCGCAGGCGCGCAGCGCCGTAGTCGAGATACCGCAGCGCGCGGCAAACGGTGTCTCGACTTCGCTCGACACGAACGGATCGTTGGATGGAACCCTGGCGCAGGCTTGGCTTCGCCAGACCCTGTTTCAGCAGGGTCTAAAGCCCCGCCTGCACCAGCCAATCGTGGAAGATGCGCACCGGACGCTCCTCCAGCGCAGTCGGCTTGCACACGAACCAGTAGCTGTAGGGGCTCTCGACTTCGATGTCGAAAACCTGCGCCAGCCGGTCGTCGTTGGCGCGCTTGACATGATCGTCGTGCATGATCGCGATGCCCAGGCCCTGCGCGGCGGCCTCGAGCATGAGCTGGCCCGAATCGTAATGGTCGATCGCGGCCGGCTCCAGATCGGGCATGCCGATCTCGGCGCGCCAGGCGGCGAAGCTCTCGGGCAGCTCGTTGTGGACCAGGAACGTCTGGCGCGACAGCGTCACGCGGTCGGGCACCTTGCCCATCGCGGCGGCAACCGCGCGGTTGCCGATCGCGCGCACGCAGTTGTGGTCCAGCCGCACCGCGTGCAGCCCGCGCGTCGGCCCGCGCGAGAGGATGATCGCGGCGTCGAGCGTGTCCCCCACCCGGTCCTCCAGATGCGGGCCGGTGTCGATGTCGATATGGAGCAGCGGGTGCGAGCGGCGCAGCTCGCCCAGCCTGGGAAACAGCCGCTGGCTGCCGAACAGCGGCAGCACACCGAGGTGCAGCCGCAGCAGCGAGAAGTTCTCCGACTGGTTCTCCACCGCGCGCGCCAAGGCCTCGAGATGCGGATTGATCGCCTCGTAGAACGCCTGGCCCTCGTCGCTCAGGCTCATCGCCTGGCGCGCGCGGGTGAACAGGCGCTTGCCCACGAAGGTTTCGAGCGTGCCGATCCGCCGCGACAGCGCCGAGGGGCTCAAGCCCAGCTCGTCCGCCGCCGCCCGCGCCGAACCGGCGCGCACAGTTCTGACAAAGGCTTCCAACGCGCGCAGGGGCGGTAACCGCCGGACGGCCATGGCCTACTCCGCCTCGTCGGCGCCGGGCGCGTGGAGGCGCAGGCGAGTGACATGGGTCTCGTCGCCCTCGATGACCTCGATCTTCCACCCGGAGGGATGCTCGACGCAGGTTCCGACCGGCGGCACCTGCTCGGCGAGCACATAAGTCAGGCCGCCCAGCGTATCGACCGCCTCCGCCACCTGAGAAAGCCGCGGGTCGATGCGCGCCGCGACATCGTCGAGCTCGGCGCGCGCGTCGCAGTCCCACAGCCCCTCGCCGACCGGCACGATCCACTCCTCGGGCGCATCGTCGTGCTCGTCGGCGATGTCGCCGACGATCTCCTCGACCAGATCCTCGATGGTGATCATCCCGTCGGTGCCGGAGAATTCGTCCAGCACGATGGCGAGGTGGATACGCTGGCCGCGCATGTCGGCGAGCACGTCGAGCGCGCCCCGGCTCTGCGGCACATAAAGGGGCTGCCGCATCAGCGCGCTCCAGTCCCGGGGCGCGGCGCGCTTTTCCGCGAGAAAAGGAAACACGTCCTTGACGTGCATCATGCCGATCACATGGTCGAGCTGGTCGCGATAGACCGGCATCCGCGAATGACCGTGCTCGGCGAAGGCGGCGACGACCTCGTCCCAGCTCGCCTGGGAATTGAGGGCGACGATGGCGCCGCGCGGGATCGCGACATCGTCGGCGTCGAGCTCGCTGAAATGGAGCAGATTGCGCAGCATCTGGCGCTCTGTCGAATTGAGGTCGCCGTCCTCGCCGCTCTCGCCCGCGCCGTCGCTCGCCTCCTGATCGGCCTCGTCGAGCGTCTCCTCGAGCTGCTCGCGCAGGCTGCGCTCGCCCCCATCGAGGTCGAAGAATTTCCTGATGGCGGGCCACAGCCCGCCGCTACTGTCCGCGTCTCCCGCGGAGGATGGATGATCGGGCATGGCCCCCTAAACGCGCTCCATAGTGTCGCGGTCCCCATATGGGTCGGCGATGCCCATCTGTGCAAGCGCCTTGATCTCGAGCGCTTCCATCGCGGCGGCCTGGGCATCGCCCGCCTCGTGATCGTGACCGGCCAGATGCAGCAGGCCGTGGACGATCAGGTGTGCGGCATGGTCCCTGAGCCCGACGCCCTTTTCCGCCGCCTCGAGGGTGCAGGTCTCGAAGGCGAGCGCGATGTCGCCGAGCAGCTCGGGCCCGCCGTCCCGGTGACTCATCGCCAGCAGCTCCGCGCGTGTGAGCATGGGGAAGGAGAGGACGTTGGTCGGCTTGTCCCTGGTCCGCCATTCGCGATTGAGGACCTGGATTTCCTCATCGACCGTGAACAGCAGGCTGGCCGAGAGCCGCTCGTTGGCGAGCGCCGGCTCGACCGCCTCGGCCGCCTCCATCGCTGCTTCGGCCAGATCGGCCCAGTCGTAATCCTTGGGCCAGCCGTCGATCTCGATGTCCAAATCCATGCCAGCCCCATAACCGTTCGGTTCGAGCGAAGTCGAGAACCGTTGGCGACGTGTCTCGACTTCGCTCGACACGAACGGAAGTGGGATTAGCCGCCCTCATAGGCCTCGACGATCCGCCCCACGATCGGGTGGCGGACGACGTCGGCGGCGCTGAAGCGGATGGTGCCGAAGCCGTCGATAGCCTCCAGCTTGAGCACCGCATCGGCCAGCCCGCTCATGCGGTCGCCGCCGGGGATGTCGACCTGGCGCGGATCGCCGCACACCACCATGCGGCTGTTCTGGCCGAAGCGGGTCAGAAACATCTTCATCTGCTCGCGGGTGGTGTTCTGCGCCTCGTCGAGGATGATGAAGCTGTCCGCCAGCGTGCGCCCGCGCATGAAGGCGATCGGCGCGATCTCGATCTCGCCCGAGGCCAGCCGCCGCTCGACCTGCTCGGGCGGCATGCAGTCGTAGAGCGCGTCGTAGAGCGGGCGGAGATAGGGATCGACCTTGTCCTTCATGTCGCCGGGGAGGAAGCCGAGCTTCTCGCCCGCCTCCACCGCCGGGCGGCTGAGGATGAGGCGCTGGACGCTGCCGGTCATCAGCTGCGCCACCGCCTGCGCCACCGCGAGATAGGTCTTGCCCGTGCCCGCCGGGCCCAATGCGAAGATGATGTCGTCGCGGGCCAGCGCGCGCATATAGTCGACCTGCGTGGCGCTTCGCGGCACGATGGTCTTGCGCCGCGTGCGGATCATGATCGGCGGCGTAACGAGCGTCCCAGCGATGATCCCGTCGAGCGTCGGCTCGTTGGACATGGCGATGAGCGATTCGATCAGCCCCGAATCGAGGTCCTGTCCCTGCGCCAGCCGGTCGTACATGGTGCGCAACACCTCGCGGGCGCGGGCCACGCTGTCGGCCGGCCCCTCGATATGCAGACGGTCGCCGCGCGCGGAGATGAACACGCCCAGCCGGTTCTCGACCTGCACGAGGTTCGAATCGAACTGGCCGTAGAGCGCGCCGAGCAGGCTCTGGTTCTCGAAGCCGAGATCGGCGGAAGCGCGGCGGATGTCGGGATGGGGTGCGCCACGGTCTTGCCGGCCCTGGGCGGCGGAGCGATCGAGGAAGGCGGGGTGCGCCTCGCGTGCTGGTCTACGAGCCATGAAGTCCTTTCGTGACGACTCGGAAGATAGGCCTGCGGTTCCGGCTGGCAAGCCAGCCCCCCTCGCGTGGGCGTGGATAGTCACCGCTTGATCACGCTTGCGGAACCGTTTGGGCATTTTTGGATCACACGAAGACACAAAGAGGTTTGCGCGCGCCGCAGGCTGACCGCCTGACCCGGGACACTTCGCATAGCAGAGCGGCTTCGCCGCGAGATCTGCCCCCTTCGTGTCTTCGTGTGAATCAATAGGGCGACGCGCGAGCGCAAAGCGGTTAGGTCGATGTCAGCTCCAGAACCCGCCCCTCGAGCGAGTTCGGCCCCGCTTCGCCCAGTTCGACCGTGACCAGGTCGCCGATCGCGCAGTCGGCTTCGAACCACACCGATTGCAGCCAGGGGGACTTGCCGAGCCACTGGCCGGGAAGCTTGCCCTTGCGCTCGACCAGCACTTCGCAGCGCTTGCCGGTGCTGGCGCGGTTGAAGGCGTGCTGGTCTCGGTTGAGGGCCGCCTGGAGGCGCTGAAGGCGCTCGTCCATCACTTGCGGAGCGATCTGGCCGTCCATCGAAGCGGCGGGGGTGCCTGGGCGGGGTGAGTATTTGAAGCTGAAGGCCTGCGCGTAGCCGACGGCGTCGACCAGCGCCAAGGTCTCGGCGAACTCGGCTTCGGTCTCGCCGGGGAAGCCGACGATGAAGTCGCCCGAGAGCGCGAGATCGGGCCGCGCGGCGCGGAAACGCTCGAGGAGCCTGAGGTAGCTTTCGGCGGTATGACTGCGGTTCATCGCCCGCAGCACGCGGTCGCTGCCGGCCTGTACGGGCAGGTGGAGGAAGGGCATCAGCTTTTCGACCTCGCCATGCGCGGCGATCAGGTCGTCGTCCATGTCGGCGGGGTGGCTGGTGGTGTAACGGATGCGCGCCAGGCCATCGATTTGCGCGAGGTCGCGGATCAGTCCCGCGAGGCCGACAGTGCGGCCCTTGGCGTCGTCGCCGCGCCAGGCCGAGACGTTCTGGCCGAGCAGGCTGATCTCCTTCGCGCCGGCCTCGACCAGTTTCTGCGCTTCGGCCACCAGATCGCCGTAGGGCCGCGAGATTTCGGCGCCGCGGGTATAGGGCACTACGCAATAGGTGCAGAACTTGTCGCAGCCCTCTTGCACCGTCAGGAACGACGCCGGGCCGATCCTGCGCCGCTCCGGGAGCGCGGCGAACTTGGCGATGGCGGGCATGTCGGTGTCGGTGGCGCGCTCGCCCTGCACTGCCCGGTCGAGCATCTCCGGCAGCCGGTGATAGGCCTGCGGGCCGACCACCATGCTCACTGCCGGGGCGCGCGCCATGATCTCCTCGCCCTCGGCCTGCGCCACGCAGCCCGCCACCGCGATCATCGGCGCGTTCCTGCCCTGGGCCTTTGCCTCCCGCCCCGCTTTCACCAGCCGGCCGATGTCCGAATAGACCTTCTCCGCCGCCTTCTCGCGGATGTGGCAGGTGTTGAGGACGACCAGCTCGGCCTCCTCCCCCTCGGCAGCGGGTGCGAGCCCCTGCGCCGCCAGCAGCTCGCCCATCCGCTCGCCGTCATAGACGTTCATCTGGCAGCCGAAGCTCTTGACCCGGTAGGTCCTGGGGGCGGTGGTTGGGTTCATGAGGCGGCGCGCCCCAATATCCCTCGCTCCCGTTCGTGTCGAGCGAAGTCGAGACACCTCGCGCGGTATCTCGACATCGGCCCTTCGGGCCTGCGCTCGATACGAACGGAGGTTGGTCTGAAGTGGTTTACGAAACAACCGCCTTCACGATCTTGCCCGGCTCGCGCGGCGGCTCGCCCTTGGGCAGCGCGTCGACGTGCTCCATGCCGCTCTCGACCTGGCCCCAGACGGTGTACTGCCGGTCGAGGAAGCGGGCGTCGTCGAGGCAGATGAAGAACTGGCTGTTGGCGGTGTCGGGCTGGTTGGTGCGCGCCATCGAGCAGGTGCCGCGGGTGTGCGGCTCGGCGTTGAACTCGGCCTTGAGGTCGGGCTTGTCGCTGCCGCTCATGCCGGTGCCGGTGGGATCGCCGCCCTGCGCCATGAACCCCGCGATCACGCGGTGGAACACCACCCCGTCGTAGAAGCCCTCGCCCGCCAGCTCGGTGATGCGCGCGACATGGCCGGGCGCGAGCTCGGGGCGCAGCTTGATGACGACATCGCCGGTCTGGCCGTTGCCGGTGTCGAGCGTGAGCGTGAGGGTGTCAGCCATGCATTTTGTCTCCAAGCTGCCCCGTTCGTCCCGAGCTTGTCGAGGGACCGGGCCGAGCGAAGCCGAGGCCATTGCGCGCATCGCGTTCTCGGCTCCGCTCGAACGGGTCTCTCGACTGCGCTCGAGACGAACGGGGTTTGATTGGGGTGTCCTATAGTCTCCGGCACGCGGCTGTCACGGGTTGCTTTTGGCCCCTCGCCGCCTAGACCCCGCGCATGGCCGACGAACGCCTCCTCGACGACGATCCGACGGCTGCCGAGGAGGCGCGGCCCGACGACCGCATCGACGACGAGCGGCACGACGAGGACAACATCCTGAAGCCCGAGTTCGTCCGCCGCGTGACCGCCGCGCTCGAGGCTGGCGACGGCGAAGCCACTTACGACCTCGTCGAGCCGCTCCACCCGGCCGACGTCGCCGACCTGTTCGAGCTGCTCGACCGCGAGGACCGCCGCGCGCTCGCCGCCGCAATCACCGACCTGATGTCGAGCGACGTGATCGCCGAATTGAACGACCATGTGCGCGAGGACATGATCGAGGCGCTGGCGCCCTCGGCCGTCGCGGAGATCGCGGGCGAGCTCGACACCGACGACGCGGTCCAGCTCATCGAGGATCTCGACGAGGAGGACCGGCGCGCCGTCCTCGCCGAGTTGGAGCCCGAGGACCGCGCCGCGATCGAGAGCGCGCTGGCCTATCCGGAAGAGACCGCCGGCCGGCTGATGAGCCGTGAGTTCGTGGCCGTGCCCGAGCATCTCACCGTCGGCGACCTGATCGATTTCCTCCGCACCGGCCCCGACCTGCCGGCGGAGTTCTTCGAAGTCTTCGTGGTCGACGAGAAGCATCATCCGGTCGGCACCTGCCTTTTGAGCTGGATCCTCACCACCCCGCGCGCGATCGCGCTCGGCGACGTGATGAAGCGCGACCAGACGCTGATCCCCGCCACCCTCGACCAGGAGGAGGTGGGCAACATGTTTCAGAAATACGCGCTCATCTCCGCCGCGGTGGTGGACGAGAGCGGCCGGCTGGTCGGCCAGTTGACCGTCGACGACGTGGTCCATATCATCGCCGAGGAAGCGGGCGAGGACGTGCTGCTGCTGTCCGGCGCGGGCGACGGCGACATCAACGAACCGATCCGCGAGGCCTACTCCGCGCGCGTGCGCTGGCTGGTGGCGAACCTGGGCACCGCATTGGTCGCAAGCACGATCATCGCGCTGTTCGGCGCCGCGATCGAGCAACTGGTGGCGCTCGCGATCCTGATGCCGATCGTCTCGGGAATCGGCGGCAACGCCGGCACGCAGACGATGGCGGTGACGGTGCGCGCGATCGCGATGAACCAGCTGACCCGGTCGAACACCGGGCGCATGGTGTGGCGCGAGCTGCGCGTGGCGCTCTTGAACGGCGCGACCGTGGCGCTGCTGATCGGCGCGGCGGTGGCGCTGATCTTCACCCCCCAGCTCGGCGCGGTGATCGCGGCGGCGATGGTGATCAACGTGCTGGTGGCGGGGCTCGCCGGGGTGCTGGTGCCGGTGATCTTCGACCGGCTCGACATCGACCCGGCGGTCGCGAGCAGCGTGTTCGTGACCATGATCACCGATTCGATGGGCTTCTTCGCCTTCCTCGGCCTGGCGGTGGCGAGCGGGCTGGCGGGGTAAACCCCTCCCCTTCTCCCAACCTCCGTTCGTGTCGAGCGAAGTCGAGACACACCCCGCGAGGGGTCTCGACTTCGCGCGACACCAACGGGTTGTGGTGTTGGGCGGAATCCCAAACAACCAAGCCTGCCGCACAACCTCACCAAGATCGCCTTCGGCGCGAAATCCTATGCCGATCTCGAAAGCTGGTACGCCAACCGCCGCAGCCCCAACCTCACCACGCGCTATCGCCCGACCCGCTGGCAGGAATGCATCGGCGGCTCGCTGTTCTGGATCCACGAGCACAATTTGATCGCGCGCAGCACGATCACGGGGTTCAGCCAGGGCGAGGATGGCCGCTGGGTCATCGAACTGGAGCCGCGGCTTGTCCCGGTGCTGCCCAAGCCCAAGCGCGCGCATCAGGGCTGGCGCTACCTCACCGACCGCATGGCCCCGCGCGATTTGGCCGAGGGTGAGGACATCGGCGACGTCATTCCCGGCAAGATTGCGGGCAAGCTGGCGAAGTTGGGGCTGATCTGATGACCGATGCAACCATGCCCGCGCTGTTCATCGGCCACGGCAGCCCGATGAACACGCTCGAGCGCAACGCCTACACGGAGCAATGGCGACGCATCGGCGAGAGCCTACCCCGCCCGCGCGCGATCCTGTGCGTGTCGGCCCACTGGTATTTCGGGGCGACCGCGGTCACGGCGATGCCGCGTCCGCGCACCATTCACGATTTCTACGGCTTTCCCGAAGAGCTGTTCGCGTTCGATTATCCCGCGCCCGGCCTGCCCGAACTGGCCGGCGAGATCGCCGAGGTCGTGAAACCTCACTGGGTGGGCGCGGACCGCGACCAGTGGGGACTCGACCACGGCGCCTGGAGCGTGCTGGCGCATCTGTTCCCAGCGGCCGACGTGCCGGTCGTGCAGCTGTCGATCAACGCGCTTCGGCCGATGGAGTATCATGTCGAGCTCGGCGCGGCGCTGGCCGGGATGCGCAAGCGCGGGGTGCTGATCCTCGGCAGCGGCAATGTGGTCCACAATCTGCGCCAATTGCGCTGGAACGATCCCGACGGCGGGGAGCCCTGGGCGCGGCGCTTCGACGAGGCCGCGCGCGCGCAACTCGCCGACAGCCCAGGCGATATCCTCAAGCTGATGGAACACCCCGATTACGCGCAGGCGGTGCCCACCCCCGACCACTTCATCCCCCTGCTCTATCTCGCCGGGCTCGCCGCGGCGGATGGCAGCCGGCCCGAGATGCTGATCGAAGGCTACGCGATGGGGTCGCTGTCGATGACGAGCTACGGCCTGTGCACCGGGACTGGAGGCAAACAGGTGACGGGCGAGGCGGGGACCGTGCCGCCCGGCATTCCGCCCGATCGGACCAATATCTGATGCGGATAAAGAGCGACGGGGGCCGAGGCACTCGCCCCGGCCCCCCTGAGAGCTATTTCGTGGCCGGCATGAACGTCACTTCGCGCATCACATATTGGCCGGTAATGCTGCGCAGGTTGGGATAGACGGTGGTCGTTGTCGTGCGGGTCGCCGCCTCGTTCGCGGTGCCCCAGGCCTTCATGAACGCCTCGTACCGGGCCTTGTTCGGAGCAAGATCGCTGGTGTTGGCGAACTCGGCCACCAGGACGACGTTGAAATCCCCGCTATTGGGAAGGTCGCTCACCAGGACGCGATAATCCCGCATGTGGCCGAGCCGTTTGGCGACCGCGTTGCTTGCCACCCATGTGTTCCGGATGCCTTGCAGATAATCGTTGATCATGTTCTCCTTAACTTTGACCGTATTCATGGTTACGACGCTGTCGCTAAGGGTAAAATCTTCATAGGGCTTGAGCTGGGCCGCGGCCGGTGTGGCGAGCGCCGCGGCAAGACCCAAAGCTATCAGTCTCTTCATCATATCTTCCCCCCTTGATATCGCGGCAAAACACCGCCGAATCCGACTATACGATTCCATGGGGGACAACCAGCGCTTTCTGTCTCGATTCAGGACACGCCGATTCGCATTTCCAGTCTCGGTAATGTCCGCGCGCCAAAGGAATTTCATCTTGTATCGCGCACCACCGTTCCCGGCGCTCGACCGAAGCTTGGTATCGATCGGTCTCAGACGTCGAGAATTCATCCTACTCGCCGCAACCACCAACGGATCAGGTGGCTGGCGATGGCCTGGTCGAGCGGCTTGAGAAAGCGGGCGCCATCCTCGCCAGACATCGCGGCGGCGACCTCGGCGCGGGTGAACCAGGCGATCTCGGCCATTTCGGCGATGTCGAGGGCGATCGCATCGTCGTCGGCATAGGCGTGGCAGCCGATCATCAACTGGCTGGGGAACGGCCAGGGCTGGCTGGCGACGTAGCTGACGTGCCGAACGCGCACGCCGCTTTCTTCCAGCACCTCGCGCGCGACGCCTTCCTCGATGCTTTCGCCGGGCTCGACGAAGCCGGCGAGCGCACTGAAGCGCCCCTCGGGCCAGCCGAGGCCGCGGCCGAGCATCAGGCGGCCGTCCACGTGCTCGACCAGCGTGATCGCCACTGGATCGGTGCGGGGGAAGTGCTGCGCGCCGCAGCTTGAACAATTGCGCTGCCAGCCGCCCTTGGCGAGCGTGGTCGCGCTGCCGCAATTGGCGCAGAAGCGGTGGCGGGCGTGCCAATCGACCAGGCTGCGCGCCGCGCCGTAAAGCGCGAGGTCGGCGGGGCTGAGCGCCGCCATCGCCGCCCACAGCGCGGGGTTGGCCATCCGCGGGGCGTTGTCGCCGCGCTCGGGCACCGCGGCGAAACAGGGTTTCCCGTCATCGAGGCCAAGGAACACCAGCTCCGCGTCGGGCGCGGCATCGGCCAAGCTACGCCACTGCAACGCCCCTGCATCGTCCATGCCCGGCAACAACCCGTCGAGCGCCAGCAATCGCGCCCGCCAGCCCATCTGCGCCGCCAGCGCCTCGGGATCGGCGCGGATATGGTCGGCGCGGTCGAGCCGGCAGCCGCAGAAGGCGAGCACCTACTTCTTCGCCGCGGCCTGCATCGCGGCGAGATCCTTGAGCACCGCCGCCGGGAAGGCGCTGTGCACCGGCCAGGCTTCGGACGGCATGTATTGGGTCATCAGACTGGCGCGCAAATTCGCCTTGTAGCCGACGAAGGCGACCGTCCCCGCCGCGCCCCCCCAGCCATAGACCCCGTCGCTGACCCTGCCCCCGGCGCCGAAGCCCGAACCGTCGGCAAAGGTGCCCTTGGTGCTCACGCCTTCGGGCAGCAGGTTGGAGGTGCCCACGCGCACCGCCAGCTCGCCCATCACCCGCTGGCCGTCGATCTTGCCATAGCCGAGCAGCATCCTGAGGAAGCGGTCGTAGTCGCGCGGGCTGCTCACGAGGCCGGCGCCGCCGAAGGGGAAGGCGGGCTCGTCGAGATAGATCGAGGCGCGTGCCGGGTCGATCGGCACGGGCATGCCATTGACGATCCCGTAATTGGTGGTGAAGCGCCCCACCTCGCTCGCGGGCACGCGGAACCAGGTCGAATCCATGCCGCAGGGCTTGAAGATGCGGGTCTCGAGAAAGCGGTCGAACGGTGTCCGCGCGGCGACCTCGATCACCCGGCCGAGCAAGTCGAGCGAGACCGAGTAGCTCCATTTGGAGCCCGGCTGGTGGACCAGCGGAACCTTGGCGAGGCGGTCGGCGAAATTGGCCAGCCCCTTGACCGGCACCCCGCGCCCGAGGCCGGGGATCGGGATACGGCTCACCTGCCCCGGGATCAGTCCCTGGTCCTCGTAGACGGTCTTGATCGCGCCCTTCTGGACGATGCCGTAGCCAAGACCCGCGGTGTGGGTGAGCAGATGGCGCACGGTGATCGGCTTGTCGGCGAGCACCAGATCGCTCACCGAACCGTCGGGCGTGCGCTGGACCATCATCTTCGCATAGGCGGGCAGAATCTCGGCGATCGGCTGGTCGAGCCCGAGCCGGCCATCGTCGATCAGCATCATCGCCGCCATGCCGGTGATCGGCTTGGTCATCGAATAGATGCGGTAGAGGCTGTCGGGCCCGGCGGGCTCGGGCTGGCCGATGGTGAGAACGCCCCGGGCCATGACCTCGGGCGCCCGCTGCCCCCAGCCGAGGGTGGCGACCATATTGGCGACCTTGCGGGTGCCGGTGTAATCCTCGACCATCGCGGCGACGGAGGGCCACATCGCGCGCCCCGCCCCCGATTGCGCCAGCAGCATCGACAGCGGCGATCCGGCGAGCAGCGCGCCGCCGCCCCACAGCGCGCCCGAGCGCAGCAGCGCGCGGCGGTCCAGGGCGATATCGTCTAAGCTGCGGTGGGCCATGCGCGGGTTCCTCTCCTGACCGATGCTGTCCTGTCTTCTTGCGTCGGTGTTGTGAACGCCGGATTGCAAAATGCAACCCTTCATCGGGCTTGATGCGGGCCGCTGTATTAGCTATCTAAGGCACATGGGCAATATTCTCGCATTCCTTCTCGGCCTCGTCTCGCTGGCGATCGTGATCCCGGCGACCATCCCGTTCCTCGGCTGGGCCAACTGGTTCGCGCTGCCGCTGATCGCGATGGGCGCGATCGTCGGGCAATTGAGCTCGACCAGCAAGGCCGGGCGCAACTTCTGCCTGATCGTGCTGGTCATCGCCGTGCTCCGCCTGAGCCTGGGCGGCGGGATTTTCTGATGGCGATCCGATGAGGGACAGTCCCCCATCCAATTAGGGACAGTCCCTAAATAGGTGCAAAGGTGCGCGCGCGGTGTTTGGGGACTGTCCCTGACCGGTGGCAGGCCGCGCCAGTCGCGCCGCCTTGGCGAACAGGGTCGGCAGGCCCGCCTCGTCGAGCCGGTCGAGCGGCCACCATTCGCCTTCACCCACGGGCTCGGCCACGATTTCGACCGACAGTTCGAGATCGAAATGGGTGAAGCCGTGGCGGACGAGGCCGAGCGGTTCGCCGGCGAGCCCGCTCGCTCCGTCGGCTAGCGCGCTCCAGCCGTCGCCGGGCAGGGCGCGCATTCCGCCGAGCATCCCCTTCCCCTCGCGCCGCACCAGCCAGACCGCGCCGTCCCGTTCGGTCCACCACGCCCTTCCCCGCCGCAACGGCTTCGCCTTCTTCGCCGGCTTGACCGGAAACCGCGCCGGATCGCCGGTCCTGGCCGCTTCGCAGACCGCCCCCAGCGGGCACAGCGGGCAGCGCGGATCGCGCGGCGTGCAAATGGTGGCTCCAAGGTCCATCGTCGCCTGCGCGAAATCGCCGGCGCGCCGGTCCGGGGTGATCTCCCCGGCGCGCGCCCGGATCGCCCCGCGCGCGCCCGGCAGCGGCCCGGCGATCGCGAACAGCCGCGCCACCACCCGCTCGACATTGGCGTCGATCACCACCGCGCGCCGGCCGAAGGCGATCGCCGCCACCGCGGCCGCGGTATAAACGCCGAGGCCCGGTAGTTCGCGCAATCCCGCCTCGGTGTCGGGAAAACCGCCGCGCGCCGCCACCGCGCTCGCCGCCTTCACGAGATTGCGCGCTCGCGAATAATAGCCCAGCCCCGCCCACGCCGCCATCACCTCCGCCTCCTCCGCCGCCGCCAGCGCCTCGACCGATGGCCAGCGGGAGGTGAAAGCGGCGAAATAGGGCTTCACCGCCGCCACGGTGGTCTGCTGGAGCATGACCTCGCTGAGCCAGACGCGATAGGGGCTCGGCGCGGGCTCGCCCGGCCGCGCGCGCCAGGGCAGCTCGCGGGCGTGGCGTCCGTACCAGTCGAGAAGGACTTCGGAGACGCTGGCGGTCATGGCGGCGCTATGGCATGGGGGGCCGCCACATGGAACACGACAGGACCAGGACCCCCGGCAAGCACCCCGGCAAGACCGCCGCTCGCCCCTGGCAGCGGCCGCGCGGGGGTCCGGCCAAGGCCATCGCCGACCTGACGCCGCAGATCGGGCGCACCGCCTTCCGGCGCTTCGGCTTCGTCCAGTCCTCGGTGGTCACCCGCTGGCCCGAGATCGTGGGCGCGGCGCATGCCCGCGTCTGCGCGCCCGAGGCGATCCGCTTCCCCCCCGGCGAGAAATCGCAGGGCATCCTCGAGCTGGTGGTCGCTCCCGCCCACGCCCCGCTGATCCAGCATGTGATCCCCGAGATCGTCGAGCGCGTGAACCGCTTCTTCGGCTATCGCGCGGTGGCGCGGGTCAAGCTGCGGCAAGGCGCGGTCAAGCCGCCCCAGGACAAGGGAGCCGGCAAGCCGCCGCCGTCGCTCAAGCCGATCCCAATGGAATTGGGCGCCGGTTTGCGCGATATCGGCGATCCGGAACTGCGCGCGGTGCTCGAATCGCTCGCGCGCGGCCTGGGCGACAGCAACGGGGACTGACGAGACTGCCGATGCAAAAGCCGCTCCGCCTGGCCACCCTGATCGGCGCCTCCGTCCTCGCCGCTCTCGCGACAACCTCGACCGCGCAGACCGCGAGCAATCGCGCCCTCCCCGCCGCGTCCGACGGCAATTGGGCGACCGCGGTCGAAGCCCGCGACAACGGCCATCTGTTCGGCAATCCCGAGGCCAGGGCCAGGCTGGTCGAATACATGAGCTACACCTGCTCGCATTGCGCCGAGTTCGCGCGCACCGGCGATCCGGCGATCAAGCTGTTCCTGGTGCCGAGGGGCAACGTCAGTTTCGAGATCCGCCACCTGCTGCGCGATCCGATCGACCTGACCGCCGCGCTGCTCACCCATTGCGGCGAGCCCGAGCAGTTCCTCGGCAATCACGAGGCGATCATGCGCCGTCACCCCGAGTGGATGGAAACCGCGCGCAAGGCGACGCAGGCGCAGCGCACCCGCTGGAGCTTTGGCAGCAACGCCGCGCGCTGGCGCGCCATCGCGAGCGATCTGGGATTCTACGCCATCATGGAGGAGCGCGGCTACTCCCGCCCCGCGCTCGATCGCTGCCTCGCCGACCAGGACAAGGCCAATGCCCTCGCCGAAACCAGCGCGCGCGACGTCGGCGCGCTCAGCCTGCCCGGCACCCCCAGCTTCGTGCTCGACGGCAAGCTGCTCGAGGGCGTGCACAGCTGGGATGCGTTGAAACCGGTGGTCGAAAAGCTGGACTGACTTCGCGCGGCTGTTCAAAACGTGGCGGCGGCCGCTTTTGTGCCGGGCCGCGCTCGACTACCTTCCCCCCTGACCCGAGGATTTCCCACCATGACCCGTATCCGCCGCCCGCTCGCCCTGGCTCTGACCGCGCCGCTCGCGCTCGCGCTGACCGCATGCGGGGACAAGGATGCGACCGATCCCACAGCCGCCGCTTTGGCTCCGGTCGCCCCCGTTCCCGCGCCGGCTGGCACCGCCTGGCGCGACACCGTGGTCGAGACGCCCGAAGGTGGGCACCTGGTGGGTAACCCCAATGCACCGATCAAGCTCGTCGAATACGGCTCGCTCACCTGCCCGACCTGCGCCGCCTTCTCGGAAGAAGGGATGGAGCCGCTGCTGAGCAAATATGTCGATAGCGGGCGGGTCAGCTTCGAGCTGCGCAATTTCGCGGTCCACGGCCCGGTCGATATCGTGCTCGCGCGCCTCGCGCGCTGCGGCGCCAAGGAAGCGGTGGTGCCGCTCTCCGACCAGGTGTGGAAGAACCTCCAGTCGCTGACCGGCCCGCTCCAGGCCAATCAGGCCGCGGTCGAGCAGGCGATGAACCTGCCGATGGACCAGCGCTTCGCGGCGATGGCGCGGATCGGCGGCTTCTACGATTTCTTCGCCAGCCGCGGGATCAGCGCCGACCAGGGGCGCGCCTGTCTGGCCGATGTGCCGAGCCTCGAAAAGCTCGCCGCCGAGACCGACCGCTACGCCAAGCAGGACCAGGTGACCGGCACCCCGACCTTCACGCTCAACGGGCGCAAGCTCGACGGCGTGAACGGCTGGGCCGCGCTCGAGCCCGTGCTCCAGCGCGCCGGCGCCAGGTAAGGTCCGCGCGGGGGCCTGGCATGCAGCTCAGGCAGCTTCGCCTCAGCGGCTTCAAGAGCTTCGTCGAGCCAGCCACGCTGCGCATCGAGCCGGGGCTGACCGGCGTCGTCGGCCCCAATGGCTGCGGCAAGTCCAACCTGCTCGAAGCCATCCGCTGGGCGATGGGCGAGACCAGCGCCAAATCGCTGCGCTCGGGCGGGATGGACGACGTCATCTTCGCCGGCACGGAGACGCGCCCGCCGCGCGACTTCGCCGAGGTCGTGCTCGGCGGCGTGGATGCCGAAGGCGAGGAGCTGGAGGTCGTCCGCCGGATCGAGCGCGGCGCGGGCAGCGCTTACCGCGTCAACGGCCGGGACGTGCGCGCCAAGGATGTCGCGCTGACTTTCGCCGACGCCGCCACGGGCGCGCACTCGCCCGCGCTGGTCAGCCAGGGCAAGATCGCGCAGGTCATCGCCGCCAAGCCCGACGAGCGGCGCATGATGCTGGAGGAAGCGGCGGGGATCGCGGGCCTCCACGTGCGCCGGCGCGACGCCGAATCGAAGCTGCGTCAGACCGAGGCGAACCTGGCGCGGCTCGAGGATCTGATGGCCGGGCTCGACAGCCAGATTTCCTCGTTGCGGCGGCAGGCCAAGCAGGCCGAGCGTTACCGCGCGCTCAGCGACGAGCTGCGCGGGGTCGAGGCGCGGGTGGTGTTCGCGCGCTGGCGCGATGCCGCCGCGGCTGCGGAGGCCGCCAAGGCGGCGGCCGGATCGGTGCATCCGATCGGCCATATGGGCGAGCCCGATGATATCGCATGGGCAGTCGTCTGGCTTGCCTCCGACGAGGCCAAGTTCGTGACGGGCGCCGAAATCGCCATCGACGG
>JAIETR010000036.1 GCA_019745075.1 Qipengyuania sp.
CCTCGCCGCCGTCAAACGCTTCTGTCAAAAGGCTGACCTGACCTTATGTGGCGAACTTTAGATTCAGGTGACTAGAGGATTTTCGGCCATTGCCGTTTCATTCCGGAAACTGGATCAGCATATCAGACGTGTTTCTCGGCTCCTCATTGGGAGTTCAGTCGAAGCGCGACCGTTTTGTGTATTCGATTGACGAATCAATCCTCGACGAACGTATCAGCCAGATGGCGACTAATCGGCCTGCCGCTGCTCCTGAGGACTATAACGCTACCGAAGCAAGACCGTGGGAAAGCGCCACGGCATCAATGCGAGAATGGCGCGAGAAGCACCAAGACAATCCCGACGAAAATCCGCGAAATCCCGTTGAACTCGCCAGCTACCGTCCGCTCGACCGAAGATATTTGATCAGACACAAATCGGTTTTGGATCGTCAGAGGCCCGAGCTTCAACGCCAATGGGGCCGCACGAATGAAGGACTCTACGCCATGCCGTTTGGGACCGGCAATGGCCCAGGTGTTTGGTGCCACGGGCGTTTACCCGACTATCATGCGTTCAGTGGCCGAGGGGGATACGCTTTTCCGCTTTATGATCGTGGCAGCGGGGCAGACGCCAGCAACCTCACCCCCGCCATCCTCACCGCACTAGCCGAGGCCTACGGAGAACCAGTCAGCCCCGAGGAGCTGTTCGACGCGATCCTCGCGCTGCTCTCGGCCACAAGCTACACCGTCCGCTTCGCCGAGGACATCGAGGACAGCTTTCCGCATATCCCCTTCCCCGCAGACCCCGACCTCTTCAAGCAAGCCGCCGCCATCGGAAAGGAAATCCGCGAGCTCGAAGGCTTTGTCCGCGAGCCGGCGGAGGCGTTCAAGCCAAGGGACTTCGTGCGCTCCCGCTCGGAGTGGACGGGGCCGGTTGGGCTCCACGAGGGAACGGATGGCGAGTGGTATTTCTGCGCGGACGACACAGGGCGCTTCGACGGGCTGCCGCCGCGCGTGTGGGGGTTCTCAGTCAGCGGCTACCGCGTCCTCAAGCGCTGGGTGGAGGCGCGCGCCGGGCTGGAGGGGCCGGTCTACTGGCCGCAGTTCCGGGATATTGCCGCGCGTATCCACGAGCTTCTCCACTGGTTCGACCAGGCCGACCTTGTTCTCGAAGCGGTGCTTGGCGATACGCTGAGCCGTGATGAGCTGGGCCTTGCTCCCGATGGCCAGGCTCAAACGGAAGATTAGCGTGGCGGACCTGTTCGGCGAAGACCAGTTCAGCATGTTCGGCGAGGGGGAGGGGCGGATGCCGCATTTGGCCCAGCCCGACATCGCGCCCGATCCCGACCGCGTGCGCCGCCGCCTCCACGCCGTGCTCGAACGCGCACGCGCGGCCCCGGACGAACCCTGGCCCGAGAAGAAGCAGCGGGTCTGGCAGATCGTTTTCCCCAACATGGCGAAGTGGTTGCCCGACGAGGAGGCCGACCAGCTCCGCTTCGAATTCGCACGCGAGATCGAGCGGCTGGGCGTCGCGGCCTGATACCCCGACCGGCGCACCCACTCCGCCCCCCTAGAACGGAAACACCAGCGGGATCGCCGCGCAGCCGACCGCCCAGGTGATGAGGTCGAGCGGCAGGCCGACGCGCACGAAATCCATGTAGCGGTATTTGCCCATCTGATAGACCAGCGCGTTGGTCTGATAGCCGAAGGGGGTGGCGAAGGCGGCGCTCGCGGCGATCATCACCGCCGCCAGGAACGGCTTGGGGCTGACCGCCAGCCCCTCGGCCAGGCTTACGGCCACCGGGGTCAGCAGCACCGCCACGGTGGCGTTGGAGAGCAGTTCGGTGAGGAACAGCGCCGCGCCGTAGAACACGATCAGCGCGAACAGCGGGCCCATCGGGCCGATGACGCCGACCAGCCGTTCGGTCGCGGCGCCGGCGAGGCCGGTTTCCTCCATCGCCACGCCGATCAC
Source organism: Qipengyuania sp. (assembly GCA_019745075.1). Lineage (GTDB taxonomy): Bacteria > Pseudomonadota > Alphaproteobacteria > Sphingomonadales > Sphingomonadaceae > Qipengyuania. The sequence continues at coordinate 1,948 of JAIETR010000036.1, forward strand.
CACCATCCCGGCGATCAGCATCAGGATTTCGGGCCGCAAGCCGCGATAGGCCTCGTCGGGCTCGATCACCTTGATCAGGATCAGCAGCACCGCGCCGGCGAAGGCGGTGGCCGCGATCGGCGCGAGCCCCGCCGCCGCCGTCGCGATCGCGCCGACGAAGACCGCGAAAGAGGCGAAGGCGCGCCACGGGCGAAAGCGGTGCTGGGGCGCGAACACCTCGGCGTCGCCGATCGAGGCCGAATGATCGCCGTGGCGCGGGACCAGCATGGCGGGTGGTTCGCGCGGCTCGGCCGGCTCGTCGAACCGGATCAGCCGGCCCGAGAACAGGAACAGGAACGCACCCCCCGCCGCCGCCACCGCCAGGCCCACGGGGGTGATCTCGAACATGGTGAAGGTCGCGACCTCGTTGGCGCGCGCCATGTCGTTGACCAGCAAATTGGTCGAGGTGCCGATCAGCGTGACGCAACCGCCCAGCACCGTGAGATAGGACAGCGGCATCAGATAGCGCCGCGGATCGAGCCCGACGCCCACCGACACATCGCGGATCACCGGCGCCGCCAGCACCACGATGGGGGTGTTGTTGAGGAAGGCCGAGGCCGCGCCGCACAAGACCATGACGATCCAGATGCCGGCCGCGCCGGCTTTTCGCGCCAGCCACATGCCGCCCGCGATCGCCTTGTCGAGCAGGCCCGAACGCTCCATCGCATAGGCGATCACGAACAGCGAGGCGAGCGCGATGATCGCCGGGGAGGCGAAGGCGACCTCGACATCGACCGGGCGCACCGCGCGGGTCATCAGCAGCACCGCCGCTCCGGTCAGCGCCACCACATCGGCCCGGAAGCGGTCGAGGATCAGCGCCGTCACCACTCCGGCAAGTACGCCCAGCGTGATCGCCTGGTGCGGTGTGAGGCCGATCGCCGCCAGCAGATCGGCCAGGAACGGCGGCGGGTTCACCGGGTCGTCTAGCCGGCCTGGGCGAGCAGCCGTTCGGCCATCGCCCTGACCTCGGCGCCCATGTCCGCGCGCTCCAGCGCCAGCGCCAGCGTCGCTTCGACGAAGCCTAGCTTGCTGCCGCAGTCGAACCGCCTGCCGGCGAAGGTCGCGGCGTGGAACGGCTGGCTGCCGATCATCCGCGCCATCGCGTCGGTGAGCTGGATCTCGCCGCCGGCGCCCTTCTCCTGGTCCTCGAGCACGCGCATCACCTCGGGCTGGAGGATGTAGCGGCCCGAGATGATCTTGTTCGAGGGCGCCTTGCTCGCCAGAGGCTTCTCGACCAGCCCGGTCACTTCGGTCAGCGCCTCGGAGATCTGCCGCCCTGGCGCGATCACGCCATAGCTGCTCACGTCCTCGCGCGGCACCTCGAGCACCGAAATCAGATTGCCGCCGAGCTGGTCATAGGCCTCGATCATCTGCTTCATGCAGCCGGTGCCGCCGCGATGCGCCACCATCAACTCGTCGGGGAGGAAGATCGCGAAGGGCTCGTCCCCCACCACCGCGCGCGCGCACCAGATCGCATGGCCGAGGCCCAGCGGCACCTGCTGGCGCACGGTGATGACGTCGCCGGGGGTGGCGCGGGCGCAATCGATCGCCTCCATCCCCTTGCCGCGCGCCGACATGGTGGCCTCGAGCTCGAAGGCGATGTCGAAATGCTCGACGATCGCGGTCTTGCCGCGCCCGGTGACGAAGATCATCTGCTCGATCCCCGCCTCGCGCGCCTCGTCCACCGCGTATTGGATCAGCGGGCGATCGACCACGGCGAGCATTTCCTTGGGGATCGCCTTGGTCGCGGGCAGGAAGCGGGTGCCGAGCCCGGCGACCGGGAAAACGGCTTTCTTGACGGGCTTGTGAGTGGTCATGGCGGTTTCGATAGCAGCGCGGCCATGATGCGCAACGTCGGTCGGGCCGCAAGCCTTGCACAGGGGGGGTCACACGAAGACACGAAGAGGATCGTCCCGGCCGCAGGCCATGCGACGTTCACGCGACCCTGTTCATCTCGAAGGACCCTTCGGGTCGGCACCGCATCTTCGTGTCTTCGTGTGAACCGAACTTGTGGGCGCTTCGAATCGCGCTAAGCGATCCCCATGGACAAGCTCATCATCAAGGGCGGCAATCGCCTCGCCGGCGCCATCCCCATCTCGGGCGCGAAGAACTCGGCGTTGACGCTGATCCCCTGCGCGCTGCTGACCGAGGAACCGCTGACGCTGCGCAATCTGCCGCGGCTCGCCGACATCGACGGCTTCCAGCACCTGATGAACCAGTTCGGCGTGACAACCGTGATCCAGGGCAGCCGGCCCGAGGATTTCGGCCGGGTGATGACGCTGGAGGCGCCGCGCATCACCAGCAATGTCGCGCCCTACGATCTGGTGCGCAAGATGCGCGCCAGCATCCTGGTGCTCGGCCCGCTGCTGGCGCGGACCGGCGAGGCGACCGTGTCGCTGCCCGGCGGCTGCGCGATCGGCAACCGCCCGATCGATCTGCACCTGAAGGCGCTCGAGGCCTTCGGAGCGAGGATCGAGCTGGCCGCGGGCTATGTGAAGGCGGTGGCGCCCGGCGGCGCGCTGCCCGGCGGCGAGTATGATTTTCCGGTGGTCAGCGTCGGCGCCACCGAGAACGCGGTGATGGCGGCGGTCCTGGCCAAGGGCGCCTGCCGGCTGTTCAATGCCGCGCGCGAGCCCGAGATCGTCGATCTGTGCAATCTGCTGGTGGCGATGGGCGCCGAGATCGAGGGCATCGGCGGCTCCGACCTCACCATCCACGGCGTCAAGCGGCTGCATGGCGCGACCTATCGCGTGATGGCGGACCGGATCGAGGCCGGCAGCTACGCTTGCGCGGCCGCGATCACCGGCGGCGAGGTACTGCTCGAAGGCGCCAACTACGGCGAGATGGGCGCGACCGTCCACGCGCTGCGCAATATCGGCGTCGCCGTGAGCGAGGAGAAGAAGGGCATCCGCGTCGCCGCCGACGGCCCGCTCAGGCCGACCAACCTCACCACCGCGCCCTATCCCGGGCTCGCCACCGACATGCAGGCGCAATTCATGAGCCTGCTGACGCGCGCCGAGGGCGCCAGCGTGCTGACCGAGACGATCTTCGAGAACCGCTATATGCACGTGTCCGAGCTGACGCGGATGGGCGCCGACATCGCCGTCTCGGGCCGGACGGCGGTGGTCAGGGGCGTGCCCAGGCTGACCGGCGCGGCGGTGATGGCGACCGATCTGCGCGCCTCGATGAGCCTCATCATCGCCGCCCTCGCCGCCGAGGGGACGAGCGAGGTGCGCCGCATCTACCACCTCGACCGCGGCTACGAGCGGCTGGAGGAGAAGCTCCAGCTCGTCGGGGCGGACATCCAGCGGGTGGGCGACGAGTAAAATCGGGAACCGCGCGCCAGCTCCTTCGTCAATCGGGCAAACGGATCAACAGAAGGATCGTCCCATGCTGAAACTGCTTGCCCTCGCGGGGCTCGGCTACGCCGGCTACCGCTACTACCGGAAGAACGGCCTCAAGGCCCCGGTCGCTTTCGCAGGCAACCAGGACGGTGCCACGATCCGCGATGCGGGGCCCGAGGCCATGCGCTCGGAACCCTCCCGCCCGTGGCAGAAGGTGGACGAGGAAAGCGACCAGAGCTTCCCCGCGAGCGATCCGCCCGCGAACTACTGATCGCCAGGTTCGGCTTCGGCACGGCCGGCGGGGGCGACCTCGCCGCCCTTTTCATTGGCTTCGGTGGGAGCGATCCCGCCGCCCGTTCTTGTTCGTGCCTGCCGCGTCACCAGCCAGATGCGGATTGCCCCCGCCAGCCCTGGCGCGGTATCGGCCCTGATCCGCTCGGCATCGATGCGCGCGACTAGTCCGGCAATCGCCACCCCCTCCTGCGTTGCTGCGGCGCGCAGCATGTCCCAGAACAGCGGCTCGAGGCTGATCGAGGTCTTGTGACCGGCAATCGCCAGCGAGCGTTTGACCGGCGGGTGGTAAGGGGAGGTTGTGACTTCGGCGCATCGAGGCGGGGCCGACTCGACCCCATCCTGTTCTTTAGAAAACATAGTAGCGGACGCTCGTTTCGGCGATTTCCTTCATGATCGAATACAGCTCGCCGATACCCCATTCCTCAGTCCGAAAATACATCGACACTGGCGCATAGTCCTCCCGTTTAAACACGAAAGTCCGATTGAGCGGGTAGAACTCATTCATTGTAATTACGCGATCAAGGATCGAAGAGTCTGGAGCGAAGTCAACGCCCCAGCCGAAGCAAATGAAGGGGGTGATCTTCTCATATTGGAGCGCTGAACGAAAGCCGATCAGGTTTTTGCCAAGCCGCTCGATGGCGTTGCCTTGGGCCTGTTTGCCTTTGCCCTCCGCTGCCCGTGCGTCATTCGTTCCCTGCCGCTTCATTTCGACAGCAAGCACGATCCGTTGAAATTCCGGGTCGTCGATCTTCTTCAGGATCAGGATGCCGCCATCGGGCTTGATGAACGAGCCGTCTTTGGTGAGAGCGGCGAACTCGAAACGGGTTTCGTAGCTTTTTATGATGCCAATCAAGTCCGCCAGCTTGATCCGGTCCACATAGTCTAGCCGATAACCCATTTGGGTCAGCGGGAGCCGCTCATTCATGTAGGTGATCACCTGTTCCATCGCGGCGACGACTTTCTTGTCGTCACCTTTGGACAGCAGGTTCTTAACTACATGCTGGCGCTTGTTCGCCCTAAGCTGCTCGCTTTTCGCCATGACGCACGAAATAATGACCACGCAGTTTTGGCAAGTTAAAAATCAGCACCTCGCTGTGGAAAAGGATGCGGTCAAACACATTCTTGGGGAGCGAGACGATGCTGGTGATGTCGGGATACTCGCCTTCGATGAACCGCCGCCATCGCTTGCTTTCTTCGGTTTGGTTGAGGCGGAAGCCGTATGGCGTGAACATGGCGATCGGAACTTTTGTCCCGAAAAGTTCCAGCGCCTTTTGAAACCAAACCTCCGGCAGCAAGGGCCGCCCGCCGTAGTGGCGCTTGATATATTCCTTGGTCTTGGCGTCGATGTTGAAGGGTGGATTCATGATCACCAGCGCGGGCTTGGCGATCTCCCCCTTCTTCACGTCCAGATAATTCTTCACGATGGTTTTCGGGAAACCCTGGCGCTCGATATCGATACCGACGGTGTTCCAACCACTTTCCTGCCAAGGTCGAAGAAGCGAGCCTTCACCAACGCACGGATCGACGACCAGCCCATCCCGCTTGATATGGCTGTGCAGAATCGAAAACAGGAAGTCACTCACGTAGTCCGGAGTGCAGACGGTGGCATTCTTCTGGACTTGATAAAAGTTGTTCCGGTCCACCCTGTACATCGTGTTTTCCCTTTCCTGACCCGGCATCATGGTCGCGCGTAGCAGCACGCGCTTACATTACAAAACCCCGCAGTGTGAGTGATATCGCGCTTAGAACAAAAAGCCAACACACATAACGGCAAATTTACCCAAGGCTCACGCAAAGCTACGGCGAAGCCTCGGCCACGTGCGCGCTCAATTGAGCCTCCCGGAAACCGGGAGTCGCCCCCTCCGCCCTCAATACATATGCTGGCCACCGTTGATGCTCATCGTCGAGCCGGTGACGAAGCCGGCCTCCTCGCTGCACAGGAAGCTCACCCCGCGCGCGATCTCCTCGGCCTGGCCGAGCCGGCCGACGGGGATCCTGGCGACGATCTTCTCGAGCACCGGCTCGGGCACGGCGGCGACCATGTCGGTGTCGATATAGCCGGGCGCGATCGCGTTGACGGTGATCCCGAAGCGCGCGCCTTCCTGCGCCAGCGCCTTGGTGAAGCCGTGGATGCCGCTCTTGGCCGCGGCATAGTTGACCTGGCCGTATTGCCCCGCCTGGCCGTTGATCGAGCCGATGTTGACCACCCGGCCCCAGCCGCGCTCCTTCATTCCCGGAAAGCACGCCTTGGCCATGTTGAAGCAGCCGCCGAGGTTGATGCGCATGACCTCGTTCCAGTCGTCGTAGCTCATACGCAGCAGCGTGCCGTCGCGGGTGATGCCTGCGTTGTTGACTACCACATCGACCGGCCCGACCTCGGCGGCGACCTGCTCGCAGCCCGCCATGCAGGCGTCGTAGTCGCCCACGTCCCACCTGTAAGCGGCGATTCCGGTTTCGCCGGTGAAGGCTTTCGCCTTCTCCTCGTTGCCGGCATAGTTGGCGACCACGGTGAAGCCGTCGTTCTTCAGGCTCTCGCAGATCGCGCGCCCGATGCCGCGCGTGCCGCCGGTGACGATGGCAATCTTGCCCATGCTTCGCTCTCCCAAGCTTTCCGTAGCGTTCCGCTATCGGAGGAGGCCGTAGGAGGAAGCGGCGCCGAGGGTAAAGGGGAAAGTTGCGGGCGTGGTGACAGCATGCTTCGACAAGCTCAGCATGAGCGGGAACTGGTTTTTCAGACCTTCACCACTTCCGCTCGTCCTGAGCCTGTCGAAAGACGCCGCGCAACGCCGGCGATCAGAAGCGGAACTGGGTGCCCACGTAAACCGCCTTGTCGTCCGCCACCCCGTCGGTGAGCGGAGCGATGCGGTTGCGGTCCTGCGAAACGCGCACGCCGGCGGTGACGTCGAGGTTCTTCGTCACGCGATAGGCGCCGCCGACCTCGACCGACTGCTGCCCGGCGGCCTCGAGCGTGCGTTCCGAACGGCCGACGCGGGTCTTGTCCTCGAAGGCGACGCGCGGCTGGAAGCGCGAGGGCTTGCCCGGCTTGGCGGCATCGATGCGGTAGCTGGCGAGATCGGGCATGGCGATGTCGCGGATGCTTTCGGGCAGCGCCAGCGACCTGGCCGTCGGCGCGCCGAAGCTGTGGAAGCCGCGCGCGCTGCCGAGGTTGTAGCGCGTCGGCTCGATCAGCGGAATCGCGGCGAGCGCCCCGCCCTTGCCGACCGAACCCTCCGCCAGCGTGCGGCGTACGGTGATCGCCCGCGCGGTCGCCTGGTCCACCCGCACCGCCATCGTCACCACGCGCTCGCCGCGCGGCGTGCGCGGCGGGGGGGTGAAGCGCAGGCCGTCGAGACCCAGCGTCGCCGCGACCCTGCGCGCCAGCGCCGGGTCGATCCTGGCGGGGGTGAAGGGAACGTAGTCCGCGCCGAACCCGGTGGTGGCGGGGATCAGGCTCGCCGCCGCGGCGACGCCCGCGACGGGAGCCGAGAGCACCAGACCGGCGGCAGCGAGCAGCGCGGGCATTGCCCGCAAACCGCCTTTTCTGCCATCTCCACGGCGCATCACATGCCTCTTGTCGCCAGTCGTCAATCCGATAGCCCCGATGATGAGACCACGAACCGCATGAACGGTTCCTGATTCCACAGACCGGTTGCCCTCGCCTATCGACTCGACAGATAGGCTTTCGGGCAGGTTTATGCCAGCTTTTCCACAGCCTCGCGGGCCAATCCGGGCCGATACGCCTGCGGGTGTGGCGAGTCTGCACCGAATCGCCGCGGCGAACCCGGTTCACGGCGCGCTCAAGCCCCCCGGCGCCTCTCCGCCGCTGCGGCGCTGCCCGCTCCGCTTGCCCTCGATGCGCGGGCGGCTATAGAGCGCCCAAGACGAGATACGCCGAGACACGAAGGACTTCCATGCGCCGTTCCGCCCGCTTTTTCCGCTCCACCGTCCCGGCTCTTGGCGCGCTCGCCGCCCTCGCCGCGCTGGCGGCCTGTTCCTCGAACCGCGAACGGCCCAAGGCCGATCTGGCCGCGGCGCAGGTCAATACCATCGGCGTCAATTCCTATCTCTGGCGGGCCGCGCTCGAAGCCGTGAGCTTCGCGCCGCTGCTCCAGGCGGACAGCAACGGCGGCGTGATCGTCACCGACTGGTACGCCAACCCCGCCAATCCGGGCGAGCGGGTCAAGGTGACGGTCAGCATCCTCGACACCGATTTGCGCGCCGACGCGTTGCGCGTCGCCGCCAGCCGCCAGGTCGCGCAGGGCGCCAACTGGGTCGACGCCCCGGTCCAGGCCGCCACCGTCCAGAAGCTCGAGGACATCATCCTCACCAAGGCCCGCGAACTGCGCCGCCAGGCCGTGGCGGGATAGGTTTTTTCGCGCAGAGACGCAGAGAGCACAGAGAAGCGGGTTCGCTCGCAAAGGCGCAAAGACGCGAAGATGATGTCGCGGCGAAGCCGCAATCCTCCGCTTGATGTCGGATTCCCGGCTGCCTGCGGCGCTTCGATCTTTGCGCCTTTGCGAGCGCAGAAAACTCTGCGCTCTCTGCGTCTCTGCGCGAAAAACAATCCCGCCGGGTTTTCATCGCGAGCGAATTGGCTAACGCACTGCCCATGACGACCGAGCGTTTCGACCCCGCATCCGCCGACACACGCTGGCAGGCCGCCTGGGACGAGGCGCGCGTGTTCGAGGCGGACAGCGACTCCGGCAAGCCCAAGAGCTTCGTGCTGGAGATGTTCCCCTATCCCAGCGGGCGCATCCATATCGGCCATGTCCGCAACTACACCATGGGCGACGTGCTGGCGCGCTACAAGCGGATGACCGGGCACGAGGTGCTGCACCCGATGGGCTGGGACGCCTTCGGCATGCCGGCCGAAAACGCGGCGATGGAGAAGGGCGTCCATCCCGGCGGCTGGACGAGGGCGAACATCGCCACCATGAAGGCGCAATTGAAGCGTCTCGGTTTCGCGCTCGACTGGAGCCGCGAGCTGGCGACCTGCGAGCCGGACTATTACGGCCACGAGCAGGCGCTGTTCCTCGCGCTCTACGAGGCGGGTCTCGTCTACCGCAAGGAGAGCGAGGTCAACTGGGACCCGGTGGACATGACCGTGCTTGCCAACGAGCAGGTGATCGACGGCAAGGGCTGGCGTTCTGGGGCCCCGGTCGAGCGGCGCAAGCTGGCGCAGTGGTTCCTGAAGATCACCGATTTCGCCGAGGAACTGCTCGAGGGGCTCGGCAAATTGGAGGACTGGCCCGACAAGGTCCGGCTGATGCAGGAGAACTGGATCGGCAAGTCGACCGGGCTGGAGTTCAGCTTCGAGCTGATTCACCCCTCCCCTTCAGGGGAGGGGACGGGGGTGGGGCCTGTCGGCGGCACATGCCCCCCCCCCACCCCCCCCCCGGACGGGGGGGGGGTTTTAAATCGTCCGGGGTATTACACGCCGGCCCCCCAGGTGTTATGCGCGCGTTTCGTCGCCATCGCGCCCGATCATCCGGTGGCGCAGGGCGTGGCGGCGCGGAATTGCGACGCGGCCAAGTTCATCGAGCAGTGCAAGCGCGGCGGCACCACCGCCGCCGAGCTCGAGACCGCCGAGAAGCTGGGGTTCGATACCGGCATTGGCGCGAAACATCCCTTCACCGGCGCGCACCTGCCCGTCTTCATCGCCAATTTCGTGCTGATGGATTACGGCACCGGCGCGATCATGGCGGTGCCCGGCCACGACCAGCGCGACTTCGAATTCGCGACCAAATACCGCCTGCCGATCCCGCGCGTGGTCGCGGCGAGCGTGGCCGACGCCGATAGGCCTTTCGCGGGCGAGGCCGAAAGCGGCGACGGGGTGATCGTCAATTCGAACTTCCTCGATGGCATGGCGGTCGAGGACGCCAAGCGCGAGGTGATCGCCCGGCTCGAAGGCGAGGGACGCGGCCGGGGCAAGACCGTGTGGCGGCTGCGCGACTGGGGGGTTTCCCGCCAGCGCTATTGGGGCACGCCGATCCCCTTCATCCATTGCCAGACCTGCGGCGTGGTGCCGGTGCCCAGGGACCGGCTTCCGGTGGTTCTGCCCGAGGATGTCGATTTCCAGACTCCGGGCAATCCGCTCGACCGCCATCCGACCTGGAAGCATGTCGATTGCCCGGCATGTGACGGAAAGGGCCAGCGAGAGACCGACACGCTCGACACCTTCGTCGATTCGAGCTGGTATTTCCTGCGCTTCGCCAGCCAGCCCGCCGACCGCCCGTTCGACCCCGCCGAAGTCGCCAAATGGCTCCCGGTCGAGCAATATATCGGCGGGATCGAGCACGCGATCCTGCACCTCCTCTACGCCCGCTTCTGGACCCGCGCGCTGGCGCATATCGGCATGATCGAGGTCAAGGAGCCCTTCGCCAGCCTGTTCACGCAAGGCATGGTGACGCACGAGACCTACTATACAACGAAGGTCGTCGAGGTTCGCGGGGAAGGGGAGACCGAATTCAGGCCGATGACGGTCTTGGATCAACTTTATTCGCCAGCGGAGGTGAACCGAAGCGCAGAGGGTGCAACTCTGATTGCCGATGGTCGAGCACTCGAAATTGGTGCCAAGATCAAAATGTCGAAGTCCAAGAAGAACGTCGTCGATCCCGACACCATCGTGGCGCGCTACGGCGCCGACGCGGTGCGCTGGTTCATGCTGTCGGATTCGCCGCCCGAACGCGACCTGCCGTGGTCCGAGGCGGGCATCGAGGGTTGCTGGCGCTTCGTTCAGCGCTTGTGGCGGCTGTTCGGACAATATGAGCCGGCAGCGCGGGGCGTCGACCAGGCGCTCGACCGCAAACACCACCAGACCGTCGCCGCAGTGGCGCAGGACATCGAGGCGCTCGCCTTCAACAAGGCGGTGGCGCGGATTTACGAGCTGACCAGCGCGGTCGAGAAAGCCGCCCCCTCGGCGAGCCGCAGCGCGGCGATCCGCACGCTGGCGCTGCTCGCCGCCCCGATGATGCCGCACCTGGCCGAGGAGGCGTGGACGCGGATGGGCCAGCAGGGGCTGGTTTCGCAGGCGAACTGGCCGGCGGTCAATCCCGCCTTGTTGGTCGAGGACGAGGTCACGATCGCGCTCCAGCACATGGGCAAGCTGCGCGACACCGTCACCGCGCCCAAGGGCGCCAGCAAGGACGATCTCGAGGCGCTGGCGCTTGGAAACGAGAAGCTCCAGCGCTCGATCGCCGGCGCGGCGGTGAAGAAAGTGATTGTCGTCCCCGACCGGCTGGTCAACGTGGTGGCATGAGACTCGCGCTCTCGCTCCTCGCCGTGTTCGCCCTCCCCGCCTGCGGGCTCCAGCCGATGTATGCCGGCGGCGGCAGCGGCGCGGTGGCGCAGGGGCTGGCGGGGATCGAGGTGCCGGCGATCGAGGGCCGCAGCGGCTGGCTGATCCGCAACGCCTTGACCGATCGCTTTCATGCGGGCGGCGCGGCCGCCTCGCGTTACCGGCTCGATGTCAGGCTCGACGAAAGGCTGGAAGGGCTGGGCGTGCTCGGCAACAACAGCATCGCGCGCGAGCGGCTGACGCTGCGCGCGCGCTATCAGCTGGTCGATGCGGCGAGCGGCGCGATCCTGCTCGACGCCACCGATGGCACCGACGCGGGCATCGACGTGGTGTCGAGCGAATATGCGGTGATCGCCGCCGAGCAGAGCGCGGAAGAACGTCTCGCCAAGGATCTGGCCGACCGCATCGCCGCGCGCGTGGCGCTGGCGCTGCGCCGGCGGCAGCAGTGAAGCTCACCAACCGGGACTTCGCGTCCAGGGCCCGCACCATCGCGCGCGACTGCGGGATCGTGTTCTTCTGCGGGCCAGACGAAGCGGGAGCGAGCGCGGCGGCGAACGAGCTGGTCGCGCTGCTGCCCGAACCGGGCGAGCGGATCGAGCTGACCGGCGCGGAGCTGCGCGGCGATCCGGCGCGGCTCGGCGACGAGGCGCGCTCCACCTCGCTGTTCGGCGACGCGCGCCACATCTGGGTGCGCGCCAGCGGCGAGGAGGCGCTGCCCGCGCTCGAGACACTGATCGCCACCGCCGAGGCGGGCGCGGGCAAGGCCTGCCCGGTGATCGTGATCGCGACCGCCGCGACCGACAAATCGCGCACCGCCAAGCTGCTCGAGAAGCGCAAGGACGCGGCCGTGGCGATGTTCCATGCGCCCGACCTCGCCGCGGTCGCCCAGGCGGTGCGCGCGATGGGTGACGGCGCCGGGGTTCATCTCGACACCGCGCTCGCCGAACGGATCGCGCGCGCGGCCAATCTCGACGTTCGGCTGGCGAAGTCCGAGGTCGAGAAGCTCGCGCTTTATCTCGACGCCTCTCCGCAAGCGCCGCGCCGCGCCGACGCCGCCGCGCTCGACGCCGTGGGCGCCCCGTGCGAGGACGATGGCTTCGCGCCGCTGGTGGATGCGGTGCTGGGGGGAGACACCGGGCGGCTGGGCGCCGAACTCCACCGCATGCGCGAGCTGTCGCTCAATCCGGTCGGCACGCTGCTCGCGTTCCAACGGCGCGCCGCCCTGCTTGCGAGGATTGCCGCGCGCGGGTCGCAGCGCGCGCCCGACAAGGGCGAGCTGCAGCGTCTGGGCGTGTTCTGGCGCGACCAGCAGGCCGTGCTGCACCAGGCGAGCATCTGGAAAGGCCCGCGGTTGGCGCGGCTTGCCGATCGGCTGGTCGATCTCCACCGCCGCCTGTTCGCCGACAACCAGGGAGCCGAGGTGCTGCTGGCGCAGGGCCTGGCCGCGATCGCGCGGCAGGCTGGGCGGCGTTAGCGTAATCTCGACTACGGCCTGCGGCCTACGCTCGACACGAACGGTTCAGGGATTCAAGACCAATCTCCGTTCGTGTCGAGCGAAGTCGAGACACAATGGCTTGGGATCAGTTCTTCGGAACCGAGAAGGTCCCCGTCACGCGCCCGCCCGAGCCGCCTTGCGCGCCCGTGACCGAGGACGACCCGCTCGCGCGTCCATCCACGCTCGAAACCCCGGTCCTGAGGTCGATGACCAGCCGCCCGCCGTTGAGCGTGTCGCTGCCCCGGTTGAGGCGGACGTCGCCGGCCATGGTGATAATCCGCCGGTTGAAGTCGTAGACCGCGACATTGCCGCGCGCGCGCTCGTTGCCGCGCGCCACGGTCACCCCGCCGGTCGCCATGATGCGCTGGATGCGCAAGCTGCCGGCATCGGTGTAATCGACCAGCGTGCGCGCCGCGTTGAGCGTCAGCCCCGCCTGGTCGATGCGGACATTGCCCGAGAGCACCACGCGGTTCTGCCGATCCTGCAGCTCGATCCGGTCGGCGGCGTAGTTCACCGGGGCGTTCGAATTGTGCCCGGCGATGGCCTGCGCGTAGGCGGCGATGCCGCCGGCCACCGCGAGCGTGCCCACGAAACCGGCGGCCGCCGAGCGCAGCATGCGGGTCTGGAGCGTCGTCATCGCGGGATCCTCATCTGGTCGATCTTGCCCGGTATCATGCGCAGCCGCGCGTTGCCCACCAGCGCTACGGTGCGCGCGTCGAGGTCGACCTCGAGCCCGTCGGCCGAGAAGCTCCCTGCCGGCACCGTGCCCGAAACCCCGCCCCCGCCGGTGACCATACGCTGAGGCAGATCGACCATCACGCCGTTCAGCCGCATGGCATAGCCGTCGGCGGCGGAAAACCTCACCGCGCCGGGAATCGCCACCTTGTCGCTCGACAGATCATACTCGCCCGCCGGAGCGAGGATCTGCGCCGGGCCCTCGGGTAGCAACAGCCGCGCGGCGAGATCCTTCAATCGCACGATCCCTTCCGCGCTCGAGCGCTGGACCGCTTCGCCGGCGGTGAGCGAGAAGGGCCGGCCCTTGTCGTCGATCCCGCGATAGAGCGCCTTGTCGGTGCGCAGCCGCTCGTCGATCACGTCCACCTTGGTGCGGTCGAGCAGGAAGCTGACCTCGCCGCGCGGACTGAGCGGGGTGATCACCATCAGCGCCGCGACCACGCCAACCGCCATCGGCAGGGCGGCGGCGAGGAATCCGACCAGCCGGTCGTGCGAGCCGCCCGGCGCGGCGAAATGCTGCCGCTCGCTCCGCAGCGCCGCGGCTTCCTGCGTTTCGATCCGGCGCTTTCGGAAGGTCGGCTCGGGCATGGTGGCTCCCGCTCCCGTCACAGGTGAGCGAAGATGTCCTGCTCGGCCCAGCCGAGCCGGTCGAGCCGGGCGCGGGTGGGAAGGAAATCGAAGCAGGCCTGCGCCAGCTCGCTGCGGCCCTCGCGCAGAAGGCGGCGGTCGAGCTCTTCGCGCAGGCGATGCAGATAGCGCACGTCGGAGGCGGCGTATTCGCGCTGCGCCTCGCTAATCTCGCCCGCGCCCCAGTCCGAACTTTGCTGCTGCTTGGACAGGGAAATGCCGAGCAGCTCCTCGACCAGGTTCTTGAGCCCGTGCCGGTCGGTATAGGTGCGGACGAGCTTGCTGGCGATCTTGGTGCAATAGACGGGCGCGGCGGTGACGCCGAGATAATGCTCGATCGCCGCCAGGTCGAAGCGCGCGAAGTGGAACAGCTTCAACCGCGCCGGGTCGGCCAGCACTCTGGCGAGGTTGGGCGCGACATAAGCCGAATCGGGATTGAAGCGCACCAGATGCTCCTCGCTCCCCCCGTCGCTGATCTGCACCAGGCACAGCCTATCGCGGCCGGTGACGAGCCCCATCGTTTCGGTGTCGACCGCCACCGGCCCCTCGGTGAGTACGCCTTCGGGCAAATCTTCTTCGTGGAAATGAACTGCCATAGGCCATCGGCCTTAGGCGGGTTGGGGAAAGCTGGGAAGGGGGCGGTGGCTCGCGGCTCCCGCAAGGCGTAGCCAGGGGCGATGGGCTGCGAGGCGATCCCCGAGAGCTGGCGCGAGGCGTTGGAGCCGGTGCTGGCCACGCCCGAGGCGCGTCGGCTGGGCGGCTGGCTCCGTGCCGAGGAGACCGCGGGACGGACCGTCTATCCCCCGCGCGGGAGTCGCCTGCGGGCGCTGGAACTGACTCCGCTTGACGGCGTCAAGGTCGTGATCCTGGGGCAGGATCCCTATCACGGGCCGGGGCAGGCGATGGGGCTGTGCTTTTCGGTGCCGACGGGCGTGCCGCCGCCGCCGAGCCTCGCCAACATCTACAGGGAGCTTGCCGCCGATTGCGGCATTGCGCGGCCGGCGCATGGCGATCTCAGCGGTTGGGCGCGGCAGGGCGTGCTGCTCCTCAACACCTGCCTCACGGTCGAGGCCGGCAAGGCTGGCAGCCACGCCGGGCGGGGGTGGGAGGCGATCACCGATGCCTGCGTCGCGGCGGTGGCGGCGCGCGACGAGCCCAGCGTCTTCATTCTCTGGGGCGGCCACGCGCAGGCCAGGGCCGCGCGCATTGCCCGGCTCGCCGATGGACCGCCCCAAACACCGCATTGCCTGATCCGCAGCCCGCACCCCAGCCCGCTTTCGGCGCATCGCGGCTTCTTCGGCAGCCGCCCCTTCAGCCGTGCGAACATCTTTCTCGAACGGCACGGCCGCACCCCGATCGACTGGCGCCTCTGAGCATTGACACCCTGACCGGTTTGCTGGCCGCTCGCGGCTCGCCAAGGGGCTGGACGCGCGGCCGTTCACACCTGTAAGCCATTGTCCGGATGATCGCTTCTCCCGATCTCGACAAGGCCAGCCTCGGCGCGGTCCTCAAGACCGCTCTAGATGCGGTGGTGGTCATGCGGCTGGACGGCACTATCGCGGGCTGGAACGACGTCGCCGAGCGCAGCTTCGGCTGGAGCTTCGCCGAAGCGCAGGGGCGCCGGATGAGCGAGATCATCATCCCCCATCGCCACCGCGCCAGCCACGAACGGGGCCTCGCACACTATCTGGCCACCGGCGAAGGACCCGTGCTCGACCGACACATCGAGATCGAGGCACTCCACCGCGCGGGCCACGAGGTTCCGATCGAGCTCTCGATCACGCGCACCGAGCAGTTCGGCGAGCCCGTGTTTCTCGGGTTTCTACGCGACATCAGCGAGCGCCGCGAGGCGGAACGCCGGCAGGAGCTGCTGATCGGCGAACTCAATCACCGGGTCAGGAACATGCTCGGAGTCATTTCGAGCATCGCGCATCAGTCGTCGCGCGAGGCCGCCGACCTCCCGAGTTTCACCAGGAATTTCACCGGCCGGATCGCGGCGCTCGGACGGGCGCACGATATTCTGACCGCGACGGTGTGGGAGCCGGCGCCGCTGGCGTCCCTGGTCGAGTCTCTGGCAGGGCCCTATCGGAACGAGGATCGGATTTCGGTGGCCGGCGATGCCGCGGCGCTGAAGCCGCGCGAGCTATTGGCGATGAGCATGATTTTGCACGAGCTGCTCATCAATGCGCTGAAGTACGGCGCCCTGTCGACGCCCACAGGGCGGATCGCGATCGAGTGGGCGAGCGAGAACGGTCGGCTTGGTTTCGGCTGGACCGAAAGCGGCCTCGCCGACATCGCCGAACCCGAGCGCAGCGGGTTCGGATCGAAGTTGATCGATCTCGGCGTACGGCACGATCTGGGCGGGACGATCGAGCGGCGCTGGAACCCCGACGGCGTCGCCTATCGCCTGGAGTTCCCCTCGGGAGTGGAAAGACCGTGATGTACCGCCTGTCTCCCGCCTGGGCGGCATCGAGAGGCGATGGCGGGCCGACAGCTCCAATGGCCCGGTCCGCCGGTTCGCCCTTGCCCGCCGAGCTGCTGGCGCGCCCTGTTCTGGTGATCGAGGACGAAGCCCTGCTGGCATGGATGCTCGAAAGCCTGCTCGGTGATCTCGGCTTCGCGGAGATAGTCATGGCTGCGAGCGAAAGCGAGGCGGTCCGGCTGCTGGGCGACAGGAGCCCGGGCGCCATCGTTTCCGACATCAACCTGGGCGTCGGCGTGCCCGACGGCGTCGAAGCGGCCGGAACATTGGCCGGCACCGCGGCGATCCCCGTCGTATTCGTGACCGCCCATGCGGGCCCGGTCAATCGCGCGCGGATCGCGGAAGCGTTTCCACGCCACGCCATCGTGGCGAAACCGGTCGCGCTCGAAACGCTCGCCGCGGGATTGCTGGCTGCACTGGACGGACCGAGCGTTCACTGAGCGCGGTCGCCCGGCCGACATCAGCGCGGCAGGTCGCTCGCGCCCATCAGCGCCTCGTCCACCGCGCGCGCGGCCTGCCGGCCCTCGCGGATCGCCCACACCACCAAGCTCTGGCCGCGGCGCATGTCGCCGCAGGCGAAGACGCCGGCCTCGCTGGTCGCATAGCGATCGGTATCGGCCGCGACATTGCCGCGCGCGTCGAGCGCGACGCCGGCGCGGTCGAGCAGCCCGCGGCGCCGGGGCCCGGTGAAGCCCATCGCCAGCAGGATGAGATCCGCTGGCAGGGTGAACTCGCTGCCCGCAACCTCCTGCATCCGACCGCCCTGCCATTCCACCCGCACGCATTCGAGCCCCGCGACCGCGCCGTCCCTTGCCGTCACCCGCTTGGTGAGCACCGCCCAGTCGCGCGCGACGCCTTCCCGATGGCTCGAGGAAGTCCGCAGCTTCAGGGGCCAGTCGGGCCAGGTCAGCGCCTTGTCTTCGTTCTCCGGCGGCCGCGGCATGATCTCGAGCTGGGTGACGCTGGCCGCGCCCTGACGGTTCGACGTGCCCACGCAGTCGCTGCCGGTGTCGCCGCCGCCGATCACCACCACGTGCTTGCCCTTGGCCGAGAGCGTGCCGCGCGGCGCGGCGCGGACCTCGTCGTCGCCGGCGTTGCGCTTGTTCTGCTGGGTGAGGAATTCCATCGCCAGCCGCACGCCGGGGAGCTCGGCGCCCGGAATGTCGAGCGCGCGCGCCTCCTCGGCTCCCCCCGCCAGCACCACGGCGTCGAAATTGTCCTTCAGCGCCTGGAAACTGACCTCGACCCCGACCTCGCTGCTGGTGCGGAACTGGACCCCCTCCGCCTCCATCTGCACCGCGCGGCGGTTGACGAGGTGCTTCTCGAGCTTGAAGTCGGGGATGCCGTAGCGCAGCAGCCCGCCGATCCGGTCGGCCTTCTCGAACACGGTGACGGCGTGCCCGGCGCGGGCGAGTTGCTGCGCGCAGGCGAGGCCGGCGGGCCCGCTGCCCACCACCGCCACCGCCTTGCCGCTGCGGCGTGCCGGCGGCTCGGGCACGATCCAGCCCTCGCGCCAGCCGCGGTCGACGATGGCGCATTCGATCGATTTGATCGTCACCGGCGCGTCGACGATGTTCAGGGTGCAGGCCGCCTCGCAAGGGGCGGGACAGACGCGGCCGGTGAACTCGGGGAAATTGTTGGTGGAATGGAGCTGGGCGAGCGCGCGCCGCCAGTCGTCCTCGCAGACGAGGTGATTCCAGTCGGGGATCAGATTGTTGACCGGGCAGCCGGTGTGGCAGAACGGGATGCCGCAGTTCATGCAACGCGCCGCCTGCCGCCGCAGCTCGGCCGGCCCCAGCGGGACGGTGAATTCCTTGTAATGCGTCAGCCGCTCGGCGACGTCGCCATAAGCGGTGTCCTGACGCTCGAACTCGAGGAAGCCGGTTTCCTTGCCCATTATTCGGCCGCCTCCATCGCGGCGGTGTCGCGCTCGGCCTCGAGCGCTTCGAGCGCGGCGCGGTAGTCGCGGGGCGTCACCTTCCTGAAGCGCGGCAGCGCGGCGTCCCAATCGTCGAGCATCGCGCGGGCGCGGACCGATCCGGTGTGGAGGTGGTGGCGCTCCACCAGAATGCGCAGCCGCTCGGCATCGTGGTAGAGCGGATCGCCCATGCCGCTGTCGTGGACCGAGCGCGCCTGCTGCTGCGGGCGTCCCCCTCCCTCGTCAGGATCCCGGCGAGCCGCGATCGGCTCGATATCGACTTGCGCGGTGTTGCAAAGCGCCTCGAAATGGCCTTCCGGATCATAGACATAGGCGATGCCTCCGCTCATGCCCGCGGCGAAGTTGCGCCCCGTCCCGCCGAGTACGCAGACCACCCCGCCGGTCATGTATTCGCAGGCGTGATCGCCGGTCCCCTCGACCACCGCGACCGCGCCCGAGTTCCTGACCGCGAAGCGCTCGCCGGCGACGCCGGCGAAATAGGCCTCGCCCGCGATCGCGCCGTAAAGCACGGTGTTGCCGACGACGATGTTCTCGTCGGCAGCGCGCGGCGCATCCCGCGGCGGCTTCACGACAATCCGTCCACCGGACAGGCCCTTGCCGACATAGTCGTTTGCATCTCCGGTCAAATCCAGCGTGACCCCGTGAGCGAGCCAGGCGCCGAAGCTCTGCCCGGCGGTGCCGGTGAAGTTGACCCGGATGGTCTCGGGAGGCAGGCCCTGGTGGCCGTATTTCTCGGCAATTCGCCCCGAAAGCATCGCCCCGGTGCTGCGGTTGCAGTTGCCGATCATGACGTCGATCACCACTGGATCACTGCGTTCGACAGCAGGTGAACACCGCGCGATCAGCTCGTGGTCGAGCGCGCTTTCCAATCCGTGGTCCCGGCTCTCGGTGTGGCGCAGCGAGCCGCCATCGCGCGGAGTCACGGAATGGAGGATGCGGCTCAAATCCACCCCGCTCGCTTTCCAATGGCGGTGGACCCGCGTCATCTCGAGCCGATCGACTCTGCCCACCATTTCCGCGACCGTCCGGAAGCCCATCGCCGCCATAATCCGGCGCAGCTCCCCGGCGACGAAGAAGAAGTAATTGATGACATGCTCGGGCGTGCCGGTGAAGCGCGCGCGCAGCACCGGGTCCTGCGTCGCCACGCCGACCGGGCAGGTGTTGAGGTGGCACTTCCTCATCATGATGCAGCCCGCCGCGATCAGCGGGGCGGTCGCGAAGCCGAACTCGTCCGCGCCGAGCAGCGCCGCCACCGCGACGTCGCGCCCGGTCCTCAGGCCGCCGTCGGCCTGCACCGCGATCCGGCTCCTGAGATCGTTGAGCAGCAGCGTCTGCTGCGTTTCGGCGAGCCCGATCTCCCATGGGCTGCCGGCGTGGGTGAGGCTGGTCAGCGGGCTCGCGCCGGTTCCGCCCTCATAGCCCGAGATGGTGACGTGGTCGGCCTTGCACTTGGCGACGCCCGCCGCGACCGTGCCGACCCCGACCTCGCTGACCAGCTTGACCGATATGCGCGCCCTGGGCTGCACGTTCTTCAAATCGTGGATGAGCTGCGCCAGGTCCTCGATCGAATAGATGTCGTGGTGCGGCGGCGGCGAGATCAGGCCCACACCCGGCGTCGAATGGCGCACCGCGGCGATCGCCTTGTCGACCTTGTGACCGGGCAATTGCCCGCCCTCGCCGGGCTTGGCGCCCTGCGCCATCTTGATCTGGATATCGTCCGCATTGACGAGATATTCGGTGGTGACGCCGAAGCGCCCGCTGGCTACCTGCTTGATCTTCGAGCGCATCGTGTCGCCGTTGTCGAGCGGCTGGAAGCGGTCCGCCTCCTCGCCGCCTTCGCCGGTGTTCGAGCGCGCGCCGATGCGGTTCATCGCCACCGCCAACGTGGTGTGCGCCTCGCGCGAAATCGAGCCGAAGCTCATCGCTCCGGTGGCGAAGCGCTTGACGATCTCGCTCGCCGGCTCGACATCGTCGATCGCAAGCGGGTGTTCGGCGGGCTTCAGCTCCATCAGCCCGCGGATCGTCAGCAGCCGCTCGCTCTGCTCGTTCACCGCCTTTGCAAAGCCGTCGTACTTGTCCTGCGCATTGCCGCGCACCGCGTGCTGGAGCCCGGCGATGGTCTCGCTGGTCCAGGCATGCTCCTCGCCGCGCAGCCGAACCGCGTAGATGCCGCCCGCGTCGAGCATTCCGGCGTAGAGCGGGCTGTCGCCATAGGCCTGCGCGTGGCGGCGCACCGCCTCCTCCGCGATCTCGGCCAGGCCCACGCCCTCGATGCTGGTGGCGGTGCCGGTGAAAAAGGCATTGACGAACTGACTCGAGAGCCCGACCGCGTCGAAGATCTGCGCGCCGCAATAGGACTGCCAGGTCGAGATGCCCATCTTGGACATGACCTTGAGGATGCCCTTGCCGACCGCCTTGATGTAGTTCGCCTGGACCTGTTCGAGCCCCATCGCGGGCAGCTTGCGGGCGCGGATGTCCTCCAGCGTCTCGAAGGCGACATAGGGATTGATCGCCTCGGCGCCGTAGCCCGCGAGCGCGCAGAAATGATGCACCTCGCGCGCCTCGCCGGTCTCGACCACCAGCCCGGTCTGCATCCTGAGGCCCTGGCGCACGAGCTGGTGATGCACCGCCGCCGTCGCGAGCAGCGCGGGCATCGGCACCCGGTCCGGGCCCTGATTGCGGTCCGACAGGATCAGGATGTTGGCGTCCGCCAGCACCGCCTCGGTCGCCGCCCAGCCCATTTCCCGAAGCGCCATCGCCAGTCCCTCGGCGCCGCTGCTCGCGTCCCAGGTGATGTCGATGGTGGCGGCGCTGAACGCCCCGTCGAGCGCGACCTCGACCGAACGGATCTTCGCCAGCTCCTCGTTGGTGAGGATCGGCTGCGGCACTTCGAGCCGCTTGTGCGTGCCGGCCTCGCGGCCCAGCAGATTGGGCCGCGGGCCGACCATGCCGGTCAGGCTCATCACCAGCTCCTCGCGGATCGGATCGATCGGCGGATTGGTGACCTGCGCGAAGTTCTGCTTGAAATAGTCGTAGAGCAGCCGCGGCCGATTGCTGAGCACCGCCAGCGGCGTGTCGGTGCCCATCGAGCCGATCGGATCGTCCGCCGCCTGCGCCATCGGCTCGAGGAAGCGGTCGAGGTCTTCCTGGGTGTAGCCGAACGACTGCTGGCGCTGGAGCAGCGTGGTGGTTTCGCGCGGCAGCGCGCTGAGTTCGGGCTCGATCTCATTGAGATCGTCCAATGTGTACTGCGCCTTGTCGAGCCACTCCTGATAGGGATGCGCGGCCGCTAGCTCGGCCTTCAATTCGTCGTCCTCGACGATGCGGCCCTGCTCGAGGTCGATAAGCAGCATCTTGCCGGGCTGGAGCCGCCATTTCCGCAGGATGTTGTCCTCGGGAATCGGCAGCACGCCGCTCTCGCTGGCGAGCACGACAAAGCCGTCCCTGGTGACGCAAAAGCGCGCGGGCCGCAGGCCGTTGCGGTCGAGCGTGGCGCCGATCTGCCGCCCGTCGGTGAAGCACACCGCCGCCGGCCCGTCCCACGGCTCCATCAGCGCGGCATGATATTCGTAGAAGGCGCGCCGCGCGGGATCCATCAGCGGGTTCCTGGCCCAGGCCTCCGGGATCAGCATCATCATCGCATGGGGGAGGCTGTAGCCGCCCGTCAGCAGCAGCTCGAGCGCGTTGTCTAGGCTGGCGGTGTCCGATTGCCCGTGCGGGATCAGCGGCCACATCTTGTCGAGATCGGCGCCCAGCAGCTCCGATTCCATCGTCCGCCGCCGCGCCTCCATCCAGTTGACGTTGCCGCGCACGGTGTTGATCTCGCCATTGTGCGCGGTGAAGCGGAACGGATGCGCCAGCCGCCAGCTCGGGAAGGTGTTGGTGCTGAAGCGCTGGTGGACGAGGCCGAGCGCGGAGACGCAGTCGGGATCGCGCAGATCGTCGTAGAAGCTGCCCACCTGGGTCGCCAGCAGCAGCCCCTTGTAGACGATGGTGCGGCTCGAAAAGCTCGGGATATAGGTTGCCGCCAGACCCGGCAGGCCGTGCTTTTCGGCCAGCTTCCCGAGCGGATTGAGAGTCTGCTTGCGGACCACCACCAGCTTGCGCTCGAACGCGTCCTGGTCCGCGCAATTGTCGCCGCGCGCGACGATGCACTGGCGCATCACCGGCATCGAGGCGAGCACCGCCTTGCCCAGGCCCGCCGGCGTCACCGGCACCTCGCGCCAGCCAAGCACGCGCTGCCCTTCCTTGACGACGAATTTTTCGAGCTGCGCGGCGACGAAATCGCGCGCCGCCGCATCTTGCGGCATGAAGCATTGCGCCACCGCGTAATCGCCCGGTGGGGGCAGCACCACGCCGGCGCCGGCGGCCCAGCTGCGGAACAGCGGGTCGGGAATCTGGATCAATATGCCCGCGCCATCGCCGAGCAGCGGATCGGCGCCGACCGCGCCGCGGTGGTCGAGATTGTGGAGGATTTCGAGCGCGCGGGTGACGATGGCGTGGCTCTTGCCGCCAGCGATGTGCGCGATCATGCCGACGCCGCAGGCGTCGTGCTCGTTCCGGGGATCGTAGAGCCCCCGATTCGTCGGAATCGCGGGCGGCAATCGAGCAGTCACCATCGCCGTCCTTCGTGGCCGTGGCCGGGGCCGGGACGCATCCTGCTTGGCGCGCCCGCGATCCCGACACCGGTTTGCAGCCCGCCGCGCGGGCCGATAAAATGTCGCGAGCACCCAGCATGCCGGTTCGATTGCTGTTTTGCAACCGCCCAGCGGGACAGATTCTTGCCTAGTTTTTCTTGGGACGGCGCAAGCCGCGAACCGGCTGCCGTCAATCCTTCCGGTGAGCGCGGGCGAGCTTGTCGAGCGCGGCGCGCAGTTCCGCCTGGTGATCGGGCATCCGTCCTCCCAGCGGCGAGGGGGCCGGCGTGCCGGTCTGACGCGCCACGAAGGCGCGCACCGGGTCGGGGTCTCCGGCCTCGCCGGCGGATCGCGACTCGTCGCCGGTGCGGAACGCCGCCAGCGCGCTGTCGAACTGCTCGAGCAGCGTGTCGATGTCCTGCGCGGGTCGCGGCGGGTGAACCGGCTGCGGGGTCAGGATCATGAAGCCTTCCTCCGCTTGCCCCAGCGGCGGCTCGGAACCGGAAGCGGCGTTGGAGAGCGCGCCATCGCCGGAGCCGCCCTCGCCGGCCGCCTCGGGCGCATGCTCGGCCAGTTCCTCGCGCACGCGCAGCGGCCGGCGGACCGGTTCCTGGGCCACCGAATGCTCGACCGGAAGCTCGGGCTCGGCGTAGATCGGGCGCGGGTCGCGGCGTCCGCGCCGATAGAGCGGCAGCGCCAGCGCCAGCCCCAGCGCGGCGCCCATCGCCGCCGCCACGCCGCTGGCCATCAACCGCCCGGCGGCCGTCAGCGGCACCAGCGCCGCCGCGCCCAGGGCGCCCAGCGCGCGTTCGAGCAGCGGGGCGGGCAGCACCGCGACGCCCAGCCCCAGCAGCGCGGCGAACCACAGCGCGAGAAAGGGCGCGAAGGCCGGGTGGCTGGTGATCGGGCGGCGCTGCGCCATGGGCATCCTTGCTCGTGCTGCGATCCCGGCGCCCGGCGCGAATCCCGCGCGCGCGACGCCTTCGAACGATCGTCTATGGCCAAGCCGCGGAGTTCGGGCAACCGGGGGGGCGAGCGGGCGATTCGCCGTCCCGCGGCGGGACGGGCGCGGTGGATGCGGGCCTCGTCCCGCGCGTGCCGTAGCGGCACCGGGCCGGGCATTGCACGCCCGCTGCGCTTGCGCCATGAACCGCCCGAAACCGCCAAGAGGAGCACACCGCATGAGCCCGCAGGATATCGCCGCCAGGGTCGGCGAACCGCTCGGCACCAGCGAATGGGTCGAGATCGGCCAGGAGCGCATCGACCAGTTCGCCGAGGCGACCGGCGACCATCAGTTCATCCACGTCAATCCCGAGATGGCGAAGATGACTCCCTTCGGCGGCACCATCGCGCATGGCTTCCTGACGCTGTCGATGATCCCCTATTTGTCCGCCAACAGCGACCTTCCGCGGCCCGAAGGCGTGAAGATGGGCGTCAACTACGGCGGCAACAAGACCCGCTTCATCAATCCCGTGCGCGCCGGCAAGCGTATCCGCGGCCACTGGAAGCTGCTCGAGATGGCCGAGAAGCGTCCCGGCCAGTGGCAGCAGACCGTGGAGATCACCATCGAGATCGAGGGCGAGGACAAGCCCGCGCTGATCGCCGAATGGATGACCCAGTTTTTCGTGTAACTCCCCCGCCCCTTTAGGGGAGGGGGTCGGGGGGTGGGGCCAGTGCAGAGCCCCTTCGCCCCACCTTCCCCACCCCAACCCCTCCCCTGAAGGGGAGGGGCTTCAGGTAGTAAGGATTTCTCAATGACCCGCGACGCCGTTATCGTTTCCACCGCCCGCACCGCCATCGGCCGCGCCTACAAGGGCGCCTTCAACGCCACCCAGGGCGCGACGCTCGGCAGCTATTCGCTCGCACCCGCGATCGAGCGAGCGGGCATCGAGGCCGGCGAGGTGGACGACGTGCTGTGGGGCGCGGCCCTGCAGCAGGGGGCGCAGGCGGGCAATCTGGCGCGCCAGGTGGGCCTGCGCGCCGGCTGCCCGGTCACCACCAGCGGCATGACCATCGACCGCCAGTGCTCCTCGGGCCTGATGAGCATCGCCACCGCCGCCAAGCAGATCGTGATCGACCGCATGGATATCGTGGCAGCCGGCGGGCAGGAATCGATCAGTCTGGTGCAGACCGCCGAGATGCGCGTCGCCCCGGACAAGGAACTGATGGCGATGCACGGCGCGATCTACATGC
This sequence comes from Qipengyuania sp., assembly GCA_019745075.1. Taxonomy (GTDB): domain Bacteria; phylum Pseudomonadota; class Alphaproteobacteria; order Sphingomonadales; family Sphingomonadaceae; genus Qipengyuania. The sequence goes on from JAIETR010000036.1 coordinate 27,030, forward strand.
CGATGCTCCAGACCGCCGAGACGGTGGCGCAGCGCTACGGCATCGGCCGCGAGGCGCAGGACGAATACGCGCTCCAATCGCAGCAGCGCGTGGCGGCGGCGCAGGCGGCGGGCCGGTTCGACGCCGAGATCGTGCCGGTGACGGTGACGATGAAGGTCCAGGACAAGGTCAGCGGCGAGATTTCCGACCGCGAGGTGACCATCGCCAGGGACGAGGGCAACCGCGCCGACACCACGCTCGATGGCCTCGCCGCACTGAAGCCGGTGATGGGCGAAGGCACCAGTATCACCGCGGGCAACGCCAGCCAGCTTTCGGACGGCTCCAGCGCGAGCATCCTCATGGAGGCGAGCCTGGCCGAAAAGCGCGGCCTCGAGCCGCTCGGCCGCTATGTCGGCATGGCGGTGGCGGGCACCGAGCCCGACGAGATGGGCATCGGCCCGGTCTTCGCGATCCCCAAGCTGCTCCAGCGCTTCGGCCTCAAGGTGGGCGACATCGGCATCTGGGAATTGAACGAGGCCTTCGCGGTGCAGGTGCTCTATTGCCGCGACAAGCTCGGCATCCCCAACGAGCTGCTCAACGTCAACGGCGGCTCGATCTCGATCGGCCACCCCTACGGCATGACCGGCGCGCGCTGCACCGGGCACGTGCTGATCGAGGGCAAGCGTCGCGGCGCCAAATACGGCGTGGTGACGATGTGCGTGGGCGGCGGCATGGGCGCGGCGGGGCTGTTCGAGATCTTCTGACGCCGCGTCCGGCAACCAATTCGCAACCATCCTCGCGCTATTCGGGCGATCATGGATCAAGCTGCGCTCGCACAACCCATCTACCGCCACCGCGCCGAGCGCTGGGAGCTCGACTGCGAGATCGCCATCGACGACGGCTGCGGGCGCGAGCTTTCCGCCCGGCTCGGCAATGTCTCCGAGGGCGGCTTCATGTGCGAATGCGAGGAGCGGCTGCCGCTCCACACCGTGGTCATCGCCGACCTGCCGCAGCGGGGCAAGGTGAGGGCCGAGATACGCTGGGTATTCGGCTGGCGTTTCGGCGCGATGATCCTCGCCGACTAAACCCGCTCGTAAGTCCCGGTCAGCACCGCCGCGGCGAGAACGTGGCCCTCGAGCGCCTCCATGAACGCGCCGCGCCCGCTGCCCGCGGCCAGCTCCAGCGGACAATCGAGCGCGAACAGCTGGAACACATAGTCGTGCTTGCCGTGCCCGGTCGGCGGATCGGGGGCGAGCCATTCGCGCTGGAACGCCGAGTTCTTGCCCAGCACCGGCGGGTCCTCGCCCTCCAGCAGCTTGCCCGCGCGCGGCTCCATGCCCCAGCCCAGCCAGTGGACCAGCGGCTCGGGCCCCGGGGCGTCGGGGTCCTCGACGATCAGGGCCAGCGCCCTGCTGCCCGGCGGGGGCGCGCTCCATTCGAGCGGCGGGGCGCAGGCATCCTCCTCGTCGGCGGTGAACATGGGATCGAGCCGTTCGCCATCGACGAAGGCCGCGCTCTGCAGGCGAAACCCGCCGGCGTGGAGCGCTTCCTCGCCGCCCAGCCTGGCGACCGCCAGCTTGCCATGCCCGGCGCGGGCATCGCGCAGCACCTTGCCGAGCCAGGCGGGGACGTGTTCGAACATCGGCAATCTCCGTCGTGAAATCCGGCGCGGCGTGGAGCGCAAGCGCGCCGCGAGGTCAAGCCGCCCGATTATGACACTTGCATTAACCATCGCGTCGCTTATCCTGGCTACGGGGCGCGGCGACGATTGCACGCACGGGAATCGCGATGGCCGAAGATCTGCACAAGCCGTCCGAGGTGGATCTTCTGCCGGTTCGCCAGCGGATCGCATGGATCGCGGCGATCTGGCTGCTCAGCGTGGGCTCGATGGCGCTGGTGAGCTGGCTGATCCGGCAGCTGTTTGTCGCCTGACCGTCAGCGTTCCGGCTCTCTGCTCTCCATCAAGGCCGAGTAAATCAGCGTCTTGAGCTGACGCCGCACCGGATAGGCGCTCGACGGATAGAGCTGCGTCATCAACACCATCGTGATGCCTTCCACCGGATCGACGAAGAACGCGGTCGAATAGGCGCCGCCCCAATAGAACTCGCCACGGCTCGCGGGCATCAGCGTCCGCGCCGGATCCATCACCATCGCGAAGCCGAGGCCGAAGCCCGAGCCCGCGCTGGTGCTTTCCGAGAACAGGCTGCGGCTGATCGAGGCGAGGTCCGCGCCGCCCGGCAGGAAATTGGTCGTCATCAGCTCGAGCGTCTTGGGCGCGAGAATGCGCGCACCGTCGAGCTCCCCGCGCTTCAGCAGCATCGCGGCAAAGCGGTGATAATCGGCGACGGTGCCGATCAGCCCGCCGCCGCCGCTGTGGAACCTGGCCGGGCCGAGCAGCTTGCTGGACGCGCCCCGGTCGGTGAGCTTGGGCGGCTTGCCGGGCTGATAGGCCCAGGCGTCGGCGAGCCGGTCGCCCTGCCCCGAGGCGATGTCGAAGCCCGTGTCCGTCATGCCGAGCGGCGCGAAGATATGCTCCTCGAAATACTCGCCGAGCCGCATTCCCGACAGCCGCTCGACCGCGATCCCGAGCACATCGGTCGCCACCGAATAGTTCCACCCCGTGCCCGGCTCGAACTCGAGCGGCAGCTTGCCGAGATGGGCGAGATATTCGTCGCTGGTGTGGAGCTCGCGCCCGAAGTCGAAATCGATCTCGCGATAGGCGGCATCGACGTTGGTGCGGTTCTGGAGCCCGTAGGTGAGGCCCGACATATGCGTGAGCAGATCGACGAAGCGGATGGGGCGCGTGGGTGTCGCCGGCGCGAAGGGGACCGCGCCGCCGCCGCCTGCGTAGACGCCGAGGTTCGCCAGTTCGGGCAGCACCCGCGCCACCGGATCGTCGAGCGCGACCCTGGCCTGCTCGACGAGCTGCATGAAGGCGACCGAGGTCACCGGTTTGGTCATGCTGGCGATACGGACGAGCGCATCCGCCCGGATCGGGGTGCCATCCGCGCGCATCGCGCCCATCTGCCCGAAATGCACCGGCCGCCCGTCGCGCGCGACCAGCAC
>JAIETR010000041.1 GCA_019745075.1 Qipengyuania sp.
GGCAGCAGTGTCGCGAAGTCGGAAAGGCCCTTGACCTGACGGCCAGCCATCACCTCGGCGCTCAGCGCCTGAATCGAAATCGGCACCTTCTGGATGCTCTGCGACGTCCGGGTTGCGGTGACGATGATTTCGCCAAGATCCCCTTCGAGGGGAGCCGCTGCTTGCTCCGCCGCATCGACGGGATCCTGCGCGGGGGCGACAGCCGCCGCCGGCGTTTCAGGAGGAGCGGTGGCTTCCCCCACGGCATCGGCGGGATCGGCGGCGGCGGCGAGCGCCGCCGTCGGCGCAACGAGCCCCGAGAGAACCGTCGAGAGCCGTAGTAGCGTCAGCAGCTTCAACTGACGGCATGGTGGCGTTTGCATTGTCAAGATTCCCCTCATCGATGAGCTTCCCCCCGGGTCGCAACATTCGCAAGACAGCACGGACTGGGACTATGGCAGCCTTCTAAGCCAGCTTGCGTTTCCGGACGCTCATCGAGGTTGGGTAGTGGCGAAACCGATTGCCAGCGTCAATCCCTCCGACGAGACCTTTCCATCGTGCGCCCACGCGGTTAGCACTGTCGGCGTGGACAAGGACTCCCGGTTTGCCGCTTGACGCCGCCCTCACCTCCCAGACGCCGGCCGGTGCCCGCGAAATCTCCGCGGCGCTGGACCGGGCGGCGCAACTCCTCGACACCCGGCCGGAGGACGCGCTGGCACAGGCCGAAACCATATTGGAGGCGTCGGGCCTGCCCCAAGCCGGATTGCTGGCGTGCCAGGCGCTCCGGCGCCTTGGCAGACCGCAGGATGCGCTCGCGCGCCTTGCGGATCTTGTCCGCGACCAGCCGCGGGTGCCGGCGGTGGTCTGGGAACTGGCGCAGGCGGCGAGCGAGGCCGGCGACAGCGGCCGGGCGATCGCCGCGCTCGAAACCCTGACCGGGCAGCTTCCGGCGGTGGCGGGTGGCTGGTTCCTGATGGCGAAGGAATTGCGCAAGGCCGGCCGCCTCGACGACGCATGGCGTGCCGATCTTGCCGGGGTCCGGGCCTCGTCGAGCGACCCCGAGCTGCTCGAGGCGGCGGTCGCGATGAACGAAAGCCGTCTGGACGATGGCGCGGCGATCCTGACGCGGCGGCTCGAGCGGTCGGCCGACGATGCGCCCGCCTGCCGGCTGCTGGGCGAGATCCAGTGGCGCCGGGGCGAAATAGACGAGGCGATGGCGCTGGTCGAACGCGCGGTGACGCTCGCCCCGGGTTTCGATCTGGCGCGCGAGTTCCTGATCCGGCTGCTTCTCCAGAACAACCGCCTGACCGACGCTTTCGGCCACGCCGAGACGCTGAGCGCCTCGCCGGCGAAAACCGCCGGCTATGAGCTTATCATGGCTTCGGTCCTGGTGCGCCTTGGCGACCAGCAGCGGGCGCGAGAAATCTACGAGCGGCTGCTGGCGCGGCAACCCGATCAGCCGCTGGTCTGGCAAAACCTCGGCCATGTGCTCAAGACGCTTGGGCGTCAGGCCGAGGCTGTTGGCGCCTATCGCCAGGCGGTCGCCCGCGCGCCGGCGATGGGCGAGGCCTGGTGGAGCTTGGCCAACCTCAAGACCGTCAGGCTGGACGGCGCCGACATCGCCGCCATGCAACAGGCGCTCGAGCCCGCGGCCGAGGGCGGCGCAGCAAAACCCGAGGACATTTTCCACCTGCATTTCGCGCTCGGCAAGGCCTTCGAGGACGCCGGGGACGACGCCGCCGCCTTTCGCCATTATGACCAGGGCAACCGCCTGCGCCGCACGATGGTTCGGCATGACGCCGACGCCTTTTCCGCCGAGGTGGCGGCGACGGCCAAGGTCTTCACCGCCGCTTTCATCGCCACCCGCGGAGATGGCGGCTGTCCGGCGCCCGATCCGATCTTTGTCACCGGCCTGCCGCGCTCGGGTTCGACCCTCGTCGAGCAGATCCTCGCCAGCCACAGCCAGGTCGAAGGCACGATGGAGCTGGCCGAAATGATGATGATCGCTGGCCGCCTGCAGGCGCGGGTCGACGAGGGCGAGTTTGCCGATTTCGGAGAGATGGTCGCCGCGCTTACTCCCGCCGACCGGCGGCGGCTGGGTGAGGAGTATCTGGAGCGCACCCAGGTCCACCGACGGACCGGCAAGCCCTTCTTTATCGACAAGATGCCCAACAACTGGCAGCATATCGGGCTGATCCGGTTGGTCCTTCCGGGCGCGCGGGTCATCGATGCCCGGCGGCACCCCCTGTCTTGCTGCTTTTCGGGCTGGAAGCAGCATTTCGCGCGCGGCCAGGCCTTTTCCTACGACCTTGTCGAGATTGGCCGCTATTACCGCGACTATGTCGGGCTGATGGCCGCCTTCGACGCGGCTGTGCCCGGCGCGGTTCACCGCGTTCACTACGAAAACATGGTCGGCGACACAGAGAGCGAGGTCCGCCGCCTGCTGGCCTATCTCGGCCTGGCGTTCGAACCTGCATGCCTCGAATTCTGGAAGAACGATCGCGCCGTGCGGACCGCCAGCTCCGAACAGGTGCGCACCCCGATCTTCACCGATGGCATCGACCATTGGAAGCGTTTCCGGCCCTGGCTCGGGCCGTTGATCGAAACGCTTGGCGATGTGGCGACGGCGTATCCGGAGGTGCCGGCCGGCCTGCTGCAAGCACACTCAATTGCCGGCCGGTTGCAAAATGATGACGCAACGGATGTTCGCTGAATTGCACTGACCTAACTTCTTTGGCAGATTGAACCGTTCCGGGTTTTTCCGGAGGCTCCTATCTGTGAGAAGGAGCGGTGACGAGCAAGACAAGGAAACAAGTTTTCACCTGAGGTCCGCGAGCGTGCGGTTCGGGACTACGGCTCGGAATGGGCGGTGATCAGTTCGACTGCGGCAAAGATCGGCTGCACGGGGGAGACTCTGGTGCCGCGAGGAGGCGAGCCGACGAACGGGGGCCAGCGGCGATTGTCGCACAGGACCGCGACCGGCTGAAGCTGCTGGAGCGCGAGGTGAAGGAACTGCGCCGGGCTAACCAGATCCAGCGCAAGGCCTCTGCGTATTTTGCGCGGGCGGAACTCGAAGGGGCGCGGTGAGAGCCATCGCCGGGCGATTTCGAAGATATCCACGAAGCCGAGCCTCTGCCCGCATGGTGCGCCCAGCAACCGTCCTCGCTGGCCTCCGGACGAGGCGCCGAGGTCCAGAAGCCCCTCGCGATGGTGGTGATCGGCGGCTTGATCGTGGCCATCATCATGACGTCTTCGTCCTTCGCGCCATCATCCACCTGATCGGATGTTGCGAATAGCGAGAAACAGGATGACGCGCTGTGACGCGGCCATGAGGTTTTCGAATTGCCCGCCCCAGGAATTGTGAGTCCCGGGGCCAGGGCAATGGCGTCCACCTTGGTCCGGGCTTCTTCGACATAGGAGCCGATATCGCGCCCGTTGACGTTGGCCTGGACGACCACGCGGCGTTTTCCGCAATGGCCCTGGCGTGGCGGGCCAGGGCTGCGCCGGTCAAGGCTGCGACGATGCTCGCGTTCGGTTTATGGGTAATCGGCTATGCGATCTACGGCCTTTTCGCCGGCTCGAACCCCCGAGCCTCGGACGATGGGCTTGCGTCGTGTCTGCGGTACGATCGGGCGCAGCGCGTTCCCGACGCAGGAATGTGCCGCCCTCCGCCGCGCGGGGGACCGCGGCGACACGGTCGCGGCATGGCGCCACCTCCCCTGTTGCCGTCAATCCTGACGAGAGCGCTCGTCGTGAGAGTCTTTGTGGGCATCGCGAAGGATTTCGATCCCGCCGTACGCCGCGATGCAGGCAACGGCGATGCCGACTACCAAATCGGGCCAGTTCGCGCCCGTCACCAGGACTGCGATCCCCGCGATCACTATCCCGCCATTCGAGATGAAGTCGTTGAAGCTGAACGTCGCCGCCGCGCGGAGATTCACATCCTTGTTAATGAGGTTAGTCAGCAACCGTAGGCACCACAGATTTATGCCGCCTGCCACGATGGCCATGGCGATCATGAGCACGCCGCCGGGGGTTGAGCCATTGAGGAAGCGCTGCACGGCGTCCGCCATCACGCCTATGGCGAAAACCAGGAGCATGACTCCGGAAAAACGCGCAGCGCCGCGCTTCCAGCGAGGCGCCCGGGTGAGAGTCAGCAGGCTCAATCCATAAACCGCCGCGTCGGACGCGTTGTCGATGCCGTTGGCAAGGAGCGCATTCGAGTCGCCCAGAACTGCAGTTACGAAAAACCCGGCGGCAATGGCGACGTTGAGTGCCAGGACCAGCCACAAGGTCTTTCTCTTGTCGGCCGAGCCGAGATCGAAACCCGTTTCGCTCATGACTTGCGCACCGCAGTCCCTGAATCCCGGCCCGCGAAAGGCACTTCCCGGAAAGCCAGCAATCGCAGCGCATTGAACACTACGATGAGGGTCGAGCCCTCGTGCACCATGACGGCAGGTCCGATACCAAGCCCCATGATGGTTGCAGGCAGCAGCACTGCCACCACGCCGAGGCTGACAAACATGTTCTGGCGGATGATGCGCCGCGTCGTTCTACTTAGGTCGACCGCGAATGGCAGCTTGGTCAGGTCGTCCGCCATCAACGCGACGTCGGCGGTTTCGAGCGCAACGTCGGAGCCCGCCGCGCCCATCGCAATGCCGACGGTGGCCGTGGCAAGCGCTGGGGCATCGTTGACGCCATCGCCAACCATCGCGACCTTGCCCTCTGCTCCCCTCAACTTCTTGATCGCCTCGACTTTGTCTTCGGGCATGAGATCGCCCCAGGCATCCTCGATCCCCACACTCTCGGCAACGGCTTTCGCGACGGGGGGCGCATCCCCCGATAGCATGATCATTCGCGTAATGCCGAGTTCACGCAGACGAGCGGTCGTTGCTGGCGCGGAACCGCGCGGCGTGTCCATCAGTCCGATCACGCCCAGATACCGCGCGCCCCGGCGAACGATCATGATGGTCCGCCCCTTCGCGCGGAGGGAATCCGCCGAGATTCGTACTACCTCCGGCAAGGGGGCCCCGCCTGCCTCGGAAAAGAGCTCGTCACGTCCTATGTGGACGACCTCGCCGCCAACTTTGGCCTCGACTCCGCGCCCCGTGATCGCTCGAAGGTCGGTCGCGGTCGGTGTAGAGCCTGTCAATTGCTCCGATCCGTCCCGGACGATGGCTGCAGCGAGCGGATGGTCGCTCAGCGCTTCGACGGCGACTGCCGTCTGCAGCAGCTCCTGCTCGGTGGTCTCTGGGGATGGTTCGACGTTTGTGATGCGCGGCCGCCCTTCGGTCAGTGTCCCGGTCTTGTCGAATGCGATGGCGCTGAGGGCGCCCAAATGCTCGAGCGGGCCTCCGCCCTTTACCAGGACGCCGCCGCGCGCCGCGCGCGCCACGCCCGACAGGACCGCGCTCGGCGTTGCTATGGCAAGCGCGCAGGGGCTGGCGGCGACCAGAACAGCCATCGCCCGATAGAAGGTGTCACTGAACGGTTCGTCGATCGCTAGCCCTGCGAATAGCAGGATCACCACCAGTCCCAGAACGAGCGGCACGAAGATGCGTTCGAACCGGTCGGTGAAACGCTGGGTCGGCGACTTCTGCGTCTCCGCTTCGCTAACGAGCTTCACCACCTTTGCCAGCGTCGTATCCGACGCGAGACGCGTCACCTGGATTGCCAGGGCGCCCGATCCGTTGATCGTGCCGGCGAATATCCGGGAAGTGGCCGCTACATTGTCTGCGGCAGCGGCGGCGGCCACCGCATCCGGGACCGGCTGTTTGTCGACCGGAACACTTTCGCCCGTCACCGGTGCCTGGTTGACGCTGCTTGTGCCTTCGACCACGAAGCCATCGGCCGGCAAGCGCTCGTTTGGTTTGACGACCACGATGTCACCGAGCGCCAAGGCTTCGACCGGAACCTCCTCGGTCGCACTTCCCCGACGCACGATCGCGGTTCGTGGCGCAAGCTCGGCCAACGCCTCGATCGCCCGTTTGGCGCGGCCCATGGCGTAATGCTCGAGTGCATGGCCGAGGCTGAACAGGAACAGGAGCAAGGCCCCCTCCGCGAATTCTCCCAACGCAGCCGCGCCGGCCGCGGCGACCAGCATGAGGGTGTCGATCTCGAAGCGGCGCAATTTCAGTGAATCGATCGCTTCGCGAAGCGTGAAAAATCCGCCGAAGAAATAGGCGAACAGATACAGGCCTGTAGAGACAAGCGGCGGAGCGGCCGCGGTCCAGGACAATGCGAAACCAAGGGCGAGGCAGCCGCCCGAAATCAGCGCGAAGTACAACTCGGCGTTCGACCCAATGACACCGCCGTGGGCGTGGCCGGCTTCCGGACCATGATCGTGCGCATGCTCGCCGGCAGCGGCGGGAAGCGGCACCCTGGCGGGCCCCTGCCCGCTGGACGAGGCTGGCAGTGCGGCCGTCTCCGGATGCCGGCGTTTCACACCAAGCGAAGTGAGCGCGGAAACGATCTCGGCTTCGCCGACCACGTTCCGGTCGAACTCGACCCTGAGTGCTCCGCTGGCGGTAGCTTGCGCTTCGAAGACGCCTTCGATCCGGCACAGCGCTGCGCCGACGGTTCGCGCGCGGCGCTCCTGCTCGATCCCCTCGACCTGCCAGACGAGGTGTCCGAATCGACCGGTCAAGGTGGTCCCGGAGGCGCGCGCGGCTTTGCGTATCAGCGCCAATCCGATCTTCTCGGGGTCGTAATGAACGCAAAGCTTCGCCGGTTCGCCGCCTGTTGCGCCGACGACGTGCACTTCGCCCACGCCGTCTCGCTCCTTCAACTCGGCAAGCAGCCTCGCGACACAGCGATCCGCCTCATCGGGAATCGTTGGCAGAAGAACCGGAAGGTCCAGGCGTATGTGTTCCTTCACAGGATTTACTCCTCGACGACGGTTGCTGGGCGCATCATGCGGGCAGAGGCTCGGCTTCGTGGATGCCTTCCTCGAAATCGCCCGGGCGATGGCTTTCCGCGCTCCTTCAATATCAGGTGGCCGATGGCGGGAAGGACGTAGAGCGTCATGATGGTGGCCACGATCGAGCCGCCGATCGCTCTGATCGCCAGAGGTTCCCGAGCCGCGGCGCCGGCGGGAACGCCGCGCTCGCTCCGCGGCGAGGGGCAGCACGGTCCATGCCGTTCGCGCGGCCAGCTAGGAGCCCTTGCCGCCCACGATCTCGACCGTTGCGAAGGTCATCAGCCCGATGTCCGGGACATCCGCGAGGCCTGCCGCGAAGCTTCGCAGCTTCGCTTCCTCGTCCACCAGCTCCACCACCACGGCCCGATCGCTTTCGAACATCTGCCGACGATGGACATGGGCCGAATGACCGAATCCCACCAGCGCCTCCATCACCGTCACGCCCGCAAGGTTGTGTTCGCGCGCAAGCGAGGCGATGTATTCGGATATCTTGCGGTCGCCGACATAGGCTCCCTCGTCGCTGTAGATACGCAGCAACCCTGCCTGCTTTCCCACAATAGCGCTCCTTCATAGCGGAACCTCGGCATCGGGCGCCGGGCTCGGACTGGTGAGGCGCAACTTCCAGTTGGCGCCCAAAATGACCTTGGCAAGCGCGGGGAGCACCAGCAAGGTGAGGATCGTCGCGGCGATGAGCCCGCCGATCACGGTGGTCGCCAGCGGCTTCTGCACCTCCGCGCCGGTTCCGGTGGCGATCGCCATCGGCACGAAGCCGATCGCCGGCACGAACCCGGTCATGATCACCGCGCGCATCTTGTCCGCCATGCCTTCGCGGATGGCTTCCGTCGTCGGCATGCCGTGTTCCTGCCGCTCGCGGATCGCGGTCATCACCACCAGGCCGTTCAACACCGCGACGCCGGCCAGGACGATCAGGCCCACGGCGGCGGACACCGAAAAGTTGATTCCGGTGAGCGCCAGCGTGAACACCCCGCCCGCGAGGCCCAGCGGAACCGCCAGGAAGACCGCCAGGGCCCGCCCCCATCCGCCCAGGGCGAAATACAGCAGCAGGAAGATGACCGCGAAGCACAGCGGCACGACGATGGACAATCGCTTCGAGGCCGCCTGCAGGCTTTCGAACTGACCGCCCCATTCCAGGTAGTAGCCGGTCGGCAGCTTGACCTGAGCGATCTTGGCCTGCGCTTCCTGAACGAACGAACCGGCGTCGCGGCCTTCCAGATTGATCTGCACCACGACGCGGCGCTTGCCGTTCTCGCGGGTCACCTGGTTCAGGCCTTCGGTCAGCCGGATGTCGGCCACCTGCGACAGCGGCACTGAGGCCCGCGCCCGCCCTTCCGGCGCGGGCAGCAGCACAGGAAGCGCGCGGATGTCGTCGAGGTTGACGCGGGTCGCCTCGGGCACGCGGACGGTAATGTCGAAGCGCCGATCGCCTTCGTAGAGCAGGCCCGATTCGCGGCCGCCCATCGCGGCTGCGACCGTGTCCGAGACGTCCTGCACGGTGAGCCCGAGCCGGGAGATCATGGCCCGGTCGAGCTGGACGTCGAGCAAGGGGGCGCCGCCGACCTGGTCCGCTTTGACGCTTCCCGCGCCGGGGATGCCCTGCAGCACCCGGACCATCTCGTTGGCGGTCCGCGCCATCTTGTCGAGATCGTCGCCGTAGAGCTTGATCGCGACATCGCCGCGAACGCCGGCGATCAGCTCGTTGAAGCGCAGCTCGATCGGTTGGCTCAATTCGTACAATTGCCCGAGCTGTTGCCCGGCAACGCGCTCGACGCGCTCGATGACGTCGGCCTTGCTGTCGACGCCTGCCGGCCATTCCTCCCGCGGCTTGAGGATGACGAAGCCGTCCGAAACGTTCTGCGGCATCGGGTCGGTCGCCACTTCGGCGGTGCCGGTCTTGGAGAACATCAGCTCGACTTCGGGCAGCTTGGTGACCGCCTCCTCGACCTTGAGCTGCATGGCCAGAGACTGGCCCAGGCTCACCGACGGCACGCGGGTGGAGGCGAGCGCCAGGTTCTTCTCGTCGAGCTGCGGGATGAATTCCGAGCCGAGCGTCGCGAATACCGGAAAGGCAATCAGAAAAAAGCCCAGCCCGCCGAGAATGAACGGCCAGGGCCGCGCGATCGCCTTGTCCAGCAACGGCAGGTAACGATCCCTGCTCTTGCGGATCAGCCACACGTCCTTCTCGGCGACGCGCCCGCGAATGAGCAGCGCGACCAGCGCCGGGACCAGGGTGATCGCCAGGATGAACGCCGCCACCAGCGCCAGGATGATGGTGATCGCCATCGGCGAGAAGGTCTTGCCCTCGACTCCGGTGAACATCAGCAGCGGTGCGAAGGCGAGCAGGATGATGGCCTGTCCGAACACCGTCGGCTTGACCATCTCCTGGGCGGCGTGCATCGTTTCCTCGAGGCGCTCGCGCAAAGAGAGCAGCCGCCCTTCGTGCTCCTGACGGTGCGCGAGCCGGGCGAGGCAGTTCTCGACGATGATCACCGCGCCGTCGACGATCAGGCCGAAGTCGAGCGCGCCCAGGCTCATCAAATTGCCGGGCACGCCGAAGGCGTTCATCCCCATCGCCATCATCAGAAAGGAAAAGGGAATCACCAGAACCGCGATCAGGGCGGCGCGCCAGTTGCCGAGCAGCAGGAACAGCGCCGCCGCCACCAGGATCGCGCCCTCGGTCAGGTTCCGTTCGACCGTGCCAACCGTCGCGCTGACCAGCTTGGCGCGGTCGAGCACGACCTTGACCTCGACGCCCGGCGGAAGCGTCTTGCCTATTTCCGTCAGCTTGGCGCCGACGTCCTGCGCCACGATGCGGCTGTTCTGGCCGATCAGCATGAGGACGGTGCCGATAACGGCCTCCCGCCCGTTCATGCTGCCGGCGCCGGTCCGCAGATCGCCGCCGACCTTAACGTCGGCGACCTGGGCGACGGTGACCGGAACTCCTTCCCGGCTCGCGACGACCGCGCTGGCGATCTGCTCTACTGAGCGCACGCGCGCATCGACGCGGATAAGGTAGGCTTCGCCCGCCCGGTTGTAAAAGTTCGCCCCGACCGCAAGGTTCGCCCTTTCCAGCGCCTCGCCCAGCTCGCTGTATGAAATGCCATAGCTGACGAGCCTGGCCGGATCGGGCTCGATCACGAAGGTCTTGGCGTAGCCGCCGATCGAATCGACGCCCGCCACGCCGCGCACGGCCTTGAGCTGCGGGGAAATGATCCAGTCCTGGACGGTGCGCAGATAGGCGGCGGTCTGGACCGCATCGACCAGCCGGTCCCCTTCGGGGGTGAGGTAGCTGCCATCGGGCTGCCAGCCCGGCTCGCCCGCCACCTTCCGCGCGCCCCGCCCGCCAGGATTGCTGTAGTCGATCGTGTACATGACGATCTCGCCAAGGCCGGTCGTGACCGGCCCGATCTGCGGCTGCACTCCCTGCGGCAGGTTTCGCTGCGCGTTGACCAGCCGCTCGCCGACCTGCTGGCGGGCGAAGTAGAGGTCCGTCGAATCCTCGAATATGGCGGTCACCTGGCTGAAGCCGTTGCGCGAGATCGACCGCGTCGTCTGCAGGCCGGGAATCCCGGCCAAGGCGATTTCGACCGGGTAGGTGACGAGCTTTTCGATCTCGACCGGCGAAAGCCGCGGATCGATGGTATTGATCTGTACCTGCTTGTTGGTGATGTCGGGAACCGCGTCGATCGGCAGCTTGGTGAGCTGCCACACGCCGATGCCGCCGATCGCGAGAAAAACGAAGAGGACCGTCCAGCGGGCGCGGACGGAAAGCGCCATCAAGTTCCCGATCATGGCTTATTCCTCCTCACCCGCACCCTTGCCGAGCTCGGCCTTGAGCAGGAAGGCGTTGGCGGTGGCGATGACCGTGCCGGGGGCGATCCCGGTAAGGATCTCGATACGGCCGGCGCCGCGCTGGCCGGTGGTCACCGGCCTCGCCCGGAAGCCTCCATTGACCCGCTCGAACACCACCGCGCCGCCATTGACCGTCTGCACCGCCCCCTCGGGCACGACGATGCGGTTTCCGGTGTCCCCTCCGCGCGGCGTGATCCGGACCCGGAATGACTGACCTTGAGTGAGACCGGCGGGAATGCCCGCCGGAGCAAGGACCACCGTTGCCGCCCGGCTCTCCGGGTCGAGCGAGGGTGTGGTCGATCTCACGCGAGCCTCGAGGGTTTCGCCGCCGCCTAGTTCGATCACCCCCGGATCGCCAGGCCGGATGCGCTGGGCATCGGCCCACGGCACCGCGGCTTCGATCTGGACGCTGCGCGGGTTGGCGACCTCGAACAGCTCGGTTCCCGCCGATACGAAGGCTCCAAGCTCCGCCTTCATCGACGTGATCCGTCCCCCGATCAGCGTCCGGACCGCGATGTGGCGCCCATCGGGCGTGACCCCGGCCGCTGCCACGCCGGCCTCGGTCCGGCGCAGCTCCGCCTGGGCCTGGGCGGCCTCCGCTTGAGCCGCCTCGAGATCCTGCCGCGGGGTTATCTTGGCGTTGAAGAGCCGCCGCTCGCGGTTGAGCGCCGCTGTCGAGGCCTGCGCCCTTGCCGCGGCCGAGGCGCGCTCCGCCATGATCGCGGCCGCTTCCCGGCTTTCGAGCAATGCAATGGTTTCGCCGGCCGCCACTCCATCGCCCAGTCGCTTGTAGATGCGCGTGATCGCGCCATCGGCCCGGGCGGTTAGCGAAGATCGGCCTTGCGGCGGCGCCGTTGCGGTCGCCTGGGCGAGAATTTCGGTTCCCAGGGAACCGGCGGCAACGCGTTCGGTCCCAATACCCATCGCGGCGAAATTCGCCGCCGGTATCGCGACGAAGCCTTCGGGGCCCGCCTTCTCGGCGGCTCGATCGCCAGCCGGCCCGCCTTCTTCAACGGCCGTCGCCGTCGCGGCCGGCTGGTCCGTCGCTCGACCGATCAGTATGCCGCCGACACCGGCGAGCACGACGATTGCACCCGTGACCGCAATGAACTTTTTGCGATCGACTGTCAGATTCGGTTCCATTGTGTGTCCTTACTGCGCGGTCGCGCGAGCGAGCTCAGCGATGGCCTCGGCCCGCGCCAGGCGAGCCTCGATCAGTTGGGTCTCGGCGCTCCGCAAAGCCGCCTGTGCGTCGAGCAGTTCGACCAGCTGGATCTTGCCGGCTTCGTACGAGAGCTGCGCGAGCCGCAGTGCTTCACGCCCTCCCGGAACGGCCCCGGTTTCAAGCGCTTCAACACGAGCCGAAGCTGCGTCGAGATTGGCTCTGGCGTTGGCGATCCGCGTAGTGGCGCCGACACGCGCGCTGGCTCGCTCGGCCTCCGCGACGCGAATCTCGGCGCGTGCGGCTTCGATATTGCCTAGATTGGAATCTCTGATGCGGAGCGGCAGCGAAAACCCGGCGACCAGAGCCTGGTCGCCCGTTTCCCGGGTATAACGCACGCCGACTCCGACGGCAGGATCGATCCGGCGTTCGACAAGTTGCTGCCGGAGATTGGCTTCCGTCAATGCAACCTGAGCATTGGCGAGCCGAACATCCAGCGATTCGACCGGCGCGCGCGGAGGCGACGGCAACTCACCAGCTCTGCCGACAAGCGATTCCGGGGGCGTTTCGGTACCGAACAGGGCGGCCAGATTGCGACGCGATGTGGCCTCGCTCACTTGCGCGGCTCGAAGCTCGGCGGCCGCCTGGCTCGCCGCCGCCTCGGCGCGCAGCGCTCGCAGGGGCGGTTCGCGGCCCGCGTCCACGAGAATATCGGCGATCCGGGCGAGCTCGCGCGATCTGATTTCATTCTGGGTAGCGATCCGAAGCCTTTCGCTCGCGGCGATCGCCGTGGCGAACTGTTGCCTGACCGATCTGGCCAGCTCCGCGCGCAAGACCGCGAGCCGCAGCTCGCTCACCAAGAGCTGCGCGCGGCCGACGTTGAGGCGCGCGGTTCTTCGGCCTGCCAGGTCGAGCCGCTGATTGATGGCGACGGTTACTTCACTGCTCTGGAAGCCGCTGAGCTTTCCAGAACCGAGAAAATTTTGAACCTGCACACTGAGGTCGGGGTTGGCCCGATAGCCGGCCTGACGAAGCCTGCCTTGCGCTGCCGCCACCGCCGCGCGCGCCGCCGCGATCGCCGGCGAGCGTGCTTCCGCCTCTTCCAGGGCCCGTTCGAGCGTGAGGTTTTCGGGCAGCGGCTCTGTGCTCGGCACAAGCAAGGGAAGCGAGGGGTCCTCTGCGGGGAGAACGGGTGGCGCGGGCGGGCCGATCGTCGGCGACCCCACTTGCGGGGTGGCTGGCGTACTGATCTGGGCCAGCGCTACGGCGGGATTGCAGAACAGGACAGTAGCCGCAATCGCATGGCGGGCATGCTCGCTCGCACGGGCATTCGCGCTCCAGCGCGGACCTGGGATCCCACGCCACAAGGCGCGCGCCCGCATTCGGGAAATCATATTTCAAGAACTCCTCAGCTGAGACAAAACACGCTGCAACGGCAGCGCGGAACGTCTCAGGCCCGAGGCGGCTCTTTGACTGAGGAGATTTCGCCGGGACTCAGCGCATCCATGGGCAGGGCAAAGTGCAGCGTGTCCGCCGCCAATTGCTCCTTCACGACCGATTCCCCACATCCTAACCGGGCAACGTAGTGACAATGGCCATGCGCACACAACGCATGCTGCTGGGCCTGGTCGTTCGAGTTGTCGCGCGCAGGAGCGGTATCGACGGATACCGCTGCCTGCATTGTCGAGCTGCCCAACCGATCGCAGGCAACCGCGTCAGCGGCGCCGCTGAATGCAACGGCAAAGAACAGCAGCAGGGCCACAATCGACCGAAGAGGCGAGGCTGAGCGAAGGGTCATCGAAGGGCGCGCCATTGACACGGTATTGTTGCCGATACAACCCTTATCAGCGCCGTCGCAGTCCGGAAAAAGCCGCGGATTGTCGCCATACCAGTGAGAATCTTTGAGCCGACGCCACGCGTCAGTTATGATTTTGGTCCATTCGGCCTATCCACACCGCGTTCGTTCGGCTAACGAGCCCCGCGTGCGTCTGTTCATCGCCCTTTTCGGCCTCCTCGCGATGGTCCTGTCCGGTCTGCATGCCGGGCCGCTCGCCGCGCACGGCAGTGAGCATTCGGCCCAATCGATTGTCGGCGGCCATACTCACACGCACGGGCACGCCGACCATGTCGAGGATTCGAGCGATAGCGATCGGTCGGCTGGCTTGGCATCGGATCAGGGTCATCACCACGGTCCTTCGGTGACGGCGCCTCAATTGCCCGGGAGCGATCTGGAGCGCCGGTTCGGAAAGCAGATCGTTTTCGCGTCCGAGGCATCGTTGCTGCATTCGGGCTCGCCCGCTCCTCCGCTCGATCCTCCGATAGGCTGACATCCTGCATTCGCCGCGCGGCCTTCGCCGCGTGACCTGCATTCGGGCGTCAGGAGACCTCCCCGATGAGATTTGGAACTATCGCGACCCTCCTTGCGGGGGTTGCGGGGCTTGTCGCAAGCCCCTTGGCGGCCGAGCCGCTGAGCCTGGAAGAAGCCATTCGCCGTTCGCTATCGAGCTCGCCCCAAGGTGAGGCGGCCGCGGCAAGAATCGAGACACTCGAGGCGGCGCGTGCTGCCGCGGATACCAAACCGGCGGCCACAATCGCCGGTTCGGTGGAGAACGTCGGCACTACCCGCTTCGGTCTGGTTCAGGTCGATGCAACTTACAATCTGCGCCTCGAACGCGGCGGCAAGCGGCTGGCGCGGATCGAGCTTGCCGATGGCGACATTGGCATCGCCCAGGCGGAAACGCTGATCCAGCGGCTGGACCTGGCGAGGCAGGTGCAGGAACTCTACGTCGGGGCGCAGGCCGCCGCGCTGAAGCTTGAGTTGGCCAGGAGCCGGGTCGAGATTGCGGAGCGGCTGCAAGGCGAAGTGCAGCGCCGCGTCGCCAGCGCGCGCGACCCGTTGTTCGCCGGCACCCGCGCGAGGACACAACTCGCCGAAGCCAAGGTCGATCTCGAACTCGCCGACCACGCGTTGTTGGCCGCAAAGACTCGCCTGTCGCTGCTGACGGGCGGCGATCCGTCCGCCTTTTCCGTAGTGACAGCAGGGTTCCTTGAAACACCTTTGGTGAGCGTGGCTGCAAACGACCTCTTTTCAGTCGATCTCGCGCTGTTCGAGGCCCGGCGTCAGCGGGCCGGAGCAAACTATCGCTTGCAGGAAGCCTATGCGAAGACCGACCCGACGGTTTATGCCGGGCCCCGCCTATTCGGGACCGGCGATTTCGGGGTGGTGGCCGGGGTCTCGTTCCCGCTCCCCAATCGCGCGCTGAACCGGGCCAATGTAGCCCGCGCGACGGCCGAACAGCGCCAGGTCGAGGCCGATCTGGCGGTCGAGCGCTTCCAGCGGCGACGCGAGGTGGCGGTGGCCGCCGAGCGCGTGGAGGAAGCCCGGCACGAGGCCGAGGCGATCCAGGCGCGGGTCGTCCCCGGGGCCGAGCAGACCTTGCGCGAGGTTCGCGCGGGCTACAACCGCGGCGGGTTCACTTTTCTCGACGTATCGACCGCGCAGTCGGCGCTGCACGATGCGCGGGTCCGCTTCGTCGAGGCTCTTTCCACCTATCACACGGCCAAGGTTCAGCTCGACCGGCTGACCGGCCAGTTCGCCGACCTTGTTGGGGGTAACCGCTAATGCGCAAGACACATTTCATTCTCGCGGCCTTGCTAGCCGCTTCACTGGCCGCCTGTGGACAATCGGGCAGCGAGGTGGCCGAGCCCGAAGCGGGCGAGGTCGCCGCCGGCGACTATGAGCGCGGGCCTCACAACGGTCGGCTGCTGCGCGATGGCGACTTTTCCATCGAGCTGACGGTGTTCGAGGACGGCGTCCCGCCCGAATACCGTCTCTACGCCTACCGCGACGACAAGCCCGTCGATCCCGGCCAGGTCCGCGCGCGGGTGACGATCAAGCGGCTCGACGGCGAGGTCACGACCTTCGGTTTCAGGCCGCAGGAGGATTACCTGCGCGGCAACTCGGTACTGGTCGAGCCGCATAGCTTCGACGTCGAGGTGGTGGCGAGCGCGGACGGCAAAACCCACCGCTGGGCGTTCCCCTCCTACGAAGGGCGCGTGACGATAGCGGATGCGGCGGCCCGGGCGGCCGGCATCGAAACCGAGACAGTCGGCCCGCAACAGGTAGGCGAAACGGTCGAGATCATCGGCCGGGTCGAGCTCGATCCGACCGGAAGCGCCAACGTCGGCGCCAAATATCCGGGCCCAGTGGTCTCGATACATCGCAACGTCGGCGACCGGGTGGGCCGCGGCACCCTGCTGGCGAGGGTCGAGAGCAGCGACTCTCTGCAGACCTACCCGGTCTATGCGCCGATCGCGGGCGTGATCACGCAGCGCAATACCAACGTGGGCGATATCGCCGACAGTCGACCGATGTTCGTGATCTCCGACCCGTCGCGGACCATTGCTACCTTTCCGATCTTCCCCCGCGACATCGAGCGCATCCGCCCGGGTCAGAGCATTCTGATTCGCGGGCTGGAGGGCGAGCGGACGCAAGGCTCCACCATTCGCGATTTTCTGCCGCTCGCCGAAGTGACCAATCAGGCGGTCACCGCGCGCGCCAGCCTGCCCAACCGCGACGGGTTCTGGCGGCCGGGCATGGCGGTGCGCGGCCTGGTGTCGGTGGATCGGCGCAGCGTTCCGCTGGCCGTGCGGACCGACGCCATCCAGCAGTTCCGCGACTTCCGCGTGGTCTTCGCCAAGATCCGACAGACCTACGAGATCCGCGTGCTCGAGCTCGGGCGCGAAGGGCCCGAATGGACCGAGGTCCTGAGCGGGATCAAGCCGGGCACCGTCTACGCCGCCAAGAACAGCTACGTGATCAAGGCCGACATCGAGAAGTCGGGCGCGAGCCACGATCACTAAAGGACGCGCTTCCATGCTCAATCGCATCATCGAGCTGTCGATCCGGCAGCGCTTCGCCGTCCTTGTCGCCGTCCTCCTGCTGGCGGCGCTGGGCATCTATAATTTCGGGCGGCTCAAGATCGACGCCGTTCCCGACATCACCAACGTGCAGGTGCAGATCAACACCTCGGCACCGGGCTTTTCGCCCCTCGAGGCCGAGCAGCGAATCACCTTCCCGGTGGAAACCGCGATCGCCGGTGTTCCCGGCCTGAAATACACCCGCTCGGTCTCGCGCTACGGACTGTCGCAGGTCACCGTCGTTTTCAAAGACGGAACCAACATCTATTTCGCGCGGCAGCTGGTCAACGAGCGCCTCCAGGGTGTGCGGTCGAACCTCCCCCCGACGGTCGAGCCCGAACTCGGCCCCATCGCGACCGGGCTGGGCGAGATCTTCATGTATACGATCGAGGCCAAGCCCGGCGCGGTGAAGCCCGATGGTTCGCGCTATACCGCGCAGGATCTGCGCACACTGCACGACTGGGTGGTGCGCCCGCAGCTCCGCAACGTGCCCGGCGTCACCGAAGTCAACTCGGTCGGCGGCTATCGCAAGGAGTATGTGGTCGCGCCGTATCCTTCGCGCCTCGCGGGCTTCGGCCTGACGGTCAAGGACGTGATCGCAGCGCTCGAAAGCAACAATGCCAATGTCGGCGCCGGTTATGTCGAGCGGTCGGGCTCCCAGTTCCTGATCCGGGTGCCTGGCCAGGCGAAGGACGAACGCGACCTGTCCGGCATCATCGTCGCCTCGCGCGAAGGTGTGCCGATCCGCGTCGCAGATGTTGCCGATGTCAGCATCGGTTCGGAGATCCGCAACGGCGCGGCCACCAAGGACGGCCGCGAGGTCGTGCTCGGCACGATCTATATGCTGGTGGGCGAGAACGCCCGCGATGTCAGCGTGGCGGTCGCCGAGCAACTCGAGGTGATCAACCGCTCGCTCCCCGGCGGCGTGGTCGCCAACACGGTCTACGACCGCTCCAAGCTGGTCGAGGCGACCGTCCGGACGGTCGAGAAGAACCTGGCCGAAGGCGCGATGCTGGTGATCGTCGTGCTGTTCCTGCTGCTCGGAAACATCCGCGCGGCGCTGATCACCGCGGCGGTCATTCCCCTGTCCTTCCTGCTGACCATCACCGGCATGGTCGAGAGCGGCACGTCGGGCAATCTGATGAGCCTGGGCGCGCTCGACTTCGGCCTGATCGTCGATGGCGCGGTCATCATCGTCGAGAATTGTCTCAGCCGCTTCGGCCAGGCTCAGCATTCGCTCGGGCGATTGCTGACGCGGGACGAGCGCTTCAAGCTTGCGGCGGATGCTTCGGAGGAGGTCATCCGGCCGAGCCTGTTCGGCATCCTCATCATCACCATCGTCTATCTGCCGATCTTCGCGCTCGAAGGCGTCGAGGGCAAGACCTTCCACCCGATGGCGTTGACCGTGGTGATCGCACTGACGGCGGCGCTCCTGCTGTCGCTGACTTTCGTGCCGGCGGCGGTGGCCACCTTCGTCACCGGCAAGGTCGAGGAGAAGGAGAACAAGGTCATGCGGGTTGCCAAATCCCACTATGCCCCGATGCTCGACTTCGCGATCGCGCGACGCAAGGCCGTGATCGCGGGGGCCGCGGCACTGGTGGTGCTGAGCGGCTTCGCCGCGACGCGTCTGGGTTCGGAGTTCATCCCCAATCTCGACGAGGGCGACATCGCGCTTCACGCCCTGCGGATTCCGGGGACCAGCCTGTCGCAGGCGGTATCGATGCAGGCAGCGCTGGAGAGGAAGATCAAGACCTTCCCGGAGGTCGACACGGTGTTCGCCAAGATCGGCACGGCCGACGTGGCCACCGACCCGGTCCCGCCGTCCGTCGCCGATAACTTCATCATCATGAAGCCGCGCGGCGAATGGCCCGATCCGCGCAAGCCCAAGGCCCAGCTCGTCGCCGAGATGAACGCCGCGGTCGAACAGGTGCCGGGTTCGCGCTACGAGTTCATCCAGCCTATCCAGATGCGCTTCAACGAGCTGATCGCGGGGGTCCGCTCGGAGGTGGCCATCAAGGTCTATGGCGACGACCTCGACCAGCTTGCGGCAACGGCGGCGGAAATCGAAGGCGTGGTATCCACCATCGAAGGTTCGCAGGACGTCCAGACCGAACAGGTCACCGGACTGCCGTTCGTGCAGGTGGTGCCCGACCGGGTCAAGCTGACCCAGCTGGGTCTCAATGTCGACGATGTCCAGACGGTAGTCGCGACCGCGATCGGCGGGGCGGACGCCGGCCGGATCTTCGAAGGAGACCGGCGGTTCGATATCGTGGTCCGCCTGCCCGAGGAACTGCGCCAGGACCCGCAGGTGCTCGAGCGGCTGCCGATCCCGCTTCCGGGTGGCGGCTCGGTGCCACTGGTCGAAGTCGCAAGCATCGAACGCACCCTGGGGCCGAACCAGATCAGCCGCGAGAATGGGAAGCGCCGCGCGGTCGTGACCAGCAACGTGCGGGGACGCGATCTCGGCTCGTTCGTCGGCGAGGCGCGCGATCGTATCGCCGCCGAAGTCGAGGTGCCCGATGGCTACTGGATCGAATACGGAGGAACCTTCCAGCAGCTCCAGTCGGCGGCCACGCGGTTGCAGATCGTGGTTCCGCTCACGCTGGCGCTTATCTTCGGCCTGCTGATGGCGCTGTTCCGATCGGCGAAGGACGCCCTGGTGGTGTTCTCGGGCGTGCCCTTGGCCTTGACCGGCGGCGTCGCGGCGCTGCTGCTGAGGGGCATTCCGTTCTCGATCTCGGCCGGGGTCGGCTTCATCGCGCTGTCGGGCGTGGCGGTGCTCAACGGCGTGGTCATGCTGACCTTCATCAGGCAGCTGATGGAGCAAGGCCGTCCGCTCGAGGATGCGATCCGCGAAGGCGCGCTTGCCCGGCTGCGGCCGGTGCTGATGACGGCGCTTGTCGCCAGCCTCGGCTTCGTGCCGATGGCGCTCAACGTCGGACTCGGCTCGGAAGTCCAGCGCCCGCTGGCGACGGTGGTCATCGGCGGAATCGTCTCCTCGACCATCCTCACCCTGCTGGTGCTGCCGGCGCTCTACCGCATGGTCCGGGGGCGCGATGCCGATAGGTCCGACGCTCCGGCCGCGGCGGCGGAGCCAGTCACCGCATGATCGCGTTCCAGCGAGCGCGCGCCCCGTCCAGCAGGAGTAACATATGCCAACTCTAGCAAGACCCAATCTTGCCGAGATGGTCACTGTGCGGACACAAGGTGCCTACACCGAAATTCGGCGCGTCGTGTAAAGCTCGGTCCAGGTGTCGGGAGATGATCTTCGAGAACTTGCTCGCCGGTTACGCCGGACTGTTCGCGGCCGCCTTCGTCGCGGCAACGATCCTGCCCGCACAGTCCGAGCTCCTGCTCGGAGCGATGCTGGTTTCGGGGCGTTTCGATACCGCCGCGCTGCTGGCGGCGGCGACCGCGGGGAATGTGCTCGGTTCCGCCGTCAACTGGCTGTTGGGGCGCTACTTCGCGCATCACCGCGAGAAGCGCTGGTTCCCGGCCTCGCCCGCTACGTTGGCGCGGGCCGAGGCGTGGTTTGCGCGCTTCGGCCCTGCGGTATTGTTGCTGTCGTGGGTGCCGGTGATCGGCGACCCGCTCACAGTGGTCGCGGGGGTGCTGCGGATGCGGTTCACCGCCTTCCTCCTCGTCGTCACTCTTGCCAAGGGCGGGCGCTACCTGTTCCTGACGTTTGCCGTCATGAACTGGCTGGCGTGAGCGAAACCTAAGGAAAAAGCGCGATGCTCAAGGTTCTTGCCAATCGCACCTATCGCCACCTGTTCCTCGCGCAGGTCATCGCGCTGGTCGGCACCGGGCTGGCGACCGTGGCGCTCGGCCTGCTCGCCTACGAGATTGCCGGGGCCAACGCGGGCGCGGTGCTGGGGACGGCGCTCGCGATCAAGATGGTCGCCTATATCGGCATCGCGCCGGTGGTGGGCGCCTACGCCGACCGCCTGCCCCGCAAGAGCCTGCTCGTGGCGATGGATTTCGTGCGCGCGGGCGTCGCGCTTGTCCTGCCCTTCGTCGATGCGGTGTGGCAGGTTTACCTGCTGATCTTCCTGCTGCAATCGGCTTCGGCCGCCTTTACGCCCACCTTCCAGGCGACGATCCCCGAAATCCTGCCCGACGAGGAAGAATATACCAACGCCCTCTCCCTCTCGCGTCTGGCCTATGACCTTGAAAGTCTGCTCAGCCCGATGCTGGCGGCCCTGCTGCTGACCGTCATCGGCTTCAACTGGCTCTTCGCAGGAACTTCGCTGGGCTTTGTCGTCTCGGCACTGCTGGTCATGACCTCGGCGCTGCCGCACCGCAAGGCGGCGGCGCGCGCGGTCCAAAGCGCGTGGCGCAAGACGACCCGCGGCGTGCGCATCTATCTCAAGACGCCGCGTCTTGTCGGTCTGCTGGCCGTCACACTCGCGGCGGCGGCGGGCAGCGCGATGGTGATCGTCAACACCGTCGTCATCGTGAGGGGGACGGGCGGCTCGCAGCAGGACGTGGCGCTGGCGCTGGCAGCCTATGGCGGCGGCTCCATGCTGGTCGCGCTGGTGCTGCCGCGCCTGCTGCGGCGGCTCAGCGAGCGCACCGCGATGCTGATCGGGGCCGGAGTGCTGTGCGCGGTGCTGCTCGCCTTCGCCCTGGCGACTCCCACGTTCCCGCCGGGCGCGATGTGGCCGTTCCTGCTGGCGGGATGGCTCCTCATGGGGGCGGGCTATTCGCTCTGCGTCACCCCTGGTGGACGTCTGCTGCGCCGGTCCTCGAACGACGCCGACCGTCCGGCGCTGTTCGCGGCCCAGTTCGCGCTGAGCCATGTCTGCTGGCTTGTCGCCTATCCGGTGGCGGGTCAGGCCGGCGCGCTTCTCGGCATGCCGGCCGCATCCGCGCTGCTGGCCGCCATCGCGGCGATTGGGTTGATTGCGGGCCTGTGGAAATGGCCTGCGGTCGATCCCGAAGCGGTCGAGCACCTCCACGCCGACCTGCCCGCGGGCCATCCCCATCTTGTCGGCACAGGCGCCGGGCCCCATCGGCACCCCTATGTGATCGACGATCTGCACATGGATTGGCCGGGAAGGAATTGACGCCGGGTTCCCGGTTTTGGCAGCAACCTCTCGGGGAAGCCGGTCAGCCTTGCCGGATTCGGCGTGCACGGATCCATGTGAAATCGTGCCGCCACATCGTCCGGAACAATAGCCAGAAGCCCGTTACCGCCAGCCAGGCCATCGCGATGCCCGCGGTGACGATCAGCGGATGGTTGAAACTCGTCCGGTCGGCGTAGTCCATGTTGTGGAGCATCCAGAAGAAGTCCCACCAGCGCCAGCTGTCGTTACGGCGTTCCAGCAGCGCGCCCGTCGTGGCCGACAGGTAATAGGTGCTGCTTTCCCCGTCCCCGAAATCGACCTGCCAGATCGGCGGCTCGTGCTCTCTGACCGGCAGCGACCGCTGGGTGAGCAGCGTCGCCGCGACCGGCTTCGTCCCGTCGGGATGATTCGCCTTGGCAATGGCGCGGGCGGCGGCGGCGTCGATCGTCAGGCGCTCTCCAGTGCGGGCATCGAACATTTGCGTCGAACGGGCGGTCCGCACCTCGGCGACAGGCCGGCCGAGCAGGGACTCAAGCCGCAGTCCCTCGATCTTCTCCGAGCCTAGTTGGCCGGCGATCTTCGGCCAGCCCGTCGCACCTTCGCGTGGGGCAGCCTCTGTCGGTTCGGCACGGGGCCCTCCAGCGACAGCCTCCATGTCGAGCAGCGCCATCGCCGCGCCGCTGATCGCCCACAGGACGAACTGTAGTCCGATGGCGAGACCCACCCATTTGTGGATTTTCCGCAGCCAGATCGACTTGATCTTCATCGGGCGCTCCCTCGCCTCTTCTTGCGCTTCGGAAAAGCGTAGAACAGCAACCAGATGCCGGACAGCGCCATCAGCACCGCACCCCAGGTGAAGGCGCGCAGCAACGGATTATTGACGTTCTCGCGCTCGTCGTAGTCCATGATGTGGAGCATCCACACGAAGTCGAACACCCGCCACAGCTCGTGGCGCCGCGAGAGGAGCTCGCCGGTGACCGGTGACAGATAGAAGGTCGGCTTGTTCCAGTGCGCGAACTCGACCCGCCACAGCGGTGGCTTTCGCCCGCGGATCTCGCCCGGCACATCGGTGATGAGTTTGGCCGACGCGATGGGCTCGGACCCGGTGTAATAGGACGAGGCCAAGGCTCTGATTGCCTGCTCGTTCGGCGGTTCCAGCGGTGCAGCCGTGGTTGCCGCGAAGGCGCGCTCTCCCGAGGGCCCGTCGCTGACATAGATCGGGCGTTCGTCGACCCACGCCAGCCTGAGGCCTTTGGCCCCTTCCCGCGCGGCGAGCGCGAGCGGATCCTGCAAGACCTTCGCCTCGATGCCGGGGGTGGCAATCTGGCGAACGAGATGGTCGCCGTGGATCGTGTCGATGTGAACGACGGTCATGTAGACCCCGCTCAGCGACCAGACGACCACCTGCAGCCCGATGAAGAGCCCGAACCATTTGTGCGTCTTGCGGGCAATGACATGAGTTCGCATCGAGGTGGCGGCTTGCCCGTTGCTGGTTCCGGTGGAAACGGCCCCGGCGGCGAGCGCGCCGGGGCCGTGAGGCTCATCCGATCTCGAAGCCGAAGCTGCCGCGATAGTCAACGCCGCTCGCCGTGGCTTTCCAGTCGATGGTGACGGCGCCGACGCCGAGTTCCGATAACGGCAGCGAATAATGCTCCACCTCGCCGACCGCCGCGACCATCGTCGGCATTGCGCCTCGCGGACCCGTCACCGTCACTTCCGAGAGCCTGGCCGGCGGCGAAAAATGCAGGACCAGCTCGCTGACCGGCGCGCTCACCTTCGCGCCAGCGGCCGGCATCGACCAGGCCAGGATCGACCGGTCGCCCGGTGTCCGGGGAGCGCGACCCGGTCCCTCGGCGTTCGCCCGATCACCCGGAGCCGCAGCTCCCGGAACCCGTGCCAGAGCGCTCGGCTGCGTTCGATCGGCGCCCGCGGGGGCCGTTCGATTGCTCTCGCCCGCTTCGCACGCGGCGAGCAAGCCGAGCGCCAAAAGGACGTGCCTTCGCATAGGCGGCCCCCAGACTACATCTTGTCCATGTCATGGCCCGGGGGCATGTCGGCCGGTGTCGGTGTCGGTGTCGGCGAGGGCCTGGGCGAAGCCTTCGGCCTGGCCGACGCCGTCGGGCGGGCCGGGGTCGCCGCGGGCGAGGGCGCGGCGGCCGCGGCCTTGGCCTCGCTCATCGGCTCGCCTCGGAGCATTGCCTCGGTCATCGCCACGTCGCGCTGCTGCTCGCTGCGCGTCCTCTGCACCTGATCGCGCATCGCGCCGCTTACGCCATTCGCCAGCGCCACGTCGGACATCGCCACCGCGCCCTTGTGATGCTCGTGCATCTTGCGCATGTAAGTCTCGGAGACGTCGGCGCCCGAAGCGGCCATCATCCTGTCGCGCATGTCGGTCATGGCGCCGCGATAGAGCTCGGCGCTTTGCTGATCGGGGGCGCCATCCTTCAGCAATTTGCGGATGCTCGCGTTGTCGCGCTCGTTCTTGGCGATGGCGTCGCGCGCCATCGTGGCCACCTCGGCGGTCGGGTTCTGGTCGAGAACGATGCGCGACATGTCGATCGCGCCCTGATGATGCTCGATCATCTTCTTCCCCCACGACTGCCCGGCGTCGCTGCCGACGGCGGCCATCATGCGCTCGCTCATGCGAGTCTCGGCTTCGGCGAACGGCCCGCTCATCGCCATCGGGTCTTCGGCGACCGCCGTGGCGCCGGCGTCCTTGCCCGGATCGGCTGCATCGCCACAAGCCGAGAGCGATGCAAGCAAGGCGAGGGCGCTCACGTTAAGCAAAGTCGTTTTCATCATCCATCTCCTTCAGGAAACCATCGTCATCGACCGAACGTCAGCGAGGTGAGATCGAGCGTAAAGCGTCCAGCCCCCGCCGGCGGTTCCAGTTTCGCGGCAAACAGCATCGTTGCCCCACTAAAGTCTTTGCCGAGGTGGATGTTCCCTTGCGCATCGGTCCTCAGGTGCTGCCGCTTGCCGTCCGGTCCGACCAGGTCGATCGGATAGTCGGCCAGCGGCTTTCCGTCAGCGAGCAGCCGGAAACGATCGGCCGACGCGCGGCTGCCGACGAACTCGAGATGCGCCCCGAACGATCGCTCGGCCGCCGAGCGGTCCGTACAATTCGCGACGCAGACCAAAGTCTTGGCGAATCGCCGCGACACCACCTGCCAGCTACGCGGCCGGGGAAGCGCCTCGACCGCCGCGGCAGCTTGCGGAGCAACCCGGTATTCCTCGAGGATCAGCGGGATCCGATCCTCGGCGTATTCGACATCCCGCGGCTTCGAGCCGACGCCGATCGCGATCATTCCCGCCGTGGCTCCCGTGAGCTTGAGATTCAAGGCCTTAGAACCCGCCCCGACGACCTCAACCTGCGGATTTCCCGGCCCGGCCGCCGTCGGTCGCTCGGCGCGATCCCCGGGCACGGCCGCTTCGGGTGCCGGGAAGCTCGAGCCCACCGTCGCCTGGATTCTCAGCGGCTCTCGGCTCTGGGTCTGGAATCGCTCGGGCAAGAGGAAGAAGTCGTGCGCAATCGCGGCGGTCCCGGATGCCAGCGTCGCGACCGCTGAAATCCCAATGACGATTTTTCTGATCATTATGCCCCCTCCTCAGGCTTGAAACCCGGTGACCAGCTGCCGCCGGGTGCTGCCCTCAACCATGGGCTAGGCGGCCATCTCTTCGCAGCTTTCCGCGCAGCGCCGGCAGGCGTCGACGCACTCGGGCATGTCGCCGAGCGCCTCGCAGCTGTCGGCGCAGGCGCGGCAGATCTCGGCGCATTCCCGGCAGATGTGACCCAGATGGTCCGAACCGCGCGCGATGAAGTTCGCGGCCGTGTGACATATCTCGGCGCAGTCTAGCATCAGCTTGAAATGCTTGGGTTCGGTGTGCTTGCCTCCCTTGGCCAGGCAATGCTGGATGGCGTCGGAGAGGCAAACGGTGGCGCAAGCATGGCAGTTGTCGATGCACGAGCGCATCTCGGCCGAGAGCATGTGGGTCATCGGGAATTTCCTTTCATCATCCCCGTCCAAACACTCTCAGGTCAGAGGCGATCCAGGATTTCATTCATTTGCGCGATCTCGCGAGTCTGCGAATCGACGATCCCGTTCGGTTTGAAGCACAAGTCGCGAATTTCGGGATCGCGGATCGAAGCGCGGTTGCACATCGTCAGCGCGCCCGAATGATGCGGTATCATCGAATGCAGGAACTCGCGGTCGCCAACCAGGGTCTGGGCGCGGATTGCAACGAAGCTCAACACCAGGATCAGCGCGAACACGGCGTAGAGGATCGCGTTGAGCCGGGCGTTCATCAGCATCGATTTCATCGTCAGCAGCATCACGATCGCCATCGGCGCCCACATGACCAGCGCCATGTAGAAAAAGTTCAGGTTCTGGACGAACTCGCCTAACGTCCAGATCATCGCGAACATCGCCAGATACATGACGAGCAGGCTGAGCGCGAGGTTGAGCGCGAACATCTTGTAATGCCCGCGCATCCTTTCCGGGCTCATTCCACCGTGGGCTTGATCGTGCTGCATTGTTTCGCTCCCTTCAGAACATCAGGTGATCGATCCCGTGCGTGAGTCCGGCCCCCAGAAATCCCTGCACCAAGATGGCGACCGTCATAACCGTCAGCGCCAGGATCATTCCGGCGCCGCGGTCTTCCCACGGGCGCCGCCAGGCCCAGAAGCCCAGCCCGACGCCGGCGACTGCGACGGCAACCCCCAGCCAACGGTGGTAGGTTAGGATC
This sequence comes from Qipengyuania sp., assembly GCA_019745075.1. GTDB lineage: Bacteria > Pseudomonadota > Alphaproteobacteria > Sphingomonadales > Sphingomonadaceae > Qipengyuania. Next base: position 26,666 of record JAIETR010000041.1, read on the forward strand.
GGTTCCGGATCCGCGCTCATTCCCGCCAGCCATCCGGCGGCGGCGGCGATGGGTGCGAAGATGCCGCCCGCGACCACCAGGAACTGCACCGACGCGGCGAAAGAGGGCCGTTTGCGCCCGACGACCGCAGTGAACAGCGCCGCCGGGAAGAAGGCGATCGGAAAGTGGACGATGGCCGGATGCAACCGGCCGAACCAGTCGAGCAGCCGCTCGAGGAAGGACATGTTCGAGCGGTCCATCGCCATTCCCATTCCCATACCCATGCCGCCCATTTGATCGTGGCCACCGGCGCCGTCCGGCGCCGCGGCGCCGTGGGTCGTCGCGCCACCCGCGGCCGGTGACGCAACCTGCTGGGCCGCTTCGGCCTGCTTGCGATCCTTGTGCGCCACCGCCGGGGACGGGGCCACCATCATCACAGTCAGAAGCAGGGCGAGCCCCAGCCACAGACGGCGGGCGAGTTGCCAGTTATCAGTAACGCTCATGTCAGGCTCCCTTCGGCTTGCGGCCCGAGTTGTGGCTGACCAGGATTTTCCACTGGCCGTCGATCTTCTTTAGTACGCTGGTGCTGACGCCGAGGCGCTCGACCACCGTACCGTCCTTGGTCTCGATCCTGTATTTGTAGCTTTCCGTCGTCAAAGCGACCGGGCCCTCGAAGCGGACGTCGGCTTTGTAATCCGAGAACGCGAAGCTCTTGAACTCCTTGAGTTCGGGGCCGAGGTGGTGCGCCAGATAGTTAGCGTATGTGCCTTCACGCCCGCCGGTCTCGAAGACCGCGGAATCGGGCGCGAACAGCTTCTCGGTCCCGGTCGCGTCGAGCCGCTCCAGGGCGGCGTGGTACTGCGCGAGGACCGCACGGACGGCCGCCGCTTCCGGATTTTCGGCGGGCCGCGCCGGTGCGGCGGCCGGAGGGTGCCCTGGATCGGCATGCGCGGTCAGCGGCAACGCGCAGAGTGCGACACCGAATATCGTCAGTATTAGTTTCATGCCTTCCCTCCTCGATCAAAACCAAGTGCGAACGCCCATCAAAAGGCTCCAGCCGCCGACATCGATGCCCTCCGCGCGCCGGTAGTCGCTGGTGCGGCCGAAGGCCCGATTGTACTGCACACCGACGTAAGGCGCGAACTCACGGCGGATGTCGTAGCGCAGGCGCAGCTGGAGTTCGGCTTCGCTGAGGCCGGCGCCGACGCCGATCGAGGGCGAGTTCTGCGCCGCGAAATTGAATTCGGCGCGCGGCTGGAGGATCAGCCGCTGGGTGATCCGCTGGTCGTAGTAACCTTCGACCCGGGCCATCAGCTCGCCCTTGTTGGAGAGGAACAGCGACCCTTCGACGTCGAAGAAGCTTGGCGCAAGGCCTTCCACGGCGATCGTCGCGTAGACGCGCGACGGGTCGGGCCTGAAGTCGTAGCGAAGACCGCTCTGCACCCAGAAATAGGGTCCGATCGCATAGCTGTAGAGCGCCTGCACCTCGGCGCTCTCCAGCGCCTCGCCGAACGACCCTTCGCCCTGGGTTTTCACCCACAGGCGCTTTATGTCGCCTCCATACCATCCCCTCCCTTCCCACGCGAAGCCGTCACGGCCATTCCTGGACCGGTATTCGGCGATGTTGAAGAGGACCTCGAGGAGATTCTGACCGCCATGGAACTCCTTGAGATGATGGCGGGCCACCTCCATCGCCTCGACGGGGAAGAAGGCGTCGGCGGCATTGGCGGTCGGGACCGGCGGTGGCGGCGCATCGCCGGCCGACAGGTCGGTCCCCGTGGCGCCCGCGGACATGGCCATTCCGGGCATGGCCGACATGTCGTGCCCGGGCGACATCGTCGTCGCCGGGGCCGGTTGCGCGGGCATGGCCAACATGTCGTGACCCGGCGGCATCGCCGTCGGCGGGGCCGGTTGCGCGGGCATGGCCGACATGTCGTGGCCGGGCGGCATCGCCGTCGCCTGGGCCGGTTGCGCGGGCATGGCCGACATGTCGTGACCCGGCGGCATCGCCGCGGCGGGTTCCGCCCGAGCGGCAGGCTGTTTCGCCGCGGGTCTGGTGGCCGGCGATTTCTTCGCCGCCGGTTTCTTCGGCGCCGGTGTCGTCGCCGCTGGCTTCCTCGCGGCGGGCTTCTTGGCCGCCGGCGTCGGAGTCGGCGCGGGCATTTTCATGCCCGGCATTTTCGAATGGTCCACCTGGGCCGCCGCCGGAGAAGCGACAGCGAGCATTGCCGCCGCTGCCGGCAGCAGGCCGAGCTTAAGTCGCGTCATTTCGGGTATCTCCCTGCAGGGGGCGGACGGTGACGACACGCATCATTCCCGCAGTCATGTGGTAGAGGTTGTGGCAGTGGAACGCCCAGTC
>JAIETR010000053.1 GCA_019745075.1 Qipengyuania sp.
CGCTTGGCGATCCGACCGCCAGGGAACAGCGGCGGCTGACGCTCAATCCGATCCGCCATGTCGATCCGGTCGGGACGATCGTAGTGCCAGGCTTTCTCGCCATGGTCGGGGCGCCGGTTTTCGGCTGGGCCAGGCCGGTGCCGGTAAATGCGGCGCGGCTCGACCATCCCCGCGCCGGCATGATGGCGGTGGCGGCGGCGGGGCCGGCGAGCAATTTCCTGATGGCGCTGCTCGGCGCCGCCGCGCTGGGGATCGCCTCCGCGCTGGGCGAGCCCTCCGCGATTGTCACGCAGGGGCTGTTCAGCTTCATTCTGATCAATCTGTTCATCGGGCTGTTCAATCTCCTCCCGATCCCGCCCTTCGATGGCTCGCACATCGTCGAGGGCGCGCTACCGCGACGCTGGGCCGTCGCCTACGAGAAGCTGCGGCCCTATGGCATGCTGCTGTTTTTCGGCCTGATCGCGATCGCCTGGGCTTTCCCCGGCCTCGACGTGATCCAGCGGCTGATCGGTCCGCCGCTCGAATGGACCCTCGGCCACTACCTCGCCTTCGCGGCGCTGTTCGCCGGTGGCTGAGACCCCGCATCCGCACGGCTGGCTGGTCCTCGACAAGCCGCGCGGGCTCGGCTCGACGCAGGCGGTCGGCGCGGTGAAGCGCAATCTGCGCGAGGCCGGCTATGGCAGGGTCAAGGTTGGCCACGGCGGCACGCTCGACCCGTTGGCCGAGGGTGTGCTGCCGATCGCGCTGGGCGAGGCGACCAAGCTGGCGGGCCGGATGCTCGATGCCAGCAAGATCTATGATTTTACCATCGCCTTCGGAGAGGAAACCGCCACGCTCGACACCGAGGGCGAGGTGATCGAGACTTCGGAGCACCGGCCGTCGCTCGTGGAAATCGCGGCTATCCTGCCCCGTTTCATCGGCACGATCGAGCAGGTGCCTCCGGCCTATTCGGCGCTCATGGTCGATGGGCGGCGCGCTTATGACCTGGCGCGGGCGGGAGAAGAGGTGGCGCTGGCGAGCCGGGCAGTGACGATCTTCTCCATTTCACCCCTCCCCTTCAGGGGAGGGGACGGGGGTGGGGGATGTAGCGAAGCGCGCACCGGCGACATTCCCCACCCCAACCCCTCCCCTGAAGGGGAGGGGCTCGAGACCATCACCCTGCGCGCCCATGTCTCCAAGGGGACATACATCCGCTCTCTCGCACGGGATATCGCACACGCGCTGGGCAGCGTGGGTCACGTGACCTATCTGCGCCGCGTGAAGGCCGGGCCGTTCGGCGAGGATCGGGCGATTTCGCTGGACAAGCTGAACGAAATCGGCAAGGGCGCGCGCCTTCAAGACCACCTCCTGCCGCTGGAGGCGGGGCTGGACGACATCCCGGCCCTCGCACTCGATCCGACAAGCGCGCAGGCGGTCCGCCAGGGCCGTGAATTGTCGAGATTGCCCCCCGGTTCGTATCGGGCAGACGGGCTCCATTTCGCGAAGCTGGGCGATACGCCCGTGGCGCTGATGGAGGTCGCGGGCGGGACGGCCAGAGTCGTCCGGGGCTTCAACCTACCAAGCGATGTCGCGGAGTAAGCAGAATGACCGTTACCGCGGAAAAGAAACAGGAAATCATCAAGGACAACGCCCGCGAGAAGGGCGATACCGGCTCCCCCGAAGTCCAGGTCGCGATCCTCACAGAGCGCATCCGCAACCTGACCGAGCACTTCAAGGGCCACCACAAGGACAACCATTCGCGCCGCGGCCTGCTGATGATGGTCAACAAGCGCCGCACCCTGCTCGCCTATCTCAAGAAGAAGGACGTCGAGCGGTACAATGCGCTGATCCAGAAGCTGGGGCTTCGCAAGTGACGTGATGCTTCGGCCCGCCATTGGCGGGCCGTTTAGCATTGCGTCATCCCCGCGAAGGCGGGGATCTCGGGCCGCTTGGCCCGACCCGAATTGCCAGAGGCCCCCGCCTTCGCGGGGGCGCGGAGATTCAAGCTGGCATGCCTCGCAATTCGGCGCGGCGGCCAATCTGGGGGCCATGAGAGCCCCGCACCGGCCCGGGACGGCATCCCCGGATTGAGAGGCCCCGCGGCGCAATATGGCGCGCGGGTCAGAAGGAAAACCAATGTTCGACACGAAAACCGTATCGCTGGAGTGGGGCGGCAAGACCCTCACTCTGGAAACCGGCCGCATCGCCCGTCAGGCCGATGGCGCCGTGCTCGCCACGCTGGGCGAAACCGTGGTGCTGTGCGCCGTGACCGCCGCGCGCACGGTGAAGGAAGGGCAGGACTTCTTCCCGCTCACCGTCCACTACCAGGAAAAATTCTCTTCCGCCGGGCGCATCCCGGGAGGCTTCTTCAAGCGCGAGCGCGGGGCGACCGAAAAGGAAACGCTGACCAGCCGCCTCATCGACCGCCCTTGCCGGCCGCTGTTCCCCGAAGGCTTCTACAACGAGATAAACGTCATCGCCCAGGTTCTGAGCTATGACGGCGAGAACGAGCCCGATGTGGTGGCGATGATCGCCGCCTCGGCCGCGCTCACGATTTCGGGCGTACCCTTCATGGGCCCGATCGGCGCCTGCCGCGTCGGCTATGTCGATGGCGAATACACGCTCAACCCCAGGCAGAGCGATGCCGCCGACGGTGCGCTCGATTTGATCGTGGCCGCCACCGGCGATGCCGTGATGATGGTCGAATCCGAGGCCAAGGAGCTTTCAGAGGAGATCATGCTTGGCGGCGTGATGTTCGCGCATGCCGAGATCAAGAAGGTCGTGAACCTCATCATCGATCTGGCCGAGCAGGGCGCCAAGGACCCCTGGGACCTCGCCCCGGTGTCCGACAAGACGGGCACGCTCGAAGAGCTGCGCGGCCTCATCGGCGGCGACCTCGCCGCGGCCTACAAGATCACCAACAAGGCCGAGCGCCAGAATGCCATCGCCGAAGCTCGCGCCAAGGCGCGCGCGCATTACGAGAGCCTCGACCACGACGATCCGGCCGAATACCTCGGCAAATTGAAGCTGGTGAAGAAACTCGAGAGCGACATCGTGCGCAAGTCGATCCTCAAGGACGGCACCCGCATCGACGGGCGCAAGGTCGACCAGGTCCGCCCGATCGATTCGATCGTCGGCTTCCTGCCGCGCGCGCACGGCTCGGCGCTGTTCACCCGCGGCGAGACGCAGGCGATCTGCACCACCACGCTCGGCACCAAGGACGCCGAGCAGATGATCGACGGGCTCGAAGGCCTCTCCTACTCGAACTTCATGCTGCACTATAACTTCCCGCCCTATTCGGTCGGCGAAGTGGGCCGCTTTGGGGCGCCGAGCCGGCGCGACATCGGCCACGGCAAGCTGGCATGGCGCGCGCTGCGCGCGGTCCTGCCGAGCAAGGAAGACTTCCCCTACACCATCCGCGTCCTCTCCGACATCACCGAGTCCAACGGCTCGAGCTCGATGGCGACGATCTGCGGCGGCTGCCTCAGCATGATGGACGCCGGCGTGCCGGTGACCCGTCCGGTTTCGGGCATCGCCATGGGCCTGATCCTCGAAGGCAAGGACTTCACCGTCCTTTCGGACATCCTGGGCGACGAGGATCACCTCGGCGACATGGACTTCAAGGTGGCCGGCACCGAGCAGGGCATCACCTCGCTCCAGATGGACATCAAGGTCGCGGGCATCACGCGCGAGATCATGGAGAAGGCGCTCGACCAGGCCAAGGCCGGCCGCGCGCACATCCTCGCTGAGATGACCAAGGCGCTGGGCTCGGCGCGCAGCGAGCTGTCGGCTCACGCTCCGCGCATCGAGACCATGCAGATCGACAAGTCGAAGATCCGCGACGTCATCGGCACCGGCGGCAAGGTGATCCGCGAGATCGTCGCCGAGACTGGCGCCAAGGTCGATATCGACGACGAGGGCCTGATCAAGATCAGCTCGTCGGACCTCAGCCAGATCGAGGCCGCGCGCAAGTGGATCTCGGGCATCGTGGAAGAGGCCGAAGTCGGCAAGATCTACGACGGCAAGGTGGTCAACATCGTCGATTTCGGCGCGTTCGTGAACTTCATGGGCGGCAAGGACGGTCTCGTCCACGTCAGCGAAATGAAGAACGAGCGGGTCGAGAAGCCGACCGATGTCGTCAGCGAGGGCATGGCCGTGAAGGTCAAGGTCCTCGAGATCGATCCGCGGGGCAAAGTCCGCTTGTCGATGCGCGTCGTCGACCAGGAAACCGGCCAGGAGCTCGAAGACACCCGCCCGCCGCGCGAACCGCGCCCGGACCGTGGCGATCGCGGCGGCGACCGCCGCGGCCCGCGTGGTGACCGAGATCGCGGCCCGCGCCGAGACGACCGCGGCCCCCGTCGCGACCGCGACGACCATCCCCGCGAAGGCGGCAGCTCCGAAGGCGGCTCGCACATCCCGGACTTCCTGAAGGACTGAGAGAGCGAATCCCCGCGACGGCGGGGACCTCGGGCGGCTCTGGAGTCGCCCACCGACGGAGACCCCCGCCTTCGCGGGGGATCGGAAACAAAAGGAAGGCCGCGGGGAGCGCTTCCCGCGGCCTCTTGCTTGCTCAGATGCACAGGGCTTCCTCTTTGTTCTCGATCTGCCATCGACAAAAAGGTGACGCTCGGGGTCGCGCCAGGAAGCCCGCTGGCGCCGTCGCATCTACCGGTCGCGCTTCGCGGCTCCTGTCCAGCACTTCCTGACGCGATGACGATGCTTTCACGCTAGTGAAACACGGCCTAGGACGGCACGGTGCTTCCCCGCGAAACCATTGCCATCGCCTCCATCCCGGGCGGAGAGACGTTGACGCTGGTCAGCCACGGGCGCGACTTTGCGGTCATGCTCGGGCGCGACGAGCTGATGGGCACGCGGATGCAGTTCTCCGAGGAACAGCTCGCGGTGCTGACGCTGGAGCGAATCTCTGCGAAGCGCCCGCGACTGCTGATCGGCGGTTACGGCCTCGGCTTCACCTTCCGCGCCGCGCTGGCGCGCCTGCCCGAAGGCGGCAGCGTCACCGTGGCCGAGGTGGTGCCCGAGATCCTCGACTGGGCGCAAGGGCCGCTCGCGCATCTCACCGGCGATACGCTCGGCGATCCGCGCGGCGAGGTGATCGTCGCCGACGTCGCGGCTCTGATCGACGACGCCATCGACGGCACCACGGCGCGCTACGATGCGATCCTGCTCGATGTCGACAACGGGCCCGACGGGATCGTGCGCGACGCCAACGGCCGGCTCTACACCCGCACCGGCCTCGCCCGCGCGCGCGACGCGCTCAATCCCGGCGGCGTCCTGGCGGTGTGGTCCGCCGCCCCCGATCCTGCCTTTGCCCGCCGCCTCCGCGAAACCGGCATGGCGGTCGAGGAGCGCACGGTCCGCGCCCGCCCCAACAACAAGGGGCCGCGCCACACGATCTGGTTCGCGGAAAAGCGCTAGGCGGCCGCGAGCCGCACCCGGCCCATGAAATCGCGCTTGCCCACGGCCACGCCCTTCATCCGCAGGATGTCGTAGGCGGTGGCGGCGTGGAAATAGAAGTTCGGCTGGCTGAAGCTGAGGAGGAAGTCCTCGGCGGTGAAATCCATCCGGAAGTGGCGGAACTCGAACCGCACCGGCTTGCCGATAAAACCTTCGAGCTCGTCCTCGTCCACGCTCTCCAGCGCCGACCGCGCCTCGGCGATCCGCGCCCGCAGCCCGGCAAAATCCTCGGGCGGGGGGTTAAGGTCGGGGGCGAACACCCCGGCGCGCACACCCGCGATCGCGCCCGCGGTGTGCACCGCCACGCTCTTCACCTGGTAGCTGAAGGGGAACATGTCCTCGTGGATTCGCGCGCCGATCGTGTCCGCGTGCGCGCAGCCGGTCTCGCCGCACCAGCCTTCGGCCTTGTCGATGAGGTGATCGCAGCTTCCCAGCATCTGCAACGCGCTGGGGACGAAGGCGGCGTGAAGCGAAATCGGCATTGCGTGACTCCCGGTCGAGGCCGGGCGACCATAGCGCCCGCCCCGCCCGCGCCAAGCCTGTTTACAGCACCTGCGCGAGCCGCGCTTCGCCGGGTTCGGCCTCGGTCAGAAGGAGCGAGCGATCGCGTCCGGCGTCCTTGGCGGCATAAAGCGCCCGGTCGGCGCGCTTGATCGCCGATTCGAGCGTGTCGTTGTCGTGCACCTCGGCAAGCCCGGCGCTGGCGGTGACCCGGAAACCGAGGTGCGGGGCGCGCATCCGCACCCCCAGGTCGATGCGCTGCCGCGCCTGTTCGGCCAACGCCTGCCAGTTCTCGGCATAAACCAGCGCGACGAATTCCTCGCCGCCCAGGCGCCCGATGAACAGATACTCGCCCTCGAGCGCCTGCGCCACGGCGACGAGCGCCTCGTCGCCCACCCCATGGCCGAAATTGTCGTTGATGCGCTTGAAGTGATCGCAATCGATTACGGCGATGCCGGAGGGGCGGCCCACGGCGGCATCGGCGAAGCGCTGGGCGAGGCCGCGGCGATTGGCGATTCCGGTGAGCGGGTCGAGCGTGCTGGCGCGGGTCGCCTCGCGCACGTCGGCGATGGCGGTGTCGCGCTCGCGCTTGATGACCATGAAGCCGTCGATCAGCCCCAGCGCGGTGACGATGAAATCCACGATCACCGCGACCAGCACCGCCAGCGGCCACAGCCAGTATTCCCGCCCGGTGGCCAGTTCGTAGCCGAGTTCGGCAATGCCGACGACGATCAGGGGAGCCCAGGCGAAGGCCTGGTAGCACGCGGCCCGGCTGCCCCGGCGGATGGCGACGGCAAGGGCCGCGACGATCGCCACGATCGTCAGCAGGAGCAGGAGGTCGTGGACCGCCGCCAAGGAAGGGAGCACGGCGGCGAAAAGCGTGGTCACCGCCGCCGCGATCCCGAGCAGCGCGCTCCAACGCAGTCGCCGCCGCAGCCCTCCCAGGCCGAGATCCGGCTCGAGATAGCTGGCCAGGAACGGGCCGGCACACGCCGCGCTGAGCGCCACGCCGATATCGCCGAGAATTTGGTAGATCCAGTTCGTCGACCCCATGGGAAGGGCAGTGAACGCGATCAGGCCGAACCCGAGCGTGCGCCCGAAGTTCCACAGCAGAAACGAGCGCCGCATCAGCGGATAGAGCGCGAGCGAAGTCAGGCCGAACACGCCGGCAACGCCGATGAAGGCGCCCAGAACGACGCTCGCCCAATCCAATACCGTTCCTCCGCCCGGTCAGCGAATTGTGCCGGGTTTCCCGGTCATTATGCCCTGCGCCGGACTGCCATCGACTGAACGAACAGGGTGAATATTTCAAGCTCCGGCGGCGCCGCCGTGGCGGTGCTTCCTCGCGCCCTCAGCGGACGCGCGGGCCGCCGAACGGCAGCGGCGGAGGGGGCCGGCGCGCACCGCGCGGCAGCTGCGCCTGATAGGCGCGGCCGCAATGCACGACGCAATAGGGGAAGCCGGGGTTCACGCTCTCGCCGCAGAAATGGAAGTCCGGTTCCCCCGGATGCCCCATGGGCCAGCGGCAGACGCGCTCGTTGAGATCGAGCAGGCTGGTCTTGCCGGCGATCTCGGGGCTGGGCTTGGCCGGCACCAGCCGCCGCGGCGGGGCCGGCGGGATCGGCGGCTGCTGGTCGCCGGGGCCCTGACGCAGGAAGCCGCCCGGCCCGACCGAGACGATGCGCGGCATGTCGGGGCCGCGATTGGGAAGGGGCTGCGATGGGGTGTCGGCCGGCCGGGCGGCGGACCGCTGCGCGTGCGGAGCCGCCGGCTGCGCGCGCGGACTCTCGGGAACGGCACGCGGGGCGGCGCGCGCGGCTACGGGTGCGGGCGTCGGGGCGGGTTTTTCCTTTTCCTTCACCGGCGAGGGCCGCGCCTTGAGGCCGAGGCGATGCGCCTTGCCGATCACGGCATTGCGGCTCACCCCGCCCAGATCCTCGGCGATCTGGCTGGCGGTCGCACCGCCTTCCCACATCTCCTTCAGTTTCGCGATCCGTTCGTCGGTCCAGCTCATCGAAATATCCATATCCGCAAGTTTCTGTCGCCGCTTGCCAGCCCCGCCGCGGCGACTTAGGCGCGCGTCATGGCCGAACACACCCACTCGATCAAGGTGGCGCCGGAGCCGCGAGCCGGTAGCAAGGCAAGCGGGCCGGAAGGGTTTGCCGCGCGCGGCGTGCCGGTGATCGCCGGCATCAACCACGTGGGGCTGTGGAGCCTCTATGTGAAGGAGGTGCGGCGGTTCTTCAAGGTGCAGACGCAAACCGTCTGGGCACCGGCGGTCACCACCCTGCTGTTCCTGGTCATTTTCACCGTCGCGCTGGGTGGATCGGCGGGCGGCGCACGCGAGGTTCTGGGCGTGCCCTTCGCCAGTTTCCTCGCGCCCGGGCTGATCGTGATGGGGATGATGCAGAACGCCTTCGCCAATTCTTCCTTCTCGTTCCTGTCGGGCAAGATCCAGGGCACCATCATCGACTTGCTGATGCCGCCGCTGTCGGTGGGCGAGCTGATGACCGGCATCGTCGCCGCGGCGGTCACGCGCGCGGCGCTGGTCGGGCTCGCGGTCGGCGGCGCGATGCTGCTTTATCCGGGGGTGGATTTGTCGATGGCGCATCCCTGGGCGGTGCTGTGGTTCGGGCTGATGGGCGCGATCATGCTGGCGCTGCTGGGCCTGGTGACCTCGATCTGGGCGGAGAAGTTCGATCATGCCGCGGCGGTCACCAATTTCGTCGTCGCCCCGCTGAGCCTGCTTTCCGGCACGTTCTACGTCATCCACAACCTCGCGCCGGCATTCCAGGCGGTGAGCCGGGCCAATCCGTTCTTCTACGTCATCTCGGGATTCCGCTTCGGCTTCCTCGGGCGGAGCGACATCGGCAGCGACAATGGCGCCGTCCTCGCCAGCGCGCTGGGGTTGGCGCTGTTCAACCTGGCGCTGGGCGCCGCGACCTACGCCCTGCTGCGCTCGGGCTGGAAACTGAAGAGCTGAGCGGCGCGCGGCGCGCCGGTCAGTGGGTCAGCCCGCGGCGCAGGCGATAGCGCCCGTTCTCGAACGGTTCGAACATCTGCGTCACTTCCGGATGCTCGACCGGGCCGCCCCGCGCGTCGGCCGCCAGGTTCTGCTGGCTGACATAGGCGACGTAGGATCCTTCCTCGTTCTCGGCGAAGAGGTGGTAGAACGGCTGCTCGCGGTCGGGGCGGATGGCTTCGGGAATCGCGGCATACCATTCCTCGCTGTTGGCGAAGACCGGGTCGATGTCGAAGACCACCCCGCGAAAGTCGAAAATGCGATGCTTGACCACGTCGCCCAGCGCGAAGCGCGTGCGCGCGTGCTGCGGCGCCTCGATGGTGCGACCGGCCTGCGGGGAGAAGAACTGCGCGCGGTTCATTGTCTGCATGATATGGGGCGGCGCAGTGTGCGCACAAGGCGAAGGCGGGCGATCGTCCCCGTTTTTCCGCGATGTGTGGCCCGCTTGCCGCTTGGCAAAGCGCGGGGCTTCGTCTAACCGCACCGCCTTCCGGCCGCCCGGGCGCCCTCACGCGCCTCGCTTGACAGCCCTTCGCGGAGAGGTGGCAGAGTGGTCGAATGCGCCGCACTCGAAATGCGGTGTGCGGGAAACCGTACCGTGGGTTCGAATCCCACCCTCTCCGCCAATTACCCTTCCCTTGATATCATCAAATGTCCGTAAAAGTCCCGGAAACATGCGGATTTCTTGTCCGGACGCTTCCTTCGTTTCTGTTGTGTTCCACTAGCAGCCGCGCTAAAATGTGGGCCATAGTGTGGGCCACGATTTGAAGTGTGGGCCAGATCTGTTCGAAAGTGTGGGCCAGGAGGCGTCATGGGCAAGCTGACCGCAAACGATGTGAAGTCCTGCCTGGCGAAGGGCACGGGACTCTATCAGGACGGAGACGGGCTGTTTCTGCGCGTTACCGGCGTTGGAGTCGGCCAGTGGAAGCTGCGAATCCAGCACGACGGTAAGCGGCGCGACATCGGACTAGGGAGCTCGAAGCTGGTATCCCTTGCCGCTGCCCGCGCGAAAGCGGCCGAGGCGCGCAAGGCCATCAGGGAGGACGGGCGCGATCTTATCGCCGAGCGGCGCGAAGCGAAGGCGGCGACGACGACCTTCCGCGAAGCCGCGCTCGCATTGCATGAGGCGCACAAGCATCAATGGGCAAACGCGAAGCACAGCGCCCAATGGCTAGCGACGTTGAAGACCTACGCATTTCCATCCTTGGGGTCCAAGCCGGTGGGCGCCATCGCAGCGGGAGACATCATCGCGGCGATCTCCGGGGTGTGGACCACCAAGCCCGAAACCGGGCGAAGAGTGCGTCAACGAATATGCGCCGTGCTCGATTATGCGCATGCGCGCGGCTGGAGGGCGACCGAAGCACCAGCCAGAGCGCTTAGCGCGGGCAAAGGGCTGCCCAAGCAGCCCGGAGGGAAACATCATTCTGCGATGGCATATGCCGAGGTATCGACGTTTCTTACCCGCCTTCGCGCCAGCGGCGGGGTCTGGGGGCGCCTGGCGCTGGAGTTCGTGATCTTCACCGCCGCGCGGAGCCAGGAGGTGCGGCTGGCGACATGGGATGAGGTCGATGGAAGATGGCCTGTGGACCATCCCCGCCGCGCATATGAAGATGAAGCGCGAGCATATCGTGCCGCTTTCGCCGCAAGCGCTAGCGGTGCTGCGAAGCGCCTTGGCGGTGCGGACCAAGGGCACCGAGCTCATCTTCCCCGGCACAAACGGCAGCCCCATGTCGGACATGACCCTGCTCGCGGCGCTGCGCCGGATGGACGAGCCGGCAACGGTGCACGGCTTCCGCTCCTCGTTTCGCACCTGGGTCGCCGAGGAAACCGATTTTCCGGGCGAGGTAGCCGAGGCAGCGCTGGCGCATCAGAACAGCAACGAGGTCGAGCGCGCCTATCAGCGCGGGGCGCTTCTGGAAAAACGGCGCAAGCTGATGGACACCTGGGGTGCCTATTGTGAGGAAGGGCAGCGCAAGACGGCCACGTCGACGGCGATGGCTGCACGGTGAGATCGTCCATGCCGAATGGATGTCGGCGTCCGGGATGCGGGCAGGTAGAAAAGTGAATCAAGCAGCCCCGATCCAATCGGCTTTCAGCCGGTCCAACCCGGAGGCCGCCCCCTTCACCGTCACACGCTGACCAGGCAGCGGTGTGACATCGTCGTCGGTTTCGACAACCCAAAGTTCGCTATCGTCAGTCGTGAGGATCAAGCCTCGCCTTCCGCGACGCAAAATCCCGGAGACGCGCTTTCGACTACCGTTCACTTCGACGCCCTACTTCAGGGCCGCCAGCGAGCAAGGACATTCCGGACATAGCCGGGCGTCTCGCCATTACGCGGAATGCCTCTTGCTCGCTCCACGGCTCCGGGTCCGGCATTGTACGCAGCCAGAGCAAGCTGAACCCCGCCGAATCGGTCGAGCATCTTGCTGAGGTACCGTGCCGCACCGGACAGATTGGCGAGCGGGTCAAAGCGATTGGCAACCCCGAGCTCCTTTGCCGTCCCCGGCATCAGTTGACCGAGACCGGCAGCGCCGGCCTTGCTGACCGCAAACGGATTGTAGCGGGATTCCGTCCAGATCAGCGCGTCAAGTAAGCCCATGGGCAGCCCGAACTGGGCTTCGGCAGCATGGACATGCGGCAGATATGCTGCCCGGCGAAAGCCGGTTGGGTCCGACCTCGTCCCCAACTGCAAGCGTCGGCGCTGTCCAGCGGCATGAGATCCGAAAATGTCTGCCCTCGGCAGTGAGACTTGCACTAGAGCCTGCGGCGCTTCCCAGATGCCGTGCTCGACGAGCTCAAAGCCATCGGTCGTTTGGGCAAGCCGATAGCCATGGCCTTCGTCGATGGAAGTGCTCCCTCCAGAAGTAATTAAGTCGGCTTGGGCGTAAGCTGGCGCTGCGAGCGCCAGACACCCTGCGATGAATGCAAACCGCTGGACCATGTCTCGATTCCTTCTTTAGTCGAATCGAGAAAGAACATATAAGGAACAAAGATGCAGACAACGGTTGGCGCGGGCACGGAGAGGAGGCTGCGCTGGGAGCGCATGCAATCGGAGAAGTACATGCCCCACAGCCACCAATCTGCGCCTCTTGATCGCCTCGCGCGGGAGATCGTCGACAGCCTTGGCGGAACATGGCGTCGGGGTCGCGGGATGTGCCGTTGCCCCGCGCACGACGATCGCACACCGTCGCTGAGCGTCCGCCTCGGCCGGCGAGCCATTCTGCTCCACTGCTTTGCCGGCTGCTCCAACGATGAGGTCATCGCGGAACTCGGCCGCCGGGGCGTACGCGCGCGCGAATTGTTCAACGGCTCGGGCGAGCCGTTGCCGGAGCCGACCCGCAAGGAAACAGCCGACCGCAACGCCAGCCGGCTCTGGCGCGGCGCCGATGCACTCAGGGGAAGTCCGGCCGAGGCCTACCTGCTGAAGCGCGGGCTGACGCAGTTTTCATCCGACCTACGTTTTCACCCCAGGACACCGCTCGGTCCGCGCGGCGCCGTTCGATTCCTACCGGCGATGCTGGCGGCCGTCCGGAGCGATCTTGGCGTCATCGCCATTCACCGTACCTTTCTCAACACGAGGGCAGGCAGCCTGGCAGGCTTTGACCGGCCGAAGCGGGCGCTGGGGAGCCTGCAATGCGGCGCGGTGCGCCTTGCCATGCCGCTGCAAGGCCGCCTGGGCTTGGCCGAGGGCATCGAGACGGCGCTCTCGGCCATGCAGCTCTTCGGCGTGCCCTGCTGGGCTACGCTGGGAAACGAGCGCTTCGGTCAGGTGAGGATCCCGGAGAGTGTGCGCGAGCTTCACCTTTTCGTCGACAACGATGCAGGCGGCGATCTGGCCGAAAAGCGTGCGCGCAAAGCCTACGCCCGCGCCGACCGCCATATTGCCGCGATGCGGCCCACCACCCTTGGCGAGGACTGGAACGACGTCCTCATGAAAGCGGCACTGGCCGCGACCTGATCGAGGTCAGAGGGAAGGGATGCCGTGGCCTCCGCGAGGCCAGCACTCGTGATTGGCCTCGTCAGGAGGTTCCATGTCACGCTCTTTATCAACCTTTGCCTTTCCCGCTTGCAGCGAGCCACCGGTAATGTCCGCGGCGCGCGAGCTTGTCCGTTTCATCGAGGCAGATGAGACGGTCTCGCGCGCGCAGCTCAATGCCGTCCTTGCCCATGAATTCGGCGGCAGCGATGCCGACGGCCGCTGGTCGGTGCACGACGCTCACGCCACGCTCGAACTCGCGCAGGTGCTGTGGTTGCGCGATAGCACCGGGCTGACCCCGGCATCGCCAGACGCAATTGCTGACGCAGCGTTCGCGCGGCTCGAGGCCATGCTGCCGAGCCAGACCGTGCGCAGCGAAGAGCAGATCGAGCTCCAGCAATTCGCGACGCCGCCGCGCCTCGCCTGGCTGCTCGCGCGCGCCTGCGCGCTTCGCATCGGCGAGACCGTGCTGGAACCGTCAGCGGGCACCGGCATGCTGGCGGTCTGGGCGGCGAAAGCGGACGCGCGCCTGATCCTCAACGAGATGTCGCCGCTGCGCCGCGACTGCCTCGGCACCCTGTTTCCCGAGGCTATGGTGAGCGGCCACGACGGCGAGCTCATCGACGAGCTGCTCGCTCCACTTCAGGCGCCAAGCGCGGTTCTCGTCAATCCCCCCTATTCGCGCGGGCTCGAGCGTGTGCAGGATGGGCGTACGGGCGCCCGCCACCTTCGCTCGGCCTGGAAGCGGCTCGCCGCCGGCGGCCGGATGGCCGCGATCATGCCCGAGTGGTTCGACGTGCATCGGTTCCTCGCCGCCCTTGGAGAACCGGCCGCCCTGCATCTCAATGTCGCGGTGGAGCGTGGTTTCGCGAGGAATGGCACCTCGATCACCACACGCCTGCTGGTGCTCGACAAGATCGAAGACCGGGCGGAGTCGGTCCTGGCACGAACCAGCGAGTTCGGTGCGCTGTGCGAGCTGGTCGATGCGATCCCGCGTCGCCCATGCTCCATCGCGGCGAAGCTGACCGCTACTCCATCCCGGCCCACGTCGTTCCTGCTCACCGGTCTCGCGGTCCGTCCCCGTCCCGTCCCGCCAAGGTCTGTAGCGCCGACCGCAACCAGCGAACCGTGCGCGTACGAAGCGCTCGATGTCCCGGCTCCGATCTCCGAGCAGGTCGGGCACTATCTGCCCTACCGTCCGAGCCGTATCGTCATTCCGGGCGCGGCCGAGCATCCGACGCCGCTGGTGGAATCGGTCGCGATGGGTTCGATCACCGCACCAATCCCGACCGAGTTCCGCAGCTACCGGCAGGAGTTATTGCGCGAGGTCTGCTCTCGGCTGCCCAGGCCGAGACGCTGATCTATGCCGTGAGCGCGCACGCACGCGATCTGCCCGGTTGCTTCGTGCCTCAAGACAGGGGCTGCTCGCTGGCACCGAGCGCTGAAGGCGCCGCCTACCGCCTGGGCTATTTCCTCGGCGACGGGACAGGGGCCGGCAAGGGGCGCCAGGTCGCCAGCGTCATCCTCGATCGATGGCTCCGCGGCGAGCGGCGCCACATCTGGATCTCGAAGAACGAGGCGCTCCTCGAGGACGCGCGCCGCGACTGGTCGGCGCTTGGTGGCCTTCCGATCGACATCCAGCCGCTCGGGCAGTGGAAGCTCCGCCAGCCCGTGGCGATGCGCGAAGGCGTGCTGTTCGTCACCTACCCGACGCTGCGCTCGGGCAGGACCGATGCCACCCGCCTCGACCAGATCCTTCAGTGGGCAGGCGAGGACTTCGAGGGCGTGATCGTCTTCGACGAGGCCCACGCGATGGCCAATGCCGCGGGCGGCGAGGGCTCGCGCGGCAAGGTCAAGGGCTCCGAGCAGGGCATAGCCGGGGTGCGGTTGCAGAACCTGCTGCCGCGCGCCCGTGTCGTCTATGCCTCGGCGACCGGCGCGTCCGACGTCAACAATCTCGCCTATGCGACGCGGCTCGGGCTGTGGGGTCCGGAGACCGCGTTCGCCAACCGCGAAGCGTTCGTGAGCGACATCCGCGCGGGCGGCATCGCCGCGATGGAGCTGGTCGCGCGCGACCTGAAGTCGCTCGGGCTCTACACGGCCCGCGCACTTTCCTTTGCCGGCGTCGAGTACGAGCTCCTGGAACACCAGCTCACGTCTGAGCAAATAGCGGTCTACGATGCCTATGCGGAAGCGTGGGCGATCATTCACGCCAATCTGCGCGAAGCGCTCGAAGCGACCCGGATCGTCGATGCGGACAGCGGCGACACGCTCAACAGCGGTGCCAAGTCCGCGGCCTTGTCGATCTTCGAAGGCACCAAACAGCGCTTCTTCGCCCAGTTGTTGCTGTCGATGAAGCTTCCGAGCCTGCTGCCCGCGATCGCGGCGGCCCTGGCCGATGGCAACGCGGTCGTGGTGCAGCTGGTCTCCACGGCCGAGGCCATGCTCGACCGGCGTTTGGCCACGCTGTCGGACGAGGAGCGCGAAGCGCTCGAGATCGACCTCTCGCCCCGCGAATATGTGATCGACTATCTCGCCAAAAGCTTCCCGGTCCGCCTGATGGCGGTGTTCGTCGATGAGAACGGCAATCCGCGCTCCGAACCGATGGTCGACGACGAGGGCCGTCCGGTGCTGTGCCGTTCGGCCTTGGCCGCGCGCGATCGGATGATCGAGCAGCTCTGCGCTCTGCCGCCGATCGCCACCGCGCTCGATGCAATCATCGAGCGGTTCGGCGTCGAGCAGGTCGCCGAGGTGACCGGAAGGACCCGGCGGCTGATTATCGGCCCGGACGGACGGCAAAAGCTTCAGCCGCGCACGCCGCGCGCCAACATCGCCGAGACCCAGGCCTTCATGGACGGCGCCAAGCGCATCCTGGTCTTCTCCGACGCCGGCGGCACCGGCCGCAGCTATCATGCCGACCTCTCCGCGAGGAACCAGGCCAGGCGGGTCCACTTCCTGCTCGAGCCGGGCTGGCGTGCCGATGCCGCCATTCAGGGGCTGGGGCGCACCAACCGCACCAACCAGGCCTCGGCGCCGCTGTTCCGGCCGGTGACCACTGATGTGCGCGGCGAACGGCGGTTCATCTCGACGATCGCCCGGCGCCTCGACAGCCTCGGGGCGCTGACCCGCGGACAGCGCCAGACCGGCGGGCAGAACCTGTTCGATCCGGCCGACAATCTCGAAAGCCCCTACGCCAAGGAGGCGCTCCATCGCTGGTTCGGCCTGCTGTTCACCGGCAAGCTCGAGGCGGTCAGCCTGGCCAAGTTCCAGGAGCTGACCGGGCTCCGGATCGAAGGGCCCGACGGCGGCATGGTCGACGACCTGCCGACCATCCAGCGCTGGCTCAACCGGATCCTCGCGCTGCCCATCGCGTTGCAGAACGCGATCTTCGACGAGTTCCTGGCGCTGGTCGAAGCGCGGGTCGATGCCGCACGGCAGGCCGGCACGCTCGATCTCGGCGTCGAAACCATCGCGGTCGAGAGCTTCGAGGTTCTGTCGGACACCCCGCTTCGCACCGACGCTCTCTCGGGGGCGACGACGCACCTGCTCGAGCTGGAGATCGCCCGGACGCTGAAGCCGCTGACGCTGGCGAGGCTCGACGAACATCACGGCATCGACAGCCCGCGGCACCGGCCCCTACGCAACGGCCGATCGGGCCGCGTCGGCCTGCTGGTGCCGGCGCGCAGCCTGTTGACCGACGAAGGTGCGCGGATCGCGCGGTTCGAACTGCATCGTCCGTTGAAGCGGGGATATCTCACCGCCGATCAGCTGGAGGAGAGCAGCTGGGAGCCTGTCGAGGCCGGGGAGTTCAGGCGCCTGTGGCAGGCGGAAGTGGACGAGGCGGCCTCGAGTCTTAAGCACGAGCGGCTCCACCTCGCGACCGGACTGCTGCTGCCGGTCTGGGACAAGCTTCCGACCGACCACGTTCGGGTGAGCCGCATATGCGCGAGCGATGGCCGATCGCTGCTCGGCCGCGAAGTTCCGGTGCACTGTGTTCTCGAGATCTGTCGCGCTCTTGGCCTGCAGCATGGCCACACCATCTCGGCGGATGACATTGTCCAGGCGGTGTTAGCGACCGGTCGCCCCATGGAGGTGAGGGGCAAGGAGCAGCTCACGCTCAAGCGCAGCCTGGTCAACGGCGGCCAGCGGCTCGAACTGACCGGATGGAGCGCGGCGCGGCTCGACTGGTACAAGGCCCAGGGCTGCTTCACCGAGATCATCCGCTACCAGACCCGCCTGTTCGTGCCGCTTGGCGAGCGGGCCTCGATCATTTCGAAGCTTCAAGAGCCGTGTCTTGCCAAATGGCCTGAAAGTAGATATCTGATGCCATATGGAGATGCAGCATGCTCGTACTTGAACGCATCGACACGGAGCCTCAGGCGTTTCGTGCCGATCCTGTCACCCAGGACGAGGCGGCCGCCATGTTCCGCGCGGCGCTCAATCTGTTCGGCAAATGGGAGCTGACCGACGAACAGGCTGCAACCCTGCTCGACATGCCCGTCCGGACGTTCCGCCGCTGGAAAGCCGAAGGACCCGGGCGGATCTCCCGCGACGGCCGTGCACGGCTCTCCAACCTGATGGGCATCCACAAGGCCCTCAAGATCGTCTTCAGCGAGCCGCAGCGCGGCTATGCATGGATCCGGATCGGCAATGCCGCCTTTGCCGGAGCGAGCGCGCTCGACGTGATG
Source organism: Qipengyuania sp. (assembly GCA_019745075.1). GTDB lineage: Bacteria > Pseudomonadota > Alphaproteobacteria > Sphingomonadales > Sphingomonadaceae > Qipengyuania. The sequence continues at coordinate 17,642 of JAIETR010000053.1, forward strand.
CTCGGCGGCGAGCTTACCGACATCATGCGGGTACGCCGCTACCTCGACGCCGAACGCGGCGGCTGGTGACGCCCGAGGAAATCCCGCTCTCGCGAGTTGAGTGGGAAGGCGCCGTCCGGATCATCCGCAGCGCCTTCCCGCCGATCGACCTGTTCGAGGACATCGCCGATCCGGCCGACTGGCCGTTGCTGATCTCCGCGGAGCAGAAGACCAATCCACGGGTCATGGCGAGCATCGGCAATCTCGATTTCGTTCCGATAGAGCGCAGGGTCGGCGGCAACGGCGCTTCCTACCTGATGGCGCCGTTCACGCATGGCAGCACCGACAGGCCGAGCCGATTCACCGATGGCACCTTCGGGGTTCTCTATGCCGGCAATGCGTTCGAGACCGCGCTGTTCGAAACGATCCACCACCACGAGCGCTTCATGGCCCGGACAGCCGAGGGACCCGGCTGGACGTCGCAGTTCCGCGAGATCGTCTTGTCGGTCCATGCCGATCTGCACGATCTTCGAGGACTTGAGCATCAAGACCATCCGGCCCTTGCTTCAGGCGATTACCAGGCATCCCAACGGCTGGGGAAGGCGCTCAAGGACGCTGGCTCGGACGGCGTGGTTTATCCCAGCATACGGCACCCGGGAGGCGAGTGCGTGGGCCTGTTCTATCCGGATTGTGCTTCCGCGCCAGTCCAGGGTAGGCATCTCGATTACCACTGGGATGGCGAGCGGGTCGATCTAGTCCGCGATGCGGCAACGGCCGAAGTCTTCCGCGTCGTCGATGTTTCCTGAACACCTGCTTCGAGCGGGTTGCCGCTGGCGACTTCACGCCCAATTTCAGCCGCTCCAAACGGCTTGCCTTCAACCGACGTCCACCATCGGTAATTCCGGCCACTGAGAAGCATGAGAGGGGAGGGAGCGCTGCCCTGATCGAGCCAGTCGGGCGTCGATGGTCGATGTGTCCGGGCTCGCCATCAGGAGTGTGTCCCATGATCAAGTCGATCCCTCTGAACAAGCTCGTTCAGTCGCCCCGCAACGTCCGGCGGCATGCCGATGCCGCCGCCGATGCCGAACTCAAGGCCAGCATTGCCGCGCGCGGCCTTCTGCAGAATCTCATCGTGCGTCCTGCCGCCAAGGGCAAGTTCGAGGTCGAGGCTGGCGAACGCCGCCGTCGCGCCATGCTCGCCCTGGTTGACGACAAGGCCCTGCCACGTGGTCACGAAGTCACCTGCCTCGTTCTCGAAGAGGACGCCGCCGCGGCCGTCGAGACGAGCCTCGCCGAGAACTTCCACCGTCTCGCGATGAACCCAACCGACGAGGCGCTCGCCTTCGCTTCGCTCGTCGAAGGCGGGGCATCGGCCGAGGATGTCGCGCGCCGCTTCGGACTTACGATCCGCTTCGTCGAGGGCCGTTTGCGCCTCGCCAACCTGGCGCCTGTCGTCATCGAGGCGCTGGCCGCAGGCGAGATCACGCTCGACATCGCCAAGGCCTTCGGCGCGACCTCCGACCAGGAGATTCAGGCCCGCGTCTTTGAGCAGACCGTTGGCGGCTATTATGCGCCCAATCCGGACAGCATTCGCCGGATGGTGCTCTCGGGCACGATCAAGGGCAACGATCCGCGTGCCCGGCTCGTCGGCCGTGAGGCCTATGTCGCGGCCGGCGGGCGCATCGAGCGCGAACTGTTCGACGACGACGACAGCGAATCCTGGGTCGATGTCGCCCTGCTCGAGAGCGTCGCGCAGGCGAAGATGGAAGAGCACGCGCAGGCCCTGGCCGTCGAGGAGGGGCTGGCCTGGATCAAGCCGACGCTCGACCCCTACGCCAGCCACGATCTCGTCGAGGGGCTCGTGCGCACTCCCTCCGAACCGGCGCCGATTACCGAAGCCGAGATTGCCCGGCTCGATGAACTCGACGCCTCGAACGATGCGCACGCGGCCGTGCTCGAGGATGAGGACAGCGACGAGGACGCCGTGGCCGTCGCTGAGGCGGCGATCGAGTCGATCGAACGCGAATGCCAGGACATTCGTCATCGGCAGCCCGTGCTCGCGCCCGAGGTCAAGGCCGAGGTTGGCATGATCCTGACGCTGGCGCGCGACGGCACGCCTGTGCTCCAGCCGACCTTCTATGGCGAAAAGCAGCCGGATGCCGCGGGCGACGAGGAGGGAATCGAGGTCGTGTCGGACGGCGGCAGCGACACTCCGCGCCGCTCCGCGCTGTCGAAGCGCCTGATCGACGAGCTCGCCATGCAACGCCGGGACGTGCTCTCGCTCCACGTCGCGTCCGACCCCGGTCTCGCGCTCGACCTGCTGGTCTTCACGCTGGCCGATGGCGACACGCTCGACTGGCGCTCGCGTTCGGCGACGACGATCCGCGGCTCATCCCCGTCCGGTCCGATCATCGGCTTCGAGCCCGCCGATGCACCCGTCACGGCGGCGCTCGCGGACCTCAGGACCTCGCTCGACGAGAGCTGGCGTGCGGGCGCGGACGTCGCGGATCGCTTCGACCGGTTCAGGAGCCTCCCCGACGAGGCGCGCGCCGCCTGGCTCGGGTTCGTGGTCGCCCGGACGCTCGAAGCGAGCCTCAACATGACTGGCGACCGGCGGATCGCGTTCCACGACCATCTCGGGCGTCTCATCGGCATCGACATGGCGCAGTGGTGGCGGCCGACCGCGGCCAACTACTTCGACCGGTGTCGAAGCAGGTGATCCTCGACGCGCTGACCGACGTCGGCGGCGCCGAGCTCTCCGCGCGTTTCTCCTCGGTCAAGAAGGCCGTCCTCGCGGCCAGCGCCGAGCGGGTGTTCTCCGGCGCCTACATTACGGAGGTCGAGATCCGCGACCGTGCGCTCGCCTGGGTGCCGGAGGTGATGCGCTTCGTCGAACCCGCGCAGCCGAGGGTCGGGGAAGACGCGATCGTCGAGGACGTCGACGCGACGGAGCCGGATGCGGACAGCGACCGCGATACTCCTTCCGAGCTGGCCGCCTGACGTCCTCCTGACAGGCAGCTTGCTCGATCCCGAGGAGCGGTCTCCTGCCGGTGGCAGGGGGCCGCTTCTCATTTGATAAGAGAGCGGAAGGCTGCGCTGGATGGCGCGCATTTGTCAGCAGCGCGGAGTTTCCCATGCAGACCCCATCTCCGCCGAATCTGTTTTCGTTTTCGGCTCCAACCTCGCGGGCCGTCACGGCAAGGGCGCTGCTCTCTGGGCGCGGCGCCACCGTGGAGCCATCTACGGTCAAGGCCTCGGGCCGCAGGGCAACGCCTATGCGATCCCGACCAAGGATCACCAGCTGCGCGTGCTTCCGCTCGACGTCATTTGCAGCCACGTTCAGGAGTTCCTCGCTTACGCCAGCCGGCGTCGCGACCTGCGTTTCGAAGTCACGCCCATCGGATGTGGCTTGGCGGGCTATCGGCCGGACCAGATCGCGCTGATGCTCGCCGACGCGCCGGCGAATGTGGCCCTGCCGGGCGCGTTCCGCGCCGTTTTGCGCGCAGGGCATCTCTCTTCCGACCACCGGATGTGACCGTCGTGCATTTTGCGCTGGTCGGGCGGTGTGCACGCCCCTGAATGCCCGTTCCGCCGATGGCGGATGTCTCTTCGATTCTGGGAAGAGAGTGGAGAGCGCGCGCGGGGCGCGGCTCGCCCTGGCGATCATGCGGGCGGGCCGGATCAGGAGACCCAGCCATGGCCTATCGCAAACCGGCAAACGCCGGACTGTCGCCTGCCGCGCGTATCACGCAGGAAATCGTCGCCCGGCTCGAGGCCGGCACCAAGCCCTGGATCAAGCCCTGGCGCGGCGCGCCCGTATCGCGGCCATTGCGCGCCTGCGGCACGCCCTATCGCGGCATGAACGTGTTCTGGCTGTGGATGGTCGCCGACCTGTGCGGCTACGCCTCGCCCTATTGGATGACCTACAACCAGGCCCGCAAGCTCGGCGGCTAGGTCAGGAAGGGCGAGAAGTCGACCATCGCCATTTTCTACAAGAGCTATACCAGGGAGGTCGAAGCGCCTGACACCGGCGAGACCAGCGAGGAATCGCGCGGGGTGCTGAAGGCCTATCCGGTCTTCAACGCCGATCAGATCGATGGCCTGCCCGAACGTTTCCACCCGGCCGCTCAGCTCGATGTGGTTGAGCCCGAAGGGCGCCAGGAGGGACTCGACGCGTTCTTCGCCGCGATCCCTGCCGTCCTGCGTTACCAGGGCGACGAAGCCTACTACGAGCCGCTCGCCGACCGGATCACCATGCCGCCCACGCACCTGTTCGCAGGGATGGATCACTACTACGCGACGCTCGCGCACGAGATGTCGCATAATGCCGTGACCCGGATTATGCCGCATGGCCTTGGCTGGAGGCCTGTTTGCCTGGCATCGGCCATGCGGTGGTTCGGCATAATCAGAGCCCTTCCAGGAACGCGAGGAGCTGATCGTCGGGCCGGAAGCGGTGTGACGATGTGGGCGGAGCGGCGACGCGAGCGAGCGCCTTTTCTTTCATCCGCATGTCGGCGTGGATGTAGATCTGGGTGGTCTCGACGTTCTCGTGACCAAGCCAGAGCGCGATCACCGCTGGATCGACGCCGTGGTGGAGGAGGTCCATCGCAGTGCTGTGGCGCAGCGTATGTGGTGTGACCCGCTTGGAGCCGATGCTCGGGCACGCGCGCTCTGCCGTCAGGCAGTGCTTGCGGACCAGATGCTCAAGCGCATCGCGGCTCAGCCGTTCGCCCCGGATCGACGGGAACAGCGGCCTGCTCTCGTCCGTGCGGTCGCCGATCCAAGCTGCCATCAGCTTGGCCGTCTCTCGCCGAAGCGGTGTCGCACGCTCCTTCCGGCCCTTGCCTGTGCAGCGGATGTGCGCACCGGTCCCGAGCACAACATCGCCGCATTTGAGGCCGACCAGTTCGGAGGCTCGAAGGCCGGTCTGGACAGCGAGCAAGAGAAGCGCGTGATCGCGCCGTCCCGCCCATGTCGTGCGATCCGGCGCTGCCAGCAACGCCGCGACCTCGTCGGCGTCGAGGAACGTCACTGTGCGCTTCACATAGCGCTTGTTGGGCATGGCGAGGATGCGCTGGCAGTGCATCAGCCAAGTCGGATCGGTCATCGCGACGTAGCGGAAGAACGAGCGGATCGCGGCGAGCCGGGTGTTGCGGCTCCGCGCGCTGTTGCCCCGCGCGGTCTCGGTGTGGACGAGGAAGTCGGCGACCAGATCGGCGTCGATGTCCTCGATCGTCAGCTTGACCGGCGGCTTGCCGTGTCGAGCGCTCGCATATAGCCCGCGTCGGTCTGAAGCGTTCGGCCATCTACCAGCGAATGAGCGAGGGCAGGTTTCCGAGGTCGCGATCGCTTGGGCCGAAGTGTGTCGTCTGGGTGGAGGAAGAAATCGAGGCGTGGATCCGGCACATTGCAAAGGGGTGATCGTCACCACGGGTTGGGCCGACGCAATTGGAAAAATTTTGTTCTTGCGGGAACGGCGCCTACCCCAGTTTGCCAAGAGATCGATAAACTCGAGTCGATTAGCCAAAGCAATATTGGGAAAGATCGGATCGAGCCCAGAGAGCTACAGCCGACGAAACGCCAAAAAAGCGAGTCAGGCCAAACCTGCTCGGCTCGGCGCCTCCCTTTTCGTATTGACTTGCTCTGGCGGTTCGGGCGAACAAGCACACATAGAGCGATGCGAGTCACGCTCTGGCTGTCGGGGGGAGGCACATGGGGATACGAAAGTTTGGCTTGGTCGTTTTGGGCGCGACGCTCGCCGCGATTCCTGTTTCAGCTGCTGAAACCGTGACCTACACCTACGACGCCCGGGGGCGGCTCGTGAAGGTTGTCCATACTGGAACGGTCAACAACAATGTGCAGGTTCAGTACGAGATCGACAAAGCCGGCAACCGGAAGTTGGTGACCACGACCGGAGCGCCTAGCTAGCTATTTGGACCCGACGCCAGCCAGCCGGTCCATCCAAACGGGGGGAACTATGGGGAACTCGCTTCGGCGGGCGCGGATCGCGCTCGGCCTTTCTACCATCGTTGCAACAGGTTTCGGTATGCCCGCAGCTGCCCAGACCATGAACGATGCGCCGATGCCGGTGCGCTATGTGCTCGACGAGAACGGCGTCAACCTCGCCGATGGCTTGCACTACGGGTCAGAGACGGTGATCGCCTCGATCGGCAGCGGGGAGAATGCGCTCACAATCCGCGCCCGCGATGGGGCAAGTTACTTCGGTCTTAATAGCTATGCCGGCAATATCTCGGTTAGCGGTAGCATCTACACCGCCACCGTTCCCGGATCCCGTCTCACGAAGACTTACAAATTCTCGAAGTCGGGCTCGACCTATACGTCGCTGAGCGGCGACGGGGCTACCATGACCCAGAGCACAGCCGGGCTATGTGCTGACCACCGCCGAGGGCACCTTATTCACCTACGGTTTCCAGGTAGTCTCATCCGATCAGCCGTCGCGGGTGGCGCGACTGACGAAGGTACAGTACGTCAACGGCAGCACTCTGACGATGGCCTGGCAGGACATCACATATTGCACCAACTTCTTCGATAACTGTGACGGCGGGACCTATCGCACAAAGGTGCGGATGCAGAGCGTGACCAGCTCTTACGGCTACCAGATCCACACCAACTTCCGTTCCAACGACGCTATCGCCACGGCGGGCAAGAACAATTGGGACCAGATCTCGAACGTGGTCCTGCTTAACCTCGCGGTCGATTACTGCGATCCCATGGCCTACAGGTGTAGCCTGACCCAACCAACGATCTCGGTGGGTGCGGCGGGCATGTTGAGTTACAGCGATGCGATGGGTCGGCAAACGAGCGCGACGCTCAACGAAAGCGGATCAACCTGGGTTATCACCTACCCAACCGGGTCGCAGGTCACGATCGCCAAAGATGGTGTCGGCCGCGTAACCGCCGTCACCCGTGAGGGCGCCACCTGGCGGTACAGCTTCGCCCTTGCCGGTTCGGTGATGACCGCAGTGGTTACAAATCCCGACAGCTCGCAGCGCACCGTGGTCTCGAATACCACCATTGGCCTCCCGACTTCGGTGACCAATGAGCTGTCGAAAACGATCACGTTCACCTACGATGGCTCCGGGCGCCTTGCGAGTTCGACCTCACCGGAAGGCGACCAGGTCGTCTACACAAACGACGCGCGCGGGAACGTCACCCAGACGACCTATGTCCCCAAGTCCGGATCCGGCCTCAGCCAAGTGTCCACGACCGCAGGATACCCCGCAAGCTGCTCAAATCCCAAAACCTGCAACTCGCCCGAGTGGACGAAGGACGCGGTCCAGAACCAGACCGATTACACCTACGATGCCGCCACAGGTCTTCCCATCAGCGTGACTTCGCCTGCTGTGAACGGCGTCCGACCCCAGACTCGCTACAGCTACGGCTCGCAGCAGGCGGTGTACAAGAACAGCTCGGGCACCCTGGTCGCCTCGGGCGTGCCGACCACCGTTCTGACCGGCGTGTCGCTGTGCCGCACGCAGGCAAGCTGCGCCGGCACCGCTGACGAGACGAAAGCGACGCCGACGTACACCAACAACCTCCTGCCCGCGAGCATGACCGTCGCTGCCGGCGACAACTCTGCCACGCGGACCACCGCGCTTGGCTACGATGCGCAAGGCAACGTCACATCCGTAGATGGTCCGCTGGCTGGCACGGCCGATACCTCGAACATCGCATATAACGTCGCGCGCGAGCCCACGCTGGCGGTCACCCCCGACCCCGACGGCGTCGGAACCGGCAATCCGCGCCTTGCGCAGCAAATCAACTACGCTGCCAGCGGCCTGGTCACCTCGGTCAAGGAGGGCACGGCCGATGCGGCCGGAACCACCTTTACCGCCACCCGCCAGAGCGCGTTCGGTTATGATGCCTATGGCCGGCAAATCACCACGGCCATGCAAGACGCGAACGGCACGACCTATGGCCTGACCCAGAGCAGCTTCGACAATCGCGGGCGGGTTCAATGTAACGCTGTACGCATGAACAGCGCGGCGTGGGGCGCGCTTCCTGCCGATGCCTGCACGCTACAGGCGAGCGGCAGTGCCGGTCCGGATCGCATTACCAAGCTGACCTATGACGCGGTCGGCCGCGTCACCAAAACGACCAGTGCCTACGGCACCGCGGACGCCGCGGACGACGCCACCGGAACCTACAGCAACAATGGCAAGATCGCGACGCTGACCGATGCGAACAACAACCAGACGGCCTATGCCTACGACGGGTTCGATCGCCTGAAGACCGTTACCTTTCCCGGGGGCAGCTACGAAGAGTACGGTTACGATGCCAACAGCAACGTCACCTCGCGTCGCACCCGCGCGGGTGAAACCCTGACGCTTGGCTATGACGCACTCAACCGGCTCACTAGCAAGATCGTGCCCGAGCGCTCGGGCCTGTCATCGACCTACACGCGCGACGTCTATTACGGCTACGACCAGGTTGGGAATCCGCTGTTCGCACGCTTCGACAGCGGCTCGGGAGAGGGCGTAACCTACGGCTACAACGCCTTCGGCGAGAACCTGTCAGAAACGCTCGTCATGGACGGGGTCAGTCGAACACTTTGGTCAGGTTACGATGCGACCGGCACAAGGACGTCGCTCCAGCATCCAGACGGCAATCTGGTCAACTATTACCGCGATGGCCTCGGCCGACTCTACTATGCCGGGCTCAACGGCACGGGTTACCTATTCTATCCGCCTTATACCGCCAACGGCGATGTCTCGGTTTTATATCGGTTGATTACCTCGACCGTCTCGTGGGGCACTAGTGATGCGTTTACCGGCTTCTCCTACGATGCGGTAGGCCGGATGTCCGATATCTCGACTGGGCTTGCGGGCACTAGCTACGACAGCTCGACGACAGTTGCCCTCGACCCTGCCTCGCAAATCACGTCGCGAACGACCAACAACGACGCCTACGCTTGGGCGGGCGCGGTAAATGCCAGCCGTGCCTACACCGCCAATGGGCTCAACCAATATACCACCGCCGGCTCCGCAACCTTCACATACGACGGCAACGGAAATCTCACTTCAGACGGTGCCAACATCTATCACTACGATATCGAGAACCGGCTGGTGAAGCGGACCAACGGTGCCGGGACCACGATCGCGGAGTTGCGCTACGATCCGCTGGGCCGCCTCTACGAGGTGTACGGATCCTCGCTCGCGCCGACGCCGGGCTATACCCGCCTGCTTCACAATGGTGCCGACCTCGTCGCGGAATACGACACCGCCGGCAATCTGCTGCGCCGCTATGTCCATGGCACGGGCGGCGGCGACGATCCGCTGGTGTGGTTCGAGGGCGCGGGCGTGGGTGACAGCGCGCGGCGCTACCTGTTCACGGACGAGCGCGGTTCGGTCGTCGCAGTCACCGACGGCAACGGCAACGCGCTCGCCATCGACAGCTATAACGAATATGGCATCCCCGCCGCCGGCAACCAGGGCCGGTTCCAATACACCGGGCAGGCATGGGTTCCCGAGCTCGGCATGTACTACTACAAAGCCCGCATGTACTCCCCCACCCTCGGCCGGTTCATGCAGACCGATCCCATCGGCTACGCCGACGGCATGAACATGTATGCCTATGCGGGCGGCGATCCAGTCAATGCGGTGGATCCGAGTGGGCTCTCTGGGCTGTCTGGCTGCGGATCGCGCATCAGGGGCGTGAACAATTGCAGCGGAGCATCCTATTTTGCCTATGAGGCTCAGCTTGCTTCAGAGGCAGCAAGTTTGAGCGCAGACGGAGGAGGTGGTGCGCCGCTCCCGCCCGCGAGGTTTGATGGGAATGCGATTATTGTGAACGGACGAAAGGATCCAATCTTAATCTCCTCGTATAGCTCCATCTCCTTCTTAGCGGTGATCTCAAGAAATATACCTGAGCCGGAAAGTGATGCGCCGTGCCCGACACCTCCAGCCAATCGACCTGTTGGGACGCGCGGACGAGGCGGTGCCGCTCTTCGCGACCCGACAGGAGCAATCATCGCCCTGGATGTGAGGTCGCGGGCGTTACAAGCCACTGAGAACCGGTATGGAGGTCAGGGGGGCGGAAATGCGAATGCCTATCGCCATCTATGGTTGTCTTCGGCGCTGACACGCCTTCTAGGCCCAAGCCGTGCGAATGCTTTCCTAAATGCGAATGAAGTGCGAAATGTGTCTGCTCATCCTGTCGATACCGCTACTGATACCTATAACAACTTTGTTGGTGTCGCACTGGCGCAAGACAGTCGCTTCCAGAACCTCTCTGTCGATGAACTGGCTGAGTATGCCTTAGCTAACGGATGCGCACGTACTGGCAACTGAGAGCCGAGATTGGGGAGCCTGGCGCCTTGTATAATCTACCAATACGCCTGGGTGTAATCATAGGCATGATATCCTTGCCTTTAATATTCATGCAGGTTTTCGATTTCTTTCTAGGCGATTGTTTTTGGGAAACTGGCTGTGGAAATAATGAATATCTAATCGTGTTCGGATTGTTTTTGGTGTCCGTCGTAGTGAGTTGTCTCATTGGCTGGTTGACTCGATTGGTAGTTCGACGGATTGCCGATAATTGAACATCTTGTGCCCGGCTTTCTTGGCCTCGCTCCCCTCATTGAGCGACCCGACTTCGTGGATGTGGTTCAGGGGACACAATACTTAATTCACACCGCTGGCCAGCCAGCTTCGGCTCGACGCCAACGGCAATCCCCGCCTTCGCGGGGACAGGCTCTGACCTCGGATGGCGCCAACAGCTACATCTACGATGT
>JAIETR010000016.1 GCA_019745075.1 Qipengyuania sp.
TCGGTGGCGAGCACCAGCCGCGTGGCCTGTTTGGCCGCGTCGGCGATCTCCTTGAAGCGGCTCTGCTTGTCGCGGTAGAGTTCCCAGTCCATCGCGAAGCCCTCGTCGGGTCGTACGCTGCCGTCCTTGGGCGGCAGGTCGCGGACATGGCCGTAGCTGGCGAGGACCTTGAAGTCCGGGCCGAGGTATTTCTCGATGGTGCGCGCCTTGGCCGGCGATTCTACGATGACGAGTTGCATGGAAGTGAAGCGCGTCCCTTACGTGTATGCGTGCGCACGAGGGTGGGGTTGGTCGGGAGCGGGCGTCAAGCCTCCCCGTTCGACCGGTCCCGTAGCTCTATCGGGCTGAAACGACCTTGCAGCGCAGCCAAACATTCACGGGTGTTGGATTTGGCTCTCCCGTTTCGGCGATTGCGTATCGAATAAGGGTATCAGGTGTTTCCATCTCCATTCGCGCATTCACCTCCCCCAGCAATTGGCTCTCCAGCCTTCCAGTGAACCGACCGTTGAACAGGGGTATGAAGTTACCAGACTTCGTCGATGAACCCTGAAACTTTATGCCGATAAGCAAGTAGTCATCGCCTTCGTAATAGTGAATTCCGTCTGCTGTCACCTCGATCAATTCGACACCGTGCGGGTTCTGGCAATCTGCTGATGAGGCGGCAAATGTTCCGCGAAATTCTGGCGGAATGGCATCGTGAAGTGGGTGCGCCAAAGCGCTAGTCGCGGTGATCGCGGCCAGGACCGCGCAAATCAGTCGAGTCATAAAATTACCCCCGTTTGTGCCGTCACGCGCTACCGCCGACGACAAGAGTGACGCGCCCACCAACATGCCGCCCTAGCATTCCAGCGTGATCCAATTCCAGCAGTGCCCGTTGCACCCGGCCTCGGAAAAGGAAAGCCTAACCCCGGATCAAGTCCGGGGCGACGATTAATGTGGGTGGTCAGAAACTACTTCGTCACCCCGGACTTGATCCGGGGTCCCGCTTCTTCAGCTACCTGCGAGTTCATCGAAACGATCGCGCCATTCAGGATTGGCTTCCTCGATCAGCGCGAACTTCCATTCGCGCGGCCAGCGTTTGAGGCGCTTTTCGTGGGCGATGGCGGCATCGATTGGTTCGATGAAGCCGGCCCAGACGAGGCGCGTCAGGTTTTCGCGGGCGCAGAACTTCGAACCACGACCGGTGCGGTGTTGGTTGATGCGGGCGGCGAGATCGCTGGTGACGCCGAAGTAGAGGGTGCCTCGGTAGCGGTTGGACATGATGTAGACCCAGCCGCCGCGTCGTTCCCGGTCCATGGGTTAGCGCCGAAGGAAGCGGGACCCCGGATCAAGTCCGGGGTGACGAATTTGGTGGGTTGGGTGACGGTTCGCGGAGGTTAGGCGCATAGGCTCACCCGCCCACCCGCATGCCGCTCCAACCTCCCGGCAATCTCCAGCTCGAGCAGCGCCAGTTGCACCGCCGCCGCGGGGGCGCCGGACTGGCGGATCAGTTCGTCGACCGCGACAGGGGCGGTGGTGAGGAGGCTGGCGATGTCGGCGGGTTCGGCTTCGGACAGATCTTCCGGGGCGTAATCGAACGCGCCCGAGGCTTCGCGGAAGGTCGAGCGCGGGGTGCCGTCGAAGCTGCTGAGCAGCTCGATCACGTCGGCGGGGTCCTGCACCAGCACCGCGCCTTCGCGGATCAGATGGTTGCAGCCGTGGCTGCGCGGTTCGAGTGGGCTGCCGGGGATCGCCATGACTTCGCGGCCAGACTCGCCCGCGAGCCGCGCGGTGATGAGGCTGCCCGATTTGACCGCCGCCTCCACCACCAGCGTGCCCGATGCCAGCCCGGCGATGATGCGGTTGCGGCTGGGGAAGTGGCTGCCGCGCGGCTCGGTGCCCGGCGGCTGCTCGGCCACAAGCAGCCCCTCGCTGGCGATCCGCTCCTGCAGCGCGGCGTGCCGCGGGGGATAGGCGATGTCGATGCCGCTGGCGATCACGCCGATGGTCGCGGGCAGCGCGCCCTCATGCGCCGCGCCGTCGATCCCGCGCGCCAGGCCCGAGACCACCACGAACCCCGCCTCCGCCAGCGTGCTCGCGAAATCGCGCGCCAGCTTGACCGCCGCCGCGCTGGCGTTGCGCGCGCCGACCACGGCGACGCTCAGCTTGTCGGCCAGCGAGGCATCGCCGCGCACGGTCAGGATCGGTGGCGCGCTCTCCAGTTCGGCGAGGAGGCGCGGGTAGCTAGGCTGGTCATGGAACAGATAGCGCGCCCCGGCCTTGCGGACCGCCTCCACCTCGCGCTCGATCCGGTCGGCCGGCGCGGGCCGATAGTCGCGCCCGCCCTTGCGCGCGAGATCGGGCAGGGCCTCCAGCGCGCGCGCCGCGTCGCCGAACCGCGCCAGCAGCTGCGCATAGCTGACCGGGCCGATGTGTGGCGAGCGGAGCAGCCGGATGCGCGCGAAAGCCTCGTCCTGGCTCAAAGCGCGAGCCCCCGCGGAGGCGGGGGTCTCAGGCGAGGAAGCGCCATCCCGAAGGAGGTCCCCGCCTTCGCGGGGACTCACTGGCTGCCCCCAACACGCGGTTCCTCGCCGCGCATCAGCCGGCCGATGTTGGCGCGATGCTGGATCACGACGATGGCTGCGATCAGGACAAGCGGGATTATCGTGGCGGGATAGCCCAGCGCCCATCCGATCACCGGAGCCAGGACGACCGTCGTCATCGACGCCACGGACGAGATACGGAAAATCGCCAAAGTCGCTGCCCAAAGGCCGGCGCAGACCAGCATCGCCGGCCAGGCCAGCGCCAAGAGCACTCCAGCAGCGGTGGCGAACCCCTTACCTCCTTTGAACCGCAGCCAGGGGGTGAAGCAATGCCCCGCCACCGCTCCCACTGCCGCAGCGCCTTCGCTGCCTGGAAGGAAGGCCCCTGCCAGGAGCACCGGCAATGCGCCCTTGGCTGCATCGAGCAACACCGTTGCCGCCGCCAGCCCCTTGCGCCCCGTGCGCAGCACATTCGTCGCGCCGATACTTCCGCTGCCGATCTGGCGGACATCGCCCAGCCCCGCCGCCCTGGTCAGCAGCAGGCCGAACGGGATCGAGCCCAGCAGATAGGCGAAGGCGAAGGCGAGAAGGGCTTGTCCGGCCATTGCGATCCCCTAGGGCGTTTTTGTGACGGAACCAACCGATCCGATCCTGCTGTTCGATTCCGGTGTGGGCGGGCTGACCGTGCTCGCCGAGCTCCGCAAGCTGCTGCCCGATGCGCCGATTATCTACGCCGCCGACAACGCCGGGCTGCCCTATGGGGCCAAGAGCGAAGCCGAGGTCGCCGCGCGCGTCTGCGGACTCTTGGGGCGGATGGCCGAGCGTTATCGGCCGCGGCTGATCTGCATCGCCTGCAACACCGCCAGCACCATCGCGCTGGGCATGGTGCGCGAGGTGCTCGATACGCCGATCGTCGGCACCGTCCCCGCGATCAAGCCCGCCGCCGCGCTGACGCGCACGGGCGTCATCGGCCTGCTCGGGACCGAGGCGACGATCCGGCAGGGCTATGTCGACCGGCTCGAGACCGAGTTCGCGGGCGGCAAGACGCTGATCCGGCACGGCGCGAACGGGCTGGTGGCGCTGGCCGAGGCGAAGCTGCGCGGCGAAGCGATAGCGACCGAAGCCGTCCTGGCCGAGATAGAAGGCCTGCTCACCCACCCTCATGCCGAGGCGCTTGACACCGTGGTGCTGGCCTGCACGCACTTCCCTTTGCTTTCCGACGAGTTGCGGGAGGCCTTCGGCCCGCGAGTGCGCTTCATCGACGGCGCCCAGGGTATTGCGCGCCGCATCGGGAGCCTCACCGACGGCGAGCCCTTCGAACGCCTGAGCCCCGACAGCGCCGTAACCACCGGACCGATTGAAGACTGGCGCCTGCTCGGCCCGGCCCTCGCCCATTACGGGCTCGAACGGCTCGAAACATTCTGAGTTTCTTGCGAACCATTCGCAAAGATCGCGGTGGTTTCGCGCCGGAATTGCCCTTATGTGGGCCGCCGACGGCGATGAACTACGACCACATCTTCGACCAGGCGATCGGCCGGCTGCACGAGGAGGGGCGCTACCGCGTCTTCATCGACATCCTGCGCAACAAGGGCTCGTTCCCCAACGCGCGCTGCTTCGCCGGACACAATGGACCCAAGCCGGTGACGGTGTGGTGCTCGAACGACTATCTGGCGATGGGGCAGCATCCCAAGGTCATCGCCGCGATGGAGGAAGCGCTGCACGACGTCGGCGCCGGCAGCGGCGGCACTCGCAACATCGGCGGCAACACGCATTACCATGTCGAGCTCGAGGCGGAGCTCGCCGATCTCCACGGCAAGGAAGCGGCGCTGCTGTTCACCAGCGGCTATGTCTCGAACGACGCCACGCTATCGACTCTCGCCAAGCTGCTGCCCGGCTGCGTGATCTTTTCCGACGAGCTGAACCACGCCAGCATGATCGCCGGGATCCGCAATTCGGGCTGCGAGAAGCGGGTGTTTCGCCACAACGACATCGCCCATCTCGAGGAACTGCTCGCCGCCGAGGATCCGGCCTGCGCCAAGCTGATCGCCTTCGAGAGCGTCTATTCGATGGACGGCGACGTCGCCCCGATCCACGCGATCTGCGACCTGGCCGAGACCTACAACGCGCTCACCTATATCGACGAGGTGCACGCGGTCGGGATGTACGGCCCGCGCGGCGGCGGGATTTCGGAGCGCGAGGAGGCCGCGCACCGGATCGATATCGTCGAGGGGACGCTGGGCAAGGCGTTCGGGGTGATGGGCGGCTATATCGCCGCCGACCGCCGCATCGTCGATTGCATCCGCAGCTATGCCCCGGGTTTCATATTCACGACCTCGCTCAGCCCGGTGCTGGCCGCGGGCGTGCTCGCGGCGGTGCGCCACCTCAAGCAGTCCAACGTCGAGCGCGAACAGCAGCAGGCGGCCGCCGCCCGGCTCAAGGCGATCCTCGCCGAACGCGGCCTGCCGGTCATGCCCTCGACCACGCATATCGTGCCGGTCATGGTCGGCGATCCGGTTCGCGCCAAGCGCATCGCCGACATTCTGCTCGCCGAATACGGCATCTACGTCCAGCCGATCAATTTCCCGACCGTGCCGCGCGGCAGCGAACGGCTGCGTTTCACACCAGGGCCGGCGCACACCGATGCGATGCTGGTCGAGCTCGCGGATGCGCTGGCGGAAATCTGGACCCGCGCGGACCTCGCTTCGCTCCGCGCCGCCTGATCCTCGCGCGGCTGTTCCGCTTTGGGACAAAACCCCGCAATTTGCAAACCTAAGCGGGCTTGGCTGCTGATTCAGGCCTTTTAATTTCTCAAAATTTCGATATGCGAATCGTCAATGACGTGGGGCGACTCGGGCCGAGCTCCGCGAAATAGGTCGTTCAGGCTTGTGAATGCAGACTTTGGAGGAAGGGTCTTTATGTTTAAGAACGCAGCTTATGCAGCCCTGGCGGTTACCGGCCGGGCCCGGCGCCGTTTCCAAGGCGCTGAGTTTCGACGTGCAGGGTAGCGGCGCCTTCACCGCCGTCTTCAGTTTCGTCAATCCTTTCGCCTCCGCGACAGCGGGAGGCTCCGCCGTTTTCAACTTCGATCCCGACGTGATCAGCTTCACGAGCGGGAACATCTCGGGCGGCGGGACCGTGGCAACCGTAAACGGCACATCCGGCGCATCCATCCAGATCGATCGCCTCGGCCTTCTTCAGGGCCTGCAGACGATGTCCATCAGCGGAACGCTGACCCCGTCGAATGCCCCGGGAGGGAACAGCTTCGCTCGTATCGGCGGGCAGCTGACCTTGACCGGTACCGCGGGTATCGTGCCCGAGCCGGCGACCTGGGCGCTGTTCATCCTCGGCTTCGGCGCGATCGGCGCCACCCTGCGCCGGCGCAGCGGCGCGGTGCGCGTCAGCAAGGCGCAGCTTCACTTCGCCTGAGCCGGGCCACAAGAACGGAAAAGGGGGCGAAATCGCCCCCTTTTTTGTTGCCAAGGATGCGCCTCGCGATCAGCGCAGGCTGACGACATTGTCGCGGACCTCGCGGCGGCGGCTGCCGTCGTAAAGGCTGGCCATCGGCTCGTCCCCGACCACGAGGCTCGGCGAGGACCCGAACCCGTTGAAGGCGGTCTTCATCGCCGCGCCATAGGCGCCTAGCATCCCGATCTCGATGTAATCGCCGGCCTGAATGTCCGCGGGGAGCGCGAACGGCCCTTCCATATAATCGGCGTCGTCGCAGGTCGGACCGTAGAACGCGAAGTCCTGCTCGGGCTTGAGGTGATCGTCCTCGAGCGCGCGGACCGGGAACTTCCACCCGACGTGCGCGGCATCGAACAGCGCGCCATAGGCGCCGTCGTTGATATAAAGCTCGGCGCCGCGGCGCTTCTCCACGCGCACGATAAGCGAGGAATACTCGGCGCACAGCGCGCGGCCAGGCTCGCACCACAGCTCGGCGTTGTAGGCGATCGGCAGCGCCTCGAACTGGCGGTGGATGATCGCGAAGTAATCCTCGAGCGGCGGCGGCTCCATGCCCGGATAGACGCTCGGGAAGCCCCCGCCGACATCGATCATGTCGATGACCACCGAAGCCTCCGCGATTGCCGCGCGGGTGCGCTCGAGCGCCTGCACGAAGGCGAACGGCGTCATCGCCTGGCTGCCCACATGGAAGCACACGCCCAGCCAGTCGGCATACTGGCGGCACTTCTGGAGCAGACCCGGCGCTTCGGTCAGGTCGCAGCCGAACTTGCTGGCCAGCGAGAGCTCCGAATACTCCGAGGAAACGCGCAGCCGCACACACAGGCGCAAATCGCCCGCCGCCTCGCCATCCTCGCCCCGCGTCGCTTCGACGATCTTGTCCAGCTCCTCGGTGGAATCGAAGCTGAAGGTGCGCACGCCGTGTTCGAAATAGGCCTCGCGGATCGCGCCGGCAGCCTTCACCGGGTGCATGAAGCACAGCACCGCCTCGGGCAGGAGGCCGCGCACCAGCCGCACCTCGGCGATCGAGGCGACGTCGTAATGCGTGATCCCGTTGGCCCACAGGATTTCGATCAGATCGGGCGTGGGATTGGCCTTGACCGCATAGAGCGAGCGGCCCGGAAACTTCTCGACGAAGAAGCGGGCGGCGCGCGCAGCGGCGTGCGGGCGGTTCAGGATGACGGGCTCGTCGGGCGCGAGGGCGCGAACTACAGACCGTGCGTCGGGATGATGGTGCAACTCAAGGGACCCCCTAAAACGGTTCGTTTCAACGCCCGGAATATCCGGGCGAACGGCGCAGCCTTGCGGTTAGGAAGTCCCCTTGGGGCTGCGAAGCGGCGCCTATATCGATTCGCGCCTTAATCGCAAGTGAAAAGCTGCGTTCTCGGGGAACCCGCGAGCGGGTCAGCTCAACCGGTCGCGGAAGTACTCGTAGCCGAAGCTCTTGACCTGCTCGAGCGCATCGGTGTCGCTGTCCCATAGCCAGATCGAGGGCAAAGGAACGCCGTTGAACGTGTTGGTCTTGACCATGGAATAATGCGCCTGGTCGAGGAATGCGAAACGCGCCCCAGGTTCGCAGGGCACCGGGAGCCGGTAATCGCCGATGACATCGCCCGCGAGGCAGGATGGCCCGCCGAGGCGGACCGGATCGCCCTGCCCTGCCTCGACCTCGCCGAGCATCGCGGGGCGGTAGGGCGCCTCGATGACATCGGGCATGTGGCAGGTGGCCGAGACATCGGCGATCGCGAAGGGTACGCCGTTCCAGCCGGTGTCGAGCACGGTCCCCACCAGAACGCCGGCGTCGAGCGCCACCGCCTCGCCGGGTTCGAGATAGATCTCGGCGCCGGTGTCCTCCTTCGCGTCGCGCAGAAACCCGACCAGCTCCTCCCGCTGGTAGTCGGCGCGGGTGATGTGGTGGCCGCCGCCCATGTTGATCCACTTCAGCTCGCCGAACCAAGGCTCGATGGCGTCGAAGACCGCGTCCCAGGTTGCCTTCAGCGGCTCGAAATCCTGCTCGCAGAGATTGTGGAAATGGATGCCGTCGACCTGTTCCATGATCTCGGGCGTCAGCTGGTCGATCGGGAAGCCGAGCCGGCTCCCTGGGCTGGAAGGGTCGTAGCGTGGCACTTCGCCGCAGGGGCATTGCGGGTTGATCCTGAGCCCCACGTCGAAGGCGTGGCCCGAGCCCCGCGCTATCTCCAGCAGCGGGGCGTAACGCTCGAGCTGGGCGGGCGAATTGAAGATGACGTGATCCGAAAGGCGGCAGACTTCGGCCAGCTCGTCGGGCTTGTAGGCGGCGCAATAGGTCGCGATCTCGCCATCGTAGAACTCGCTCGCCAGCCGCGCCTCCCACAGCCCGCTGGTGCACACCCCGTCGAGATACTCGCCGACGATGGGCGCCACCGACCACATGCTGAAGGCCTTGAGCGCGGCGAGCACCTTGATCTCGGCGGCGTCGCGGATGTCGGCAAGGACCTGGAGATTGGCGCGCAGCTTTGCCGCATCGACCACGAACGCCGGGCTGTCGACGCGCCCGAGGTCGAACCGCGCAAAGGCGCCTGGATCGCCGGCCCTGGTTTCCATCACCGCGTGCCTGGAGGGTTGAGGGCGAATTTGACCACCCGGTTGCCATAAACATCCGCGGCATAGACCGCGCCGTCACGCCCCGGCGCGATGTCGTGACCGAGGCTGGCCTGGCTGCCGGGCAAGGCGATATCGAGGCTCCGCTCGACCGTTCCGTCCGGCCGCCAGATGCGGATCGTCGCGCCGCTGCGATCGAAGCCGTCGCGGCCTTCGATCGAAACCAGCCGCCCATCGGCCAGCAACTTGAGGCTGTAGGGATGCCCTTTCGCCGGGCCGGAAGCCCAATTGCCCAGCAGTTCGCCATCCAGCGTAGTCACCTGAATGCGGGCGTTTTCGCGGTCGGCGACATAGGCTCTGCCTCCACCAATCGCGATCGCGTGGGGGATGTCGAGGCCGCGCTCGCCGCCGCCCTGCTCACCCCACTGGCGCAAAAAGCGGCCGTGGCGGTCGAACACCGCGACCCGGTGGTTGCGATAGCCGTCCGAAACGAACACCTCGCCGTCCGCGAAGGCAATGTCGGTCGGCCGCCCGAAATGGCGCGCATCGTCGCCTGTCGCGCCGCGCTCGCCCAGCGTGAGCTCGGGCCGGCCTTCCGGGCTGAAGCGAAACACCTGCTCGCGGCCGACATCGGTGATCCACACTTTGCCCTGCGGATCGATCGAGAGGCCGTGCGGCATGATGAACTGGCCCGCGCCCCAGCGCGACAGGAGCCGTCCGCTTGCACCGTCGAACACGAACACGGTCGGTTCGGCGATCGGTTCGGCGGGGAAAGGCTCGCTCCATGCCCGCCCGGCGCGGTGGAGGACGTAGACCCGGCCCCGCGCATCGACATCGACCGCGCTCACTTGCCCGAACTTCGCATCGGGCGGAACGACCGGCCACCGCGCGATCACAGCCGCTCGCGGCGCCTTCTCGAGCGTGGGCAGCGCCATGCTGCACGCCGCGAGCGTGAGCCCGGCGGCCAGCACCCACCCTCGGCGCACAAAACTCGAGCGCTTCCATTGCCGGGAGCGCCGGATTGGGTGGTTCACACGAAGACACGAAGATGTCACGGCTTGCCGGCCGTAGCGTAGTAATCGTTGGCAATGCGCCTGAGGCCATCCTTGAAGGTCGCCTGACCGAAATTCATCAGCAGGCCGAGGGGCAACTTCATAAGCCGCAAATAGGTCAGCACTTGTTTGCCGTGAACCGCTGAAAGGCGCTCGACCGATTTGATCTCGACCACAAGGCCGCCCTCCACCAGCAAATCGATCTTGAAAGCATTGTCTACGACAATGCCATCATAACTCAAGGGGAGGATGACCTGCCGCCGCACCGTTACTCCCCGCCGACGCAAAGCCTCGGCGGGGAGCGCCTCATAGGCCGATTCCAGTAGACCAGGACCGAGATCGCGATGGATGTGGTAGCCGCAATCGATCACAATGCCGGCGAGCAATTCGAGTTGATCCGGGCGCAACATCTTCGTGTCTTCGTGTGAACCCATTAAAAATCCACCGGCCCGGGCAACTCCGTCACCCGCCACGGCAGGCCGTCGGAATTGAGCATGGCCATGAAGGGATCGGGGTCCATCTCCTCCATGTTGAACACGCCCTGCCCGGCCCATTTGCCGGTCACCATCATCGCGCCGCCGATCATGGCGGGGACGCCGGTGGTGTAGCTGACCGCCTGATTGCCGGTTTCCTCATAGGCCGCCTCGTGCGAGCAGATGTTGTTGATGTAGAACGTCTTCTCCCCCGAACCGTCGAGCGCCTCGCCGGTCGCGATCACGCCGATGTTGGTGTTGCCCTTGGTGGTTTCCCCCAGCGTCTCGGGCTTGGGCAGCACCGCGGCGAGAAACTGGAGCGGGACGATCTCCTTGCCCTGATACCGGATCGGCTCGATGCTGGTCATGCCGACGTTCTGGAGCACCGTGAGGTGCGTGATGTAGGCGTCGCCGAAGGTCATCCAGAAGCGGGCGCGCTCCAGTTCGGGCACGAACTTCGCCAGGCTCTCGAGCTCCTCGTGATACATCAGATACATGTTCTTCCGGCCCACGGCCTCGAAGTCGAACGCGACCTTGTTGGCCATCGCGGGGGTCTCGACCCACGCGCCATTCTCCCAGTGCCGCGCGGGGGCGGTGACTTCGCGGATATTGATCTCGGGATTGAAGTTGGTGGCGAAGTGCTGGCCGTGGTCGCCGCCGTTGCAGTCGAGGATGTCGAGCTGGCGGATGGTCTTGAGCTTGTGCTTCCTGAGCCACATCGTGAACACGCTGGTGACGCCCGGATCGAAGCCCGAGCCGAGCAGCGCCATCAGCCCCTTCTCCTTGAAGCGGTCGCGATAAGCCCATTGCCACTTGTACTCGAACCTGGCCTCGTCCCTGGGCTCGTAATTCGCGGTGTCGAGGTAGTTCACGCCCGCCTCGAGGCAGGCGTCCATGATCGGCAGGTCCTGGTATGGTAGCGCGAGATTGACCACGAGGCTCGGCTGCACCTTGCGGATGAGGCCCACCATCGCCGGCACCTCTTCGGCGTCGATCTCGTAAGTGGCGACATCGCGCCCGGTGCGCTGCTTCACGCTCGCCGCGATGGCGTCACACTTCGATTTCGTCCGGCTGGCGAGATGGATGCTGGAGAAGATCTCCGGGTTCATCGCCATCTTGTGGACGCAGACCGAGCTGACCCCGCCCGCACCGATTACCAGGACTGTCGACATGATTTCTCCGAGATTTTGGCAGACGCGTGTTGGCGTCGAATGCCGAACGCCCTAGTCGGGGCGAATGTTTCGCGAAAGCCCCCGAGCGCCCACCCGTGACGGCGTGCTGCGCGCCGCCGAAAAGATGGCCGCGCTGCTGCCGCCCACGCCGCTGCTGCCGGTCGAGATCAATCGCGTCCGCGTCCACGCAAAGGCGGAGGTCCTCCAGCCGATCGGCGCGTTCAAGATCCGCGGCGCATGGCACCGGCTGACCGAGCTGACGCCGGAGGAGCGCGCCGCCGGCGTGATCGCGGTGTCGAGCGGCAACCACGCGCAGGGCGTCGCCTGGGCGGCGCGCGAGCTGGGAATTGACGCGGCCATCGTGATGCCGGCGGACGCGTCGAAGGTGAAGCTGGCGGCGACGCGCGCGCTGGGGGCCGAGGTCGTGATCTACGACCGCGCCGGAGGCGAGGACCGCGACCAGATCGCCAATGCGCTGTGCGAGGAGCGCGGCCGGGTGCTGGTCCACGCCTATGCCGATCCCTGGGTAATCGAGGGCCAGGGCAGCATGGGCATCGAGATCGCTCGGCAGCTTGGCCGCGATCCGAGCCGGATCATCGTATGCTGCGGCGGCGGCGGGCTCACGGCGGGGCTGGCGCTCGCCTGCCCGGGCTCGGCGATCCATCCGGTCGAGCCCGAGGGCTGGGACGATGTGAGGCTGAGCCTGGAAAGGGGCGAGATCGTCCGCGTCGGCCCCAATCCCCCGCGCACCATCTGCGACGCCATCCAGACCCCCAGCACCGCCCCGGTCAATTTCGCGGTGTTGAAGGAGCGCTGCGAACCCGGCGTGGCGGTTAGCGACGACGAAGTGCGCGCCGCCCAGCGCTTCGCCTTCGCGAAGCTGCGGCTGGTGGTCGAACCCGGCGGCGCGGCGGCGCTCGCAGCGGCGCTGGCGGGCAAGGTCCCGCTCGACGAAGGCACGGTGATCACGCTCACCGGCGGAAACACCGACGCCGAGGATTTCGCGGCGATGCTGTCCGCGACCGCGAGGCTA
Source organism: Qipengyuania sp. (assembly GCA_019745075.1). Taxonomy (GTDB): domain Bacteria; phylum Pseudomonadota; class Alphaproteobacteria; order Sphingomonadales; family Sphingomonadaceae; genus Qipengyuania. Next base: position 12,292 of record JAIETR010000016.1, read on the forward strand.
GGTTGCATTTGACAATCGACCTCCCCCGCCGCACCTTCTGACCGGGGCGCGAAGAGGGGAGATTTCGATGCAAGCTCAGATGCTCGCACCGGCGGCGGTGCTGATCGCGTGGTCGCTGGTCATGATGGTGTGGATGGCGGCCACGCGGCTGCCCGCGATGAAGGCCAAGATCGGCCCGATGGGCAACGCCAAACCCGGCGGGCGCGGACAGGACCTCGAAGGCGTTCTCGACGACAAGGTCAATTGGAAGGGGCACAACTACGCGCATCTGATGGAGCAGCCGACGCTGTTCTACGCCGCGAGCCTGATCGTCGCGCTGCTGGGCGCGGCGGCGGGCGATGTGCTGGCGGCGTGGATCTATGTCGTGCTGCGGGTCGTGCACTCGATCTGGCAGGCGACCGTCAATGTCGTTTCCGTGCGTTTCCTGCTGTTTCTCGCCTCCAGCATCGCGTTGATCTGGCTGGCTTACCGCGCGCTTTCCCTGACGCTCTTTCCCGATCTGGTGGCGGCATGATCGGCGCGGCCATTCTCGAGCCCGTCGTCGCGCTGCTGGCATGGACGATGGCGATGTGGGTGTGGATGTACGCGGCCCGCATCCCCGCCATCCGCCGCCTGCCGCAGAGCAACGAACCCGGCGCCGATGTGGGCTGGACCGGCGCCAAGCTCGAAGGGCTGCTTCCGCGCGAGGTGCAGTGGAAGGCGCACAACTACAACCACCTCCACGAAAGCCCGACCGTGTTCTATGCGGTGGCGCTGGTGCTGGCGATCGTCGGCCAGGGCGACGGGCTCAACGCGACGATCGCCTGGATCTATGTCGGTTTGCGGGTCGCGCATTCGATCTGGCAGGCGACGGTCAACAGGGTGATGGTGCGCTTCGCGCTGTTCGCGCTGTCATCGCTGGCGCTGATCGCGCTGATTGTCCACGCGGCGGTGGCGGTGTTCGGCTGGCATTGAGGTGCAGTGCTTCGAGACGGGCTTTCAGCCTGCGGCTTCACCCCTCCTCAGCACGAACGGACTTAGATATGACCCCGTTCGCCCTGAGGAGCCGAAGCCGGAGGCCGAGGCGTCTCGAAGGGCCTATTCCGCCGCCTCTGCATGCCCTTGCAAATCGACCGATAACCCCGAGAGGAACCGCTCGGCGTCGAGCGCGGCCATGCAACCGGTGCCGGCGGCGGTGACCGCCTGGCGATAGATGTGATCCATCACATCGCCCGCGGCGAAGACGCCGGGGATGGCGGTCTTGGGCGTGCCCGGCTCGACCACGATGTAGCCGCTCTCATCGAGTACCAGCTTGCCCTTGAACAGCGCGGTGGCCGGCGCATGCCCGATCGCGACGAAGGCGCCGTCGGTTTCGAAGTCTTCCACCCGCCCGCTCTCACGGTCGCGCAGCACGAGGTGCGTCAGCCCGGCGCCCGCCGGATCGCCCTCGAAACGCTCGACCGCCTTGTTCCACAGCACGCCGATCTTGGGGTGCTTGAACAGCCGGTCCTGCAGGATGCGCTCGGCACGGAGCTCATCGCGCCGGTGGATCAGCGTCACGTGGCTTGCGTGATTGGTGAGGTACAGCGCCTCCTCGACCGCGGTGTTCCCGCCGCCGATCACTGCGACGCGCTTGCCGCGGAAGAAGAACCCGTCGCAGGTCGCGCAGGCCGAAACCCCCTTGCCGCCGAGCTCCATCTCGCCCGGCACGCCCAGCCATTTGGCCTGCGCGCCGGTGGCGATCACCACGACGTCGCCGAAATATTCGTCGCCACTGTCGCCCACCGCGCGGAAGGGCGAGCCGTTCGCCAGATCGATATCGACGATGGTGTCCCACACCACTTGCGTGCCGACATGCTCGGCCTGCGCCTTCATCTCCTCCATCAGCCACGGGCCCTGGATCACGTCGCGGAAGCCGGGATAGTTCTCGACGTCGGTGGTGATGGTCAGCTGCCCGCCGGGCTGGAGACCCTGCACCATGATCGGCGCCATCATCGCCCGCGCGCCGTAGATGGCGGCGGAATAGCCGGCGGGGCCGGAGCCGATGATGAGCATCTTGGTGCGGTGGGTGGTCATGCGTGGTCTCTGGAGGGTGAAAGTGCCCGCTTCATATGGGCAGCGCACCCGCCGTTGTCACGCCACGAAGCGGCTCCGCAACCTCTCGCGCAGTGCGTCGTCCACACCTAACCGCTTTTCGAGCCAACCATCGAGCGACCCGTCCATCTCCATCACGGTCTGTCGAAAGCGAAGCAGATAGTCCTCGTGGACCTCCAACAGGGCGCGTGCCCCCGCCTCATCGAGCTTGCGCCCCAGCCTGGCCTCGATTCCCGGCACGGATTGAGCATGCAGCACCGCATAAGTGGGCGCGGCATTGGTGCGCAGGAACTCGGTCATCTGGTCGCGCTCCGACACGCCGAGGATGTGAAGCAGCAGCGTCGCGGCGATCCCGGTGCGGTCCTTGCCGGCGAAGCAGTGCACCAGGCTCGCGCCCTCGCGCTCGGCCAAGGCGCGCAGATAGCGGGCGAGCATGTGCTGCGCCGCCGGGTTGCGCGGCATTCGCCCATAGACGGCAAGCATCCGCTCGCGGGCGAACAAGGCGGTGGCGACATCGGGCCGGATGTCCATGTGCGGCGGGGACGAGGTGGTTTCGCCCTCGTAGAAGATGACTTCGCCGGCAAAGCCTTCGACCCGGCGGCAGGGGTTGCGCTCTCGTTCGCTGGCGCCCCGCAGATCGATGACGGTGCGTATGTCCAGCGCGGCAATGAGCGCCAGGTCCGCATCGGTCGCGCCGACGTGCTGTCCGCTGCGAAAGAGCATCCCCCGCCGCACCTGGCGCCCGTCCCCGGTCAACCAGCCGCCGTAGTCGCGGAAGTTGTGGATGCCTTCGGTGGGCAGGAACAGCGCCGATTCGCTTGTCGTCATTCCTCGATGCTGAGCAGATAAAGCTGCCGCACGCTATCCAGCGGCTGGATTTCCCCGCCGCGCTCGAGGTGCCAGAACGACCAGCCGTTGCAGCTCGGCGCGCCCTGGAGCTCCTTGCCGAGCCCGTGGATCGAGCCGATCTGCGACCCGCAGGCGAGCGAGCCGTCGGCCCGCACCTGCGCGCTCCATCGCCGCTTGCGGTCGAACAACTCCGTGCCCGGTGGGACCAGCCCCGCCTCGACCAGCGCGCCGAACGCGACCTTGGGCGCCGCCCGGCCCGCCTTCATCGTCGCCAGGGCGCTTTCGTCGAGCGGCAGCTCGCGCGCGATCCGCGCCAGCGCCGCCTGCCGGTAAGTCCCCTCGCGCTCGCAGCCGATCCACTCGCGCCCGAGCCGCTTGGCGACCGCGCCGGTGGTTCCGGTGCCGAAGAACGGGTCGAGCACCACATCGCCGCGCTCGGTGGTGGCCAGCAGCACGCGGTACAGCAGCGCCTCGGGCTTCTGCGTCGGGTGAACCTTGGTGCCGCCGTCCTTGAGCCGCTCCTGTCCGCCGCAGATCGGGATCACCCAATCGCTGCGCATCTGCAGTTCGTCGTTCAGCGTCTTCATCGCGCGATAGTTGAAGTGGTACCTGGCCTTCTCGCCCTGGCTCGCCCAGATCAGCGTCTCATGCGCATTGGTGAAGCGGGTGCCCTTGAAATTGGGCATGGGGTTGGTCTTGCGCCAGACGATATCGTTGAGGATCCAGAAGCCGAGGTCCTGGAGGATCGCGCCGACGCGATAGATATTGTGATAGCTGCCGATCACCCACAGCGCCCCGTCGGGCTTGAGAACCCGTCTCGCCTCCGTGAGCCAGGCCTTTGTAAACTCGTCATAAGTCTGGAAACTGGCGAAGCGGTCCCAATGATCGGTGACGGCATCGACATGGCTCCCGTCGGGGCGGTTGAGGTCGCCGCCGAGCTGGAGGTTGTAGGGCGGATCGGCGAAGACCAGATCGACGCTGACATCGGGCAGCGCGCGCATCGCCGCCACGCAATCGCCGGGCAATATCTGGCCAAGCGGCAGTTCGACCGCTGTTTCGAGCGCCCGCGCGCGCGTCCGCGTGGTTTCGAGAACCCCCATGCCTTCCCCTGTTCCTCAAGCGACTTATCCACAGGGTGAGTCCAAGCGAGTCCGAGGTCAAGCGCCAAGATTTTGCGCCGGTTGCGAGGGCGCCAAGTCGGGGCGCGAGAACGAAATGAGTCCGCCGCTACATGTTGCGCGCGCCGAGGGTACGCAATCGCAACATGCGGGGGGTGTGGCGCGCTGGACTCACGGTCTTGGCAATGTGCATGATTGTGTGAGGCGGAACGCACACAGACGGATCGCGGTCGGAGCGGGCGGTTATCGCCAAGGGATGGCGCTGTTTGCGCGTCTTACCAATATTTGGTATAGCGAGCCCATGCACGCCAAGACCACCTCCATCGCCTTAGGCAAGCCCTACACCGACTTTGCCCGACGAAAGGTCGAAAGCGGAGAATTCGGTTCGACCAGCGAAGTCGTGCGCGAAGCGATGCGGCGGTTCATCTCGCAGGATGCGAAGCGGGAAGCTCTCGACCGAGCACTGGAAGTAGGTTTGACGAGCCCGATCGATGAAACCTTCGACATCGATGAGTGGTTCGCCGAGGAATTCGGCCGGTTGTGAAGTCGCTCACTTTTCGCGCCGCGGCCATCGGTGATCTGCGCGCCATCGCTGCCTCAACCCGCGAACGGTGGGGAGAGGATCAAGCGAGAGAATATTCCGCCCGATTGCGCGCCGACATCAAGGGGTTGCGCGAATTCGCCCTGCGCTTTCCGGAGCACGTCGCGCGGTCCGGTCGATACCGCAAGATGCGCAGCGGTAGTCATGTGGTCTTCTACCTGGTCGATGACCAGCAAGTCGAGATCGTCCGCATCGTGCACCAGAGCCGGGACTTCGAAAGCCAGCTTGCGTGAGACCCGGAGATCTGGATTACGAGAGATCGAATTCAATAGCGCAGCATTTGACCCTCCATCGGAGGCCGTGCTGGATGCCGTCTAGGACTTTGCCGCCTACGCTGTCCCCTTCGATTGCTGAAGATCGTTTAGGTCAGTCGGCCTCGGCGCACCAGCCCAAGCGCAGTCCGACGTCACCGAGACTGATCGGATCGGTCAATTTATTGCACTCCGTCACCGCAATTCCGAGCACACGGCAAAAGGCCGAGTAATCGTCTAAGCTCGACCGCTCGGGGCACCAACTCTGCACTATCATAGCAGCTTGATTGGTCCGGTAGCGCTTTGCCTCCAGAACCGCGGCGGCGGTTCGATGGAGAAGTTGGTAGCGCAATTCGCTCACGATCCGATCTTCGATTCCGAGCAAAGCCCTCAGGCGCGCAAGACGCAAAGCTTTACCCTTGCTGCCGTCACCGATCCACTCGCCGACCGTTCTGTCGAAACCTTCATCGACCTTCGCCTCGATCGACAAGACGGCGATCCCGTTGCCGACTCCCACAATTGCCAACAAATCGCTCTGAGAGTGAGAAGGTCGGCTGTCCTCCAGACTCGTGCAACGCTCGGCAAAGGCGTCGATCAGGACCGCATTGCGCCACTCGGGGGCTTCGTCGAGCAATCGCTTGAGCGACGCGGGAATTTCGTTCGCTGTCCACCACGAATCAATCAAATGCTTCGCCGAACGCCCCTGTTTCCAGTGATGGGGGGCGCCCAGATGGGGGATGACATCTTCCGGCGCGCGCAACGGGACATGCAAGCGCCGGATGACCGCCATCAATAAACCCGCTTCTTCGGCTTGATGTACTCGATATCGTCCGTGAGCGTATACTCGTGTACCGGGCGGTAGGCGAGGCGCACCGCGCCGCCGTTTCCGCCCCAGCCGTCGAACCAGGCGAGCGAGTGCTTCATCCAATTGGCGTCGTCGCGCTCGGGGAAGTCTTCGTGGGCGTGGGCGCCGCGGCTTTCCTTGCGCGCCTCGGCGCTGACCATCGTGACATTGGCCTGCGCCATCAGATTGTCGAGCTCGAGCGTCTCGATCAAATCGCTGTTCCAGATCAGCGAGCGGTCGGTGACGTGGACATCGGCAAGGCGCTTGTTGATTGCGGCGAGCTCCGAGACGCCCTCCGACAGGAGCTTGCTGTCGCGGAACACCGCGGCGTGCCTGGTCATCGCCTTCTGCATCCCGGCGCGGATTTGCGCGGTCGGTGAGCCGCCGGCGGCGTTGCGGAAATGGTCGAGGCGGGCGAGCGCCAGGTCGGCGCTGTCCCTGGGCAGCTCGGCATGGGCGGTGCCCGGCTTGATCGTTTCCTTGAGCCGGTGGCCGGTGGCGCGGCCGAACACCACCAGGTCGATCAGGCTGTTCGAGCCCAGCCGGTTGGCGCCGTGCACCGAGACGCAGGCCGCCTCGCCCACCGCGAACAGGCCGGGGACGGGCTTTTCGGGATCGGCGGGATCGCCCGCGATCACCTCGCCGTGGTAGTTACAGGGGATGCCGCCCATGTTGTAATGCACCGTCGGCACCACCGGCAACGGCTGACGCGTCAAATCGACGCCCGCGAAGATCTTCCCGCTCTCGGTAATGCCCGGCAGCCGCGCCGCCAGCACCTTGGGATCGATGTGATCGAGGTGGAGGTAGATGTGGTCCTTCTCGGGCCCCACCCCGCGCCCCTCGCGGATTTCGAGCGCCATCGAGCGGCTGACGACATCGCGGCTGGCGAGATCCTTAGCGCTGGGCGCGTAGCGCTCCATGAAGCGCTCGCCTTCGGAATTGGTGAGGTAGCCGCCCTCCCCCCGCGCGCCTTCGGTGATCAACACGCCCGCGCCGTAGATGCCGGTGGGGTGAAACTGGACGAACTCCATGTCCTGGAGCGGCAGGCCGGCGCGCAGGACCATGCCGCCGCCGTCGCCGGTGCAGGTGTGCGCGCTGGTGGCGGTGTAGTAGCAGCGGCCGTAGCCGCCGGTTGCCAGCACCACCGCGTGCGCGCGGAAGCGGTGGATAGTGCCATCGTCGAGGCACATCGCCACCACGCCGACGCATTTGCCCTCACTCATGATCAAGTCGAGCGCGAAGTACTCGATGAAGAAGTCCGCATCGTACTTCAGGCTCTGCTGATAGAGCGCGTGGAGCATCGCGTGCCCCGTGCGGTCGGCGGCGGCGGCGGTGCGCTGGACCGGCGGCCCCTCGCCCATGTTCTGCATGTGCCCGCCGAAGGGCCGCTGGTAGATCGTGCCGTCCTCGTTGCGGCTGAAGGGCACACCCGCGTGCTCGAGCTCGTAGACCGCCTGCGGCGCCTCGCGCACCATATATTCGATCGCGTCCTGGTCGCCGAGCCAGTCGGCGCCCTTGACGGTATCGTACATGTGCCACGACCAGTGGTCGGGCGAATTATTGCCCAGCGAGGCCGCGATCCCGCCCTGCGCGGCTACGGTATGGCTGCGGGTCGGGAAGACCTTGGTGATGCAGGCGGTCTTGAGCCCCGCCTCCGCCGCGCCCATCGTGGCGCGCAGGCCGCTGCCGCCGGCGCCGACCACCACGACGTCATAGGTGTGATCGACGATGGCATAGGCGGGCGTCCCGCGCGGAGTGGTCTCGGGGGTCTGGGGGGCAGGGTTCGCCATCAGGCGGCTCCGGAAAAGGCGATGCGGGCCACGCTGACAAGGCCGAAGATCGCGCCGCCCACCGCGGCGAGATTGAGGAGGAGGATCATGGCGAAGCGGTTGCCGGGCGTGTGGACATAATCCTCGACCATCACCTGGAGCCCGAGCCGCGCATGCCAGAAGGTGCTGACAATCAGCAGCGCCAGCGCGGTGGCGACCAGCGCGCCCTGAGCCCAGCCCCGCACGCTGACGAAATCATAACCCGGCAGCAGCGCCAGGCTCACCACCAGGAACAGCACCAGCACCAGATTGCCGACCGCGGTGAAGCGCTGGAGCAGCCAGTGATGCGCCCCGTGATGCGCGCTGCCCAGCCCGCGTACGCGCCCGAGTTCGGTTCCGTTGCCCATAGCCTGCGTTCTCTGGCCTTACTTTGTCAGGACGATCGCCCAGAAGGCGATCGTGAGGAGGATGCCGGCGACCGGCGCGACCACCGAGAAAATCTTGTTGGTGGCGAGTTCGTAGCCGGCGCCGAGATCGAGCACGAAGTGCCTGATCCCGCTCGACATGTGGCTGAAGAAGGCCCAGCTCAGGCCCACCAAGACGATCAGGCCGAGCGGACTGGCCATCGCGTCGCGGAAGCTCCGATAGCTTTCCTCCCCGCCAGCGAGCGATCCCAGCCACCACAGCAGCACCCCCAGTCCCACCAGCGCCATGCCATCGCCGGTAACCCGGTGCAGGATCGACACGAACATGTGCGGACCCCAGCGCCAGTGCAGCCGGGGGCCGTCGAAGAGATGGGGTGCAATCGGGCGTTCGGCCATGCGTGGGTCCGGTCGTGGTCTCAACTGTCCTGCCCCCTTAACGCGCGCCGCGCGTCGCGCAAGGCGGGCGGTCGTGGCGAGCGGGCGAATTTGCCCGCCAAGCTAATTAGGGACTGTCCCTAAGTGGAAGATCGGCATCCCATCTCCGGCACGCCATCCGCCCGATTGGGGACTGTCCCTAATTTGGGTCGCTCGACAGGAGCGGGCTGCGTTGCGATAGGCGGCGCATGACCTGCATTCTTCTCACCGGCTCGAGCCGCGGTATCGGGGGCGCCGCCAGAATGGCGCTGGAGGCGCGCGGCGCGCGCGTCATCGGCCAGGCGCGCAAGCCCGACGGGGCGGATACCCTCGCCGCCGACTTCCGCGAGCCGGGCGCGGCGCGGGAATTGTGGGAGGCGGCTCTGGCGCGCGCGGACGGTAAGATCGACGTGCTGGTCAACAACGCCGGGCTGTTCGAGGCCAACCCGCTCGACGCCTCCGACATCGCCTGGCTCGACGCCTGGGAGGACACCATGCGCATCAACCTCGCCAGCGCGGCGCAACTCAGCCGCTTCGCCGTTCGCCACTGGCGGGAGCGCAAGGCCCAAGGAGAAAATGTACCGGGCCGCATCGTCCATGTCGCGAGCCGCGCGGGCCATCGCGGCGACAGCCCGGCGCACTGGCACTACGCCGCCAGCAAGGGCGGGATGCTGGCGATGCACAAGACCATTGCGCGGCATTACGCGGCCGAGGGCATCCTCAGCTTCGCGATCGCGCCCGGGTTCACCGACACCGCGATGGCGGGCGACTATCTCGCCAGCCGGGGCGGAGACGCGCTGCTCGCCGACATACCGCTCGGCCGGGTCGCCACGCCCGAGGAGATCGCCAGCCTCATCGTGTTCTGCGCGCTCGACGCCCCGCCCAGCCTGACGGGCGCCACGCTCGACGCCAACGGAGCCAGCTATGTCCGCTAGCTGTTTGGCACCGCATCGATTGCCGGGAAGTGGGACCATGTGCGGGAATTCGGCCCGCGGTATCGGGGCAGTGCATGGCGACTGAGGGCGCGGACGCGGCGGTCGAGCCGGCCCCGCCCAGACAGGTGACCTTGGGCGCGGCGGTGGTGCTGCTGGCGGTCCAGAGCAGTGTCATGACCTCACTCGGGCTGCTGCTGTGGCACTGGTCGGGCCGCGACGCCGCGGCCTTCGTGATCATCTCCGCCTCGCAGGTTCTCTACGGCGTTGCGCTCGGCCTCGCCCTGATCGCGCTGGCCTTCGCCCTGCTTCGCGGTTTTCCGGCGGTCAGCGAGAAGCTCGTGCGGATGCAGGCGGAGACCTACGGCTTCCTCGGCCCCAGGCTGGGCCTGCCGGCGATCGCCGTCATCTCGCTCTGCGCCGGTGTGGGCGAGGAAGCGCTGTTCCGCGGCGGGATGCAGACCTTGCTCGGCGATCGCGTCGGCGCGCCCGGGGCCATCGCCTTGTCCTCCGCGGTCTTCGCCGCGATCCATCTCGGCAAGCCGGCGATCACCGTGCTGTTGTTCGTGGTCGGGGTGATCTTCGGGGCCGCCTATTGGCTGACCGACAGCCTGCTGGCGGTAATGATCGGCCACGCGCTCTACGATGTTTGGGCGCTGCGTTACCTCCACCGCGAGTTCGTGCGGCTCGGACTGGTGGGCGATCCCGAGCCCGGGCCGCTGGCCAATCGGGGCAACCCCGGCTAAGGGCCGCGCCGCACTACATCTCCGGAGTTTTCGATGGGTTTCCGTTGCGGAATCGTCGGCCTGCCCAATGTCGGCAAGTCGACGCTGTTCAATGCCTTGACCGAGACGCAGGCCGCGCAGGCCGCGAACTATCCGTTCTGCACCATCGAGCCCAACGTCGGCCAGGTGGCGGTGCCCGACGAGCGGCTCGACAAGATCGCCGCGATCGCCAAATCGGCGAAGATCATTCCCACCCAGCTCGGTTTCGTCGACATCGCCGGGCTGGTGAAAGGCGCGAGCCAGGGCGAAGGGCTCGGCAACCAGTTCCTCGGCAACATCCGCGAGGTCGACGCCATCGTCCATGTGCTGCGCTGCTTCGAGGACGACGACATCCAGCACGTCGCCAACAAGGTCGATCCGCTCTCCGATGCCGAGGTGGTCGAGACCGAGCTGATGCTCTCGGACCTGGAAAGCCTCGAGAAGCGCGTCCCCGCCGCCGCCAAGCGCGGCGCGAGCGGCGACAAGGAGGCCAAGGCGACCGCGAGCGTGCTCGGCCAGGCGCTCGAGCTGCTGCGCGAGGGCAAGCCCGCGCGCCTTACCGAACCCAGGGACGACGAGGAAGCGCGCCTGTTCGCGCAGGCGCAGCTCTTGACCGCCAAGCCGGTTCTCTACGTCTGCAACGTCGCGGAAGAGGACGCCGCCGAGGGCAATGCGCTGAGCGCGCAGGTCTTCGCCAAGGCGCAGGCCGAGGGCGCGGAAGCAGTCGTCGTGTCCGCCGCGATCGAGAGCGAACTCGTGGCGATGCCTGCCGAGGATCGCGCCGAATATCTCGCCGAGCTGGGCCTCACCGAAAGCGGCCTCAGCCGCGTGATCCGCGCCGGCTACAAGCTGCTCGGCCTCAAGACCTTCTTCACCGCCGGGCCCAAGGAAGCGCGCGCCTGGACCTTTCCCGGCGGCGCCAAGGCCCCGCAGGCGGCGGGCGAGATCCACAGCGACTTCGAGAAGGGCTTCATCCGCGCCGAAACCGTCGCCTACGACGATTACGTCACGCTCGGCGGCGAAGCCCCCGCGCGCGAGGCGGGCAAGCTGCGGCAGGAGGGCAAGGACTATGTCGTGCAGGACGGCGATGTCCTGCACTTCAAGTTCAACGTCTAGCCAGGTGGCGAGTCGAGCCGGGTGATCCGCCCGGCCGGCGGCGGCGTCACCGGCGCGCCGCCGGCGAACCAGGCTTCGAGCGCGTCGAGATCCTCGGTGTTGCCGCCGAGATCGGTGCCGGCCTCGAAGGCGGTGAAATTGTCGCCGCCGGTGGCGAGAAAATTGCTCACCGCCACGCGATAGACCCGTGCTTCCTCGAGCGGGCGAGCGTCGAGCGTTACCGACACGATCCGCTGGCCCGCGGGGCGGGTGAGGTCGTAGCTGAAGGCGAAACCGCGCGAGACCTGGAGCATGTTCGGCTTCTCGGCGGTGTTCGAGCCGCTGGCGAACTGCTGCTCGAGAACGCTGCGGATCTGCGCGCCGGTCATGCCCTTCACCTGGAGGACATTTCCGAAGGGCTGGACGGCGTAGAGTTGGCCATATGTGACACTTCCGTCCGCTGAGGGCACGAGATCGGCGCGCAGCCCGCCGCTGTTCATGAAAGCGATGCGCGCGCCGGTGGCCTTGAGCTGCGCGTCGGCGACCAGGCTGCCGAGCGGCGATTCGCCCGAGCTGTTCCACTCGCGCAGCAAGGCCGAGGAAAGGCGTCCCACCACGCGCCGGGCGACCGGTGCGGCGGCGGCGACATAGCGCGAAACGAGCGACGAAACCTGAGGATCGGCGGGAAACACCGGAAACGCCGGATTCACCGGCACGATGCCCGCGGCGCCGGTGTATCCGCTTCCCTGGACGATGACATTGTCCGCACGGCGCGAAACCACGCGGCGTGTCGCCGGGTCGATGGCGAGGGTGATGTCGCTCACCAGCATCCCGTTCCGCCCGGCGCTGGTGAGCAGGAACGGGCGCGCCGGGTCGATCGCCGCATAGTCGCAGACATAGGCGGAGTGCGTATGGCCCGAGACGACCAGATCGACGCCTGGGTCGAGCCTGGCGAGGATCGGCAACAGGTCGCCCGATACACCCTGACAGCTCTTGTCGTTGTAGCCGACCTTCGTCGTCATGCCCTGATGAATCAGCACGACCACCGCGTCGGCCCCCTCGGCGCGCAGCTTCGGGACCAGCGCGTTGACGGTCGCCGCCTCGTCATCGAAGCGGAGGCCCGCGACCACGCTCGGCACGACCAGCGTCGGCGTCTCCTTGAGCGTCAGCCCGATGAAGCCCACGCTCACCGCCCTGCCGCCCTCCCCGAAGCGCCGGACATGGGTGGCCGGGAACAGCTTCCCGCCGCTCGCCGTCCGCACATTTGCCGCGAGATAGCGGAAGCGCGCGCCGGGAAAATCGCGGTCCAGGCGGCACGGGGGCCTGGCGGTGTGCCGCGCGCAGCCACCGTTCTGCAGGCGCGTCAATTCCTCGGGGCCGCGGTCGAACTCGTGATTGCCGACCGCGTTGAGCTCGAGCCCGATCCGGTTCATCGCCAACACCGTCGGCTCGTCGAGGAATTGCGACGAGGCGAAAGGAGAGGCGCCGGTCAGGTCTCCCGCCGCCACGGTGATGGTGTTGGGATGGCCCTCACGGAGCCGCGCGACCGCGGTGGCGAGATGGGCCGCACCCCCCGCTGGCACTGGCACCGTCGCCCCGTCGGTTGTGGTCGCGGAAATGCTGGCGCGCGGCGGCTCGAGCGCGCCGTGGAAATCGTTGATGGCGATGATCTTGACCTCGACCGGCGCGACCGGCCCCGCGACCGGGCGCGCGGTGACGCAGCCGGTGAGTGCCACGAGCAGGGTAACGGCGAGGGCGCTGCGCATGAGGCCCCCTATGGTGGATCGCCCTCGCTTGGCAATCTCTCGCGTCGGGAGGGGAGCATCGCGGGATCTCGCTCGTGTCGGAGTGAGCCCCCACCGGCCGCCGAGCTGCGCCTGGCGGGACGGTTTCGACCCTCGCCAAACCGTTCGCCCTCGACCCCTATTTTGGTAGCAGCCCGATGGGCTACACGCTGTTCGCGCGATTCAGCCTGGGAGATTGAGCGGGTGGTTCATTACGAGGATATCGAGGTCGGCAGCCGCCAGAGCTTTGGCCGCTATGCGGTGACGCGTGAGGAAGTCGTCGAGTACGCTGCGAAATACGATCCCCAGCCATTCCACCTCGACGATGAAGCCGCGGCGAAGACCTATTTCGGCCGCCTTTCCGCAAGCGGCTGGCACAGCTGCGCCATGACCATGCGGATGCTGGTCGACAATATGAGCACGGTGCAACAGGCCGGACTCGGTTCGCCGGGCATCGACAATCTGCGCTGGCTCAAGCCGGTCTATCCCGGCGATGTGCTGCGCTGCGAGACCGAGGTGATCGAGAAACGCCGCAGTCTGTCGAGGCCGGACATGGGGCTGTTCAAGAGCCGGGTGCGGGTGTTCAACCAATCCGACGAACCGGTGCTGGAGATGGTCTCCAACGGCCTCATCCGCGTTCGCAATCCGGATGCGCCAGTTCCTTGACGCTTCGGCACTGAACCAAGCCCCGTTCGTGTCGAGCGTGGTCGAGACGCCTGGCGCGACGTGTCTCGACTTGCTCGACACGAACGCATGGAGATACCGGCAAGCCGGCTAGCCGCAGAGCGAGGTGCCTTCCGCGACATAGACGGTTCGCCTCCGCCCATCCTGCAGCGTAATCTGGGTCGGCACGCTGATCGCATCGCCTCCGGCCTTCGCGGTCTTGGCGGTGTCGAAGCGCACGCTCAGCCGGTGGCGGCCGCCGTCGTATTTGGTGCTGGTGCCCGCCGGCCCGTCGGCAGCGCCCGCATCGGGCGCGAAGCGCTCCATCGCTCCGTCGAATTTCATGTAGCCGACGTTCATTTGCAGGATCGCCTGCGCGCCGAGCTCGGGATTGTTGACCGCGAAGGCGCAGCCGCTCTCGCTCAGCTTGAAACGGGCGCGCTCCTCGTCGGTGATGCGCTGCGGGGTGACGACATCGGGCGGCGGGGTCTGCGCCGCCTCGACCTCGGCGATGGCCCTCTCGTCGTCGATGGCCTGCTGTTCGCGCGACTTCCCGGTCTCGCCGCACCCCGTGAGCACCGCCGCCGACACAGCCACCATCACCAATCCGCGCATCAATGTCTCCCGAACAGCTTTTCGACGTCGCTCATGGCGAGCTTGACCCATGTCGGACGCCCGTGGTTGCATTGTCCCGAGCGCGGGGTGGTTTCCATCTCGCGCAGCAGCGCGTTCATCTCGGCAACCGACAACACGCGCCCGGCGCGGACCGAGCCGTGACAGGCCATGGTCGCGAGCACCAGATCGAGTTTCTCGCCGAGCAGCAGCGGATCGCCATTGAGCGCGAGATCGTCGGCGATGTCACGCAGCAGCTTTTCCGGATCGGCCCCACCCAAGGCGTGCGGCACGCTGCGCACCAGCATCGCCGAGGGACCGAAGCGTTCGATGGCGAGGCCCATCGCGGCGAGCTTGCCGCTCGCTTCCTCGAGCCGGTCGCAGGAGGGCTCGTCGAGCTCGACCACATCGGGGATCAGCAGCGCCTGCGGCCGGGTGGCCGCCTCCCCCGCGCCAGCGGCGCGAAGGCGCTCGAGCACGAGCCGTTCATGCGCGGCATGCTGATCGACCAGCACCAGCCCGTCCGCCGCCTCGGCGACGATATAGGTGTTCGCGACCTGCCCGCGCGCGATGCCGAGCGGATAGTCGCGCGCCGCCTCGGGCACCGGCGCGGCTTCCTCGGCGCGGCCTCGGGGGACAGAAGCGAAGGCGATGCGAGGCTCGCGCAGCATAAGCCCCTCCCCTTCAGGGGAGGGGTAGGGGGTGGGGAAAGTGCCGGCACTTGACAGCCCCCACCCCAACCCCACCCCGGAAGGGGAGGGGCTTTGAAAATGCGAAACCCAGCGCCCCATGGCGGCCGCATCGGGCGCCTGCGCGCTGCGCCGGTCGCCTGTCGCCAGCGCCTGGCGCAGGCCGGAGACGATGAAGCCGCGGACCCCCGCCGC